>CAVUMA010000009.1:0-107462 GCA_963742465.1 uncultured Nitrospiraceae bacterium | reverse complement strand
CTCAAGACGGCATTCTCAATGAATCAGGTCTTCGCTTTGCCAATGAATTCGTGCGACATAAGATCCTGGATCTGATCGGAGACGTTTCGTTGCTCGGCATACCCTTTATCGGGCACTTGCTCGCCGAGCGCTCGGGGCATGCAATACATACGCGCCTCGTTCAACAGATTCTTGCCCACCCCGATAGCTGGGTGTTGCTCAACGCCGACGAAACAGTCGCCGCGTCTGAGCCTCGTTCTGCCAAGGCCGCACGGCGATCCGCATCGCTTGTGGCTCTCCAAGCATTCTAACGTTCATCTTCTTGCAAGAAAGTCTGATCTTGGTCTTGCCAAGACGGGCGAGTTGAATTTTGACGTGCGTGTAAATTGAGATGTGATTTAACGTCGGGAGCAAGTGGCCTCGCTCCCGACGCTAGAATCAAGGCGGGGACTACTTCTTCTTCTTCTTTGCTGCTTTCTTCGTCGCCAAGACTCTCACCCCCCTTCGTGTATTTTGAGGTCTAACTAGCCCGGCACATTACACTGCGTGGATCAGGGATTCTTCCAATGCCTCGAAAGTGTTCGGACCCACTTTCTTGAACCGCTTGTCCCTCTTCAATGATGTGGCCACAGATGTCAGCGGCGTTTTCCCCTTGATCTGGAGTCCCCCCTCGACCAATCGGTGTACAAGCTCTTTTGCATGCATCGAGCGATTCGCCTCGCGGAGCATTTCGTACGCGGCTTCCGACACACTTTTCCCGGAATACTTGCTCCGTCCCATGAGGATTTCCCTCGATTGGTCGGTGACATCCGTATTCGGTCGCTGACGAGCACCTTTTTCGTCGGAATAGAATTGACTGGAGAGACTGGCGAGCTTGGCCTTGTCGGCTTCAACGCGATAGAGCGTTTCTGCCAACTCCAAGTACTTCTTAATCGTAGCGATTTCGTCATCCAAGCGACGACGTTTCTTTTCGAGCTCTTGCAGTCGGTTCTTGTAAGCGCTAATTCGCTGCTCAAGACCAACCAATATATCGGTGAGTTCTTCCACGAGCTTGCCCCCAGATGAAGCATGCTTGCTTTATAGCATTGCTTGTGTAGCAAGTCAACAGATAAAGTTACAATGGTGGCTTGCATGGCATGATCGCTTTAAAACTGATCCATGCTTGTTCTCAATGCCACCTGCTCGGTTTAAGAATGTGACACGAATCCGTTCAAACCTTGGTCTTAATGAGTGGAATTCCTTCACGTTCGAGAGGTCTCTTCGTTCAACATTGTAGAAACGTAGCCTCGTGCTATGATGCCGTCTCATGACACCACCAAATGGCCAGGATATTCCTTTCGATACACTCATCTCAGTCGCCACTGACGCGGCCCGCCAGGCGGGAGCCGTTCTAGCAGAATGCACGCGCACCGGTTTTCGTATTGAACATAAGCAGGTCATTGACCTTGTCACCGATGCCGACTACCAGGCAGAGCAACGGATCATTGATGTCATCCACGACGCCTTCCCAAACCATCGTATCCTTGCCGAGGAACGTGGGCTGACCGAGCAACCTCCATCCCGCTATAAATGGGTGATCGATCCGCTTGATGGCACGACCAACTTTGCGCACGGGTTCCCTGCCTACTGTGTGTCCATCGGGGTGGAGTGCGACAGTCGTGGGATTATTGGGGTGGTCTACGATCCGACTCGAGACGAACTTTTTACCGCACAAATCGGTCACGGGGCTTACCTCAACGGCATTCCCATTTCCGTGTCCACGACGGACCATCTCGATCGTGCGCTTCTCGTGACCGGATTTGCATACGACATTCGTGACAACTCAAACAATAACTTGAACCACTTCGTACGATTTGCGTTGAAGGTGCAGGGATTGCGTCGAACTGGAACGGCAGCGCTGGATCTTTGCTATGTCGCGGCCGGCCGATTCGATGGATTTTGGGAAGTGACACTGAATCCGTGGGACATGGCGGCAGGAGTCGTCATTCTCCGTGAAGCCGGCGGCAAAGTGACGGACTTCAAAGGCGCTTCTCACTCGATTTATGGGCAAGAATTGGTCGCAAGTAATGGGGCTATTCACCAAGCCATGCTCGACTTGCTCCAAGTAGACGAAACTCCCTCGTAAGTCATCAGTCCCGCTACGCCAGCACCAGACTAGCCGGACACCCGAACAGTTAAGCCTGGCCATAGGGTCCTTCTGGCAGATATACAGATAGAACGACGATGAAGTAGGATCTTCTATTACAAAAAGGAAGGGGATTGGCTGTATGGCACGTTCAACGCCTCCATCGAGAGATTCGAACGGAAACCCATCCCAAGCCACAGGGGTCGAATCGCACACTAAGGATGTGGAACTGCTTCGGGTGATCGTGAGCCGAAAGGGAACACAAGTCGATGCCCAATGGGCAATTCATCCACAACTGAAACAGGATCTTCTGCCGCAGGAGTGGCAAGAGGTGGCCGACCTCATGGCCAAGGTGACCGGCATCGTCGGCACGCGGTTTTCGCAGGTACTCACACAAGCCGATCTCGAACCGCCCAGCAACGCATGATCGCAATACACTGTTAAATGATAAGTGGTGAATGAATGGGCGCACGCTCATTCAACATTTAAGCGTAACCATTTACAATTTGGAGCGGACAATGGAGACCTATTATCATCCTCACGATCTGGGCAAGTTCGCCGAGATGGGTAAGGGCAACAAGGACCTTTGGGAAAAATTCATGGCCTACTACAGCGCCGTCTTCGCTGAAGGAACGTTGACGGAACGAGAGAAGGCTCTCATCGCCCTCGCCGTCGCCCACGCAGTCCAATGTCCCTACTGCATCGATGCTTATACGCAGGCTTCTCTAGAAAAAGGGTCGAACATCGAAGAAATGACGGAAGCCGTCCACGTCGCTTGCGCCATCCGAGGCGGCGCCTCGCTCGCCCACGGCGTCCAGATGCGCAACGTCGCCGACAAACTGTCGATGTGATGAGACCGGTGACTCGTTCAGTTAGAGATAGGAGTTCTCGGGAACGGCAAGGGTGAAGTATTTCCCACGCTCTTCGTAGAGAATCCGTGCAGCGGTCAATGCAGTGAGCGCCTGATCGATCTCTGCATCAATGTTCTCGCTCTTGCTAAGTCGCTGTGCCAGCAGCGTACGGATCTGGTCTACACTCTTGGCCGCTTCGTTGCAAGCCTCGATGATTCCAGCCGCAGGCCAATCGTAGCGTCGCCGTATTGGTGCCTCCGGATTTCGGCCATCGTAGACGGTGACATAGTCCATTGCCTTTGAGTAATAGAGAAACGGCCGATCGCTCGACTCGACCCGTCGCTGCCACTCTTGCACAACGTCCACCAATTCTTGGTAGACCTTCTGGTCCACGTTCCAATTGTCCAGCTCATACTCGAAATCGTAGGCGATCTTCTCCACGTCCACCTGCTGAACATCGTAGACATACTTGTATGCCGTCCAGGGACCGGTGATACGGATACCATATTCGTGTGGTTTGGTGTAGTAGGGACTGAACCGTTGAAGCCAGAACTTCCCGGCTGCCTCCGGTGGGTGTAGATGGAACAACGATGGAATCAGGTCGATCTGGCGACGGTAGTCCTCGTTCGTTTCTCCAGGAAACCCGAGCAAGACATTCCAGGACACTGCGACATGATAATAGGAGCTCCACTTGAGACAGATAATATTCTGCATCGGTGTCACGCCTTTATCCATCGCCTGAAGTTGATTGAAGCTCAGACTCTCCAATCCAGGCTGCATGCACTTCACGCCTCCGGCGGCGAGCGTCCGAATCTGGCTTTTATGCAGGTTGCTCTTGGTTTCGATGAACACATCGAGATCGCAATGATCAGCCGCAAACCGGCCGAAGAGGTTCTCCACATATTTCATGTCGATGATGTTGTCCACCAATCGAAATCGCGCCGTATCGTATCGGCTGGAGAGATAGGCTATCTCCCGGGCCACTTGCTCGGAGGACTTGGCGCGAAACTTCATACTTTGTGCGTTCAACCCACAAAACGTACAGTGATGTTTCTCTCCCCACCAACAGCCTCTCGAGCCTTCGTAGAGGAGGATCCGGTCGAGCCCCTGTGCGGCTTCCCCCAACTCAGCCAGTAGATGATAGTAATCGTCATAATCGGGTGGACCAGTATTCGCAAAGCCTGAAAAGAGTGAGTTGTTTGGAGTAAATGCGATCGCCGCTCCTTCCCGATAGGCCACACCGTTTGGCACGACCCCGGTCTTCCCCTGAAGGAGGTAGCGAACCAATTCCGGGAACACCCCTTCCCCTTCCCCCACCACCACATGATCGATGAAGGGGAAGGCTCGGAAGTACTCCAGTCCCATCTCGCCGTCGTAGTTCGCTCCCCCGAAGACGATCATTACGTTGGGATAAAGATCCTTGATGAGTTTTGCCATCGTCAGGCTGGCGACGTTTTGATCGAACGTGGAGGTGAAGCCGACAATCTTATATTGCCCCCAGTTGATGGCGGTCAAAGCCCAGGTCAAGAACTGTGGCGCTGTCCTCGCTGCCATGTCTTCAAAGAACGAAACCGGATGGCCGCTTTCCTTGGCGACTTGCTCAAACACCGGCTTAAAGAGGCGGGGATACTCAACGCGCTTCGGATTGTCGCGGAACAGGAGATAGGAGAAGAGCCATTCGCCGAAGAGTGCCCGCTTCTCGCAGATCATTTCGTACAGCGGCACACCGATCTTGTGCGCGAAGCGGACGTTCAAGTGATGGCAATCGACGGAGATGCCTTGAGATTTCAGGAGTGCCGAGAGTGTGCCCAGTTGGATCGAGGGATACTTCGAGTAGCTGAACGGCATATTAACGAGCGCCACGTTGGCCTTGTCGCTCATCTGATGCCTCCTGAGGTCATGACACAACCATCTCACTCTCGGTTAACTGGCAGCCCCGCGAAACGGCTCAAACTCGCGATCGGCTTTGGCCGCCATGTAAAAATCGCTTTCCGTCAGGCCATTGATCTTGTGCGTCCAGATCTCGACCTTGCACTTGCCCCAGGCGAGATAGAGGTCGGGATGGTGGCCTTCCGCTTCTGCCACGGCACCCACCTTATTCACGTAGGCCAAGGCCTGGGCGAAATCCTTGAACGTATACAAGCGCTCAAGATGGCCTTGGGCATTCAACGACCAGCCGCGGTCGAGTTCCTTTAAGAGCGCCTGCGCCCGGTCGGCAGGAAGCGGTGGCACCCCACCCCGGCAGGGCACACATGTGTTGTCGGCTAAGCTCATCGTGGTTCTCCCTTCAAAAGTGGATTCAGATTAGGGTGTCACGCGGTCGATGGCGTCTGCGTAGATGATGGGAATCCCTCGAGGATCCTGTTCATCTGCGACCGCGACTCCACGGATGCGCAAACGTTCATCCTCGACAACCGGTTGCATCGCATTCGGCTTGCAAGCCCCGGCCACTCCTACCTGGATGGACCCGGATTGGTCCTGCAGCGTGAACAGTTGTGCGTCGTAGACGGCCCCCCCGGCGCAGCGATGCACCCTGAATCGAGGCGGCAGTTCCATCACCTCCCTCGCCCGTCCCTCCACGATTACGACTTTGGCCTGAAAGTCCGCTGGACGTTCCATAATCTTGGCGATGGGCAGGATCTCGGCGGCCAGCGCCGATGGGTTTAGACTGAGCCCATACAGTATCAATGACAAGCCAAGAATAAAATAGGGCATGTGACCTCCTTTATTATTCACCTTCGTCCGGTGCGCCGCCTGTTTTTGCCAGATCGTCAAGCTTGATCTTCTCGGGATTGAATTTCTTCGCGGCTTTGGTCATCCGATCCAGTGCGTCATCGAATGACAAAGGAGTGGCATCCTTTGGCCGGAAGCGGATGGGATTCACGCGCGCGACCATGAAGCTCTTCAGATAAGGACTCGTCAATCCTCTTGCCTTGAGCGCCTCGACTTGCTTCACAATCTCATCGTCAAGTGCGAGCATCGTCCGCGCCCGTTCCCGCCGCAGTTCAATCGCCGCGCGCATCGGCTTCTTCAGAAATTTATCCACCCGCTTCAATACAGGATGATAGGCCCCGCCACTGAATCTGGGCCGCTCTTCATAGCAGAGGCCCAGCGTAATGAAGGCCGGTTCCTCGAACTCCAAGGCATAGATCTCTTCTGTTGCATCATCGAGCCGCGCTAGTTCCTTGTACATACGAATGACTTCGAGGGATTTTTCGCGCAGATTGTGCGCCTTCTCTGTGTTCATCGCGAGAATCTGATAGGCCGCAGTCGTTTCCGGTACCAAGATCGCGACGATGCTCTGCGCCCCCAGCGTCTTCATCGCCGAAAGCCGATGGTTGCCGTTGGGGGTCCAGTATTTCGCGACCGGCTCACTCAATGGCGCACGTACCGCAATGATCGGATCGAGAAATCGCCCGATCTTGCCGATCACAAGTGCTAGTTTGCGAACGTGCGTGTCGGAGAGATTGCGCTGAAAAGGGGTCGGCTCAACGAGTTCGATCGGCAAGGCCGCCAGCACTACCCAGCGTCCACCATAGGGCTCCCGATAGATCGCGAGGACCTTTCCGCGGTCACCCTCGATCGCTCGATGCAGTTCGGCGACCTCTGCCGGAGGAGCCGCAGCTTGGAGTTCGATCGCGGCCAAACCGGTCGCGGCATGAGTAGGTTGACGACGTCGTCGCAAGACACCGGTGGCACGATGAACTTTGGGTTGTTTCCCAGGCATTGCTCAGTATGGTAGGGAAGGAGAGGAAGAAAAGAAAGCCCCCGATCCTCGTCCACCCACAAACGCCATGAGCCATCCGTCAATCAATGGGCCAGGCTTAAAATCAGTTACGCAGAAGATCGGCTGGTTTACAGCCTCCTGCGTACTGGTGAGCAACATCATTGGGGGCGGGATCTTCACCACCACGGGATTGATGGCCCGCGATCTCGGTGACCCGATGCTGATTCTCCTGTTGTGGTTCATCGGGGCGCTCTTTGCTCTCGGTGGTGCCATGGTCTATGGAGAGCTGGGAGCTGCTCTACCTCATGCGGGAGGCGATTACGTCTACCTGCGAGAGGCCTACGGGCCATTGGTGGCATTTCTCAGTGGGTGGACCTCCTTTACGATCGGCTTTGGTGCGGCAGTCGCGGCCTCAGCCATCAGTTTTTCGTCCTATGCTCTGCGCGTCGTCCCGATCGAAGATGAGCAGGGATGGGTGGCAAAGGGTCTCTCGCTTTCTCTGCTGTGGGTACTAACCTTCATGCATTGTCGAGGTGTGGGGGCAGGCGGCCGCATGCAGCTTCTTCTCACGAGCACTAAAGTCGTCGCTATTGGAGGATTAATTCTCGGTGGGTTATGGGCGGTGGCAAGCTACGGGGACGTGCTCTTCGCCAGGCCCACCGTGCAACAGCCGACGCTTGGGGCGTCCGCCATTGCGCTCGTGATTGTGACCTACTGCTATCTCGGTTGGAATGTCGCGGGCTACATCGCCGGCGACATCATTGACCCCCGGAGTACATTGCCCAAGATCATGATCGGTGGCACAGCGTTCGTCGCGGTGATCTATCTGCTTCTGAACGTTGTCTACCTGTCAGCGCTGTCGATCACAGAGCTGGCCCAGGAACCGATCGTACCGGTCGCGGAGAAGGCAGCCGCTGCGTTGTGGGGGCCACAAAGCGGGCGCCTGGTCGCCGCCATTCTCTGTCTCTCTATCGCAGGAGCCGTGAGCGCCATGACCTGGGCAGGGCCCCGCGTATATTGGGCCATGGCGCGTGACGGCATGATTAGCCCTTGGCTTGCCCAACTCCACCCCCGCACCGCAGCGCCGGCCCGTGCCATCGTCTTCCAAAGTCTCTGGGCGTCGCTGCTCATTCTGAGCGGAACCTTCGAACAGCTCCTCGTCTATAGCGGCCTCGTTCTCTCGCTGTTTATGGCCTTAACCCTCTCCACGATTTTTCGTCTTCGTACTACAAGCGTCGTGGATACCAATCAATACCGCGCTCCACTCTATCCCTTCTTGCCTGCGACCCTCGTCATCGGAGCCTTCACATTGGTCATCTACAGTCTCGTCCAACGACCCACGGAATCGTTGTACGGTGCTGCGACCATCCTGAGTGGAATCCCGCTTTATTACTACTGGCAGAGACGTCACGATCTCCGTCAACACAAGCCCTGAGAGGCTCAACTAATCGTTTTCCAAATTCGTCGGTAGGGTACGAAAAACAGAGTCGTGCACTCAGGCATTGGACGATGGGATTGATGGTCGACCGGAAATATGAATTGTTAGACCTGCAAGGTTTCGAAGAAAGAACTGTCGGCGGTTCTAGGTTTCACTTTTCAGGTCTTACGGTTGCCGGCAGTAGTGCGAAAAAGAAACAGGCGACCTTGCACTAGGTGGGAGGTCGCCCGTTCGTGGCGCTTAGGACGCCAAGTTAGCTATGTGATTGTCTCGGCCCAGCTAAAACTGAGGCCCGCGCAACAACCAGAGCATTGGGCAGCTAATCGGGGGGGAACGAAATTACCCCAGGCGCTTGTGTTCCTCGCACCAGCGTCGAGTTCTCCATGATGGATACAGGCTAGTAACCTATTGGTCTTTGGTGCCGTTACGGCACAGCCAGTGGAGAACCGGCTAGCACGACCGATCAGCAGCCCGCCCTCGAGTCGGCGGGCCTGTGTGGCCAGGTGGAGTCAGGTCATCCATCGCTACCCTCCTTTCTTGGAAAGTTGGCGGGGGAACCCGTTGACAGTCGCGCGCTCTGTCCAGGCCCCCCTGATCGAGCGAATCAATGGGCCGTAGATTCCACATACGCCCATTAGAAAATTGTGTCAATGAGGAAAGTTTATTTCTTTTCATTCACTCATTGAGCATAAAACGTACCTGTCGGGAATGTCGAGTATCAGCGAAGTGGTTATGGAAAAAAGAAGCCGTAATGGGCTTTGCCTCCTTTCTCATTGTGAGTTTTCTCCCACGAAAACATGCTGGATCGAAAGGAAAAAATAAACGATCTGCCTCGCCAATGGGCGTCAGACCGCTTGCGCTTTGTTGCGTCTCCGGGCATAGTGCGGAGCAGGTTCACACGATCCGGGGAGGCAGGATGATGATGCAACGACTGGCCGCCGAAGCGCTCGGCACCTTCTTTTTGGTCTTTGCCGGCTGCGGGAGCGCACTCCTGAGCGCGGGCCTGCCGGGACTCGGCATCGGCGTCGTCGGCATCGCCTTCGCCTTCGGGGTGGCCGTGGTGACGATGGTCTACGCCTTCGGCCATATCTCGGGGTGCCATATCAACCCCGCGGTCACCATCGGGCTCCTGCTCAGCAAGCGGTTCCCCGCGCACGAAGTCCCGGGCTACATTGCCGCCCAAGTGATCGGCGGAATCCTGGGCGCCGGGGTCCTCTATCTCATCGCCACCGGGCGGGCAGGCTTCGTCCCCGGCGGCTTCGCCTCCAATGGGTACGGCGACCATTCCCCAGGCGGCTATTCCCTGCTCGCTGGCTTCTGTGCCGAAACGGTCTTCGCCTTCTTTTTCCTCCTGATCATTCTGGGCTCCACGGACAGCCGGGCCCCACAGGGCTTCGCACCCTTGGCCATCGGCCTGGCCGTGGCCCTGATCAATTGGGCCGGGATCCCCGTCACGAATCTCTCCCTCAACCCGGCGCGCAGCACCGCCACGGCCGTCTTTGCCGACGGGTGGGCCCTGCAACAACTCTGGCTCTTTTGGGTTGCGCCGATCGTGGGGGGCGCTCTCGCCGGGGTGGTCTATCCCTTCCTCGCCGGTCAGCCCGCCAGCAGCCCGACGAAACGCGAGGCCAAGTCGTCACGCTAGGCCGCCTGCGGCCTAGGGCAGGACGGGTGTATCCTGGGCGCAGCGAAACCCCACGACGATCTCCTTACCCATGTGTGAACGACTGCCACCGGCCTTCGCATCTTCTGAGCAGGGTGTTGAAACGGACGAAAAGAAATTCAGGGGGCAGAGATGGACCACCTCTCTTCTGATGAATTCATTAAAAATGCGCCGGCGAGAGTTTATCGTGGAGAAAGTCTTTTCCATGCGAGAACGAGAGTGGTGAAACGAAAGCAACTAGAGGGTGTTTCCCGCCGGTATCTCTATAAAGCGATGAAGAGCTGGCGGCACGCACGATGTGCTTGCCTCTTCCAAGTGGAAGCCAGGCAATACCCCTGCGCACGAAGGAATTTGAACCTACGGGTGGCAAAGTGCTGCTCCGCCATGATGTGACCGAACGCGGTGGAGTAGTCGAAACCTGGTTTGGTGGAGGTACCGGGAGTTGAGCCGGGGTTCGAAGACTGGGGATATCGTGCTGAAATAAACAAGAGAGGAGGGCGTACCCCTGAAGTGAAGTACGCCGCGTCCTCTCTTATTTGCCGGATGTGCGATCTGGCAATCGTACGACGTTATCTGACGGCAGATTTCAAGATTTTTCCTGCCGAGAATTTCGGGACTTTGGCTGCGGGAATTCGCAGCGCTTCACCGGTTCTTGGATTCCGCCCGAGCCGAGCCTTCCGCTTGGCTACCGTAAAGGTTCCAAAGTTCACCAGCGAGACGCGTTGCCCCTTCTTCAGGGACGTGGTCACCGCTCCGGTGAAGGCCTGTAGCGCAGTGCCTGCCGCAACCTTTGTGATACCAGCAGATGCGGCCATTTTTGCGATCAGCTCTTCTTTTGTCATCGTGCCCCTCCTATTATTATTGAGTTGAAATACCTGACCCCTCGTCACCAACGTTTGCTGATACCGCATCTACATGAACCCGGCTTTCCGGGAACATGCGCAGACGCATCAGGCCTCTCGCGTCTGC
The DNA here is from genome assembly GCA_963742465.1 of uncultured Nitrospiraceae bacterium. Lineage (GTDB taxonomy): Bacteria > Nitrospirota > Nitrospiria > Nitrospirales > Nitrospiraceae > Palsa-1315. The sequence continues at coordinate 96,710 of CAVUMA010000009.1, read as the reverse complement.
GCAGTCCGATTCCGTTTCATGGGAATGTGCAAGTCATGGATCTTCTTCCTGAGAGTATTGCGATTCAACCCCAGCAGTTCTGCAGCCTGGATCTGGTTGCCTTTGGTTTCCTGAAGCGCTTTGGTGATCAAGGGACGTTCAATGGCACTGATCAACATGGGGTGCAGGTTCCTCCCGGAACCGTTTCGCATCCCTCTCACAAACTCTCCCATCTTCCATTCGAGATAGTCCTCAAGGGATAGGGCGTCTTTTCCATTCGATCCCGCAGCCTTCTGCTGCGCCATCATTTGAATGAACTTGGAGGCTCGTTTCAGCACAGCCCGAGAACCGGTGATTACCAATGTGTGTGTATGATCGATGTGAGCGGGTATGGCGGAGGCTTCACCGGATGAGCCTGGTTTCAATTCGACGATGACCGCATCAAACGAGCGATTCGTTACGTCCTTCGGCAGCGTGGACGCGTATTTCGTTACAGTTACGGAAGCATCTTTGAACGTGTGTTTGAACTGACTCTGGATGTCTGGATCGCCACTGAGCAACAAAATACTGAAGACGGATGACGTAAGCGACATGAAGGTTCCAGGGGAGAAACGGTGAAGAGGTGTGGATTATTGCCCAGAGCCAATTTGATGTCAACTGGGAAATTATAGAGGAAGTAGATCTTGTTGGCACGATCACGAGAAGTAGGATGGTCTTTCTCTTCTAGGAACGAGCGGTCTTGCCTCAGCAAGTGAGAATTGATGCCTTGCTCGAGATATTCCATGAGCCGACTACTTTTCTGCCACGTCAATCTCGTACGGCTGGTATGAATGAGCCGTAATCCTCCCGACCGATTTCTTCCTGGTTAGTGTAGGTGAAGTTCTCGAATAGGCTGCGGGAAAACTATGGCGACATGTGAGAACTTCGAGAGCCATCTGTCTGTCTACGTGCGGGCGCTCACATGCTGGCATGTGGGGCGCACAGGAACACGCTCCCGCGGGACGCTCAAAAGGCTGTCCTCTTCGCTGGTGGTTTGTCTGGCTCATCTTGGTATCCGGTTGACCTGGTTAAACCAAACAGACGAGACAAACCAAACACAGCCAGAACAACAAGCTGGTTCTCGCGTTTCTCGTGCTACGATCTGTGGCGCTGACAGACTGTTTCAGCATCCTCCCAAGATTACGCTCTCTGGACCATCAGAGAGAGGTAGCTTGACAGTAGAGCCGTTCGTGGAGTATTAAATACGACATGTGTTTTAATTCCTACCGGAATACTCGTGTATGAAGGTATCTCTCAGAGCAACCTATGGAATCATGGCGGCTGTCGACTTAGCGATGCATCTCGGGACAGCGCCTGTCCAAGCGAAATCAATTGCACGTCGACAAGCCATCCCTGCTCGCTTTCTTGAACAGGTCCTCCATGGGATGAAGAAGGCCGGTCTTGTGTCGAGTCTTCGAGGAGCCCAAGGGGGGTACGTGCTTTCGAAAAAACCGTCCGAGGTATCGGTCGTCGAGATTCTTGAGGCGCTTGATGGTCCGCTTTCACTTCCGAGCGGTGGAGCTGGCCGTGCACAGGGGCGACGACTCAGCAAACCAGAACTTCTGCTTGGGAAGGTTTGGGAGCAGGTCTATCAAGCGGAGCGCCATGTGCTCGAAGCCATAAGCGTGGAAGAATTAGCCGGGCAGCAACGAGTACTCGAGCAAGAACGATCGTTGATGTACCACATTTGAGGTCAACCTATGAGTCGCACACCACTCAGTATCGGTTCCGATCAAGACAGAGCCCATTCCTCCTGCCGTTGTCGAGGAGATCGAGACCTTCGAGGCTGAGGCGATGCGCATGGTTTCGGGCGACGTCTCGGGCGATCTGTTCAGGCCCTTTCGTCTCCAGTACGGCATCTATGGCCAACGGCAGGCCGGTGTCCAGATGGTCCGTATCAAGATCCCCTTCGGCGGGCTGACGGCGAATCAGTTGCGTCGGGTTGCAGAATTAACCGAGGAATATGCCACCGGTGTCGGGCATGTCACCACGCGCCAGGATATCCAGCTGCATTTTGTTGAATTAAAGGATGTGCCGACCATCATGCGCGGGCTGGCTGAGGTCGGTTTGACCACCAGAGAAGCTTGCGCCAACACGGTCCGCAACGTGACGGCTTGTCACCTTGCCGGGATCTGCCAGGGGGAAGTGTTCGACGTGACGCCCTATGCGAAAACCGTCGCGCTCCATCTCTTGCGGAATCCGCTCAACCAGAGCCTCCCGCGCAAATTTAAAATTGCCTTCTCCGGCTGCAAGCAGGACTGCGCGCTCACACCGATTCACGATATCGGGCTTCTCGCAGCCAAGCGTGCGGATGGAGTCATCGGTTTTCGCATGGTCGCAGGCGGCGGCCTCGGTTCAGCCCCTCGGCTCGCGCAGGTTCTTCGGGAGTTCACTCCGATGGATGAGCTCATCCCGAGTGTGGAAGCCGTGATTCGGGTGTTCGACACCCTGGGCAATCGAAAAAATCGCACGAAGGCCCGAATGAAGTTTGTGATCGAAAAGCTGGGTTTCGCAGGAATTTAAACGTCGCTGGGAAGAGGCCTACGTGTCGATGGGACATGCCCGTCCGACCCATGAGCCGATCAAGTTACTGTCGTATCCGGATGAACCAGTTCCTCTCATCATGCCGACGTCGAATGGGTCGAAGCAGGCAGCGCTGCAGACCAATGGGCATGTCAACGGTGCGCCGGTGGAGACGCCGTTTGAGATGTGGCGACGGACCAATGTGGTGCGTCAGAAGCAAGAGGGTTATGTCGCCGCAGTGACGAAGTTATTCATGGGCGATCTCACGACAGAACAGATGCTGCTCATCGCCGATCTTGCGGATCGCTACTCCAATGGCAACATTCGAACGACGATCAATCAAAACATGATCATTCGATGGATACCGGAGTCGCGCATCGCCGACCTCTATGCCGACTTGGCCTCACAGGGCTTGGCCGATCCCGGCGCCGAATTGGTCGAAGATATTATCGCCTGTCCCGGCACCGATACGTGCGGTTTGGGGATCACGTCTTCAAAGGGACTCGCGCGAGCCTTGGCAGAGGTATTCCCGGCTGGGCGGGTCCCCGAGGATCTGAAGGATGTCACCGTCAAGATCAGCGGGTGCCACAACTCCTGCGCCCAGCACCATATCGCCACGATCGGCTTGCATGGAGTGGGGAAGCGCATTGGCGAGCACGTCGCGCCGTTCTATGAATTGCATTTGGGCGGACGGGTCAACGGGACGGCGAAGATCGGACAGATGGTGGTCAAGTTGCCGGCCAAGAGCGTGTCGGCAGCGATCACACACTTGATCGACGTATATCGGCGGGACCGCCTCTCCGGCGAAGGGCTGCCTGCCTTCATCGATCGTGTCGGCAAGGTCAAACTCAAGGATGAGTTGATCCCGTACACCATCGTTCCGTCCTTTCAAGATGACGCGACCTTCTACTACGACTGGGAAGGCGAAGCAGAGTTTGTCTTGGAGGATCTCGGGCCTGGTGAATGTGCAGGCGGCGCGCTTGAAATGATCGAAAACGGCATTCTCGAAGCCGACCAAGAGCTCTATCAGGCGAAGCTGCTTGTCGATAACCATCAATATTCCGTCTCGGTGAACAAGTCGTATCGCGCCGTGTTGGCCGCTGCCAAGGCGTTGCTTGTCACGGAAGGACTTGAGCCTTCGACCGATGCAGAAACCTTCATCGAATTCGACAGCCGGATTGCGCAAAAAGGCATCGTTCCAGCGATGTATCGGGAACTGAGGAACCGGGTCGGCGATTTAGGGCCCAAGGACACAACGGGCGAATCGGCTCGCGACAAGATGGCCTTTGCCAAGGGATTCGTCGATGCCTGTCGTGCCGCCACGGAGCAGATGGGCAAAGATCTCAAATTAGCGCCGGTGGGCAAGGCAGCGGTGGTCACGACCAACGCGCCATCCGAGGTCAAGCCGGTTGTCGCTTCTGTGGCCGCGCCTGCTGCATCCAGTGCGCCGGTCTACGATTTGCGCGGGGTTGCCTGTCCGCATGAATTATGTGAAGACCAAGCTGAAACTGGAGATGATGGATGCGGGCGAACGTTTGGAAGTCTGGCTCGATGCGGGCGAACCCATCAAGAACGTGCCCCTGAGTTTGAAAAACGACGGACATATGTTGTTGCTGCAGGAACCACTCGAAGCCGCCGCGGATCATTATCGGATTCTGGTCGAAAAAGTAGAGTGAGCAGGAGAGGCACCAGGGTCGGTCTTTGCTCCCGGAGCGCGCACGATGGGACAGAGTGCTCGCTCTGGATGGGCGCAGATGGAACCAACCCTGGTGCCGCTCCTGTGGAGATGTGAGTGAGAGAGGAATAGAGCGGAAATGAAACTCTCATCAGAAGAATTGAATGCCTGGGGTGAGTCGTTCGAGACGAAGCAGCCGCAAGAGGTGCTGGCTGCTGCGATCGAACGATACGCGCCGAAGATCGTGCTCGCCTGCAGTTTTGGGGCGGAGGATGTCGTGCTCCTGGACATGGTCCACCGCATCAATCCATCCGTGCCGCTCTTCTATCTCGACACGGAGTTTCTCTTTCCCGAGACCTATGCTACGCGCGATCGCGTGATCGAACGGTATGGGTTGCAACCACAACAAGTCATACAGGTGAAGTCGTTGCTCACGCCGGAGCAACAAGCGGCTCAGCATGGCGAGGCCCTGTGGGCGCACCAGCCCGATCAATGTTGCGAGTTGCGCAAAGTGGAGCCCCTCACCCGAGTGCTCAAGGGATTCGACGCCTGGATCACCGGGATCAGGCGGGATCAGTCTCCTACGAGAGCCAATGCGAAGCTGATCGAGTGGGATCAGAAATTTCAGTTGGTCAAAGTCAATCCGCTCGCGAAGTGGACCTGGGAGGATGTCTGGACCTACATTCGTGTCCACGAAGTTCCCTACAACGAATTGCATGACCGCAACTATCCCAGTATCGGCTGCACCTATTGCACAAGCCCGGTGATGCCCGGCGAAGACCCCCGTGCGGGACGGTGGAAAAACTTTACCAAGACGGAATGCGGGTTACACAAGGCCTCGTGATGTCGATGCAGGAACTTATCGCCAAAATTGCCAAGGGGCCAAGGGCTGCCAAGGATCTCACCTGGGACGAAGCGAAGCGGGCGATGAAGGCGCTCATTGAAGGAGACGCCACGCCGGCGCAGGTGGGGGCCTTTCTCATGGCCATGCGGATCAAGATGGAGTCCGTCACCGAACTGGCTTCGATGACCGCGACCGCGCGTTCTTATGTGGCGCCTGTGCCCATCCCGCGAGAACTCGGCGTCGTAGATCTGCCGAGCTACGCGGGGAAACAAGACACCTTCCATGCCCTTGCCGCCGCCGCCATTGTGGCTGCGTCGGCAGGCGCGTCGGTCTTGATGCACGGGTATGACGGGATTCCTGGTCGCGCGGGGAATGCCGGGGTGCTCAAGGCCTTGGGCCTGCCGGTCGAGATGGAGCCGAAAGTGGCGGCAGAGGCGGTGACGCGGCACGGATTCGCCTATCTCGATATCGCCCTCTACCACCCTCCGGTCTATCGCTTTTTAGAGATGCGTCAAGAGCTGGGAGCGCGGAACGTCTTTCATCCGATTGCGAGGCTCTTGAACCCGGCTCGTGCCTCGTCGCAGGTCGTCGGCCTGTCCCATCCTCCCCACTTTGAAAAGACTGCTGAAGTGTTGCGGATGCTGGCTTGCCCGCGGGCTCTGGTGGTCAGTGGCGTTGAAGGCGATCCGGAGCTGTCGATTGCCGGTCTCACAAGGGTGCTGGAATTGCGAGACGAGCGGATTACACCCCTCTCGTTTGCGTCGAAAGATGTTGGATTGCCGCTGGGCACGCCACGCGACATGGCCGGTTTCCCATCGAACCAGCGAGACAAGGAAGCGGATCTGCTCCGACGGATTCTCCACAATCAAGTGCAGGGCGGGCCGTACAACTGGGTCTTGATGAACGCGGCGTTGATTCTGTACGCCGCGGGCAAAGGGGCAACATGGGCGTCGTGCGTGCCGCTTGCGCTTCGAGCGCTCGAAACAGGAACAGCGGCGCGAAAGTTGGAGGAATTGACTCAGGAGCCGGTGGGCACGGTCATGACCGGCCGAACACATTGACCACGGGAGAGGATCGAGTCCGTGCAACATCTTCGTCAATTAGAAGACCAGAGTGTCTATATTCTCCGGGAAGCCTATAAGCATTTTGACAATCTGGCCATGTTGTGGTCGATGGGGAAGGATTCGACGGTACTGCTCTGGCTGGCTAGAAAAGCTTTCTTCGGCCATGTTCCATTCCCCCTTTTGCACGTCGACACGAGTTACAAAATTCCCGCCATGATCGAATATCGAGATCGAGTGGCCCGTGAGTGGGGCCTCAAGTTGGTCGTGGGGCAAAACAAGGAAGCGCTCGCGGCCGGGATGAATCATACGCTGGGCCGCGTCAACTGTTGTACGGCTTTGAAAACCAATGGGCTCAAGCAATTGATCGAGCAAAAGGGCTATACGGGCATCATTCTCGGCGTGCGGGCAGACGAAGAAGGGACAAGGGCCAAGGAACGCTATTTCTCGCCGCGTGACAAGCATGGTGACTGGGATTTCCGCGATCAGCCGCCGGAGCTCTGGGATCAATTCAAGACGACCTTTCCTCCGGGAACCCACATCCGGATCCATCCGCTGCTGGATTGGACGGAAATCAATATTTGGGAATACATCAAGTTCGAGAACATTCCCTTCATCGATCTCTATCTCGACAAGGGGGAGGGGACCCGCTATCGCAGTCTCGGTTGCGCGCCCTGCACGACGCCGATCAAATCGACGGCGAAGTCCGTGGACGACATCATTGACGAGTTGCGGCACACCACGGTGGCAGAGCGATCGGGCCGTGCGCAGGATGAAGGGCGCGGGATGGAACTGCTACGGAAAGACGGCTACATGTAGCGAGGATGTTGAAAAGACCTCCAGCTTCGTTCTCGGCTCATCGAAATCCTCAACGTACCTCTGAGGGTACGCCTCCGGTTTCGATTCGCCTCGGGCCTCGCTGGATGGTCTTTTTGATCATCCTCGATAAGCACAGGACCATGGACAATCAACCCAGAAACCATCGGACAATCTGAACATCGTCATCGTCGGGCATGTGGACCACGGAAAGTCGACATTGCTGGGGCGTCTCTATGCCGATACGGGATCGTTGCCGGATGGCAAACTTGAAAAGGTCCAAGCCATCTGCCGCCAGCAGGGCAAGGAATTCGAGTACGCCTTTCTGTTCGATGCCTTTCTTGAAGAACAGGAGCAGGGGATCACCATCGATACGGCGCGGACGTTTTTTCGGCTGGAAGGGCCGGCACTACATCATCATCGATGCGCCGGGACACAAGGAGTTTCTCAAGAACATGATCTCCGGGGCGGCCCGGGCTGAAGGGGCGTTGCTGCTGATCGATGCCTTGGAGGGCGTGAAGGAACAGTCCAAGAAGCATGGCTATCTCTTGTCGCTCCTGGGCGTACGCCAGTTTGCCGTCGTCGTGAACAAGATGGATCTGGTCGGCTACCGGCAGGATGTGTTCGACGGGATCGAAAAGGAGTATCGGGAGTTCCTCGGGCAGTTCAAGGCGGTTCCTCAGCAGATCATTCCCGTCAGCGCCAAGCTCGGCGACAATATCGCCAACCGGAGCGAGCAGATGCCGTGGTACAGCGGTCCGACGGTGCTGGATGCGCTCAGTGCCTTCCGGAAGGAGCCGGGACGATCCGAACAGCCGCTTCGTCTGCCGGTTCAGGATGTGTACAAGTTCGACGCCCGCCGCATCATTGCCGGGCGCGTCACGGCCGGGCGTGTGAAGGTCGGCGATTCTCTGGTCTTCTCGCCGTCGAACAAACGGGCGACGGTCAAATCCATTGAAGCGTTCAATATTGATCCCCCGCCGGTAGAAGGCCATGCAGGCCAGTCAGTCGGTGTCACGCTCGATGAGCAGATCTTTGTCGAACGAGGAGAGGTCGCCTCACATCAAGATGCACTCCCGCTGGTGTCGACGGCCTTTCGAGCCAATGTATTCTGGCTGGGCCGGAAACCGTTGGAGCGGGGGCGGCGATACCAGCTCAGAGTGGCGACGAGGGAAGTGGATTGTGAAGTGGCCACCATTCACCGGATCATCGACACGATGGATCTGGCTCAGCAGCAAGGCAGCAATGTCGTGAATAAGAATCAGGTCGCTGAACTGACCATCAGGGCCAAAACGCCGGTTGCCTTCGACCTCTCGGCCTCGTTTGAGTCGACTGGCCGGTTCGTCCTCGTGGATGAATATGACATTGCCGGTGGCGGCATCGTGACAGAACTGGTCCATGATGATCAGGAGTTTCTCCGAGAAGAAGCCCGGCAGCGCGATTTTGCCTGGGTGAAGGGTCAAGTCGGAGTCGAGGATCGCGCACAGCAGTATGGCCACCGAGCCGCCATTGTGTTGGTGACCGGGGGGCGGCATACGGGGAAGTCCTTCCTGGCCAGGACCATCGAGGCGAGGCTTGTGGCGGACGGTCGGCATGCGTACCTGCTCGATGGAGAGAATCTCCGCCGCGGGCTCGATGCAGACCTCTCGGAGGGTGAGCGAGGGCAGGCGACCGAGATGGCTCGCCGCTATGGCGAGGTGGCGAGGCTGCTGGTCGATACAGGGTTGATCGTGGTCTCGACGACCAATCCCTTCGGCATGGCCTATGTCGAAGCGGCACAGGCTATCAGGACGCTCGTCCATCCGGTCCCGGTCATCGCCGTTCACATGAGTAAGGCGCCTGAAGAAGTCCCACCCAATACGGATATCGTGCTGTCAGGCCCGGCAGACTTTGATGCGGCCACTCGTCGGATTCTTGAGGAACTCAAGCGGCGTGGAGTCCTGGCTCAGGCGATCGGGGCGAAGCCGATCTTTCAGTATTCGATCTAGCAGGATGCTGAAAAAGAGGGGATGGAGGCTGATGATCTTCTGTGCTCGCGCAACGCGCGGTCGCGGACTCCCCTCGTTGGACGCGCGCAGTGGAAGATCAATCAGCCCCCATCCCTAAAGAGATATCGAGCAAGCTTGGAGGGAGTATTTATATCGTTGGACGAGCGCACTCGAGGATCGACCGGGCTACCCTTGAAAATGAAATTGAGGATTAGGATAACGCGCACAGTGGAGACCACACCAGCTGACTCGCGTGGTTGTCAAGAAACCTGATACACCTGCCCAACTGAAGGTGGGGCGATGAGTTTATGGAGGAAATCTTCACGCACTTGTTCGAGATGCCGCATAGCCTCGGTTGAGTAATAGGCCTCCCCACATTCGTCGCATACCTCCGCCTCTACCGGCACCATGAGATGGTCGGTTCCGACTCGAAGTTCTGCCTGGACTGTTCCCGATTTGACCGTGCCTCTCTTGCAGATGACGCAGTGCATTAGCGCTTCCTCCTTCGCAAGTCCTTGTCCCATCGGTTTGGGTCCGGCTGGTAGGTCGTGATCACGATTAATCGTTCCTCAGTGGTAACTGGTGCACAGACGAGATGGAGCGGCCTTCCAGATCGCGTATATCCCAAAATAAGGCAGCTCGCATACGGGGTATCGTCAAGGTACTGTTCGATGATCTCACCGGTTTCGATAATCTGCAAGACTTCTCCGACGTGAATACGGCCCAAAGGCTCTTCGTCCATCTCCTTTCGAGCGTGGTCTGTGAATCGGCAATCGGTCGCACATCGATGAACTTCAGCCTCATTCATCTATCGGTTGTTCCTGTCCCGGTTCGGAACCGTCAACGACGTAAGCTTATAAGATAGAGTCCAGATTGAGTCAATGGCAACGGACCTTCGAGAAGGGTCGTTGGCGTGACGATTGCAAGCTCATAACGTCAAGAATGGAACTACTTGCCTCGGTCCCCCACCTTCCGAGCGGTTTGACTCCTTGAAAATCCATGTGATAGCGTAAGTCCCTTCCAAGTCCAGGTTGCCCTGTATGAATGGGCTAATTGGATGACGAGGCCCGAAAAGTTGTACTAACCACCGTGGGCCGATGCCAGAGGAGTCTTTATGAAATTTGTCTGCCTCAATTGCGAAACCTATATGAACCTCGAGAAGGTGGAGAAACCGGAGGAAGGCTCGCTCGGTGTCTTTTTTGCCTGCCCCTCCTGCACCGCAAAGTTCTCGATGGTGACGAATGCCGGCGAAACCAACATGATGAATGCGTTGGGCCTGAAGTTGGCCCCGCGTGCTGAAGCTGGCGCATCCCTCGACGGGTTAAGGGCTTTAGCGGGGAACGGCCAAACCGCTCCCCCTGTGAATAGCCAAACTGCGGTTGGGCCATCTGTCTCCACCGCTATGGCGTCGCCTGCCAAGGCTGGTGAGAAAGCAAGCGGCTGTCCCTTCTCTGCGATGGTGGCTGAAATGGGACTGACGTCTGGCGGTAAGCCCGGCGATGCTGGAGCGGTGATCTCAGAGTTTGCCTGGTCGGCCGATGCGAAGGAAAAGCTCGACCGGCTTCCCTCGTTCGTGAAGCCGATGGTGCAGAGCAGCGTGGAGGCCTTTGCTCGTAAGCAGGGGTACAAGACGATCACCCTACAAGTGATGGACGATTCCAAGAGCGATTCGAGCAATGGGATCGCCTGGACGCCGGAAGCTGAAAAGCGGCTTGAAAATATTCCAGACTTTATCCGTCCCATGGCTCGAAAAGAAGTTGAGCGGGTGGCGAAGGAACGTGGACTGGCGACCATTACGGCTCAAGTGATGGACGAGACAAAAGATAAGTTTATGAAGTTCATGTAAGCAGGTAAGGCAAATATAATAATGATGGCGCTAAGGCCTGTCCGGTCAGCCGGACGGGCCTTTCTATTATGCAACAGTCAGGATGGCGGTGTGCTGCAGGGATCACACCGAAGTCCGCTGGGTGGGAGTTCGTCATTCTGGTCTGCCTGTTCCTGTCAGCCGTGCCTCTATGGGCGCAGCATGATGAACATGATCAGACATCGGTGCATGAAGAGGTCATAACCGACCACGAACATCATGGGGCTGTGGGTCACCAGGCTGGGTGGGAAGGGTCCATAGCAGGCATCGCCTACTCCGAGTTCAATCATCACCTCGCCGGCATGTTGGTGCTCATCATCGGGCTCAGTGAACTGCGCCAGGCGTTGGCTATGCCGTTCTGGGCTTGGACCAGGTTTCTTCTGCCGGGAGCCTTGCTCACGGCAGGCTCCTTTCTCCTTGTCTGGAGCGACCATAATGCTTGGCCGATCGGATCGCTCAGTTTTGTGCAGACCTTCTTCGGCAGTGACTCGGAAATATTTCAGCATAAGAGTTACGGGCTCTTGTCGTTGACGATTGGCATCATCGAGCTGCTCCGCAGGCTTGGACAGATCGGTCATACGGTCTGGGCCACACCGCTGCCCCTGTTTGCCATCATCGGGGGGCTGATGTTGTTCGGCCATTCGCACGGCGGACATCCCTCAGCCCACAAGATCGCGATGGACCACGCGATTATGGGCACAATGGCGGTGACGGCTGGTTCGTCCAAGCTGCTGTCCGATTGGTTCCGCTTCCCGTCGCACACGCAGTCTTCAAAGTGGGAATTGCTCTGGGCCGGCCTGATTCTGCTCATCGGGATACAGTTGCTGATATATTCCGAGTAATTGATCCTGTTACGGTACGACTCCCGGCATAATTGACACCTTTCCAAACCCTGTGCTACGAGTACAAACTCTTATCGATTGACATCACGTTCTTGCGCAGTCGGTCTTCCTGAGTCCGGCTGCATGGAGTGAGCATGGGTGGACATAGCCATTGGGCGACGGTTAAACGGCACAAAGGCGCTCAGGACGTCAAGCGCGGAAAGATCTTCACCAGAATTATCCGCGAAGTGGCAATTGCGGCTCGCTCAGGTGCCGACCCAGACGGTAATCCGCGGCTCCGGCTGGCCATCTTGAAGGCAAAAGAGGCCAACATGCCTGGCGATACGCTGAAAAAAGCCATTCAGCGCGGCACGGGAGAATTGCCCGGCTTGGTGTATGAAGAGTTCAGTTTGGAAGCATATGGGCCTGGCGGGACCGGCATATTGATGGAAATCACGAGTGACAACCGTAATCGCACCGTGGCCGAGCTACGAAATCTCCTCACGAAGAATCATGGCAACATGGCGGAAGCCGGCGCTGTCTCCTGGCAGTTTCACAAGAAGGGGTTGCTGACGATTGAGAAGAGCAGAGTTGACGAAGATGCGCTGCTATCCCTCGTGCTCGATGCGGGAGCGGAGGACGTGAAGGTGGGGGAGAAAAGCTTTGAGGTCATCACGGATCCGCACCACTTTGAAGCCGTGAAGAAAGCCCTTGCCGATGCGAAGATCGACACCGTGCTTTCAGAAGTCACATCTGTTCCACAGAACACGATTAGGCTAGAGGAAAAGGCAGCCGAACAGATGCTCAAGTTAATGGAAGTCTTGGATGAGCATGACGATGTGCAGAAAGTTCATGCGAACTTTGATATTTCCGACGAGGTGATGGAGAAAGTGGCCGCCGCTGGATGAACAACAGCGGTAGCTACTCAGGTGTTCAGACTGAAGGTATTCAGGCTGAAGGTCGGAGTTCCGAACACTTCAGCCTTCAGCCTGAACACCTTCAGCCTATGTTGCCTCTTAGAGTATGATCGCCTCATTGACAGGCCGATTGGCCTTCAAGGCGCCGACCCATCTGATCCTCGACGTACACGGGGTCGGGTACGAAGTGTTTATTCCTCTCAGCACCTACTACGGGTTGCCCAATCTCAGCGAAAGTATCTCGCTGAGTGTGCATACCCATGTTCGCGAAGACGCGATTCAGCTCTTCGGCTTTCTGACGTCGCAGGAAAAAGACGCATTCGTGCTGCTGACCAGCGTGTCCGGCGTCGGGCCCAAACTGGCTCTTAGTGTCTTGTCGGCTCTTCCAGTGTCCAACCTGGTCTCAGCGATTCAGTCGGGAGATGTCGAGAAGCTGACGACGGTTCCAGGAATCGGTAACAAGTCGGCCAGCCGTCTTGTGTTGGAGCTCAAGGATAAAGTCGGGAAACTCCATCCTGGCCTCGCGCCGACAAGCGATTCACCGAGGCAGGGGCAAGATGCGGTCTTCGACGACGCCCTGTCGGCGCTCGTGAATTTGGGCTATCGTCCGCAAGACGCCAAAGAAGCGTTGAAACAAGTGAAGAAGTCCAATGCTGAGTCCATCGTGCTCAAAGACATGATTCGTGAATCCCTGAAGGAACTTGCAAGGGGGTAAGGTTGATGACGAGATTGATTCAACGAATAGTCCAGACTCAATTGTCATTCGGACTTGTGGTGCTCCTATTGGGGCTAGGGGCCATGCCTGTGCAAGCCGAAGAGTCGAGCGAGCCCAAAAGCATTCGCAAGACGTGCGGTAAATGTCCTGAAGGCTATGCGACCACGAGCGTGACCGAGTCCAAAGAGATTTGCAAAGACGGAGATCCCACGCTCGTTCAGTGTGTCCCCCTGGGGGCGAATCTGCTGTCCGTCTGCGGATCCTGTCCTGAAGGCTATCGTGAAATCGGTAACTCGTCTATGCCGGCTCGCTGCGGAAGTCAGGATGGGGGACGGGTCACGCAATGTCAGCTGGAGAAGATGGAGCTGAACCTTCCGGATCCGACCCAAGGCGGAAAGACTTGCCCGCCGGATTGCGGGAGTACAGCAACGCCTGGGCAGGGCGCCTTGCCGCCTCCACCCAGGTACCTCCCAACGCCTGAGAAGAAATAAGCCACACAGCGAGAGAGGTTTCCTCACGATGGCCGAGCGAGTTGTCAGCACGCAGATTACGGACGAAGAGCGAAGCATCGAAACTGTGCTGCGTCCGCAGACATTGGAGGAGTACGTCGGCCAGGAGCGGATGAAGGAATCTCTGCGAATCTGTATCGAGGCGGCGAAGCAGCGGAACGAAGCGCTCGATCACACGATCTTTTATGGACCTCCTGGGTTGGGGAAGACCACCATTGCCCACATCATTGCTCGTGAGATGGGGGCTTCGCTCCGCTCGACATCCGGTCTCGTGTTGGCCCATGCGGGCGATTTGGCCGCCATCCTGACGAACCTCCAAGAACACGATGTCCTGTTTATTGACGAGATCCATCGACTTCCTGCCTCTGTCGAAGAGGCGCTCTATCCAGCGATGGAGGACTATCAGCTCGATCTCGTGATCGGCCAGGGGCCTGCAGCCAGAACGGTGAAATTGGATCTCCCCCGGTTTACGCTAGTCGGGGCTACTACCAGGGCCGGAGCCCTGACCTCTCCACTCCGGGACCGGTTTGGCCTTGTCCACCGCCTGGAGTTCTACTCTCCGGCAGAACTGCAGATCATCGTGACACGCTCGGCAGGCGTCCTTGGGATCCCGATTGATTCCGAGGGAGCCCAAGAAATTGCCGGTCGTGCTCGAGGGACTCCTCGCATAGTCAACCGGCTTATCAAGCGGGTGCGAGACTATGCCCAGGTCAAGGCGGAGGGGCGAGTGAGCCAGACTGTGGCCCAGGACGCGCTTGCATGGCTGGGTGTCGATACGGCGGGGTTTGATGAGATGGATCGTCAGATTCTTCTGACCATCATCGACAAGTTTGCTGGAGGACCGGTCGGGGTGGAGTCCCTGGCAGCCGCTGTCCAGGAAGACAAGGGTACCCTTGAAGATGTCCATGAGCCCTATCTGATTCAGGCCGGCTACCTCGAACGAACCGGCCGTGGCCGCCAAGCCACGAAGCTGGCTTTCGATCATTTCAAAAAACCGACATCCCTCCTCTTCTCGTGAAGTGCGTGGTCCCTGTCAAGTTCTTCTGATAGCAGACTTAAACAGATGGGGATTGCCACGCAAGCTCGTGAAACGTCGAGGGTCTCCTTGCATTGCCAGGAATGGTTCCTGTATCATTTCCCACTTAGCTTGTGCCATTCCAGCCGACGGACGGGTGCCCACCTCCCTGGGCTGGGAAGAGGGGGTTAGCTATGTCCGGAGACTTTTCCGAGTACCGGAAAGCGATCGATCGCATCGATGACGAAATTTTGCGTCTGCTGAATGAGCGGTCCAAAAGCGTCATCGAGATCGGCAAGCTCAAGAAACAGCAGGATGCGGATGCCAATCTTCATACATCAGCGCGGGAGGCGGCGATCATTGAGCGCCTCATTCAGCAAAACTCCGGGCCATTTCCGTCCGAGGCGATTCGACCGGTCTATCGAGAAATCATGTCCGCCTCCCTCTCTCTTGAGGGCCCTCAGAAGGTGGCCTATCTCGGTCCCAGAGCGACATTTACTCACATGGCTTGCATGCAGAAATTCGGGTCGTCTGCCCAGTATATTCCGGTTAATAGCATCAAGGACGTGTTCAGCGAAGTCGAGCGTGGGCGAGCCAATTTTGGCGTGGTTCCGATCGAAAACACGACTGAAGGCGTGGTCAACCACACGCTCGATATGTTCATTGATTCTCATCTCCTGATCTATGGTGAGATCCTCCAGGAAGTGTCCCATCATTTGATGTCGAAGTCCGGCGTGATGGAAGAGGTGAAAAAAATCCACTCTCATCCCCATGCCATTGCCCAATGCCGAAATTGGCTGGAAACCAACATGCCTGATGTGCCCGTATCGGAGGTGGCCAGCACGGCACGGGCAGCGGAGCTGTGCGTGGAAAATCCCTCTGTCGCCGCGATTGCATCGGAGTTGGCGGCCCAGTTGTACGGCTTGAAGGTCATCAAGGCCCGCATTGAAGATAATATAAACAACGTGACCCGCTTTCTCATCTTGTCTCAGAAGCCGCCCGAGCGTACGGGGAAAGATAAGACCTCATTAATGCTCTCAGTGAAAGACAAAGTCGGCGCCCTGTACGATCTGCTCCGGCCTTTTGCCTCTCATGGCCTGAGCATGACCAAGATTGAATCGCGTCCTTCCAGACGAAAAGCCTGGGAGTACATATTCTTCGTCGATATCGAAGGGCATATTGAGGAAGACCGCGTCAAGAAAGCCGTCGAAGAAATCACTGGCCGCTGCCTTTTCATGAAAGTCCTCGGGTCCTATCCGGCTCACAGTTGATGCCATGCCACTGAAGGTTCATCCAGATATCGCCTCGCTCAGTCCCTATGTTCCCGGGAAGCCGATTGAGGAACTCCAACGGGAACTGGGTCTTGCACGTGTCATTAAACTGGCGTCCAACGAAAATCCGTTAGGCTCTTCTCCGAAGGCCCTCGCCGCGTTGAGCGAGGGAACCTCAACCCTGCATCGCTACCCTGATGGCGGCGCGTTTCGTTTGCGAGAATGCCTGGCGGACCGTTGGAAGGTGACCCCGGATCAGATCATTCTCGGGAATGGATCGGATGAAATCTCTGGGCCTGCTCGCCCGTACGTTTTTGGCCCCAGGTGATGAAGCGGTCATGGCCGATCAGACCTTCGTCATCTACAAAATGGAGGTCACGGCAGCCCACGGAACGCCTATCATTGTCCCGCTGAAGCAGTGGCGGCACGATCTTCGCGCGATGGCGGACGCCATTACCGACCGGACAAGGCTCCTGTTTCTCTGTAACCCCAATAATCCAACTGGAACGATGGTGTCAGCAGAGGAGGTCGAATGTCTGCTCTTGCGAGTGCCGGCGCATGTCGTCGTGGTGTTCGACGAAGCCTATTTCGAGTACGTACGGAATCCGCAGTTTCCTGAATCCATGGCCTATGTGAAGCAGGGGCGGAATGTGATCGTGCTGCGGACATTTTCGAAAATCTATGGCCTCGCAGGATTGCGAATCGGGTATGGCGTGACGACAGCGGAGATCACCAACTTCTTGAATCGAGTCCGTCCTCCCTTCAACGCTAACAGCCTGGCGCAGTGCGCCGCACTTGCCGCCCTCGGCGACGACGAACATGTGGCGCGGAGTCGGGCGGTGAATGCAGCCGGGATGGAGCAGATGGTCAAGGGATTGACCGCGCTCGGGTTTGTGCCGATCCCAAGCGAGGCGAATTTTGTGTATGTCGATGTCGGACGAGACGGCCGCACGGTATTTGAGGCGATGCTGAGGGAGGGCATCATCGTTCGCCACATCGAGGGGCGTATGGTTCGGGTGACCATTGGCCTGGAAGAAGAGAACAGAGAATTCTTAGCTGCGCTCAAGCGGGTGATCCATCCGCATTGAGTGCGGAGTGAGGGCGCTATGATCATTGTATTAAAACCAGAGGCAAGCGAACGAGAAGTCGATCACATTATCGATCGGCTTCGAGAGCTGGGGTTGAAGTCCCAACTATCGACCGGTCAGGAGCGGACGATTATTGGAGTCATCGGCGACGACCGGATCTTGCATAATCAACCCCTCACGGCCTTGCCGGGCGTTGAAAGTGTGTTGCCGATTCTCGCACCCTGGAAGCTTGTCAGCCGGGAGTTTAAGCGTGAAGGCACAACTATTGATGTGGGCAGCGTGAAGATCGGCGGCAACAAGCTGGTCATCATGGCGGGGCCCTGCGCGGTGGAGCGGCTTGAAATCACAGTCGGCATCGCCCACGAGGTTAAGGCGGCCGGAGCGAGTATCTTGCGCGGAGGCGCCTATAAGCCCCGCACGTCGCCCTATTCCTTTCAGGGGTTAGGGCGTGAAGGATTAGACTATCTGGTTGAGGCGAAGAAACAAACCGGGTTGCCGGTAGTCAGTGAGATTTTGGATACCCGCGACATCGAATTGTTTCTCGAAAAAGCCGACATTATCCAGATTGGCGCCCGTAACATGCAGAACTTTGAACTCCTCAAGGAGGTCGGGGCTTACGACAAGCCGGTGCTGTTGAAGCGGGGACTTTCGGCTACGATCAAGGAATTTCTTCTGTCGGCAGAATACATCATGTCCCGCGGGAATCAGAACGTCATGTTGTGCGAACGGGGGATCAGGACCTTCGAGACGCAATATCGCAATACGCTTGATCTCGCTGCGGTCCCGACGTTAAAAGAACTTTCGCATTTGCCCGTCATCGTCGATCCCAGCCATGCCACAGGCAAGTGGAATCTGGTGGCGCCGATGTCGAAAGCTGCAGTGGCTGCGGGGGCAGATGGCATTCTGATCGAGGTCCATTCGAATCCGGAATGTGCGTTGTGCGACGGTGAAGAATCCATTAAGCCGAGTAAGTTCAAAGAACTGATGCAAGACATGCGAAAGATCGCGGTGGCGGTCGGTCGGGAACTGTAATCAGAAGGACTGTGCGTGAAGGACGCAGGATTGAGGCACGGCCTCGGTCCGGCATGAAGAATGGCGCTGCATTTTACCCAGGTCACGATTATTGGAGTTGGGCTGATTGGCGGATCGCTCGGTATGATTCTTCGTCGAAAGGGGTTGGCGACTACGGTCATCGGGGTTGGCAGGCGTGTCGAAAACTTAAAAACCGCAGTCGAGATGGGCGCGATCGATCGCTACGTTGTCGATCCCAAAGATGGAGTGAAGGATGCCGATCTGGTCGTGTTGGCCACCCCGGTCGACACCTATGACCGGCATCTGACAGAGTGGGCTTCCTGCTTGAAAAAAGGCGCGATTGTGACCGATGTTGGAAGCGTGAAGGGTTTTCTGGTGGAGCAGGCTGAGCGATCCATGCCGGCCGGTGTCCATTTTGTCGGAGCTCATCCCATTGCCGGCAAGGAAAAGACGGGCGTGGCGGCCGGATCGGATCAGCTCTTTATTGGCGCGCGCTGTATCATCACGCCGACGAAGACCACAGATCCGCAGGCGCTTGAGCAGGTCCGAACGATGTGGCAGGAAACCGGCTCGGTGGTGCTCACGATGGATGCTCATGTGCATGACAAGATTCTCGGGGCGGTGAGTCATTTGCCTCATGTAGCGGCTTTTGCCTTGATCAATGCCCTGGCCGAGATTCGCGATCAACAAATCCCCTCCCTCGATCTGGCGAGCCACTCGGGTGGCGGGTTGCGGGATACGACCAGGATTGCCGCTAGTTCCTCTGAAATGTGGCGTGATATTTTCCTCTGGAACCGCGACAATGTGGTTACGTTCATTGAGGCCTATGAACACTCGCTGAGCCGATTAAAACAGCTCATTCGAGTGGGCGATGCCGCAGGCATCGAGAAGGAACTCGAACGGGCAAAGCAGGAACGGGAGAAACTCTCCACGAGACCGACTGTTTCCGCGTAGTCACATCTATGGCGTCGTTGACCATCACACCAGGCCGGCCTTTACAGGGAACGATTTCCGTCCCGGGCGATAAGTCGATCACCCATCGTGCCATCATCCTGACAGCCTTGGCGAACGGGGTCAGCACGGTTGCGCGCTATTGTCGAGGCGAAGATTGCCTCAATACGATGCGCGCGTTCCAGGATCTCGGCGTGCGTATTGATGAATCGGCCGAGGAGCTACGTGTGCATGGCAAGGGACTCTGGGGGCTGACCGAGTCGAGCGGGCCGATTGATTGCGGGAATTCCGGTACGGGCATTCGTCTTCTGACCGGCCTGCTGGCGGGACAGGATTTTTTTACGGTGCTGACCGGCGACGAATCGATTCGTCGCCGTCCAATGGGTCGGATCGTCAAACCGTTGCGGGAAATGGGGGCGGCCATTGCCGGACGCAAAGGCGGTGAACTTGCGCCCTTAGCTGTGATGGGTAGCCGCCTCCGCGCGATTACCTACATTTCGCCGGTGGCGAGTGCGCAAATCAAGTCGGCGTTGTTGCTTGGCGGCTTTGTTTGCCGAAGGGACGACCCGCATCACAGAGCCGCGTGTCTCGCGGGACCATACAGAACGGTTATTCCAGTTTTTTAACATTGCGCTTCGACGGGAAGGGACGACCCTGTTGATCGATGGACGACCGTCGGTTGGGTGGAATGCAGCGCCTCGATTGGTCGTCCCTGGCGATCTCTCTGCCGCTGCGTTTTTTATCGTCGGGGCAACTATTGTCCCTGGTTCGGATGTGACGATTCAACAAGTGGGGATCAACCCTACCAGGGCCGGCTTGTTGGACGTGATGATGAGAATGGGCGCAGATATTCAACTGTTCAACAGGCGTGAAGAGGCAGGAGAGCCGGTTGCGGATATCCGAGTGAAGTCGGCACGATTGCACGGGGTGGCGATCGGGCCTGATCTTGATCCCGCAGACGATCGACGAATTCCCCATCCTGTGTGTCGCAGCCGCAGTCGCAGAGGGTGAGACGATCATCTCCGGGGCCGAGGAGTTGCGGGTCAAAGAGAGCGATCGAATCGCGACGGTGTCGGCAGAGTTGCGCGCGATGGGGGCGCAGATCACAGAAAAGCCCGACGGGATGGTCGTGCGAGGACTTGGCACAGCAGAAGGTAACGGTCGATTGCAGGCTGCACATGGCCGCAGCCATGGAGATCACCGGGTGGCGATGTCTTTGGCCATCGCAGGCTTGACCGCTTCGGCGTCAACCTTGATTGACGAGACGGCCTGCATCGAGACATCATTCCCGGACTTTCATCGCACACTCTTGGAGTTATTGAGCGAGCGGCGGTGACGGCTATGACGCGGGGCCACAACGTGGGATCTGTTGCGGGGGACAAGCAAGCAAGCCGGCTGATTGTAGCGATCGATGGTCCGGCTGGTGTCGGCAAGAGTACAGTGGCCAAGTTGTTGGCCTCTCGATTGGGCTATCTGTATCTCGACACAGGAGCGCTCTATCGCGCGATGGCGTGGGCGGTCATTGAGTCTGGCCGGGATCCAGCAGATGCCGAGGCGGTCGCCGCTCTGTTGCCCACCCTCTCGCTCACAATGCAGTTCCATCACGGAGCTGCGACTGTGTTGGTCAATGGCAAAGATGTGAGCGGCGATCTCCGAACGCCTGCGGTGTCGGCAGCGGCCTCGGTGGTCTCGGCAATTCCCGCAGTCCGGGCCTGGTTGCTGCCCATACAGCGACAAATAGGAGCAAGGCGGAGGCGGTGGTGGCTGAGGGGCGGGATATGGGGACGAAGGTGTTTCCTTCGGCAGATGTGAAATTTTTTCTCGAAGCGGATCCGACTGTCAGGGCGCAACGCCGGCATCGGGAACTCGTTGCGGCGGGACATTCCGGAGCGCTTGAAGAGACGACAGCCGATCTGGCAGGACGCGATACGCGAGATCGTTCCCGCTCGATCGCCCCGTTGGTTCCCGCTGAAGATGCCCGGTTCATCGACACCTCAACGTTGTCCGTCGCGGAGGTGGTGGACCAGATGATGGCTGTGATTGCGGCCCGATTGTGAGTTCGGTCATCTATGGGATCCTGTGGATTCTTGCCCGGACCATCGGCTCGGCTCTGTTTTCACTATCGACGTCGTTGGTACAGTTCCACAGACCGGTGGGTTCATCGTTGCGGCGAACCATGCCAGTTACCTGGATATTCCCCTCCTGGGTTGTGGGATGCGGCGGCGGGCCTGGTTTTTGGGGCGTAGTGATCTCTTTCCGGTTCCAGGGCTTAAGGCGATCTGCCAATGGTTGGGATGGATTCCACTGCGGACCGGTCGGTTGGACCGTGACGCATTTGGTAAGGCGGTCGCCTCTGATCAAGGAAGGAAAGGTCGTGGTGATCTTTCCGGAGGGCAGTCGTAGCCTGGATGGCCGGTTACAATCCCCCAAACCAGGGATTGGTGTGATTGTGGCGCAAACCGGATGTCCCGTGGTTCCGGCCTATCTCAAGGGAACGTACGATGTGCTGCCATCGGGAACCATGTGGCCGCGTTTCCGTCCCGTAACCATTTTCTATGGAGAGGCTCTCACCTTTCCCCGGAACGGAGAGCATGGAGAGGTCAAGCAGTTTTATCAGGAGGTGAGTCGCACCGTGATGGATCGCATCGCCTCCTTAGGTGACGTAGAGTCTCCGACCAAGCAGTCCAGTGCCGGCATTCGCAAGGCTGAGTGAATGCCGGTGTATAACCATCAGCACCCGACTCCAGTCGGAAGAGTAGGATTCACACCATGAGTACGGTTTCGCCATCAAGTGACCAGCAATTAGACCGAGCGGCCTTAGCGGCCTTGTACGAGGAGACATTCAAAAACCTCGAAGAGGGCACCATTACGGAGGGCCGCGTCGTTGCCGTGACCAAAGACAAGGTGGTCGTGGACATCGGCTACAAGTCCGAAGGGATGATTCCGAACGATCAGTTCTCCACCGAGGAACTTCAGAACATCAAGGTGGGTGATCGGCTTCAAGTCTATATCGAGGAGTGTGAAGACGACGACGGCAATCTTGTTCTCTCCAAAGAAAAAGCCGACAAGATGAAGATTTGGGAAGAGCTGGAGAAGCTCTTCAATGACGGCAAAAGTATCGACGGCAAGATTGTGGCGCGGATCAAGGGCGGCATGATGGTCGATATCGGTGTAAAGGCGTTTTTGCCGGGCTCGCAGATCGACCTTCATCCAGTGCGTGATCTTGACGGGCTGGTCGGGCGCACATTCCCGCTCAAGATCATCAAGATCAATCATCGGCGCGGCAACGTCGTCGTCTCCAGGCGCGTGCTCTTGGAAGAGACGAGGGATTCGAAACGGAAGACAACCCTTTCCACATTGAAGGAAGGGCAATTGATTCAAGGTGTAGTGAAGAACATCACGGATTACGGGGCGTTCATCGACCTCGGCGGCATCGACGGGCTGCTCCATATCACAGACATGTCCTGGGGCCGTGTCGGCCATCCGTCGGAAATGTTCAACATCGGCGACAAGGTGGAAGTGAGTGTCCTCAAGTACGATCGAGAGACCGGGCGCATTTCACTCGGCTTGAAACAAAAAAGCGCAGATCCCTGGACCGGCGTGGCCAGTAAGTATGCGATCGGTACTCGCGTCCGAGGTCGTGTCGTAAGCCTGACCGACTACGGGGCGTTCATCGAGCTCGAGCCAGGCGTCGAGGGACTGGTGCATGTCTCTGTGATGTCATGGACGCACGAGGTGCGCCATCCGTCACGTGTCGTGTCCATTGGGGATCAGGTTGAAGCGGCGGTGCTGAACGTGGATCCGGCCAGCAGGAAGATCTCCCTCGGCATGAAGCAGACTGCGCCGAACCCCTGGGATATGGTGGAAGGGAAGTACGCCATCGGCACGCGCATTGAAGGGAAGGTGAAGAGTCTCACTGACTTTGGCGCGTTCGTCGGACTCGAAGAGGGCATCGATGGATTGATCCACATTTCCGACATGTCTTGGACGAAACATATCAAGCATCCCTCTGAACTCTTCAAGAAGGGACAGAAGGTAGAGGCCGTGGTCTTGCGGATCGACAAGGAAAAGGAGCGTCTGTCGCTCGGGTATAAGCAGCTCAAGAGCGATCCATGGGACGACGAGATTCCGAACCGGTATGCGGTTGGGGATGTGGCGGTCGGGAAGGTCAGCAAGGTCGCCGACTTCGGCATCTTCGTCGAATTGGACGGGGGAGTCGAAGGGTTGATTCACATCAGCGAGGCTGGTCTCGACCCGCAGGCCAAGCTCGAAGAGAAATTCAAGCTGCAGGATGAAGTGACGGCCAAGATCATCAAGGTCGATCGTGAAGAACGGAAGATTGCGCTCAGCCTGCGCGACCATCAAATGGATTCCGATCGCCGAACGGTCGATGAATATCATGCCACGCAAGGCGCGTTGGACCAAAGCTTGGGCCGTGCGGCGAAGCAGAACCGGAAGCGAGGCCAAGACGAGGACGATAAGTAGGTCCGATGCATCTGGATTCAGTGTAAGCCGGGGGGCGGCCCCCTGGCGCTGTAAGCGAGCAGAACCATGAGTGACGAAACAGCAGAAAGGCCGGCCAAGCGAGGGATATTGCGCAGAGTGCTCTGGGCGCTCGGCATCGGGCTTGGTCTGCTCTTTCTGATGAACCTGTTTTTTCCCGACCTCGACATTTCGATGGAGGACCGGGTTGGATTGATTCGTATCGAAGGGGTCATTGTGGATGCGCAATCCACGATCGGCGAGTTGAAGCGTTTTGCCGACAACCCCTCCGTGAAAGCGATCGTATTGCGAATCGACAGCCCCGGCGGCGGGGTTGTGCCGTCGCAAGAAATTCATGATGCGGTTCAGCGGGTTCGTAACAAGAGCAACAAGGCGGTGATTGCCTCAATGGGTACGGTGGCGGCGTCAGGAGGATACTATATTGCGGTTGCGACCGATCGGATCATGGCCAATTCAGGGACGTTGACGGGGAGCATCGGGGTCATCATGGAGATGGCTAACGTCGAAGGGCTGCTCAAGAAGATCGGGGTCGAAGGTGTCGTGATCAAAAGTGGACGATTCAAAGATGTGGGATCGCCGCTCCGGAAGATGAGCGATGAAGAGCAAGCGTTGCTCCAATCCGTCATGGATGATGTCCATAAACAGTTTATCGAGGCAGTGGCGGAAGGACGCGGGCTCGATGTGGCGGCTGTGCAGGCCTTGGCGGACGGTCGAATCTTCACGGGCCGTCAGGCCAAAGCGTCAAAGCTTGTGGATGAACTCGGTGATCTCGAAGCGGCCATCCAGCTTGCGGCGGATGTGGCCGGTATCGAGGGCGAGCCGAAAGTCATAGAGCCGCGACGACGATTTTCGATCAGAGAATTGATCGAATCACGATTGTCGGGGCTCTTCCCCAAGTTGGACTTTTACTCCGGGGTCAGCCTCAAGTATCTTATGGCGTTCTAGCGCGGTCGGATCGGCGCGACAGGTCGATTCATCATCACGAAAGGGGAGTCCAACATGACGAAGGCCCAAATCATCGAGCGCGTATCCGAACAGATCACGACCTTGACGAAGCGGCAGGCGGAAGTCGTCGTCAATACGATTTTCGACTGTGTGCGTGATTCGTTGAAGAACGGCGATAAGACGGAGATTCGAGGGTTCGGCAGTTTTCGGCTGCGGGCTCGCCGGATGAAAGAAGGGCGGAATCCCAAGACAGGTGCGACGGTGGCGGTCCCTGCCAAGAAGGTTCCGTTTTTCAAAGCCGGCAAGGAATTGAAGGAACTCCTGAACCAGTCATAACAGGACGATCATCATGAACGCACCAGACTCCCACGATGCGGTCGGGATAGATGTCCGTTGGACGGACGAGGCCTCCAAACGTCTGGAGCGGGCACCGCTATTTTTGCGTGGAATGGTTCGTCGTCTAGCCGAGAAAAAGGCCCGAGAGCTTGGCTATGCAGAGATTACGGGGGAGCTGCTCGATCAGTTCAAGAACCAAATGATGGGTGGGATGGGTGGGAGTCCGGCATGGCAGATGCGGCGGAGCAAATGGCGAAAGGCCATCTCCCCTGGACCGCCGCCGCCAAGGACACGGCTGAATACGGTTCCTGAATTCATGCGTCACATGATCAAGCAAATTGCCGAAGAGATTGCCAGGGAGCGGGGTCATCTCGAAGTGAATGTCGAACTTTTCGAAAAGGTGGAAGCGCTGGGCGATCTCCGTGAGGCCTCGGGCCCTCCGTTGGAATGGAGCGAGGGGGCGTTGGCCCAACTTCAGGAGAAACTGAAACAGTCGCCGCCGATCGCTGCCGAGTTCGTTTCCGGACATGTTGAGGCGGGACACCGAAGATTTGGCGAGAGAGAAAGGTGTGGCACGGATCGACGAGTCGTCGCTGCTTCAACTGTGGGATGCACCCCAGGAGCGAGTCGCATGGACTGATGAGGCATGGAAGCGACTGCAGACCTCTCCGGATTTCGTGCGTAGCGGAATCCGTAAGGCTGCCGAGCGGAGGGCACGGAAGCTCGGCCTCACAGAGATTGATTCGGAACATCTGACGACCTTCCGGAATCAGGCCATGATGAAAGCCGTCAAACGGATCCGCTCTTTCGGATACAACAATCTGACCTTTGAGGCGTTTGATACGGCGCTAGAGAAGACCAAGCGGCTGCAAGGGAATGAGCAGGCGGAAAAGCGCCTCCAGGAAATTCGTGAACATTTTGCCGATCCGGACCTAAAGAAGCCGGAAGGTGGGACACTCGGCGCCGAATTGATGGATCGCTTTCGCAGGTATCTTAAGGGAGAAGGGACACTCTAGCAGATACGGCTAGGCTGTCGAGGTTGTACTCCTGTCCATGAAATCCTCGGCGAATCCTATGATGATGCGCCATCGCTTCTCGGAACCTCATCCGGTCTGATTGTCCACGATGCGGAGTGTCTGTTCCGCCTGTCAATGGGCGTGAGTCAATGATTTTGCACCCTGTCCGGGCTGCTTCCTCCCACTGGTTTTTATTCTCACGAGCATCGAAGAACACAGAATGTTGGCACATCTCTCACCGTATATCCGCTGATCTGGCTGGATGAATCGGTATGAGGTAGAGACAGGGGCCGTTTGAGGACTGCCCCTGGCCGATCAGAGGGCAGCTACCTGTTGCGGCCAAAATTTATGTCGGATTTGTGGGAGAGGCTCGCTATCAAAATTTGGGATATCGTAGAGACAGCGATCGATCGTTGCCACTTCATCTTCGGTCAGGTCCAAGGTGGCCCTCTTCTTCCAAAACTGATCGAGGGTAAAATAGTCACCTGACTGTGGCTTTTCAGCCAAGAGCGCCTTCATCGTATCAAATCCTGCCGTGTCCACTCCGGGGACGCGGCCCTTATTGCGGGTGTGACACCAGTGCAGGACCTCAGCGATTCCGTACATCGACAACTCGATCTTCATCATCTTGCTCATAGAGTCCTCCTTAACAAGGAGATCAGTGTACCCCAAACACTGTCTCGTTTTCAAAGCCGTCGTTGAGCGCGCTAGGATTGGGGAAATCGAGTTTTTGCGGGGATCGTTGCGCAACCGGATTGATTGCCAGGAGAAAGCGGTGGTCTGTATACTGGCCATGCTCATTTCGGCGGGAAGGCCTGGTTGAGGGGCGTGTGCACATACGGATGAATCACCGCGTCGCCGGTTCCTCGCGTGAGGAGGAGTGTGTGGTCAGAAACGCTGGCGGCCACAACAGGTGTAGAGCCTGGGAGCTTGTGGTCGTGGCGACAAGTGTTTTTCTGCTTATGGCGAGTGGCTGTACCAAGCAAGACCCCTACGCCCCACCAGACCTATTCTACTATTTTGCCAGTTACAAAGTAGGTAAGAACCCGACGACCGTCACCCCCACTGACGTCAATCAGGACGGTTTTACCGATCTGGTAACAACCAACATCGGCAGCAATACTCTGTCGATCCTTTTAGGCAACGGTGACGGCACTTTTCGCGATCAAGTCCAACTGAATGTCTGTAAAGAGCCCCGGTCGCTCGCCCTAGGGATGTTCAACCGCGACCCTTATCCCGATGTGGTCTTGGCCTGTTCCGGGGGCGACGAAGTGGCCGTACTCTTCGGCCGGGATGACGGAAAATTTGAAGAAGGGCCGCGCTATCCCGTGCATCGGACTCCCATTGCCATTGCCAGCGACGATCTGAATGGCGATCAGGCGCCAGACCTTGTGGTCGCGTTGCGGAACGACAAGATTAAAGTCTTCCTGGGAACCGGTACCGGTGAGTTCACTCATGGGGCGCAGTACGAATATGGTGATACGCCCACGTCTGTGGCGATGGCCGACTTGGATGGCGATGGGAAGATCGATTTGGCCGTGACTAACGGAGGGCCGATGTCGAACGCAGTCTCCATCTGGATGGGGAATGGCGACGGCACGTTTCGCCCTCCTACCGACTACCGGACGGGAAAGCGTCCGCTCGGGGTGAGTTTCACCGATTTCAATCGTGACCGGATCCGCGACCTGCTTGTGATCAATGGCGTGCAAGATAGTTTCACGACCTTTCTCGGAATAGGCGATGGAACTTTCAAGCCGGGGCGCGATTCCGGTGCCGACGCAGGACCGAATTTCGGGCTCGCGCGAGACTTCAACGGCGACCAACGCATCGATGTGGCTATTGTCAATCTTCAGTCAAGCGATCTCTCCATTCTCTACGGCCGTGGCGATGGGACCTTCGAATATCCGCCGAGAAACTATCGGACAAAACCGGGCCCCTTCGCCCTCGCTACATTTCGTGTCACAACGAAGGAGGCTGAAGAGCCTGGACTCGTGACCGCGGACAACGGTAATGGAAGCGTCTCCGTCTTTCTCCATCGCGGATTGAAAGCGGTGGCCGCTCCCGTCGTACCTCCCCCCTGAAGCGTATCGACGCCTGTCAGAGGTGGAGTGAATCAAAAGGCAGTCTTCTTGACAGCCTGCCGACCCTCGGCTACAGTGGCCGACGAGTGCCGCTTCCAAGCACTTTTGGCGCTCTGTTTCGGGGACACCAGTGAGATCTTTTGGATGGTGGTTTGCTATTGGCGCATTGCTCACTCTCTCCGTGCTGATGGTACAGGGGGGCGTGCGAGACTTGCTTGACGGAGCCTCTCCCGACAGTGGGACTAACGCGTACCTCTCGTTTGGTACCACGATTTTCGGCGGAGGACTGTTGGCAGGTTGCGTGGCATTGGTAATGAATCGACTCCGATAGACACAGAATCCGACTATAGATGCGTCGATGGATTGTTTGAGATGTAAGGGCTTCATGATGGTCGAGCGTCACTATACGCTGGTGAATCGACGACTCTATGCCCGTTGTTTGAATTGCGGGTTTTGGATCGACCTTGCCGATCTGCTCCGGTTCTTCCATAAAGTAATTGACAGTGGGTTTCGCGGAGGGAAGGTGCGGGAATCGTTTACGCTATGAGTAAGAGCGACACGTTCATGATGACAAGAGACTGTGGGAGATTTCATCGTCTGCCATTTCTTGCCGGCGTTGCTGGGGTGTTCATCGGGCTCCTGTTAATCGCCGCCGAGTCCCTCACTCCATCCATCGCCCTTGCGAAGAGTGTAGCGGTTCAATCTGTCGCCTGTTCGAACGGCGATTGCTTCGCGCCAGTTTCCTCCGTGGCGAGTCGCTCCAGCTCATGGCATTCTTCTCAAGGAGCTCAAGAGTGGGCGTGTGTTGTATGAACACGATGCGGGGAAGCGAATGTCCCCTGCCAGTCTCACGAAAATCATGTCGGCCCTGGTCATTC
Organism: uncultured Nitrospiraceae bacterium; assembly: GCA_963742465.1. Taxonomy (GTDB): domain Bacteria; phylum Nitrospirota; class Nitrospiria; order Nitrospirales; family Nitrospiraceae; genus Palsa-1315. Next base: position 67,843 of record CAVUMA010000009.1, on the reverse strand, counting down.
TGGAAAAGGGTCAGTTGGATGATTTTGTCACGATTAGTCCCACTGCCGCACGGGCACACAAGACGCACTTGCGCGTGAAAGCGGGGCAGGTCTTTAGGCTGGAAGATCTGCTGAAGGCCATGCTGATCGTGTCCGCGAACGATGCCTGTCTTGCGGCAGTAGAGCATGTAGGCGGCGACGAAGCACAGTTCGTGACTCTCATGAATGCCAAAGCTGAGGCACTTGGCTTGTCTGATACGCATTTCAGCAATGGCTGCGGGTTCGATAACCCGGACCATTACTCGACGGCCGAAGACCTTGCCACGCTGAGTGTCATGGCTCTCGATCAGCCGATCTTCCGGCAGTTGGTTCGTGAGGAACGCGCGATCATCACGCCTGTCAACGGTCACCGTGCATATGTATTGCACAATACGAACAGATTGCTGGGACGTATTCCCGGCGTTGAAGGAATCAAGACCGGATTTACCTCCAAAGCCGGGCGGTGCCTCATCGCCAAAGTCTCCCAGAACGGAAGCGATCTTCTCCTCGTGATCCTCAACTCCAAGCGTCGCTGGAACACCGCGACGAATCTCATTGCCTACGGGCTGCAGGCAGCCGAAGTTCCGCACTGAATTATCTTTTTTGATCGAGCCGACAGTCATGTAGGCAGAGGCAAGAAGGCCGTCGTGGCGTGAGGCTTACTCGCAATCTGCCCGTTCGAGTCCTTCAGTGAGCTGTGGTGAAGGCTTATAGACTTCGTGATAACGTGTGGGAACTGAGGGAGAAGAAACGGAGCGAGAACGAATTCAAGTTGGCAACTGGAAAGAATGGCAGGAAGTGATCTAGGCCGGCAAGTACGCGTTGAGGCCGAACGTCAGAAGCGCATCGCCGCTACCGAGGTGGGGAAAACTCCACATTGACATCTTTCCCCAGATAGTTGATGACGAACCCCTGTTTATCGTAGGCCAGTATGGCGCCCATCACATTTTCGTCCCCGTAGTCTTCCTGTCCCAATATTTTCCGCACGTCATCGGGGCTTTCGCTGTTCAACACGTTGCGAAAGATACCCCGAGTCTTATAGGAGAATCGATTATTGATAAAGATCAGGTCGACCTTGCCGTCCTGGATGCGCACGCCAGCCATAGGACCGGTCGGTTTGCGTTGGTCGAGCAAAAAGATAAACAAGGCTTCTTGTTCTACTTTTACTCCAGAAATCTTTTCATTCACGAGAGAGTCCAAGGCTTTGGCTTCGGAGTCTCCCAGTTTGACTCCAAACAGTGAAATCTCGGCACTCTTCAAGGCCTTGGGATCCATCACGTCATTCTTGCTCAATTCGTAGGGCTCGCTATACCCAGGGGACACCCATGCGCCGACGCCGGCCGTAACCATGCAGGCTAGGGTGATGATTCGCAGTACATACTTCATCGACTCATCCTTACCCATGGGCTCAGAAAGATGTATGGCATGTGAAATTTATTGGCGAAATTGGTAGGACCAATGCACTGTACATGATTTTATCGAACGGCCTGAGAACTTGCAAGAACGGCTGAATGCGTGATGGGGTCGGACCAATCCGTTATCACTCGTTTCTATATGGAACAGGTTAGGTGGTGTGATGGGTGGCGATGAGGAGGGCTCCAAGTTGTCGGAGTCGTTGAAAGTAGAGCCGACAGTCTTCGTCAAGTTCGTCGGTCAGGTTATCCAGGTCGGCGACACAATCTTCGACGATGGCGAGCCGCTGGGTATCAAGCCCCTCAGGACTATCGAGGAAATACACCACGCATCCGCTGATCACCGTATCCAGTGTCATCAGCGGCCCCTCATGCTGGCTTCTCACTTGAGGCCAGCGCTCCTCCTTGTGGGCTTCCCAGAGGGACAGCACCGCATCCCGATCCATTCCGAAGTCCTCTACGACTCCACGTGACTCAGCTCCAATCGCTCCACCCTAGCGCATAGGGTAATAGGACCGCAAGCGCGCAAAGACCGAGCTCACGGAATCGGGAATCGATGTCCTCCCGGTCAACACTCCGGTGGATCACCGGTCTACGTCACGAGTGCATTCCGATCCGACAGGAGGGCCCCCTCAGACGAAAGATTCTTACTGTTCGCCACTTTCGCCCTCGTGCCGAGCTCACGGGTAGAGTCCACGATGGAGATGCGCTTGGGCCACTTTATCGATTCCACTCATCAGGGCGGCCATCCGCATAGAAGTGTTTTTGGAAACGGAAAACTGTAATGTCCGATGGAAGGCGGAGATCAGAATATCTTGCAATCGCTCTTGAATATCCGTAGCTTTCCAGAAAAACCGCTGCACATCCTGCACCCACTCGAAGTAGGACACGATCACGCCACCGGAGTTGGCCAGGATGTCTGGAATGATAAAGACCCCCTGGTCCTGCAAAATGCGATCGGCCTCCAGGGTCGTCGGACCGTTCGCTCCTTCGGCGAGAATCCGGCAGCGCAGTTTCGCGGCATTTCGTTCGGTGATCTGCTCGGAGAGCGCGGCGGGGACCAGCACGGTGCAGTCGAGTTGTAGCAATTCATCGTTGGAGAGCCAGTCGCCTAGCTTGGTGTCGCGGAGGGATCGGTCCGTGGTCTTGTAGCGCGTAAGGAGCTCCGGAATGTCCAAACCGCTCGAATTGTGGAGGCCTCCGTTCACGTCGCTCACTGCAATGACGCGTGCGCCACACTCCTGCATGATGCGGGCGGTATGGGCCCCCACATTACCAAATCCCTGTATGGCCACGGTGGTGTTCCGAATGTCGAGCTTGAGGTGACGAAGCGCTTCCATGGTGACATAGACCACTCCGCGTCCGGTGGCCTCCTCACGTCCGAGGCTTCCTCCAATCGATAAGGGCTTGCCTGTGACGACGCCTGGCACCGAATATCCCACTTGTTGACTGTACGTATCCATGATCCAGGCCATCACCTGGGCGTCTGTGCCGACATCTGGGGCTGGCACGTCCTTGTCTGGACCGATCAACGGGAAGATTTCCGCTGCATAGCGCCTGGTCAATCGTTGTAATTCTGGCTGCGAAAACTGTTTGGGGGCGATTGCCACTCCGCCCTTGGCTCCGCCATAGGGCAGGCCGGCTAACGCGCATTTCCAGGTCATCCACATGGCCAGGGCTGCAACCTCCCCAAGATTCACGTCCGGATGATAGCGAATGCCGCCTTTCGTGGGGCCGCGGGAAGAATCGTGTTGCACACGATAGCCGGTATAAACCTCGACCCGGCCGTCATCCATTCTGACAGGCAGGCTGACTATCAGCGACCGCTGTGGAAGTTTGAGCCGCTCGCGTAAATTATGATCAAGCTCCATGGCCTCGGCCGCTTGATCAAACTGCGCAACCGCCAGTCGGAAAGTCGGTGTGTCGAGTTCGTGCATTGGGTGTTCCTTTGGTCAGGTGTGAAGCAAGGGCGTGGATGTGAGGTGGTCATGATGCTCCTGCTCTATGATGTCTGGAGGGAGACTCATCCATTGAATGTTGAATGTTCGCGCGAATTCCTGCGCCATCTGTTGCGCGACGACTGAGGGCGATACGGTGGACTGCCGTACCTCGGCCATGGATGTGATGTGGCACTGTGTCAGGCCACAGGGCATGATATGGGAAAAAGGGGATAGGTCCAGATCGACGTTGAGGGAAAATCCGTGAATCGTGACCCCATGATCAATCCGGACTCCGATCGAGGCAATCTTCGCATCAGTATAATCCCAGCGCACCCAGACGCCAGGTTTTTTCTCGAGGCGATAGCCTTCAATCCCCCATCGCAAGAGTGTATGGATCAAGACCTCCTCCAACTTCCGTACGTACTGTTTCGGCCCTGCGCAATAATGCGACAGCTTGAGGATGGGATAGGCCACGACTTGTCCAGGTCCATGATAAGTGATCGATCCGCCACGATCTACAAACTGGAGATTGGCGCCTGTCCGGCGGAGGGCAGCTTCCCCGCAGCCCCAATGTGCTGGTTGGGTGCTACGGCCCAGGGTATAGACTGGCGAGTGTTCAAGGAGTAACAATACATCCCCTTGTCTCTCTGCAATCCGTTCTTCTTGTATCTGTTTCTGGAGTGTCCATGCCTCGGCATAGGGGATCGGTTGCAAAAACCTGACGAGCGTACCCGCTTGTGGGGTAGTCGTCGGGAGAGGCTCCCTCCCCTGTCCTGAGAAATCGTGAACTTGGTGTGATCCATCGATGAGATTCATGTGGCAGCCTTATGATTGTTCCTCAGGATGTCTCTGCTCTCGTCGATAATCATGCTGGACCTCGACCCTAAGTGGACTTGCGTGGGAGTTGCCGGCACGCTGCGCGTGGGGATGGTGACGACCGAGAGAGGTGCTTTCGCCACGGCTGCGGTGACCGGCAGGGATTTTTCGTGGAAGGTGACTGGTCCAATCGCTGGTTCAGCGTAGACGATCAGCTCGTCAAGTGCTAAGGCGATGACAAAAAAGATAAGGAATGGAATGGTGAAGTAGCGAAAGAGGGGGAGGAGTTTCTGTGTTGTGCGCACACTTGTCATGGGGCCTCATCTACTCGAGTCGGCCTCATTGTCGCACAAGTGCTCTCAGGGTGAAAGTTGTAGAATAGAAAAGGGGCGAGGATCATCCTCGCCCCTTTCTGCTTCATGAGTCTGTGGCTTATTGGATAGCGGCAAACATTTCCTTAATGTGGGGGGTCTTCAGTTTCTTGAGCGCTTTCGCTTCAATCTGACGAATCCGCTCCCTCGTCACTGACAGGCTTTGTCCCACCTGCTCCAGCGTGCAGGCCTGATCGTGGCCGATACCAAAGCGCAACCGGATAACGGTTTGCTCTCGGGGTGTGAGCGTGCTGAGAATCCGTTCAAGCTGGTGTGACATTTCCGTCCGGTGCACATGGGCATCGGGTGGGACGGCTTGCAGGTCGGGGAGCAGCTCTCCGAATTCCGTGCTTCCGTCACCCACCGGTTTCTCCAGGGCGACCGGCTCTTGAAAGGCCTGCACAGTTTCGTGGAGTCGCTCCGGCCTCATTCGTAGCACCTGCGCCACTTCTTCGAGTCGAGCCGGACGTCCCAGTTGTTGCCCGAGTCGCCTGGTCACGCGGAGGATACGGTGCGAGGCCTCAGTCTGGTGAACTGGAATGCGAATGGTCCTCGATTGATCCGCCAGTGCCCGCGTGATGCCTTGACGGATCCACCAGGTTGCATAGGTGCTGAACTTGAACCCTTTGCGGTATTGATAGCGTTCGGCGGCTTTCATCAAGCCGATATTTCCTTCTTGCACAAGATCCAGCAACGTCAGGCCACGGCCTGTGTAATGCTTTGCCACGTCTACGACAAGCCGCAGGTTGCAGCGCACCAATTCGTCCTTAGCCTGTTCGAGCACGATCCGAGCGGAGTGGAGGGTCGCCAACCTTTCCTTGAGCTGCTTGGCGATGCAAAGCGGAAGCTTTTGCTGTCCCGTTCCCTGCTGGATCATCTCGGTGAGACTCTGCTCAGCTTTATCGATCGCGGTAGCTGAAAGCCCGCTTAAACCTCTGACCATCTGAAGTGTGCGTTGTGCCTCGATCACAGAGTCCGTGCGCTTGAGCCTGGGGAAGACTCGCACGGCGTGACGTAAGGCCTTCCGAATGGTGCTGGTTCCGTCATCGATCTTCTTCGCTAGCTCGACTTCTTCTTCTCTGGTCAATAGGGCACGTTCGCCGAAGGAGCGAAAGTAGAGTGACTCCAACATGAATGGGCCGCCACCCACGGCGGTACGAGTCACCGCCTTAGTCGGTTCCTCAGGTTGTTCCTCTTCGGATGTCTCTCGTCCGATCACATCCAAGAGGTCGCTCGCTTCAGGATCGTCTGCATCAACATCCTTTGCAATCCTGACAAGCTCTTCCGGCTCAGGGGTTGGGAATAGATTCCTTTTCATGTCGTCGTCCCTCCTCTGACTATCTGATGTCTTGCTCCGCATAGTCGCGACCTCAATAGGCCCCCGTTCTTCTGTTCTACTTTATGAGAGACAGCGATCCACTAAACGATTCGTTCTTGGCTCTGTGTTGCCTGGCTGTTCTGTTATCTCTCTACGCAGCAAATCTTGTGCTGGATTGTTCATGAGAACGGCGGATCGCAATTACGAGGAAAAACAGCACTATTAGAGTGATTTAATGAGGAGGCCTGAGAGAGGGTGAGGCAACCTTGCTGCAGGTGTGTAGGGGTGGCTATCGAGCAACAGGCCTATTCGCCACATCTACCTCTGGGTCAGCCTTTTCAAAATGGGGCGATCGTATCGATGGGAATGGAGAAATTCGTGGTGGATTTTTCTCCACCGCGATTTGCGACGAGCGTTTGGAGTTAGCGGGGTCTGGATAGTTCGTTGGTGTCGGACATTCGCCTTGAATAGCCTGGCTCGGCCCGCGTGCGTATTGAAATAGAATCCACTCGGTTCCCCAAGAAAACATATGGTAAGGGCAAGAAATCGTCATCGCGGTTGTTGTCTTGTTGAAAACAAGGCGCGGCACTTCTAGAATGGGCTCCGATGTCATGCTTCCAATCAGGTGAGCGTATCCATTTGGTCGACAAGAAAGGGCGGCAGTATGCCCTGACCTTGAAGGCAGGAGATCTTTACCAACTGAGCGGTCACAAAATTGCCCACGACGACCTCATCGGAAAGCCCGATGGCTCTTTAGCCACGCTCTCCGGCAACAAAACGATGTTGGCGCTTAGGCCCACGTTCGGCGACTATGTGTTGAAGATGCCGCGTGGCGCACAGGTGTTGTATCCGAAGGATCTTGCTCTCATTCCCATGTGGGCGGATGTCTATCCTGGCGCGCGTGTGTTCGAAGCCGGGACTGGTTCCGGAGCATTGACGATGGCCCTCTTGCGCGCTGTCGGCCCGCGTGGCGTGGTGGTAACCTACGAAGTCCGCGAGGATTTCGCGCGAACGGCGATGACGAACATTGAACGGTACATGGGCCCGGTACCGAATCTCATCCCGCTTCGCCGGAACGCGTACGATGGGATCAGTCTGCTCGACGATGGTTTGCCCTTCGATCGGCTCGTCCTTGATCTTCCTGAGCCTTGGCAGGTGGTACCGCATGCCGCACAGGTCCTTCGTTCTGGCGGCATGTATTTGAGCTTTGTTCCCACCGTCCCTCAAGTGGTGCAGACGGTTGAGGCCCTTGAGCGAGCGACGGTCTTTGGAATGGTTGAAACATTTGAAACGCTGTTGAGAACCTGGTCGATTCAGGGGCGCAGCGTACGACCGGATCACCGAATGGTCGCCCATTCTGGCTTCATTACGGTGGCCAGGAAAATCGAATCTGGTTTGTGGCCCGCAGCTTACGCTGTTGAGTCTGTAGGTGAGGCTGCTGATATTCACGAAGAACGAGAGGATCACGCGCGATGAATCGGTTGCATGGAAAAGTCGCGGTCGTTACGGGAGGCAATGCGGGTATTGGTGAAGCGATTGCGAAAACCTTTGCGCGCGAAGGGGCATTGGTCGTGATTACGGGAAGACGGCAAAGGGAGCTGGACCGGGTCGTGAATGATATTGTGACAGCGCAGGGCAAGGCCTTTGCGGTTGCCGGATCGGTCACAGATGAACCCCATGTTCAGGAGACGGTGCGTCGGACTGTGCAGCAGTTTGGACGGCTCGATATCCTCGTCAATAATGCCGGAATCGGGGATTTTGGGAAGCGTCTGCATGAGATCGATGATGTGACCTGGGCGCAGGTCCTCGACGTCAATTTGACCGGGGTGTTTCGCATGACGCGAGCTGCCCTGCCGCAGATGATGAAGCAGGGGAAGGGAGCGATCGTCAATATCTCTTCCATCGCGAGCCTGGTCGGGCTTCCCACATTGCCGGCCTATGCGGCCTCCAAGGGGGCGCTCGATGCCTTGACCAGAGCCCTCGCGATCGACTACGCCAAGGAAGGCATTCGCTGCAACGTAGTGAATCCCGGACTCATCGATACGCCAATGGCGGCTCCGCTGATGAGCAACCCCGAACAACTGGACCCCATTCTGTCGCACTATCCTATCCGTCGAGCCGGGAAACCAGAAGAGGTGGCTAATATGGTTCTCTATCTGGCCTCCGACGAGGCAGCCTGGGTCACAGGAGGAACCTTTCCTATCGATGGAGGGATGACCATCTCGTGAGCAGGCGCCCACGTGAATGGTGAAGGTCACTGCCGAGGCAACGGGTGCCTGTCAGTTGGCCGAAGACGAAGCAGAAGTCGCGACTTCTCAAATCTATGGAAATCAACGCACATACTCAGCTCTGCGGCGTAATCGGCAACCCAGTTGAGCATTCGCTCTCACCTGCGATTCACAATGCCGCGTTCCAGAAACTCGGGCTCAACTTCGTGTATCTGGCATTCCGTGTGGAAGCGATTGGCGATGCGATCAAGGGTCTTCGCGCCCTGGACAACTTTCGCGGCGCCAGTGTAACCATCCCCCACAAGGTGGCGGCCGTTACGTTTCTTGACTCTGTCGAACCGACCGCACGTCATATCGGTGCGATCAACACCATTGTGGCTGCGGGAGGGATACTCACAGGGTATAACACCGATGCGACCGGCGCCTTGCGCGCGCTTCGTGAGGGCGCGGTTGCCTTGAAAGGGCGTCAAGTAGTCATGCTCGGGTCCGGAGGCGCGGCTCGCGCGATTGCCTTCGCGCTCGGGACAGAGGCTGGGATTAATCGTTTGATCATACTAGGAATCGATCACCAGGAACGTGCAGCCTTGGCTCGAGATCTCCGGTCGAAGACAGGGATGAACGTGCAGGAATCGCCTCTTGATGAAAGTACGTTGCAAAAGGTTCTGCCGGATACTCATGTGCTGATCCATTGCACGCCAATGGGTATGTCACCTGAAGTAAACAAGACCTCTGTACCTGCGACGATGCTACATGCCGGACTGACCGTCATGGACATCGTTTACAACCCTCGGGATACCCGATTGCTGAAGGATGCGATGGCGGCAGGCTGTCGTGTAATTCCCGGGATCGAGATGTTCCTTCATCAAGCCGCGGCGCAGTTCGAGCTCTGGACCAATCAGGCTGCTCCAGCCGACGTCATGCGTGCCGTCCTGGAATCACGTTTCTCATGAATATCGTGCTGATCGGCTATCGGGGGACCGGCAAGAGTACGGTAGGCAGACTGCTTGCGGCTCGATTGGGACGAGAGTTAGTGTCAACCGACGTGGAGATTGTCAAGCGTGCAAAGTGTACGATTCCGGAGATCGTTGCCCAGTATGGATGGGAATACTTTCGCGATCTGGAGTCCGATATCTGCCGAGAGCTTGCCAGCCGTGACCAGCTCGTGATCGATACTGGCGGCGGGGCCATACTTCGCGCGCAAAATGTCGAGGCGTTGAAGGAGAATGGCGCTGTTGTTTTGGCTGACGGCCTCCGTCGAGACGATCGCGAAACGAATCGGCGATGATAATCAGCGCCCATCGTTGACGGGGGCCAAGTCGTTCGTCGATGAAATTCAGGACGTATTGCGGGAGCGGACGCCGAAACTATCAAGCGGCTGCCGATCACATCATCACGACCGATGATCGATCGATCAATCAGTTGGTTGAGAAGCTACTCGCACTGGTGTGAGCCGGCTCGATCGTTGTCCCTGTCGTGTCAGGGTGAGGCTGTGCCACCGCTCCGTCCTTGACAAGGTCTCCATCGAAGTGTTTGAAATAGCCGGCCGCGCCCGTAGCTCAATGGATAGAGCATCGGACTTCGGATCCGAGGGTTGGGGGTTCAAGTCCCTCCGGGCGCACCATATAATCATTCCGTGAAGACTCAGGATGAAGTCGTCGAAGTATCAGTAGCTTATATCTGACCCGCCTGCCCCTTTCGAACGGATCATCCTCCCACCAAAGTTGCATAGATTTCTCATATCTCAAGCAGTATTCTTCTAAAAGGAAGCAGTATCTATGGGGTGTCTGAATGGTGCTATGCTATGGGCAAGGCCGCGTGAGACCTTATAGGGGGAGGTTTCTAGACCGAGGACAGCGGCGGGCCTGGACAAGACACTGTCCCTGCTGTGGCCGATGGTTGACAAAGCAGGATCCCACGGAACCCTGGGTCTGTTCCTGCGGATGGATGAGCGGATAAAACTGTAGTCACCAAGAGGAGTGGCGCATCATGAATCATGCAGTCCTTCATGACGTCCGGGCTGGTTTTTTTCTAATGGTGGGCTTGGCCATGTTGGCTTTCATTTGTGCTGTAGCCGCGTTAAGCACCGTGATGCGGCCGGCTCGATGGGCTGATCGTAAACCGGCCCAATTCTAAACTGTTTCTTCGCTGGTTCTCTCCTTCCCGGTTGATCTCAGAGGGGTGCCTGCTCACTCTTCTACCGCGTCCATCATCAAGAGCCCTCTCCAACAGTCTGACAATTCAAGCGAAATGGCTACAATTGACAGGAGAGCCTCATCTTTTCATTCAGGTGCTATATTTGATCTACGCAGGCGAAATACTATTCGTTATTCCAAGGATGGGGGAACAATCATGATCGGAAGTCCAATGAAAACAGGTGTTGTAGCAGCAATGGGGCTCGTCTTGTTGGTTGGTCAGGGCTGTAGCATGAAATGGCTGCAGTCTGATGGAGAGACGGGAGCAGAGTCTGCAAAAAAAGGCGATTCAGAGAGAGGGCTAAGTGGCTTCTCTCAGAATCCCTCGGAAGAGCGGTCTGGGGAAGGGCGGCGATATTGTATCGCTTTCCCCCTCTGGGATGAGCGCCCGTCAGCGTGCAGAGATAACCAAAGAGGAAAAAGCGGCCATCGAAGCTGGCCTACAGGACGTATTTTTCGGATACGATCAGTGGACTCTTTCAGATGCTGGGATGGAGGCATTGAACCTCGACGCACAGTGGCTGAAGGATCATCCTGGAGCGGTGATGAAGGTTGAGGGTCATTGTGACGAACGGGGCACTGCCGATTACAACATCGTGTTGGGGGATAAGCGAGCTAAGGCTGCGCGCAGCTATCTGATCGAGTCGGGTGTTGCTCCCAAGCAGGTGGCGATTGTGTCGTACGGCAAGGCACGCCCTTTCTGTACGGACCCTGCCGAATCCTGCTATCAGCAGAACCGCCGTGGGCATGTATTGTTGAATGTGAAAAAGTAACCGAGCAATTCGCTGCCGCAAGGAACCCCGGTGCCTCTTAAAACAGGCCTGGGGTTCATTGTTTGACTGGAGTGAAGCAAGCATGGCTCCTGTAAAGAATACGCGGGATTCAAGTAAGAGCCATCTTCAGCCTCGCATGATCAAAGAGGAGCCTCCTGTGGAGAAGCGTCAACAGCCACGTTTTACATCACAGTTCAGAAGCACCATTTCGGGTGGGCAGCGAGAAGGCCAAGGTCGGACGCGGGACCTCTCTGCTGGCGGCTGTATGATCGAAACGGATTTTCCGGTCGTAGTGGGAGCTTCGTTTGAGTGCCGCATCTATGTCCCCGGGCTTGACTGGCCTTTGCGGATCGACGAAGCTCAAGTGCGGTGGGTCAAAGCCAATACATTTGGGATTCAGTTCATGAAGATCCAGCCCGATGAAGAGGAAAAACTCAAACAGGTTATCGCCGGTCTCAATGAAGAATTGAAGGCGTAGCCTTTCTCGTTCACCCTTCCTCCTTTAGATTCAGATAGATTCAGACGGGTTGGACACCTCGCCCACATCTTAGGTGTGAGGAGCCCCTGCTTGCTCACGGGTCTGTTCACGGCTTCATAGTGTCTATGGTATAAGGCAGCAGTAGGATCTGAAAGAAAGTAGAATTTTCCCCAACTCTTTCTCGGACCAAATAATCAGAGATCTGCACGATGCAACAAACTGTATCTCCGGTGCAGACAGGGTTCAGCATTGCAACTGTGGCCGGCGGTTGCTTTTGGTGCCTCGAAGCAGTCTATGACCAGATGAAAGGTGTGGTAGCAGTGGAGTCCGGTTACATGGGTGGTCAGGTAGATCATCCGACGTATGAAGCCGTGTGTAGCGGCAGGACTGGTCACGCAGAAGCGGTACGTATCACGTTCGATCCCACCGTCGTCAGCTATCGCGAGTTGCTTGAAGTGTTGTTTGTCATCCATGATCCTACGACCCTCAATCGGCAGGGGCACGATGTCGGGACTCAATACCGGTCGGCGATTTTCTACCATGCACCTGAGCAGAAGCAGATTGCCGAGGAAGTGATAGAGTCTGTGACGAAAGAGAAGCTCTATGCTAATCCGATCATAACGGAAATCACTCCTGCCGGGACCTGGTACGAAGCCGAGCCCTACCATCAAGAGTATTTTTCTCGAAATCCATTCCAGGGATACTGCACTGCGGTGGTGGGACCAAAGGTCGTCAAGTTCCGTAAGATTTTCTCTGAGAAACTCAAGACATAGCGAGCCCAGACTCCTCCACTCGTAGGACCCCTCGCAGACCATTGTACTCGAAGGATGATCACAAGATCGGTCGACCACAGAAGCAAGCCGCATGTCCAAGAGTTTCTCAATAAATCCAACGTACTCTCTTAGGAGTCGTGAGACACTTCTTGGAGAATCGAGTATTCTGGTGAAGTGATCGAGGAGAGGATTTCCGATCAGGTCTTGTTCTCGTAGTCGAGCCAGACATCCTCGTGCCCCTCCGCCTGGTCGGATGTGCCCAGACCTACGAAGTCGAACAGCCGTCGGTCCATGAGAAGCGGCGGCGCCACGTTCGACAGGGCGGCGAACATACTGTCTGTACAGCCAGGTGACCGTCTGCTCCCATTCGCGCAAAAACTCCTTTACCTGTTTTCGCTTGAGATCCTCTTGTGAGCCACAGAGATCGCAGGGAATAATGGGAAACGCGCGGAGTTCAGCATATCGAGCGAGATCGCTCTCCCGCACGGCGGCCAGCGGGCGAATGACGATGTGCCGGCCATCTTTCGAGCGTAGTTTCGGCGGCATTGTCTTGAGCTTGCCCGTGTAGAACAAGTTCAGGAACAGGGTTTCAACAATGTCATCGCGGTGGTGACCCAATGCGATCTTGGTCGCGCCCAATTCCGTAGCGACGCGGTAGAGATGGCCACGACGGAGTCGGGAGCAGAGTGAACAGGTGGTCTGCCCTTCAGGGATGAGTCGCTTGACGATCGAGTAGGTGTCCCGTTCCTCGATATGGAATGGGACTCCCGATATGTGAGAGATAGTCGGGAAGTACATGGGCAGGAAACCCGGGCTGCTTTTGATCCAAGTTCACCGCGACAAGGTCGAAGTGAATCGGAGCACGCCGTTGCAGGACCAATAATAAATCGAGCAGCGCATAGCTGTCTTTCCCGCCTGATAGGCAGACCATGATCTTGTCGCCGTCTTTGATGAGACCATACTCGCCGATGGTCTCCCCGACAAGGCGAAGCAGCTTGGTTTGCAGCTGTTCCGTGGCTTCGTCCAGTTTGAGGTATGGGTGTGAGGGGCTTGCCGAATGTGACATGGGTTGGCATTCTACGCGGTCAGCCGCGTGACTGTCGATCTTCAACCGGGGGGATCATGGGGAAGGATGAGAACATATCGAACGGGAAGTCTCAGTCAGTCCTGTTCGTGTGCACGGGAAACATCTTTCGAAGTGTGACCGCCGAGTATGCGCTCAAGGCCAGGCTCGGCGCTGGCACGTCCTGCGTCGTCAGCTCGGCCGGGATCGATGCCAAACCTCAGTCGATGCATGACTGGGTCCAGAGCCGATTGCGCGAAAAGGGTGCTGATCCGGCCAGTCACGTCCAACGACAACTCACCAAAGAGCTGGTCGAGGCTGCCGACCTCGTTATTGCGATGGGGCGAAACCACCAGGTCTTCGTCCGGGAACAATTTGGACGCGACGTTCCCCTGTTTAATCAGATCTGTCTCGGCCTCGACAAGCCGATTCTGGATCTGCACGAAGTGATGCCGGATTGGGAGACTGACCCTGAGCGGGCTCGCGCCTACGTGTGGTCGGTGATCGATATCATCTGGGCCACGGCACCAGCCATTCTTTCTCGCCTCCATTAGCCCGTTTTAGCGACATCTATTGCCTCTGCCGGTTCATTCTTGGACTCGATCGGACATTTTTTCTCCACTTATGAGCGGCAATCAATGAAATGGCCTCCTAAATCGGGGCAATGTTGAAGCCCATGCTATATTTTCAACAGTACATCTTGCAGGTTGACCGCGAGGATCATGGTATCGATGCAACGATCACGGACACAGGAAGTGACAGCGTCTGACAGCCATGATCACGAGCCGGAATGGGTCTCGTGGTCCAACGAGAAGCTTCTGAATCTTCCCATGAACCAACTCGGAGTCACCCTCGACGGGGCATTCCTGTCAGGACAGATCCAGCAACTCTACGCCGAACTCGAAGCCAGACGAGCTCATATTCCGTCCCCACTTTTGGTTGTCCAACGAATGGTTTACGCCGGATGGTGTGCCGGGGATTGCCGTGCCATTTTATCTGGCCCATCCACGGCTCGCAAAACTTGAAATGGACCAGATGCTCGAGGTCGAGGGCGGGACCCCGGAATGGTGCATGCGCATTTTGACGGCATGAGGCCGGCCACGCCGTGGAAAATGCCTATCGTCTCCGCCGTCTCCGCCGCCGGCAGCAGGTCTTTGGTCGCTCGTCCGATCCCTACCCCAAATATTACAGCCCCAGACCCTATAGTCGGAGCTTCGTGCGGCATCTCGATGTGTGGTATGCGCAAAGCCATCCGGACGAAGACTTTGCGGAGACCTTCGCGGTCTGGCTCACGCCCGACTCGACCTGGGCCGACCGCTACAAGGGATGGCCGGTGCTCAAGAAGCTGCAGTATGTCGATGGGCTGATGGAAGGGCTGGCGGCTGTTCCACCCAAGGTGGTCACGCAGTGAGGAGATCGATCCGCTGTCCGAACTGAAGAAGACCCTGCGCGAGCACTATGAGCGAAAGCGCAAGCACTATGGAATCGAACGACCGTCATTGTACGATCCAGACTTGAAGCGACTGTTTTCCGATGCCCCCGCCCATGCCGATAAACTGAGCGCCGCCACCTTCTTGAACCGTTTTCGAAAAGAGGTGCGCCGCAAGGTCGCTGCCTGGACCGGCGAATATCAATATACGATCGATCAGGTCCTCGAGGACATGATTCAGCGCTGCCGTCAGCTCCACCTGCGACTGCCGCTCGCGGAAGAGCAGGCGAAGTTGGATTTCACCATTTTGCTGACCGTCCACACGATGAACTACCTGCGCAGCGGGCGGCATAAGGTGGCGGTATGAAACGGCTCCGAATTCTTGTCTTGATGCACGAAGATCTGGTTCCTCCGGATCCTCTCAACGGGCAGGACGTGACAGGAGCCGAGTGGAAGACGGAATACGATGTGGTCTCCACCCTCCGCAAGCTCGGGCATGACGTCAAGCCGCTGGGGGTCAAGAGCGATCTCGGGGTGCTTCGATCGGCCATAGAAGATTGGAAACCGCACATTGCCTTCAATCTGCTCGAAGAGTTCGATGGGGTGGCGGTGTACGATCAGAATGTCGTGTCGTATCTTGAACTGCTTCACGTGCCCTATACCGGCTGTAACCCGCGTGGGTTGATGCTGGCGCGCGACAAAGTCCTCTCCAAGAAGCTGTTCTCGTTCCATCGAATCCCGTTCCCGGATTTCATGGTGGTGCCGCAGGGGCGGACGGTCAAACGGCCCAAGTGGCTGTCATTTCCCTTAATTGTCAAATCGGTGACCGAAGAGGCATCGCTCGGGATCTCTCAGGCGTCCATTGTCCAGGATGACGACAAACTCAAGGAGCGAGTCGAATTCATCCACGCGAGCGTAGGGACCGGTGCCCTCATCGAGCGGTACATCGAAGGGCGTGAATTCTATGTCGGAGTGATGGGCAATGGGCATGTCCACGTCTTGCCGGTGTGGGAGTTGATCATGGATAAGCTTCCGGATGACGCCCGCCGGATTGCGACAGAACGAGTCAAATGGAGTCGCACGTATCAAGTCAAGTATGGGATTCGGTCAGGCGAAGCCAGGAATCTTCCTGAAGGGAAAGCCGAAGAGATTCAACATCTCGCGAAGCGTGTCTATCGCGCACTCGGCCTGAGCGGCTATGCACGCATCGACGTGAGAATGGACGCAGAGGGGAACGTGTACGTGCTGGAAGCCAATCCGAATCCACAAATCGCGCACGACGAAGATTTTTCGGACTCGGCAGAGAAAGCCGGCTATACGTATAAAGATTTGATGCAAGAACTGCTGAACATCGGGCTTCGCTGGCGGCCAGCCAAAGCGGCCTAACTGCCACTTCTCACCACATCCTCGGATATTTCATTCGCGTATCAGAGCGCTGCACTCTCGCAAGGTCCCGCCGAAAGATTGATGTCGTGGAGATTGACGATCAACGTCGAGGACAAGGCGAGATTGTGGGCAGCCTGGTACTCCACTGAGACACCAAGAGGGATGTACCAGCTCGTATCGTTGCGGTCGATACGCCCAGGGCCGGTCTCTCGGTCTAGGTCAGCGTGGATCAATCCGATTCCCGTGAAGGGCACCAGGTTGATGCCGTTATTGAGGCGAAAGTAATAGCGGCGGACTCTAGCACGGGAGCAGGCTGGGACCTAGCTGCTTGAGCACGATGGCAGCAGTAGGGTACTCTCTGGCATCGTGGACAAGGGAGGGAATGAGGTATGTCAGCCAACTCGATGACGCCGAAGCAAGCAGCGGTTGCTCTGATCGCTGCGATGCCGACCGGTGTGTCCGTTCAGCAACTGGAGGAATATGGGATCGACGCAACGGTAGAGCAAGCTCAGGCGATCACGCAAGAAGTGCTCTCGCTGAATCTGTTTTGGATCTTCGCAGCCATCGAGGCGCACATCCCTCAGAAATATCAGTCCGCGCTGTCGGAACTCATCTTGGATACGATGGAAGCAGGATGGGGCACGACCGTTCCCGTCGGTTCAGCTTCCTGGACCGCCTACCTCAACGAATGGCAGGAACGTCGCCGTCGGTATAATCGCTTGATTGAAGAAGGGGTGAGTCCGCTTGCGGTGAGTGCGGAGGCCGCCGCACTGATGGAGGAGAACAGATTGGTCAAAGAAGCAGAGCGACGTAATCTCTTGACCCTACTGATCGATTTTGTGCCAGTCGACACCTACGGGCAGTTATTGGAAGATGTCGGATAATCTCCTGGCTCGCCGCTGTGTGTCAGAGATAGCGGTGATCGACGACCTTCCCTGTCTTGTCCAACTCATAGAGCAGCGGCGCACCAGTTGGGATATTTAATTCCAGCACTTGCTCTCGAGAGAGCTGCTCCAACTCCATGATCAAGGCCCGTAAGCTGTTTCCGTGCGCTGCGACGAGAATCGTTTCCCCTTTCAAGAGCATAGGGCTTGATGGTCTGTTCATAATAGGGCAATACACGCTCCGCGGTGTCTTTCAGGCTTTCCCCTCCCGGCGGACGTACATCGTAACTCCGCCGCCAGATCTTCACCTGTGCATCGCCGTATTTTTTCACGGTCTCGTCTTTGTTCAATCCCTGTAGCTCGCCGTACATCCGTTCATTGAGGGCCTTGTCCTTCTCGATCGGGATACCGGTCTGGCCGATGGTGTCGAGCACCAGCCGCAACGTCTCATTTGCGCGGGCCAACACGGAGGTAAAGGCCCGGTCGAATGTGAAGCTGCGCAATTTCTCGCCCGCGTCCTTCGCCTCCTGAATGCCGCGCGGAGACAGGGGCACATCGACCCAACCCGTGAAACGATTCTCCAAGTTCCATTGCGATTCGCCATGACGCAGCAGGATCAATCGAGCCATTGTGCGTTCCTCTCAAGCCTGAAGGGATTATTCACAGGCCAGAGCATACTGGAACAGACGCTCAAGTCAAGCGGTAGTGTTCGTCAGACCTCGGCAGTACCGTGCCTCAAGTCTCTTCATATACGATCTGCTGTCGTCATGACCATCTCAACACTGTTTGCAGGCTCAGCCTCGGCAAAGATCGCTACTGGCGGTTGATGACACCGGTCTCTGCTGCGGCAGGTATTCTCCAACGGAACAGCGTGGCCTATCCATCGAGGTAACTAAAATCCTGGTGGTCGAAAATCTCGTTACGTATCTAACCCCGCTGGAGCAGAAGTAAGAATCATCCGATTCGGTCGGCGCGGCTCATGATCAGGATTTCAGATGGTTTGAGGCGTAGATCAACAGGCAATGAGCAAGATAGCTTCTGGTTTACACACTGCTTGCTGAGACTGGTTTCGCCGGTTTCTCGGGCGACCGTTCGCCGTCCGGTGGCCCGTCCTGAAGCATTTTGACCATGGTCATCGCGAACAGCACGTAGAAGGCGACTCCGATCCAGATCACGTAGTTCTGGACGCCTCCAGATTCCCTCAAGGCCTCGTCTTGTTTCGCCGGATCGGTCCATGAACCCTTCTTGATTTCGCCAATGTGCTCGCGGCAGTGCCAGTAGTACACATAATTCGCTGTGGCTCCGGCCGTGATGCTCCAGACGAGACCCACGGTGAGGTCGCCGGTCAAGTAGGTCGAGATCATCGGACCGAGGGCGTAGACCAGCGCGTACACGTACATTTTTCGGTAGAGAAACCAGAGGAATGAAATATACAGAAAGGCCGGCCAATTCCACGTCAGGGCGAACTTCGGTTCTTCCCCCAGTCCGAACTTTTTAAAATGTTTCAGATAGCGATCGGCGTGGGGACCGATGAATTGGCGCCAGAGATGTTCATCGGGGTGGATTTCGGAGTGGATTATGGGGGCGGCGATCGGCGGTTCCGGTTCGACGGCCAGCGTGTTTCCGCACTGGTGGCAGAATTTTGCGTCTTCCTGGTTCTGCTGTTGGCACTGTGTGCAGGGTTTCATCTGTCAGAGAGTATCACAATGGAGACATCACCTGGGTAAAGAAGCAGTAAGTTGATTCCATCGACAGGCCTATGCTACCTTCCCTTACTTTACAAAGGGATACGTCTGTCATGCCGACAGAAGAACTGAAGCAGGACGCCGCACGTTATTTGATGCAGACCTATACGCGTCAACCGCTCTCGATCGTGCGAGGGCGTGGGACGAAGGTGTACGACCTCGAGGGGCGCGAGTACCTCGATTTCGTCGGCGGGATTGCGGTGAACGTCCTCGGGCATGGCCATCCGGATCTGGTTCAGGCGATCCAGCGCCAAGCCGCGCAGCTGATCCATACCTCGAATCTCTATTACACCGAACCGCAAGTGAAACTGGCGCAGATGCTGGTGGATCACTCGTTTGCCGACAAGGTGTTCTTTTGCAACAGCGGGGCGGAGGCGAATGAAGCGGCGATCAAGCTGGCCCGCCGCTATTCCCATGACAAGTATGGAGCCGGGCGATTCGAGATCGTCACGATGAAGAACTCGTTCCACGGTCGGACGTTCGCGACATTGACGGCCACGGGCCAGGAGAAAGTGCAGAAGGACTACGAACCATTGCTCCCGGGTTTTCGCTACGTCGCCTTCAATAATCTTGAAGAACTGGAACGGGCCGTGACCGACAAGACCGCAGCGATTCTGCTCGAGCCGATTCAGGGTGAGGGGGGCGTCTACGTCGCGGATCGTGAGTATTTGAAGCAGGTAAGAGATCTGTGTTCCCAAAAAGACGTGTTGTTGATGTTCGACGAAGTACAGACTGGGATGGGACGCACCGGAACGTTGTTTGCCTACGAGCAATTGGGGGTGCAGCCGGACATCATGACCTTGGCAAAAGGATTGGGTGGAGGCGTGCCTATCGGGGCTTGTCTCGCGACGGACTCTGTCGCGAAGGCTTTCTCGCCCGGCAGTCATGCCTCGACATTCGGCGGCAATCCGCTCGCCTGCGCGGCTGGCTTGGCCGTCTGTCGTGCTCTGCTGGAGGGCAAGGTACTCGATCATGCGCGCCGGATGGGAGAGTATTTTTCGAAAGGGTTATCCGACTGTAAAGAGCGGCACCGGGTGGTGCGAGAGGTGCGTGGCCTCGGGCTCTTGCAGGGGATGGAACTCGATATGGAGGGGAAAACCGTCGTGAGCGAATGTTTGGCTCGAGGCATTCTGATCAATGGGACCGGCGAGCGTGTGCTGCGGTTCGTGCCGCCCCTCATCATCACCCAGCTGGAAATCGATCGCTTGCTCGATACGCTCGGCCAGATTTTCAGTGAACAGGCAGCGTAAGGCGTACTCGCGCCGAATGGACACAACAGGGATGACTACACGAGCGACAGGAATGCGGCCCGGCAAAAAAGATTTTCTGGATATTGCGGCCATCAGCAAGGCAGAGGTGGAGAGTTTGCTGGCGTCGGCGGCTCTGTTGAAAGACAAGCTGCGGCGTGGGGTTTCTCATCCACTGCTTCCCGGAAAGACGTTGGGGCTCCTGTTCCAGAAACCGTCGACGAGGACGCGGGTGTCGTTCGAGGCGGGCATGAACCAGTTGGGTGGCCATGCTCTGGTGCTGCCCATGGCCGACATCCAGCTCTCACGCGGAGAAAGTGTCGCCGATACGGCGCGCGTGTTGTCGTGCTATCTCGATGCGATCGTCATCCGCACCTATGACCACTCGATTGTGGAGGAATGGGCGAGGGAAGCGACGATGCCGGTGATCAATGGGTTGACCGACCTGAGCCATCCTTGTCAGGCCCTCTCAGACCTCCTGACCATTCGCGAGAAGAAGGGCCGGTTGAAGGGGATCAAGATCGCCTATATCGGCGACGGCAACAATGTGGCGAATTCACTGATCGAGGCGGCGGCGAAGATGGGGATGACTATTACTCTCGGTTGTCCGGTGGGGTATCAGCCGGAGCAGCATGTTGTGGACAGGGCGAGGGTCGAGGCTGCAAAAACCGGTGCAGTGATCGAGATCGGGCATGATCCTCATGTCGCGGCGAAGGAAGCGGACATCATCTACACCGACGTCTGGATCAGTATGGGACGCGAGCGGGAGCATGCGCGACGATTAAAAGTCTTGGCGCCCTATCAAGTGAACAGCCGCCTGTTGCATCGCGCCAAGCCCGATGCGATTGTCATGCATTGTTTGCCCGCCCACCGGGGCGAAGAAATCAGTGCCGAGGTGCTGGATGGCCCACAGTCGGTCGTCATCGACCAGGCGGAGAATCGATTGCATATGCAAAAGGCCATTCTAACGAATCTATTAGGCAAGAGGAGTCGAACGAAACGATGAGTCGTGTCATGAAGAAAGTGGTGCTGGCCTATTCAGGCGGGCTCGATACCTCCGTGATCTTGAAGTGGTTACAAGAAACCTACGGCTGCGAGGTTATTGCGTTCTGTGCCGATCTCGGACAAGGCGAAGATCTGCAAGCGATCAAGGCGAAAGCGCAAAAGCTCGGTGTGAAAAAGGTCTACGTCGAGGACCTGCGCGAGACCTTCGTGAAGGACTATGTCTTTCCGATGTTACGCGGCAACGCCATATACGAAGGCTGTTATCTGCTCGGGACCTCGATCGCGCGGCCCCTCATTGCGCGGCGTCAGGCCGAGATTGCGCTCAAAGAAGGCGCCGAGGCCGTGTCGCATGGTGCGACCGGAAAGGGCAACGACCAGGTAAGGTTCGAGTTGACCTACACGGCGCTGGCGCCGAATCTCAAAATCATCGCGCCTTGGCGTGAATGGACGATGAAGTCGCGGCGTGAATTGATCGAGTATGCCGATCGGCACGGCATTCCCATCACGGCGACGAAAGCCAAGCCCTATAGCATGGATCTGAACCTATTCCATGTGAGTTATGAGGGCGGCATCTTGGAAGATCCCTGGGAATCGCCGCCGGATGAAATTTTCCAAATGACGGTATCGCCGGAACAGGCGCCGAACAAGCCGCTCGAAGTCGAGATCGGCTACGAGGCCGGTAATCCGGTGGCCGTCGACGGCAAGAAGATGAGTCCGGCAACGTTGTTGGCGCACCTCAATAAGTTGGGCGGCGCGCATGGGATCGGGCGTGTCGATCTGGTGGAGAATCGCTACGTCGGGATGAAGTCTCGCGGGGTCTATGAAACTCCCGGCGGGACGATCCTCCACGTGGCGCATCGCGGACTCGAGTCGTTGACGATGGATCGCGAGGTGCTGCATTTCAGGGACAGTTTGATCCCGCGCTTCGCCGATCTGATTTACAACGGCTATTGGTTCAGCCCGGAACGAGAGATGATTCAGGCCTCGATCGATGCGGCGCAGAAGGACGTGACCGGCACGGCGAGGGTGAAACTCTATAAGGGGAGTTGCACGTTGGCTGGGCGCAAGTCGAAGAACTCGCTCTATCGTCTCGACATTGCCACGTTTGAAGAGGACGAAGTCTATAACCAGAAAGATGCCGAGGGTTTCATTCGGTTGAACGCGTTGCGGCTGAAAATCAGAGCCCAGAGAAAGAAGGCCTCCTCCTGATGGCACGAGCAAGGGGCCGCAGCCCTGCCGCGTCGGAAGGCGGAAAGGCCTGGGGCGGGCGGTTCAGACAAAAGACGAACCGATTGGTGGAATCTTTCACCGTTTCGGTGGCGGTCGATCGCCGGCTCTATGCCCATGACATCCAGGGCAGCATCGCCCATTGCAAGACGTTGGGGAAGGCGCGTGTGTTGACCGCCTCTGAAACCAGGACGATCGTGCGGGGTCTGGAATCGGTGAAGACGGAGCTGGATCGGGGACGCTTTCGCTTTGCGCCTCAGGATGAAGATATTCACATGGCGATCGAGCGTCGGCTGACAGAATTGATCGGTCCACTTGGCGGCAAGCTGCATACGGGCCGGAGCCGGAACGACCAGATTGCGCTGGATATTCGGCTCTATGTGCGAGATCAACTCAGTCAGCTTGTGGCACACCTGGAACACTTTCAGCGGGTCTTGGTGGCGAAGGGGAAGGCGAATCGAACGGTCGCGATGCCTGGCTATACCCATCTCCAGCGCGCGCAGCCAGTTTTGTTTGCGCATCATCTCTTGGCCTATGTGGAAATGATCGAGCGTGACAAGGGTCGATTTCGCGATGCATCGGTGCGTTTGAATGTCATGCCGTTGGGGTCCGGTGCGCTTGCGGGGACCAACTACCCGGTCGATCGCCGATTTACTGCCGGGCTGTTGGGCTTTCCCTCCGTGACGCAAAATAGTCTCGATGCCGTGTCCGATCGCGACTTCATGATCGAAGTGGCCTCGGCGCTGTCGATCACGATGATGCACCTGTCCCGGCTCAGTGAAGAATTGATTCTCTGGTCGTCCCAGGAGTTCCAATTCGTCGAGCTTCCCGATGCCTTCTGTACCGGGAGCAGTATGATGCCGCAGAAGAAGAATCCCGATGTGCCGGAATTGGTGCGGGGCAAGACGGGGCGGGTCTATGGCCATTTGATCAATCTGTTGACGATGCTAAAGGCTCTCCCCTTGAGCTATAATCGAGATCTTCAGGAAGATAAGCCGGCGCTCTTCGATGCCCTCGATACGGTCACTGCATCGGTAGAAATCTTGACGGAACTGATGCGTCGACTCACCGTGAACCGGGATGTTCTCAAGCAGGCGGTTCAGGGCGGTGGGATGCTGGCCACAGAGGTGGCGGACTATCTTGTGACCCGAGGGGTACCGTTTCGCGAAGCGCATGCGATCACGGGCCGATTGGTGCGGGCCGCATTGGATCAAGGTCGTGAACTCACGGGCTTTTCGCTCGAGGAGCTGCGAACATTTTCCGAGCGAATTGAAAAGGGCTTGTTCGCTCGGTTGACGGTCACTGCCGCCATCGATCGGAAGTCTCAGATCGGCGGAACTGCCCGAGCGAGAGTGGAACAGCGCATTAAAGAACTCGAGCGGATGCTCTCATGAAGGTGTGGATGTCGAAGGCGACGTCCATCGTGGCGGGCGTGATGATGGGAACGTTGGTGGCCTGCGGGGTCGCGGGGGCGCCGGTTCCTCCTGAAGATGTCGGTGTAAATCTGACTATTGAGCGGCAAAAGAAGTTAGAGGCGCTCGAGGAGAAACAGCGTTCGACTGCAGCGGACAGTTGAATCCACCGAGCCACAGACGGACCCAATGTTACAGGGGCAGGATGTCAATCTTCCTCCGTTACAGCCGGTGGGAACCCGGTAATGTTGAATCCGCTCATCTGCTGGATCTCTATGCCCGGATAACGCTATACTGAAGCCCATTGAATGTTGCAGCGTGCCTCCCTCCGTAAAATACGCCACGCTAGCGATAACGAAAGCCGCCACCAATGAAAACAGATAAAGGCTATGGACGCAGGGCTGTGTTCTTCTGTGCAGTGATGGCCAGACGCTGGTGGGGCTATCGAGGGCCGAATATACGGAGCCGGCATTCCCACGAAGAAAGCAGTGTGAGACAATAAGCAAATAACTCAGAACATTTTCAACGAACCTATTGACAGCCTCAGCCGGATAGTCTGCTAGAGGTGAGGAGGATCAGTTCATGGAGCTCATTCAACCAGTGCGGCAGAGTCAGGTCATTGGGCAGGCACCAGTGATCAAGCAGGCACCAGGTAAGCGGCTGTTGCTGGTCGATCCCTACCCGCTCAATAATCCCTATCGACTGACCGCTTCTGAGCGCCGCGCGGTATGGTTTCCCAAGCTGAGTTTGCCGACGATTGCGGCCTACACGCCGGAGAATTGGGAAGTCAGTCTGCTCGATGAAGCGGTGCACGAAATCGATTTCGACTTTCCCTGCGACATGGTTGGCATCTCCATGTTTACCTGCTATGCCCCTCGGGCCTACGAGATCGCAGCAGAGTTTCGCAAGCGAGGGAAGACGATCGTCATGGGAGGAGTCCATCCCACCTACTGCCCCGACGAAGCGCTTCAACATGCGGATGCGATCGTTTGTGGAGAAGCCGAAGATCTCTGGCCGCAATTGGTCGCGGACTATGAGGCGGGAAAGATGCAGCGCATGTACAAGATGACAGTCATTTCCTTCTCTGGAGAATTACAAGAGCCCCCGCGTCGATTTGTTAAGCCCCGACTCCTACATGACGAGACAGTGTAGTTTCACGACCCGAGGATGCCATTTCGATTGCGAGTTCTGCAGCGTGTCCCCGTTCAACGGAAAGACTACGCGGCGTCGGCCGGTGAAGGAAGTGATCACAGAACTTCGAAATGTTCAGCGGTGGATTCGCAGTGAGTTGGTCGAGCGATTGCGTGACGAGCCGATGTGGACCGCCTTTCTCACCGCGCTTAAGATTCGAGTTGGCATCGAGGACGGCAGCATTGTCGCGTTTGTCGATGATTTGCACAACAGCAACCGTGCCTATTGTCGTGAGCTCTGGGCCGCGCTCAAGCCGCTCAAGATTAAATGGGGCTGCCAGTCTACGATGTTCCTGGCCGACGATGAGGAGATGGTCAAGCTTGCGGCTGAGAGCGGCTGCGTGTCGGTCTTTGTCGGGATGGAATCGCTCGATGAAGACGCGCTGGATGAAACGAACAAGCCGTTTAACCGAGTCCTGAAGTTCTCCAAGGAGATCAAGATGTTCCACGATTACGGGATCATGGTGAATCCCGGGATCGTGTTCGGATTCGACAGCGACGATGTGACCGTGTTTGAACGGGCCGTCGATTTTTTGACGAAGAACCAAGTAGAATTGGCGTACTTCAATGTGTTGACGCCTCTTCCTGGGACGCAGTTATTCGACCGCTTCGAAAAGTCCGGTCGTATCTTCGATAAGGACTGGGCGAAGTACGACGGCAAGCATGTGGTGTACCATCCGAGCCGGATGACGGTCGAGCAGTTACAGGAAGGCTTCCACTGGGCCAATCATGAATTCTATTCGATCCCTTCGATCTGGAAGCGGCTGTCGGGCACGAGTCAGCGGTTCATTCCGCGACTGGAGATGAATCGGGAGTTTCGGAAGTTGGTCAAGCGAACCTGCCCTAAGGCGTCCCTGTCGCCG
This sequence comes from uncultured Nitrospiraceae bacterium, assembly GCA_963742465.1. Classification (GTDB taxonomy): domain Bacteria; phylum Nitrospirota; class Nitrospiria; order Nitrospirales; family Nitrospiraceae; genus Palsa-1315. The sequence goes on along the minus strand of CAVUMA010000009.1, from coordinate 42,073 downwards.
CTCGCGGGGGTATTGAAGAATCTCCAAGCCAAGCTCCCGGTGTTGGACAAGGAGCAATTGATTCCTAGCGCGTTGCATGCACTGAAACAGGCGCTAGATCCGAACGCGCTCTCGGCACAACAGTTGATATTCCACATCAAGGCCAAGCGGCATGACAAGTTTGCTGCTCTGTTCGTGGACCTTGATGGTACCCTCGATCGCCTGAATGCCTTGGAATTGATTAAGCGAATCAAGGAAGCAGCCAATCAGGCACGCATGGACATCATCGTCAACTTCGAACACCTCAAGCTGGCGACGCCAGATGCCCTCAAAGCATTGGTGGATTCAGACGCGATGAAGGTAGCAATTCCGAATGTGAAGGTCCGCTATCGTAAGTTCAAGGATGCGTTCGAGGCCTCATTGCAGGGTTTCCCGCTCGCAGGGATCGAGCATCTCAACGAAGATTTGCAGGATGCATAATTTTGAGTATCGACATGGCGAACTCTATTGCGAACAGGTGCCGGTCAGCCGGATTGCGAAAGAGGTCGGCACGCCTTGCTACATCTACAGTTACACGACCCTCGTTCGTCATTTTCGGGCATATGATGGGGCCTTCAAGAGTCTGCCTCATGTGATCGCATTCGCCATGAAGGCCAATTCCAATATCGCGATCCTCCGTCTTATGGCGAAGGAGGGGAGCGGGGTGGATATTGTGTCCGGAGGGGAACTTTTTCGAGCGCTCAAGGCGGGCGTTCCTCCCTCAAAGATCGTCTTCGCAGGCGTCGGTAAGAACGCGGAGGAGATTCGCGAGGCCTTGAAGGCCGACATCCTCATGTTCAACGTCGAATCCTCGGCCGAGTTGCAGGCGCTTAACGATGTGGCGGCTTCGGTCGGGAGCAAGGCGAGAGTCGCCCTGCGCATCAATCCTGACATCGATCCGAAAACGCACCCCTATATTTCGACTGGTCTCAAGAAGAGTAAGTTCGGGATTGCCGCCGATCGGGCGCTCGAAGAATTCACGCTGGCCTCCTCGCTCGCCAACATCGATGTCGTCGGGGTTCATAAGCATATCGGGTCACAGTTGACGGAAGTCACGCCATTCGTCGAGGCTGTGAAGAAGGTCGTGAAGTTGGTCGGAGCCTTGAAGGCTCAGGGGATCAACATCCGGTACGTGAATATCGGCGGCGGTCTTGGCATTACCTACTCGGATGAAACGCCGCCGCTGCCGCAGGAATTGGCGGATGCCGTGTCGCCACTGCTGAAGGATTTGAATGTCACCCTTATCATGGAACCGGGTCGTGTCATCGTCGGCAACGCCGGTATTCTCGTGACGAAAGTGTTGTATCGGAAGGACGGCGAAGCGAAACGGTTTATTATCGTCGATGCAGCGATGAATGACCTGATCAGACCGAGCCTCTACGGGGCCTATCACGAGATTCGGCCCTTGTCAGAGGCGGTGTTGCAGCGGCCCAAGCATCAGGTGGATGTTGTGGGACCGGTCTGTGAGTCCGGCGATTTTCTGGCGAAGGACCGGTCACTGCCGGAGGTCAATTCGGGTGACATGCTGGCGGTGATGAGTGCAGGGGCCTATGGATTTGTGATGGCGTCCAATTACAATTCAAGACCACGGGTGCCGGAAGTCCTGATCAAAGACGGGGAGATCCACGTCATCAAGACGAGAGAGACATACGACGACTTGGTAAAGGGCGAAACGATTCCAGCATTTCTCGATTGAGGAGTGGGCGTTGCGGTGAAGGAGTGAGCATGTTTACGGGTGCATTGATTGCCATTGTGACCCCGTTCCGGAATGGCAAAGTCGACGAGCGGGCCTTCGGCGACCTTATAGAATGGCAAATTGCCAACGGGACGAGCGGGATTGTGCCCTGCGGCACCACCGGTGAATCCGCCACCCTCACGCACCAGGAACACCACCGCGTAGTCGAATTGACCGTCGAGGTGGTCAATCGGCGCATCCCCGTGATTGCCGGGACCGGCTCCAACAGCACGGCAGAAGCGGTTTCACTCACAAAACACGCCAAGCAGGCGGGGGCCGATGGGGCGCTGCTCATTACGCCCTATTACAACAAGCCGACGCAAGAGGGACTGTACCGGCATTACAAAGTGATCGCGGAGTCCGTGGATCTTCCACAGATTCTGTATAACATTCCCGGGCGGACAGGCGTGAACATGTTGCCATCCACTGTCGCAAGACTTTGTGGGCTGCAGAGCATTGTCGGAATCAAAGAGGGAAGTGGATCAGTCCAGCAGGCCTCTGAGATTGTGAGTACTTGCGGCGACCGGATGACAGTCCTTGCCGGCGATGATGCCCTGACATTGCCCATGATGGCAGTCGGAGGGAAAGGTGTTATTAGCGTGACGTCGAACATCGTCCCATCCGAGATGGCTCAATTGGTCAAGGCCTTCTTGAGCGGACGCATTGAAGAGGCGCGCCGGATTCACTTCGCATTGTCGCCGCTCTTCACCGCGCTCTTTTACGAGACCAATCCGATTCCGGTGAAAACCGCGTTAGGCTTGATGGGGAAAATCGATCCAGAGCTGCGGTTGCCGCTCTGTGCCATGGCGACCGAGACAAAGGACCAACTTACGCGGGCCTTAAAGGATGCAGGTCTCATATAGAGCCCGGATGGTCTTGGATCGGGTACTCATTCTATGATCAACGTCATTGTCGCAGGGGCAGCCGGTCGCATGGGCTGCCGGTTGGTTGCTCTTATCAAAGATTCGACCACCCTGACGCTGGCCGGTGCCATCGAAGGGAAGGGCCATCACGCTGTGGGTGACGATGCCGGGGAGACAGCGGGCTGTGGCCGAGCAGACATTCCGATCACCGATGATTTCGCGGCGCTCCTCGACAGAGGCGAAGTGGTCGTCGATTTCTCCGCTCCTGAAGCGACCCTGGATCATTTACGCGCGGTGACGCAATATCGACGAGCCATGGTGATCGGCACGACGGGGTTTTCCACTCCTCAACTCGAAGAGCTGAAATCGCTGGCGTGCCAAGTTCCCTGCGTGTTGTCCCCCAACATGAGCGTGGGTATCAATCTGATCTATAAGGTCATCAGCGAGATGGCGAGAACGCTGGGGGACGAATACGACATCGAGGTAATTGAAGCCCACCATCGTCTGAAAAAAGATGCGCCGAGCGGGACGGCTCTCAAAATTGCGGAAGTCTTGGCGAAGGCTGTGAATCGCGATCTGGATCAGGTCGGCGTCTATGCCAGAAAAGGCCTTATCGGGGAACGGAAGAAGGGTGAGATCGGAATTCAAACAATCCGTGCCGGCGACATTGTCGGCGACCACACGATTCTCTTTGGCGGGATGGGTGAACGCATCGAAGTGACGCATCGAGCGAGTAGCCGCGATACCTTCGCGGGAGGCGCTTTGCGTGCCGTTCGGTGGGTGGTTCGGCAGCCACCAGGCCTGTATGACATGATGGATGTGCTAGGACTGAAATAATATGCAAATAACATATTATGTTTCAATGATTTAGATGTAGTAGAAATAAGTGTGTAACGAGTGTGTAACGCTCCGAGCCGTTCCTGTTCTGACTAGCACCTCAGAGTTTGCCGAAACTCACAGTATCATCACGCATCTTCGCAAGACTTCGTACACGCCACTCAGATCGCCAACGCAACTCTCTCTCTCTCTCTGACAGACTTTCAGTCGTTGAATTAGTCAGCTTGCTACTGCGAGCAGAGCACTATTCTGATGGGGGAAGGCACGGCTCACACGAACATTACAGCAACAATACGGTCATTCTGGTTAGTGCCCCTACAAGCTGTAAGTGAGAATATCACCGCCGCTCAGCGTACCTTCCAGATAAACCCCAGGGCGTCGAGCTGCTGACGGCGGTCTGGTGACATGGTCCCTATATCAGCGCGAGCGCGTTTATTGCTGACCCACTGTCCTAATCGGAAGCCTTGCTCGCGATGCTTTTGAGGCACACGACAATGCCCTTCCCGCTTGCGAAAGATTGCGAGGGAGCGAACGCCCTCTTCCCACTCAGTCGTCAAGGAATTCCACACAAAGCCCAGCGCATCGAGCCGCTGACAATGGTCTGGCGACATGGCATCACTGGTGCGGCGTTGCACGCTGACCCACTGTCCTAACCGATAGCCTGAGGCTGGATCGCAATAGCTTTGGGGCACGAGACAATCCCCTTCCCGCTGCTTATAGGCTGTGAGCCGCCCGTACCACTCATCCCAACTCATTCCAATGCGATCAGCAATGGCGATACTGATGCTGGTATTCAGGTGCTCCAGGTCAACTGCGGGACCGATGACTTCCACCTTCTCGCGCAGTCGCCTGAGGTCAAACGGCTTGCCAGCGCCTTTTCGCTCTCGCAGCTCACGAATAATGTCTACGCAAGTCCTCATCGTGCTCCTGTAAGGCATTGAGGACGTCCGCGACTTGGTCAAACCCTTCGGACTCAATTGCCTCGTCCAGACTGCTCCTGCGTCGAAGTCAGCGGCGAACAACGGCACCACGACATACCCCACCCCCTTGGTGCTAACCCCTTGTGACTTTCGCATCACTCGTCCCGTCGCTTGCGCAATATCAATGCGGCTCTGTTTGGGATCGAGAAACGCCACCATATCAACCGCAGGCACATCGACCCCCTCGGTCAGACAGCGAGCGTTGGTGAGCACCCCTTTCTCAGCATGGCGAAAGGCATCGATCAGGGCTTTTCGTTCGGAGCTTCGTTGTTTGCCATGCACATGGCGCACATCGTAGTTGTTGAAATAGCGTCCGATGCCATGCGTGGTGTCACTGGCAAACTCTTGTGCTGCTTTGACGCGGCTATGAAAGGTCAGGGCTTTTATCGCGCCTGTGTTCTCAACCGCCTGCCGAAACGCAAGGAGCTGTGCTACCCACCGCGCCCGTATGAGATCCGTCTCGATCAGTGTGATGCCATGTTTCCGCACAAAGTCGCTGACCATGTGTTTGTCGATCAGTGAGATGACGACTTTATACGGGCAGATAATGTCCTGCTTCGCGGCACTCGCAAACGAAAGCGTATGGGCGCGTATCCCGTAGACCTGTGGATCGTCCATCGACTGCACCCGAAACTCGCCTTCTGTATCGCGATGGCGAATATCTGTAATGACGGGGCGTGGCGGTGAAGAACAGCCGCTTCCTGATGCGTAGGCGCTCATCGGACAGCGCATAGCCAAACGCACCACCTTCTCGTCCTGTGGTTTTGTGGGCTTCATCAAAGATGCCCATATCAAAGGTGTAGCCTGCTGCCCCTGCACCCACGACAGGCGACGACTGATAAGTCGAGAAAATGACTTTCACGTCCTCCGTGGGATGGGCGAGGAAACGAGTGACTACTTCGGGGTCGGTATCAATGCGAAACTCCACATCAGAGGGACGGACTTCTAATGCATCATTCCGTAAGCCTACGGTTTGGTCCGAACAGACACAGAGATACCGAAACCCTGGTGTAAAGGTGTGATGCTTGCTCCACTCGCCCAGCGTCTGTTGAAGCAGCGTCAGGGACGGCACCAAGACCAGCACCGTTTTCGGTTGCGCGTCTTGCGTTGCCCACAAGGAGACAAGGGTTTTGCCTGTCCCACACGCCATGACGACGGTGGCGCGATCATGGGTGTTGAGCGCGGTCTTGATGCCTGTCAGTGCGGCAGTTTGATAGGGCTTGGGGGTAAGGGACGACACGACGACAGCGGCTTCGCGTTCAGCCATGCTTCAATTCGCGCAAGATCATCTGGTTCAAGCGCGCGAAAATCATCCCCGCGGACCAGACGCATCCTCGCCACGATTGAGCGCATCTTCAGCGAGTTCGCTCGCCGTCGTGAAGATGACGCGCTCAGTGAAGCGTTCTGTGATACCGAGAAACGGGGCGACTTCGGTATAGGTGAGATAGCCCTTCTGGCGGTATTTGACTTGATAGGCGACATGCGTCCCGAGGCGGCTTTCATACACGCCGTCGATCCCCTTCGCGTCGCTGGGAAGATTGTATTGTTGCCGTAGCGTCAGGGGAATGTCGCCGACGACCCAGTGCGTGACGCACTGCATAATAGGCTGAGTGGCGAGAAACGCTTCCACGAAAATCTCAAAGACATCGCCACGGCCTCTCTCTTCTGCAATGCCATTGATGCGTTGCTCGAAATCCTGGAAGGAGGTGAGTGCGTCAAAGATGCCTGTCGCGATCCAGTGTCTCGCTTTGACGTGCTTGGCGGGCATCGGTTCCCTCTACACGGAGAAATCCCTGCGGACAGCGGCATTATATCTGGATACTCACGTCAATCGCCTTGAGAAAGTTCGCAGCCAGCGTCGAAGGTTTCCTTCGCCTTGACGGTCTCCGGGCTCCGCGCCATACTTGCAGTAAACACACCAACTCTCTTCGCAATCATCCGTAGTGACCATATCAAAGGAAGAAACCAATGAAGCAATTCACGGTCTATGCAAATCCTCAAGGAGGCTATGAGGCTACTGAGCAAGGTTGGTCGTGGAATGCTTGTGGTTTTGGTCCCTTCTGGGCGCTGTCCAAAAAGATGTGGGCTGTGGGTTTTGGAGTGTTAGGCGCGTTCTTTGCGATTTGGGGTATTGCGGCTGCGAGCATTGGAATGGAACATGCCAATCTAATCATAAATGTGGGAAGCATTGTGCAGTGTGTTATCTTCGGAGCCTATGGTCTTAAATGGCAACAGACTCATCTTGAATCAAGAGGGTTCGTGTTCAAGGACACTGTTACCGCTGCAAATGGCAAGGCCGCAATCGAACTTTACATGAAGAATGGCTCGGAAAATCAAAGTGCCAGACAATCGAGATAAAGCCGCACGTAGCATGACTCCCGCGCAGATTGTAAAAGCCCCTCGACTCGCGCAACAGTTCAAGTGCTGCTAAGTCAGGTTCGTCGAAGTCGCATTTTCACCGCAGACTCTTCTCAATCTCCCGAAGCGACCAGTCCTCCCACAAGGCGCCGCGAAACTCCTCCAAGTTTCATTTGAACTCTCCTAGAAACAGGAGCAAACTCCCGCAGTCCTGTCGATCTTATACAGAAGCACTCCAATGACACGACTACTTATATTCATCCTTCTCTTCCTCAGTAGCGTTCCAGCGTATGCGGAGTGGTTAGCGGTTGGTGGCAACGAGGAAGCAGGAGTGACTGTATACGCTGATCCAGGCACCATTCGCCGCAAAGGGAATCTGGTGAAGGTATGGCATTTGAACGACTTCAAGACTGTACAAATCGTAAATGGCATCTCGTATTTGTCTGTCAAGGCGCAACACGAGTACGACTGCACAAAAGACCGCGAGCGGATACTGGCGCTTATGAAGTTCTCTGGCAATATGGGGAGTGGCAAGGTGGTTTATAAGGACTCAGATACACGAAAGTGGAAGCCTGGTGCACCAGGGAGCGCTTCTCACGACCTGGGGAAGCTTGCGTGTAAGAAGCAGTGACAAACTTTTGTGAGAATTTTTCAATGCTACGACTGCTTCTGATCGCCCTGACGTTGTTCCTGTTCAATAGCATCCCAGCGTATGCTGGATGTACATGTCAGTGTGTTAACGGTACGGTGACGCCTATCTGTTCAAGCACCCTCGATATCCCACCCATTTGTGCTCCCACAATATGCCCGATTACCCCACCATCAATAGCCCCTATCAATCCGCCCAGGATTCCACCAATCGGCACAAGTAACTGTTCGATGAAACAGGTCTACAATACTCACACTGGTCAGTATGAGTGGAAACAAATCTGTGAGTGAATTTGACGAAAACCGGGAACAGCAAGGTAGACTGTGGTCTTCTATTCTACCTGCGGTCCTTACGATCTCTTTCGGAAGGCATTCTCTATGACACGATTTCTTCACATCATTCTTTTCTTCCTGTGTAGCGCCCCAGCGTACGCGGAATGGGTGGTGTTTGAGAAAAACCGCCAAATAGAATTGACTGTGTATGTCGACCCAGACACCATTCGCCGCAAAGGGAATCTGGTGAAGATCTGGGAATTGTTCGACTTCAAGACAGCACAAACCGAAGAGGGCTTATCGCATTTGTCTGCCAAGGTTCAAGTAGAATACGACTGTGCAGAAGAGCGCCATCGGCTGGTTACGCTCATTCAGTATTCCGACAATATGGGACGCGGTAATGTGATTTATAGCGACTCAACCGAATACATTTGGGAGCCAGTTGCACCGGATACTATTGGTCAACGTATGTGGAAATTTGCGTGTAAGAAGTAGCGGAGTAACCAAGAGGCACATATCAATTCTGGCATTCCTTGTTTGCGTCCTATTTGCTGGCTGTGCTTCGCTTACTGGCAGAGTAAACACTTTGTCGCAAATAGAGCCTCCGCATAATCCTCCGTTCAAAATTATCTCTCCAGACTCTGTAAGCCTAACGGAACGCATTTTCAGAGAGCATATTGAGAAGAAAATGACTGAGCATGGGTATCGAAAGGCTTCCCCCGAAGAGGTTTCTAATGTTGCCGTTCTCTACAAATACTCAGTTGGTTCTGGCATAACCAGCGTTAGTAGCAGCCTAGACTATGTCATAAGAAATTGAACCCCCGTTTCCTCATATTCCCATGCCCCACAAGTGCCTGACTTCATTGAATGCCAATTAGCCTGAATCCATCGACTTGCTGAACCCTCACGGACACTCTGCTAGTGCCGTCGGATTTACATCAAGCAAGCAGTATGAGAGACGCGGGAGTGACTATCGTGAGAAGGGTCGCATCGAGGCTCCGCACCATGTGTTGGCGATGGTCTGATGTTCCGAAGTCGCACTGACTATGCAATAGCAGAATAGAGACTTGAGCAGGGTGATTTCTGGACTCGTGTGAGCTTACGTAGGTAGGGGCACACATCACGCGAGTTATAGACCGATTTCCTCAAGGTTCCGCTTGCTTGTGGGGTTGAGAGGAGTGGTTCGTTGTTTGGCGATCGCTGCGGATAGAGGAGTGCACATTTCCTGAGCGGAATCCGTTCAATCAGTATTGGGCGGATACCCATAGAAAGGCGGCTTCGGCTGCCTTTCGTCCCTCGTACGTATGCGGGAGCTCTATCCTCGCGCGGGTTAATGTCTCGCGGTAATAGGCCGAGGTTCTTGGTCCGCTGATTTCCGACGACCACAGTTCAAACACGCAAACACTGTGATCGCAAGCCCTGCGTTCAGATCCACTGCCCGTTCCGGTAACATCGCCCCACGGCATTTATCGCAAATTGTCATGTCGGCACTTTACCATGCTGGAAAATGGAAGCATATCCATCTGAAGTACGGGGTCTTACTGAGAAATGGTCCTTCTGCTCATATGAAGATAGGCCATTTGAGTCGAAGGTAAAAATGAAACTCCGGTAGCCTATCGACCAGAGTAGAGTAGGAGTCCTTGACAGCGGTGATCCTGTCCCATAGGATTGTGGTACAAGGAAGAGTACCCACTATGTATAGAGTTATCATTATTCTTGGGCTGCTTGTAGTGCTGTATTTTCTCCTTCGGCAGGCCCTTCGCGGGCTCAAAGGCCAGGGGCAGCCAGAGCGTCTTGTCCCCAGCAAGGATCAGATGGTCCAGGATCCCGTTTGCCTGGTGTTTGTTCCCAGGGAAGTAGCGGTGACAGAAGATATTGGAGGGCAGACTTATTACTTCTGCAGCCGATCTTGCGCGCACAAGTTTCAGGAAAAACTCGCCGGCTAACAGCCCGAGTAACTGGAGTCGGAGAGCTTTTCTTCTTTATCAAATTTGAGTGTGATCTCGCACTGATTGGGGGAGAAGTTAAAGAGGGGTGGGCCTGATTTACCTCCGGCAATACGATAGTAGGTCCAGGTTTCTCCGCCAAAAAACCTCGTGGCTTTGCCGCTCGGTGCTCCCCAGTTTTTCTCAAACCAGGCTTTGTCCTTGCCTTGAAGCTCAGCCGGTTTGAGCGACTGTTCAAGATAGGGATTACTACCGCCGCAGCCGGTCAGGGCCAGGCTGAACAGGAGAACCCAGGCTGATCGTTGCATCGTGCACTCTCCTCGGTCGTATAGATTAGTGCGGAGACGAGCCTATGATTAACAGGCGGATTCTAACCGGCAGTCTGAGGCCTGTCAAACTGGCGTGCGCCAGTAGAAGATTGCAGACAGGTTGAGTTCTTTATAGAATAACCGATAACGAACTGATCACAAGGATTTCTCATTCCGACATGAAAGGACATGCCCATGAAATTCTTTCTTGATACTGCCAACGTCAAGGAAATCCAGGAGGCAGCCAGTCTTGGACTCCTTGACGGAGTGACCACAAATCCGTCGCTTGTCGCCAAGGAAGGGCGCAGCTTTAAGGAAATGCTCATCGAAATTTGCAACATCGTGGATGGGCCGATCAGCGCAGAAGTCGTCAGTCTCGAAGCCGATGCCATGGTGAAGGAAGGGAAGGGACTTGCGAAGATCCATAAGAACATCGTCGTGAAGGTGCCCTTGATTGCGGAAGGGTTGAAGGCCACCAAAAGATTGGCTGCCGAGGGTATCAAGGTGAATGTCACATTGTGCTTTTCCCCAACCCAGGCGCTTCTCGCAGCAAAAGCCGGTGCATGGTGCGTCTCCCCCTTCATCGGTCGGCTTGATGACATCAGTTCAAACGGGATGGAACTGATCCGCCAGATCCTGACTATCTACCGCAATTACGACTATAAAACCCAAGTGTTGGTAGCGAGCGTGCGTCACCCTCAGCACGTTGTCGAGGCTGCGTTAGCTGGCGGGCATATCTGTACAATGCCCTTCTCCATTTTTCAGCAGATGGTGAAACACCCGCTGACTGATAGCGGGCTCAAGAAATTCCTGGCGGACTGGGAAGCTCAAACCAAGAAGTAAGACCTATTGGTCGGCTCGCGTGCCTGCCGGTTCGGCAAGTCGCTGTCGAGCAGTTGCAAAGATATGGTGAAACATCGGCCTGGTCAATAGGCCGGTGAAGGTATTTTGCTGGCTTGGATGGTATGAACCTATCAGTGTAATGCCCCACGGAAGGAGCTGGACAATTCCATGGGAAAACTTCGGGAGCGGTGAAGGAAGTTGCAGCCCCTCATCACGGCAGGCTTTCAAGTAGTGATCGAACGCAATCTTGCCCAGCGCCACGACCACTCGAATCTTCCGTAACGACCGGAGCTCTTCCCGCAGATAGGGGCGGCAGGCCTTGAATTCTTCAGGGGCCGGTTTGTTGTCGGGCGGGGCGCAACGGACCGTGGCGCCAATGTAACAATCCGATAGCTTCAGTCCGTCATCCCGGTGATGAGAGCCTGGTTGGTTGGCGAAGCCAAATCGATGTAAGGCGTCATACAACCAGTCCCCGCTGCGATCGCCTGTAAATACCCGTCCGGTTCGGTTGCCGCCGTGGGCGGCTGGCGCCAGTCCGAGCACGTAGAGGCGCGCCTGCGAATCCCCAAATCCGGGGACCGGACGTCCCCAATAGGTCCAGTCCTCAAACTGCTTTCGCTTCTCTGCGGCGATCGTTTCTCGATAGGTGACAAGCCGTGAACAGGCGGTGCAGTGGGTGATGCGATCGTTGAGGAGGGTCAGCGCACGCATAGTCTCGCAGTCTAGCACGAATCTGAAAGTCGATCATGCTTGCCGACCCCTCGTCAGGCTGTTAGCATACGTACTCGACTTTGGATCGTTTACCGCATGTAGGAGGCAGGGTTGGTATGACGACATGGGTTCGGCGAGCAATGGTGCTCAGTGGGTTATGGATGGTGGTCGTGCTTCCGATTGCGACAGAAGCGCAGCTGCAACCTGAACATTCTGAGACGAAGGAGAGCACTCCTCGATCTGGAGCCAATGGAGAACCAGAGCGAGAGGTGATCTTGCTTGATCCCCTTGAGGACCCCAACGAGCCTGAAGATCGCCTTGTCATTCTTCCGGAAATCAAGCGAGAGGGAGAGCGCTACTTCCTCAGTTCGTTCAAGCTGCCCGATAAGCTGACCTTTGCCGGCCAACCGGTCCCGCTCGATAACTGGCAGGTACGTGAACGCATCGAGTATGAGTTCTATCAATTCTTAGAAGACCAGGGCGAAAGTATCATCCTTGCCAAGCGAACTGGACGCTGTTTCCCTCCCGCCGAAAAGCAACTGGCCGATGCCGGGTTGCCGGATGACCTCAAGTATATGCTGCTGGTGGAGAGCAAGTGTGTGGCTGCCGCCTATTCAAAGGCGAAAGCGTCGGGGCCGTGGCAGTTTATCCCTTCCACCGGGCGACGTTATCGTCTCAAGAGCGATGCGGTCCGCGACGATCGCCGCAATTTAGAAATGTCGACGGAAGCGGCGGTCAAGTATTTGCGCTATCTGAAAGATTTCAAGCAGAACGATTGGTTCATGGCCATGGCTTCGTACAATGCCGGTGAAGAGCGAGTTCGCCGGTTATTGAAGGATCAGAATATTACCGACTATTGGAAGATGCACGGACCACGGGAAACGATGCGCTATGTCCCGAGAATCATCGCCGCTAAGGAAATCTACTCGCAGCCGGAGAAGTACTTGGGTCTGAGCAAGAAAGACCTGTATGTGCCAATGGAAACTGAAACGGTTACCGTCAACGTGAAAGATTCCCAACGAGCCCTCACCTCAATTGCCGAGGAATTTGGGACCTACTTCTTGGAACTCAAGATGCTCAATCCTGAATTTAAGAAGGATGTGCTCCCACGAGGGACCTATCAGATGAAAGTCCCACGGCAGACTTGTCCTTCCCGTTGTTTCAAGCAGGACAAGACTCCCTAGCCCATCGTCGGTGTTATCGGAAGGTTAAGGCTGAGGCCAAGGCTGAGATGAAGAACGTTAGGTCTTCGCTCAACCTTAACCTCGACCTCAGCCTGCCTCCCTCTCCTATCCGGCCACTTCTGAAGAAAATACTCGTTCGTGGATTGGCTGCGGTCGACGCCCGTGCGGCGGTCGGTCGAGCCATCTCAAGAAACGGCGAGGAGCTGATCATCGGCAGGCGTCGATATGACCTGCGTCGCTATGAGCGTGTGGTCGTGCTCGGGGCTGGGAAGGCCACGGCCTCGATGGCCCAGGCAGTAGAACAGCGGTTGGGCCCTCGGCTGCATAGTGGATTTGTCGTGGTAAAGCACGGCCATCTTGCGCCGACGAGACGGATTGTCGTGGCGGAGGCCGGCCACCCTGTTCCCGATCACCCTGGTCAGCGGGCAGCCGCCAGGCTCTGTGCCATGGCGGCAGAACTCGGTCGGCGCGATCTCTTGATCGTGCTCCTGTCGGGCGGTGCGTCCAGTTTACTGCCTGCTCCTGTCGCAGGGATTACGCTAGCCGACAAGCAACGGACCACACAGGAACTCTTGCGATGCGGAGCGAGTATCCGGGAAATCAATACTGTTCGGAAACATCTCTCGCGCATCAAAGGCGGACGTCTCGCCGAGTTGACCAAGGCCACCGTTGTGACGCTGATTCTGTCCGATGTGTTGGGCGACGACCTTAGCGCCATTGCCTCAGGGCCGACAGTCCCAGACCCCACGACCTATCAAGATGCTGTCGCGATTCTGAAACGCTATCGCATCTGGCGGGCGGTCCCTCAGCGAGTGCGTCGGCATCTCGACCGTGGATGTCAGGGACTTGCGAGTGAAACTCCGAAGCCCGGCTCCTCTCTATTTCGTCGCGTCCATCATCATATCGTCGGGAACAACGCAGCGGCTGTCACGGCTGTGACCCGCGCAGTCAGAGAGGCAGGTCTGCGAACCCTCGTGCATACGCCGGCCGTAACCGGAGAGGCCCGTGAGGCAGGGCAGCGATTTGGCGCCCTGGCGAGGAATATTGTGCGAGAGGGCAAACCGCTACAGAGGCCCTGTTGTGTGGTGGCCGGTGGGGAAACCACCGTGACCGTCACTGGAAAAGGAAAAGGCGGGCGTGCCCAAGAATTCGCTGCAGCTGCCGCGCTGGAAATCGCCGGTCTGGCCAAGGTGTGGGTAGTGGCGATCGGCACCGATGGCACCGACGGTCCGACTGATGCGGCTGGCGCCGTTGATCGATGGTAATACCGTGGCGCGCGCGCAGCGCCTCTCCGTGGATCTCAAGGGCGCGTTGAAGCGCCACAACACCTACCCCGCATTGAAGCAACTCCATCAGCTCATCTTCACCGGTCCCACCGGCACGAACGTGAATGACCTTTACCTCCTCCTCGTGCTGTAGGTACTATCCACTTCAATGGATCGCCCTCTCCTTCTTCCCTTGGCCGCCTGCACTCAACCACCTCTTGTTGGGGGGAAAGCCGTAGGCTTGGCGCGTCTGCTCGCAGGAGGATTCTCAGTTCCCTCCGGATTCTGCGTGACGACGGAGGCCTATGATCACGCGCTTATGGCGCCGGATTTTTCCCCGGAGGAACAGTGGCAGGCGGCCCTGCACTCCTCCGGGGCCGAACGCCAGCGGATACTCTCCCACTGTCGCACCATCATTCAGAATTACGACATCGTTGAATTGACGGCTCAGATTGTCGAACAGGTTCGCCTGATGGATCTACCATTGTCTGGGCTGTGGGCTGTGAGGTCGTCAGCGACGAACGAGGATGGAGCTCATGCGAGTTTTGCCGGAGTGTACCGGACGCGCCTCGGTATTCCGCTGGAGGAGATGGGCTCTGGCAGTGAAGGACCTGTGGCTGTCGATCTGGGATGAGCGGGTCCTGAATTATCATGTGGCGTCGGGATTGAGCGGAGCACCTCCCGCCATGGCCGTTGTGATCCAACCGCTGTTAGAGGCGCAAGCCGCCGGTGTGGCCTATTCCGTCCATCCCCTCACAGGAAGAGCAACCCAGGTGATGGTCAATGCGGTTGCGGGGCTTGCGGCAGCCCTCGTCGATGGGCGCGTGACGCCGGATCAGTATGTGGTTGAGATCGCCGAGAACAGTCAGCCCATCCGGATCAGCGAACGGACGATCGCCGGGCAGACTCAGGCGTTACGGGTGACCGGCCAAGGTCTTCGCGAATGCCGCTGTCGGATGAGGCCGTTGGGTCGCGCAACGTTGTCGGACGACCGACTGTTTGCCCTAGCCCGTACGGCCAAACAGATTGAAAAGACATTCGGCCATCCAGTGGATCTCGAATGGCTCTACGATGAGCGTGGCCTGTGGCTGCTCCAAGCGCGCCCCATATCGAGTCTGACTCGATCCCCGCAGCTGACCAATGATGACTGCGAATGGTCGCGTGCCAACTTCAAAGAGACGTTGCCGGAGTTGCCGAGCCCGCTTGGCCTGTCGTTTCTCGAGCTGTTCATGGAGCGCTACATTCTTTCACCCTATCGGCGTATGGGGTGCCTGATTCCTGAAGGGATCTCGTCTGTCCGCACGTTCCAGGGACGTCCCTACATCAATATGACGCTGTTTCATTCCCTCGTCGCACAACTGCGGGGAGATCCCTCTTTGTTGGCGGAGCAGATGGGAGGGGAAGTCCTTGCCAGGGCGCCGGAGGCCCACCCGCTCGGGTGGTTCGCGCTCGCCCGTGCCGGCGTCGTGATGATGGCTGAGATGAGAAAGGCCGTGCACCATGGGCCGGCCTGGTTCGCGGAGATGAAAGCGATGGCGGCCGAGCATCGCGCCGATCGGCTTCGGACTGTCTCCGGCGAAGACATCGCCCTGCGCCTTGATGCCATCGGGAAATGGCTCGATGAACACGAACTGACGTTTGCCATTGCGGGAGGGGTGTCGCAGTGTTTACAAGCGTTAGGCGGCTTGCTGCCTCGCTGGCTAGGCGAAGACTGGAGAGCTTTGCTGAACGGGGCGCTGCAGGGTCAGGCAGCGGTGATCAGCGCGCAACAGATTGTCCGTTTGGCTGAAATAGCTGACATGGTTCGACGCGACCCGATCAGTGACTTCGTGGTTCACCGCAGAGAAGTGGAACCCGGTTGAGGTTCGTCGCCAACTCGAGGGGACTGAAGTTCTCCGTGCCTTCGACCGGTATCTCGACGACTATGGCCATCGCGGGGTCGGTGAGTCGGACGTCATGTCGCCTCGGTTTGCAGATCAACCGGAGTTGTTACTGGCGGTATTGCGAACACAGATTCTGGCTCCAACCAGTGCCACCCCGGCGGACATTCTTCAGCGCCAAACAGTGGTACGGGAACGGGCGCTTGCAGAGATTCGCGCCAGGTTCGGATGGCGATTCCATCGGTGGGCCATCTTTTCTTGGTGGTATCGACGGCTTTGCCGGTTCTTCGCCCTGCGGGAGGCGAACCGACATCATTTGATGTACTACTCGGCAGCGGCACGTGGTCTTCTGCTTCGCCTCGGCGAGTGGTTGGTCGAACAGGGGCTACTCTCGTCTCGGGAGGATATTTTTTACTTCACGATCGAAGAACGCGCCGACATATTAGCCGGAGGATTGAGTGATTGGCGAGGGATGATTCAGGCTCGCCGGGCCGAGAGAGACCGTTACGCCACGGTCAGCGTTCCAGACACGATTCGGGATTGGAAAGACGTGGTCCGCGGCACGGACACATCCTCCGTTGTCGCTTCGGATGGAGATCTTCCGGGGTATTCCCATCAGTGCGGGGCAGGTCGTGGGACCGGTTCGCTTCGTTCGATCGATGGAGGATTGGAGCCGAGTCTGCCGTGGCGACATTCTTGTGGTCTCGGTCATCGACCCCGGCATGGCACCGTTGTTTGGCGTGGCAGCGGGGCTGGTCGCCGAAATGGGCGGGACACTGTCCCACGGGGCAATCATTGCTCGCGAGTACGGATTGCCGGCGGTCGCGAATGTGCCTGGCATTACCACCAGACTCAAGGAAGGCGATCGAATCAGCTTGGATGCGGAGCGAGGAGAGATCATCGTTCAAGAGCGTGAAGGAGACTTGTTTGCGAGATCGGAGTCATCCAGCAACCATGATGTGATTTTGTAGGGCTGAACGTCTCTGGTCGTCTTGATGTCTTGATCTTTCACGGGCTTTTACGTATTGTTCAAAATCATTTTTTCTCATTGCAACACCCAACAACGTGGTCGAATATGGGTCGGCGGCATGACGTGGACGGTCACCCATGATTGATGTCACAGTCTTTAGTGTGGGGGTTCTCGTCGGAGGCCTCCTCGGCGCGCTGATTGTCGGGTTCTGGATTGCGTCCCGCGTACGTGCGAACATGCAGGCACAACTGCTGACTATCGGCGAACGGGCGCAGCGGGCAGAATCGCTGGCAGACGAATTGCGCCGACAGGCGGGGCAGGATCGCCTCGATCTCGACCGGATCAGACAGGATCTTTCAGAGGCCTCCCAGGCCCGTGCGGTGGCGGAGACCAAGGCCGCTGAGGCCGCACTCCATCTCAACGAACAAAAGACTCTGCTGGGCCAGGCCCGACAGGAATTGGCCGAGACCTTCCAAGCTCTCTCCGGCGAAGCCCTCAAACAGAACAACGAAGCCTTTCTGAACCTCGCACGCAGCTCATTCGAAACGCTCCAAGCCGAGGCCAAGGGCGATCTCGCCCAGCGGCAACAGGCGATCGATAGTCTGGTCAAACCCCTCCAAGACTCGCTGCATCGATACGACGACCAGCTCCGGCAGCTGGAGCAATCGAGGCAAGCGGCCTATGGAGGCCTCGATCAGCATCTCAAGCTCCTGGCCGAGTCGCAGCAGCGTCTGCAGTCGGAGACCGGCAACCTCGTGAAGGCGCTACGCGCGCCGGCTATCCGCGGCCAATGGGGTGAGATCACGCTCAAGCGCGTGGCCGAGTTGGCCGGCATGGTGGCGCATTGCGATTTTTTCGAGCAGGAGTCTATCACGGTCGACGGCAGCCGGCTCCGCCCCGACATGGTGGTCCAGTTGCCGGGTGGGCGGCAGATCATTGTGGATGCCAAGACCGTGCTGGCAGGTTATCTGGACGCGCATGAAGCCTCGACCGAGGAGCAACGTCTCGAAGGCATGCGCCGTCATGCTGCCCAAGTCCGGTCGCGCATGGACGAGTTGAGCCTGAAAGCCTATTGGAATCAATTCGCACAGGCGCCAGAATTTGTCGTGCTGTTCTTGCCGGGCGAACAGTTTCTTGGCGCCGCACTGGAGCATGATCCACGACTCATTGAGGATGGGTTTCTTCGAAGCGTGGTCCTTGCCACCCCGACGACGCTCATGGCGCTCTTACGGGCGGTCGCCTACGGGTGGCGGCAGGAGCGATTGACGGAGCATGCCGAGGAAGCCGGGCGGTTGGGGAAGGATCTCTACGAACGGATGGCCGTGCTGACAGAACATTTGAACGACGTCGGACAGGCGCTCGGGAAGAGCGTCCTGGCATACAACAAAGCGGTCGGGTCGCTCGAAACCAGAATCCTGCCGGCGGCCCGTCGGTTCAAGGAGCTCGGCGTCTCGTCGGATAAAGAGATCCCCATGTTAGATCCGGTGGAACTCGTTTCTCGCAAAGCGTTGCCCTTTGATAGCGAATAGGGAGCCCCTGATGGCCGACGAGCAGGCGATGGTAGAAGCCTTCCACCGGACATTCGATATCGTCGTCAATCCAGTTCCCGACGGTCGTCGACGGGCGGACGTGTGAGCTGCGCGTAAAGCTCATTCAGGAAGAATTCGATGAGTTGAAAGAGGCCCTCGCGGCAGAAGATCTTTCATCCATTGCAAAGGAGATGGCCGACCTCCTCTACGTTGTCTACGGTACCGCGGTGTCCTATGGCATCGACATGGATCCGGTCTTTCGAGAAGTCCATCGGTCCAACATGAGCAAGGTCGGTGGCTATAAGCGCGAAGATGGGAAATGGGTGAAGCCGGCCACTTACTCGCCGGCGCGCATCGAACCGATTGTGGCGGAGCAGGGGCCGGTCCAGAGCAAGGTCCGTTCTGGTTCATGAAGCAATTGCACTGTCCAATTTGCGGGACTCCGTTCGTTCGCGTGACCTACCAGGAGGGCAGGGTCGAGCGCCTGTTGAGCCGCGTCAATGTGTTTCCGTTTCGATGCCAGATGTGCACGAATCGCTTTCGTGGGTTCTATTCCGGCGCGCGCCACAATACGCAGGCGTTTGATCGGCGTCAGTACACACGCCTGACGGCCTCCATCGAGGCCCAGGTCTTCGACCATAAGCAGCTGCCACTGACTAACCAAATCACTGATATTTCGATGGATGGCTGCTCCCTGCAGACGACGGGGTTCCCGGAGGGGGCCTTTATCGAATTGGTCTTGAAGCCAACGGTGGAGGAAGAAACGATCCGTATTGAGACGGCGATGGTCTGTTCCGTTCGACCGTCATCGATGGGTATCCGCTTTCTGGAGGTCCCACCTGAACATCACCGCCGTCTGGCTCAGGTCGTCCTCGGGCTCTTAGTCGGTCAAGGCCTTGATCCTATGCTCAATTCGTAACGCGACGCTTTCCACCCGGCATTTTCATCAGCAGATTATCGATCAAGCGGATCGACCCGATCCGGACTGCCCCCAAGAGTACCGCACGAGTCACGACGATGGGCAGAGGCTCCAGACTGTCCGGATCGCATATGGCCAGGTACTCGACATGAATGGCGGGTGCCTGCTCGACGGTCTGCCGCATAATCCGCTCGATCGCCGCCGTGTCGTCCATTCCATCCAGGATCATCTGTCTGCCGGATCGGAGCGCCTGAGAGAGCAGGGGAGCAATCCGACGTTCGTCCGCGCTGAGATAGACGTTGCGCGAACTCATGGCTAGCCCATCTTGCTCTCTGACGGTCGGTCGCACCCGAATCCCCACGCCGAGATTGAGATCGTTCACAAGTTGCCTAACCAGCGCAGCTTGTTGATAATCTTTCCGGCCGAACAAGGCGAGATGGGGTTGCACGATACCGAAGAGTTTTGCCACCACCGTGGCGACACCGGCGAAGTGATGAGGTCGGGCCTCTCCTTCCCATCGATGGGCGATTGCAGGCAGCGTCACAATAGTTTGAAAGCCGTCCGGGTACATGTTGCGGGCTGTCGGTTCAAAACAGACATCCACCCCTTCCTCGCGGCACAGCGCACGATCGCGGGCAATCGGGCGGGGATACGCGGATAAGTCTTCGCTCGGGCTGAACTGTGTCGGGTTCACGAAGATACTTACGACGAGGGCATCACATTGTAATCGTGCGGCTCGAATAAGGGAGCGATGGCCATCATGCAGCGCGCCCATCGTGGGTACGAATCCGATGCTCACACCTTCCCGGCGTAATTGTTCGCTCCATGCAGTCATGGATCGTGCGGTGCGGATAATCTTCATGAGCCTGGAGGCGGGCTGCAAGCAGGTCGTGAGCCATAGCGGGTCGAGGGCTGGGGGAACAGGAGGCGGACCTCCGGCTGCTTCCCGACCTCGGCGAGCAACTGGCTGATCGTGCGCTGGAGTGAGGGATGCAGATACAGCGGATCGAGTTCGCTCAACGGCATAAGAACGAACCGGCGTTGGTGCATGCGAGGATGCGGGACCACGAGATCTGGTTCGCTGATAATTCGCTGGCCGTAGAACAAGATGTCAAGGTCGATGGTTCTGGGGCCTGATCGGTCTTCCTCATCCCGGCCGAGCGCTCGCTCGATCTCACGGAGTATAGCCAAGAGGCTTTTAGGCGTCACATCCGTCTCAAGCTGCACGACGCCGTTCAAGAACCAGCCATCGCCAGGCTGGGCATGATCCTTCACTGGCTCGGTTTCATAGAGCAATGACACTCCCGTGACTTGCGAATGTGGCAGCAGGCTTAGCAACGTCACCGCACGGTCGCAGAAATCGAGCCGATCGCCGACGTTCGAGCCAAACCCGATAAAGACCGTCTCCATAGAAGCCACGTTAGATGTGAAACATGAGACGTGAAACGAGTCTGGAGCCATCTCTGCTTGCATCGCCTTTCACATTTCACCTTTTACGTTTCACGGTATTAGAACCCCGCCTTCTTAATACGTTCCACCGCCTCCGCCAATCGCTCTTTCGACGTGCAGACGGTCATCCTGATATATCCTTCCCCCGGTGCGCCGAAGCCGTTGCCAGGAGTCGTCACGATTCCGGCTTTCTCCAGCAAGTGAGCTGTGAAGGAAGCGGAGGTATATCCCTTCGGTACCGTGACCCAGATGTAGAACGCGGCTGGAGGCGGATCCACCTCAAGCCCCAGCCGTTTGAGGCCTGGGACTAGAGTGTCGCGCCGTTCCTGATAGATCTTGCGCAAGCCATCTGTCACAGAATCATCCAGGCTGAGGGCGGTAATGCCGGCTTCCTGAATCGCCTGGAAACAGCCGGAGTCGAGGTTGCTCTTCACCTTGCCGAGTCCAGCCAAGACCTGCTTATGCCCGACGGCAAACCCGATGCGCCAGCCGGTCATGTTGTACGTCTTCGACAGCGAGTGGAACTCGATCCCCACGTCCTTCGCGCCATCGACTTCCATGAAGCTCGCAGGGGGCTTGCCGTCGTAGAAAATCTCCGAATAGGCTGCGTCGTGGCAGACGATGATCTGGTTTTCCTGGGCAAAATCCACCACTCGCTTAAAATAGTCCTTGCTCATGATGACCGACGTCGGGTTGTTCGGTGAATTCAGGAACATCAGCTTCGCCTTTTTTGCCACGTCCTTAGGAATCGCGTTCAAGTCCGGCAAGAAGCCGTTCTGCTTCGTGAGCGGCATGAGGTGTGAGATGCCTCCGGCGAAGCCAGTCCCAACGGGATAGACAGGATAGCCGGGGCTCGGAACAAGCACGATATCGCCTGGATCGACGAATGCGAGTGGAATATGCCCGATGCCTTCCTTCGAGCCGATCAAGGTCAGAACTTCATTGGCCGGATCGAGCGTCACGTTAAACCGACGCTTGTACCAGTCGGCGACAGCTTTTCGGAACGACAGCATGCCCTCATAGGACGGATACTGATGGTGCGTTGGGTTTTTTGCGGCTTTGCCGAGGCTTTCGACGATCGGCGCCGGAGTCGGTAGATCGGGGTCGCCGATGCCAAGATTGATGATATCGACTCCCCGCGCTATTGCAGCCTGCTTCATCGTGTCGATCGCGGCGAACAGATAGGGCGGCAAGGTCTTGATTCGCGTAGCAACCTCAATCGGAAAACCAGACATTCCTCGAGCTCCTTTCGTCGTGACGGCTAGGGACAATGGGCAAAGAGCGAAAGGTAATATGTACCCCTCGCCAATTGGCCTTCACAGGGTACTTCAGAGCAGCGTCTGCAATCAACGTTGAGGAGAGAGAAGATGGCCGATGAGCCGGTCAGCGATCTGATGAAGTTGCGGTAAATGTGGGAGGGCTGTTGCTTTCACCTGTTGCGCGGCCAACCGTGCTTTCGTGAGATCTGGAGCACACTCTTGGCATAACGAGTCGATGCCGTTCTCTTCCATCTCCAAATGAAACAGAAGCCCGTAGGCACGAGTGGCATAGCGGAAAGCTTGCAGAGGAGCGATATCGGAGCCAGCCAAGGGCACACAGTCTTTGGGGAGGTCGAACACTTCGCCATGCCATTCGAAGACGTCGAATGACTCAGGCAGCATACTGAAAACAGGATCCTGTTTCGCCTCAGCCGTCAGCCTGACCGGTGTCATGCCGATTTCCAGAGCCTTACCCTGATGTACGGTGGCACCCAACGATTTCGCCATAAACTGACTTCCTAGACAGACACCAATGACGGGCTTGCCGGCCAGGATCACGGATCGAATGAATTCCGTCTCCTTGGCAATCCAGGAATCAGAATCATTCACCGACATCGGCCCGCCCATCACGATCAAAAGATCCCCCGCATCTTTGGGCAGTCCGCCTTGCGGCACTACATACCGTTCCAGGTTCACGCCGCGCGTAGCCAGCGCCGTCGCGAAGGCTCCGGGCCCTTCAAAAGGAACATGTTGGAGGCAGACCGCGCGCATTGACACCTCAGGGGAGCCTCACTACGCTCTGGCTTGAACTGTACCGAGGAGCGGAGGTCTTTTTCAAGCTCCGACTCTTTCTGCCTCCTTAAAAATTGCCGAAGGTCGTGATGGACGCGTGTGCAGTCTGGACTTATACTGGTAAGCTATGGAGAAATGGTGTCGGCCAGTCGGAAGCCCTGCGGACTGTCTGGCTAGAATAGCGAGACTTGACCACGCAGGCTGTTAAAAAAGGCCGTCCAGCAAGGCCGCAGGCGAGTTGAAACCGGAGGCGTACCCTCTGGGGTACGTTGAGGATTTCGATGAGCCGAGAACGAAGCTGGCGGGCTTTTTCAACAGCCAATTAGCCGGAGGACACATGTCATTCCCGACTGAAGAACAGCAACAGATTCAGCTTGAGCTGGAGGGGTTGAAGCGCACGCTGGAGTGGACCGAGATTCAGCGAGAGCAGCTCCTGGATCGCTTGGACTTGCTTCGGCTGGACAACGCTCGTCTGCAGGATCGCGTGGAGGAGTTGGTGCGTCAGGTGGATGGGCTTAAGCAGCAACAGCCATTATTCTAGCAGGATGCTAGCAGGATGCTGAAAAAGTCCGCCAGCTTCGTTCTTGCCTCGAAAGCATCCTCAACGTAGCCAGGGGCTACGCCTGCGGTGCTTCCATCGGCTGCGGCCTTGTTGGACGGCCTTTTTGAGCATCCTGCCGGGTATTCTTCTTTTGTGTCACACGTGCGGCCATCGAAGCTCAGGTAAGTTGAAATGGTTTTCCCGAAGCCTACTAAGATCGTTCGGAGTATGCGGGCATTCAGGCTATGAAATATCATGTGGTGAATATTGAAGATGTGCGCTGGTTGCTGGGCCATACCGGCGGGTTCCGCGGCGGCTATGTGACGGATGTGCAGGTGTCCAAGCGACGGCTGCTGGATGAAGCGTCGGGCCGCGAAGTGCCGGCGGGGACCACGGTCACGGTCGTGATCCGCTATCGTATTCGCCAGATGGCTCGCGTTGCGAAACTCACGATGACCGGCGTGACAGATTTCTCCATGTTTGAACAGGAAGGGGCCGATTGCTCGACGCTGGGGGTGATCCAAGCGGAGTTGAACGACGGGAGACTCCGCTTCTGGTTCGATCCGCAAGGGGAACTCTATGTGGTGTGCGAAGAAGCGCAGCTAGAGGAAGTGGCGGCGCCGAGCCTCGAACCCTTGTCGCTAGAGCAGGTGGCTCAATGGACGTTTCAAAGTGGGATGCCAGATTCCCCGACGGTAACATGGCTCTTGGCGGAATTGGATGTGGCAGGAGTTCCCTGTACCTGGCTGGCCACTACTTCATCATCCGGGCGTCATCCTTCAATTCAGTGGGAAGGGGATCTGTTTCCGGCGTCGATGCAGGGAGCAGTGGGTGCCACAGGGGTTCACTGTATGTTGTACGGGCCGCTTGATGGGCCAGGGTTCGGCGTGGTGCTGCGGGTCCGTGGGGTGCAGGATCGCCGCACCGGTCAAGTCCTTTCGCTCCTGGCGGACCTGATCGTTCAACGGTTCTCCGGCCAGTGCTTGGTGGGCAATACAATCATTCCAGGTGGGGAATGGAAGAATTGGAAGTCATTCGAACAGCAACGCGGGGCTGATGCGTAGGATACAGAAACGAGGCGGAAGCAGGATGCTAGACCACGCTTGTCCGCTGGCGTGTTCCGGCAGATGCGTGCCGTTGATATGTGCGTAGGCCGCGGCGATGTTCCCATTTTTTACGCCGTTGATGTGTGTCTTGCCGTTCACGTTCTTCCCGTTCACACATTCCACTAAGGCCCAGAGCCGCAATGGATTCACATTCTGCTTCCGGGCGACGTGCAGCGACGTCCCTTCCAGCACGGTCTGGAGTGCCAGGTCTGTCCGCCACCCTAAGTGCTTTGTGAGAGGGGAAAGCACTTTCTCCATGGCGGCGATGATTTTATTGTCGTTAGCGAAGTGATTCAGCATGATGATCCGTCCGCCGGGTCGGCAGACGCGGATCATTTCGCTGACCACCTTGCGGTAGTCGGGGACAGCGGTGACGACGTAGGCCGCGACGACTGTGTCGAAACTATCGTCCTTGAACTCCATCGCGCCGGCATCCATTCGGTGCAATTGCACGTGGGCCATCCGGTGTTCTGCCGCTCGCTGCTTCGCTTGGTCCAGCATGCCTTCTGAAAAGTCGATACCGACGATCTGGCAATGGCGGGGGTACATCGGCAGGGCCAACCCGGTTCCGATTCCCACTTCGAGGATTTTTTCATCAGGCTGGACGTTCAAATTTCGGATCACCGACTGACGCCCTTCGTGAAACACTTTTCCGAAAATCCGATCGTAGATCTTGGCGTAAGACGTATAGACACGCTCGACCTTCGCTAAATCCATATCACCTCCGACTCCACATTAAAGGCGACTTGCGCTCCTCGACAAGCGAGGGATGAGCCGACTGCCGCAACTACCAGAGGGGGAAATAATTTGTGCGGCGGAGCACCTGAGTGGAGCGAGGGGACCCGCCTGAACAGCACACGGGCTACTCTAGCCAACTCACTGCGACGAGTCAACAGATTATCTTGGTTCCGTCACTTGATTCACCCGCGGCCCCTATGGGATAGGTACGAGCATGATCTTCGCTGGCTTCTTCGCCGGTGCCTTGTGTCTCGGCCTCATTCTCGGAGACTGGCTCTATTTCGTGCGACTCACGCCGGATGCGAGTCGGTACGGATGCGGAGTTGCCCGCACGCACGATCGATTCACGCATACGACCATGAAGCAGCTGGCCGACCGGTTCGATGCCGGCGGTTTCTTGACGTTGCCGCATGGAACCGCCCGGTTTTACCAGGATCTGAACCAGATTGTGATTCGCCAGAAATACCGGCTGTTCGCTCATAGGCTTTCGAACATTGTGGCCGTTGAAAGGGCTGATCTCTCTGTCTCCGGAAGGCGATGCACTCGCGGTGCTCTGCCGAAAGCTCACTCCCTGGTCCTCGGCTCTTCTCACCGGTATCTGGTTTATCGTGGTGGTCGTGGGTATGGTGGGAGCCTTGATCTCTTTGTTCGTCGAGGGAGAAATGTCGGCGCCCGGTGGAGTGTTGTTGGCATTGGGGATTGCAGGGTTGGGAGTAGTATTTTTACTGTCCGGAACCATTACGGTTGTATTTGCGTATCGGCTGGAGAACTCCCGACTTATGACGGTGTATCAAGAACTCCGGGAAGTGCTCGAAGGAGCCAAACTGCCGTCCTGAATCAGCGGGCTGCGAAAAGCTTTGTGGGCATGCCGGAACTTCACAAGTCTGCGCATTTTGGACAACAGGAGTACACAGCGCAGGATGCTCAAAAAGGCCGTCCAGCAAGGCCGCAGCGAGTGAAGACCGGAGGCGTACCCTCTGGGGTACGTTGAGGATCTGAACGATGCGAGAACGATGCTGGCGGACTTTTTCAGCATCCTGTTAGGAGATACAGGTTCAGAAAGTGATCGTATTCGGCGGGGAGATTCAGGCTGGACCGGTTGCGGGCGAGACCTGCAATGATGCCGCGATGTTTTTTGCTGAGCCCGGACGATTCAAAGGCCTGACGAAAGAACTGCCATCGAGCTGTAACGTCGGTGGACAGACTTGCGCGCTCCAACGGCGGCAACGCATGGACCGAGGTCGTGAGGGAACGAATAGCCTTCTCGACGCTCTCATAGGGCGGCGCCAGCTTGAGCTGGGCGTAAAACGTTTCGAGGTGATGACGGAACTCCTCTCGAAGAGCCAGAGTGTGATCGGTTGAGGAAACAACAGGTTCAGACATGGTGGCCGAGACGATGATACGGGAAGAACCGTCGTTGTGACAACCTGTCATACATATTTATTTACAAGGAGGCTCGTATATGAAGCGCATTCAGCGATATGTCCTCGGACTCGTCGCCGTGCTCGCCTTGGCTGGTTGTTCGTCCCACCATCACTATGGAATGGCCAGCGGAGAGAAAAGCGATGCCTATTGGCAAAAAGGCCAACAGGACATGGCCTCCTTGATCGATCGGACGGTCAAGGATCAGGAAAAGGCGGAGCAAGTCAAATCAGTCGTGAACGAGATCGTTGCGGAATTGAAAGCCAGCCGCGAGCAGGAGCGAGCGGGGCACCGCCGGCTGTATGAGTTGAGCGCAAACTACGCGGCGACTCCGGAGGAGTTCACCAAAGTCCTAGATGACGCAAACAATCTTCGGATGCAGTCAGCCGCG
Source organism: uncultured Nitrospiraceae bacterium (assembly GCA_963742465.1). Lineage (GTDB taxonomy): Bacteria > Nitrospirota > Nitrospiria > Nitrospirales > Nitrospiraceae > Palsa-1315. The sequence goes on along the minus strand of CAVUMA010000009.1, from coordinate 15,108 downwards.
AAGATTCTCTCGCTCCGTTTCAGGATGAAGGACCTCATGACGGTCGAGGAGTGGAAAGCCTTGTCGGACCAGATGCTGGCCTACAGCAACCGATACAAGCACAGTGAATCGGCGCCACGAACCGGCTACTGAGCATTCGTCTTTGCGGCCTTGAGCGGCAGGGGCGATCCAGGTCTCACCCGCGTCGGCCGAGCGATAGAGACCGCTGCCATTCGTGCCGGCATAGAGCAAGTGCGAGTCGCGCGGGCTCATCGCGAGGGTGCGAATGTTCAGTGAGCCCAGTCCGCTATTGATGGGGCTCCAAGATTGTCCGCTGTCGGGGCTTTTCCAGACTCCCCCCGGCCCTCCGATGTAGAGGGTCTTCGGCTGGGTCGGATCAAGGAGAATGCTGCTGACGAACAGATCGGGGAGCGATTGCCCAATCCGCTCCCATTGCTCCCCACGCGTCGCGGTGCGGAAGAGGCCCTTCGTGGTTCCGGCATAGACGATGTCCGGGTTGACCACGTCGAAGACAATGACATTGACCCCCAGCGCCATTCCCCCCATCAGCTCCTGTTCGGGAATCAGCCCATTGTTGATTTTCTTCCATCCCATCCCGGCGCTGTCGGATCGATAGATTCCTCCCGTAGTTCCCGCATAGAGGACCCGAGGATCGCGGGGATGAATAGCAATGGAAACCACGATGTGGACTTCCTTCATCCCGGCCATGCGTTCTTCCCATTCACGCCCGCCGTCTTTGGTATAAAATGCGCCCACGGTCGTGGCCGCGTAGATCTGCTCGTGGTCAGCCGGATGAAAGACGAATTGATTGATAAAGGAGACGTGTTCTTTGAGTCCGACGTTGTGAGGGAGCCAATGTTGCCCGCCATCTGGACTCTTGTAAACGGCATCGGCCATCGTGCCGGCATAGATCATGGACGGAAACTCAGGATCGATTGCGAGAGTCGTCACCCGTCTCGCGCTGAAACTCGGGAACCGTTCCCATAACTGCCCCTCGTCGCGTGATTTATAGACAGCGTCGTTCGTCGCCACATAAAGAATGTTCGCGTTCGTCGGATGCAGCGCGATGGAGACGATCGCCTGGCTTTCCTTCTCGCAGCCGGTGAACACCGGGCAGAGGAGTGTGGCGAGTACACAGGCAATCGACAGTGGATGGCCCGAAAAATCTCGACGCCGTGTCATCATTGCGAAGAACCTGCTGTGAGAAGATCGGCGCTGACCTAACCACAGCGATCAGAGGGGAGTCAAGGCCATGGTCGGGTGTGAGGTGTGAAGTGCGCGAGTAAGGCCAGGTGACGTGGGGCGGGAAATGGAGTCGACGATGTTTCGGACGCTTGAACCAACAAGCGGCCGCCGCGCGCGGACGAGCCGAATCCGTTCCGCGCACAGCTGGCCTCATCGTTCTGGCTTCCTGGTATAGGTGATCTCCAACACCTTCATCTCCTTGCCGCCGTGGTGAGCCCCGTACATGTCGAACGTCTGGGTATCGTTGTCGACGATCTTCCACACAGCACGATGCGTCATTTTTCCTCCGCCAGGCTCAGGGTGCGACCCTTTCAGCGTGATGGTCTTGCCGTCGGCGCTGGCCGTGCCTTCCATCATGAAAATCCCCGTGCCCATCGTATCGATCCAGGCCGTCATATATTTCTTGGTCATGTTGTCGTAGGCGTCGATGCCGACACCGGAGAAGGCTTGCCCCATCATCTGGGCGTTGTATTCTTGATAGAGAAAGCGTCCCTCCAGCAACATTTTCATTTCCGCGGCGCCGGTTGACTCTGTTGGTGGCTTACCCGGCTCCATCCACTCCTTGGTTGTGGTCGTCCAGCTACCTGCCAAGGTTGCAAACAGCTTGTGCGGCTCGCCCGGCGTAGCCAGTTGTTTCCACAGTTCCATCATCGCCTGCTGGTCCATTTGTTTGTCATGCTTCTTCTCTTTGGCTATGACCGGGGACGCCAGGAGCAACAGCGCAAGACAGGTGAGGGGAACGAATCGAAAACGCATAACAGCCTCCTTCATGTGGGTGCGATCGGTGAATGGCGCCTGCATCGAACAATGCCCATACGCTCATGTCAAGATCAAGGTCTTAGACGTCTACCAGCACCTTGAATCCGCCGTAGACCATCCGTTTGCAATCGAAGGGCATGTCTTTCGGATCGCCCATGGAAGAGATGCGCGGATCTTTCATCACTTTCCTGCTGCGCAAGTCGGTGGTAGGCCTGTAAGTTCTTCTTCGGAACAAGCAACACGTATTCATCGACGTAGCCCATATCGACCATCCTTTCTTACTGTTCGGTTAACGTTTTCGGCCGGGCCAGGCCGCGCTTGACCGGCCCTGCGTCGAGCCCACGAAGGAGACGTCTCAATTTATTTTTGGCCGTCTCCGCCCGCAACCGTTCTTCCTGCTCTCGGAGCTCGGGCGTGAACTCGGCGCCGAAGTCCTCCGCCTCGAACACCTGGCGAATCTCGATCTCGGATTCCCCGGGCATGGGGTTGGGGCAGCGTTTGACCCATTCGATCGCCTCTTCCTTCGACTTCACCTGCCACAGCCAGTAGCCGGCGATCAGCTCTTTCGTCTCGGCGAAGGGCCCGTCGATCACGGTGCGCTTGCTTCCCGAAAACCTGACGCGCGCGCCCTTCGAGCTCGGCTGGAGCCCTTCGCCGGCCAGCATCACGCCGGCCTTCACCAGCTCTTCGTTGAACTTGCCCATCTCGGTCAGCAGCTGTTCGCTCGGCATGACGCCGGCTTCCGAATCCTTGGTCGCTTTGACGATAATCATGAATCGCATGGGAATGACTCCTATAGCTTGATGGTGGTGGACCAGGCTTCCGGAGGGCCTTGACCGGACAAAGCCACGTTGTACTTCTTAGTCGAACGAGGCGGCTCAAATTCGACATGCGTGCTAGCCGCCCGCCATGGCGCCCACGATCAGAATCGGCTCGGCTCCAGTTATAACCGCATCGGGCAGCGGAGTGTCCAGCGATTCGTGGGACAGATCTTGCTCGCAAGCGAAGAATCTGATGAACGCTCGACGTTTCAACGTGACGTGGTCGCGAATGGTTCCCCGCAGCATCGGATACCGTGCTTCGAGCGCGTCGAGTAGTGAGCGCTGCGTGACCGGACCTTCGACGTGAAGCATAACCTCCCCATCGACACGAGCCAACGTTCGCAAATGTGCTGGAAGTACAACCCGAATCATTTTATTTCAGTTTCCTGGTTTGTTGAAAATCGCTTTGAACATAAGGCTGCTCAAAATGGCGACAGTCTCACCCGCCCAACCCCGGCACGCCGAACCGCGCCTTTTCCCAAGCGAGGCCGCAGGGAGCGAGCTAAGTGAGGCGTACCCTCTGGGTACGTCGCAGCGAAGGTCGCGACTGAGAACGAAGCTGGCGGCCATTTTCAGCAGGCGTCAAGGCAATACCTGGACCTCTACAGACAAGACTGCGGGCAAATCCCGTACAAGCGGTGTCCAACTGTCCCCTGCATCGGCCGAGGCGTAGACCTGCCCGCCGGTCGTCCCGAAATAAATACCGCAGGGATCGAGTGAATCGACGGCCATCGCATCGCGCAGGATATTGACGTAACAATCCTGCTGCGGCAGCCCCTTGGTCAGCGCCTCCCACTCGTTCCCGCCGGTCCGGCTGCGGTACACGCGTAACTTTCCCTCCGGCGGATAATGTTCGGAATCGCTCTTGATTGGAACCACATACACCGTGTTCGGTTCATGAGCATGCACGGCGATCGGAAATCCAAAATCGCTCGGCAGGTTTCCGCTGATCTCATGCCATGAATCTCCGGCATCGTCGCTGCGCAGCACGTTCCAGTGTTTCTGCATAAAGAGTACGTTTGGGCGTGAAGGATGCATTGCGATGCGGTGCACGCAATGGCCGACTTCGGCGTCCGGATCGGGCAGCTCGTATTTGGACACCAAGCCTTTATTGGTTGGCTTCCACGTCTTGCCGCCATCGTCGCTGCGGAACGTGCCGGCAGCCGAAATGGCCACGAAGATCCGATCCGGATGGACCTTGTCCAGCACGATCGTGTGCAGGCACATCCCGCCGGCACCAGGTTGCCAGAGCTGTCCCTTCGCGCTTCGCAGTCCCGCCAGTTCTTTCCACGTTTTCCCTCCATCCACCGACTTGAAAAGCGCCGCGTCCTCCGCGCCGGCATACACCGTGTCAGGATCCGTCAGCGACGGTTCGAGATGCCACACGCGCTTGAATTCCCACGGACGTTGTGAGCCGTCGTAATGCTGGTGCGTCGTGAGCGGTTTCCCAGTTTCCGCAGAAGTATCGTAGAGAAACATATTGCTCTCGCCCTTCGGCATGCCGTCAGGGCTCATTAAATCTTCGGGTTTGGTGCCCGGCGGAGTCCACGTTTTGCCTCCGTCATCCGAACGCTGAACGACTTGCCCGAACCAACTGCTGGTTTGCGAGGCGTACAGCCGATTGGGATCGGCGGGCGATCCCTTGAGATGGTACAACTCCCATCCGGCGAACAAGGGACCGTTGACCGTCCACTGTTTCCGATTGCCGTCCGACGTCAGGATGAACGCGCCCTTCTTAGTTCCGACCAGCACGCGAATTCCGCTCATTGCCGACTCCTCCCTTGTGTGAGCTGCGCCTTGCGCGGCCCGTTACTCGTTGGGCAATCCTGTAATCTCGATCAACGGCCGCACTTCGACCGTTCCGATGCGCGCGCCCGGCACTTTGCCCGCGATGCCGATAGCCTCACGAAGATTCCGCGCCTGGATCAGGAAATATCCCGCGATCTGTTCGCGGGTTTCGATGAAGGGGCCGTCAGTCACCAGCGGTTTGCCTTCACGCACTCGCACCATGACTGCCGTCGCCGCTGGTTGCAGCGGCGATGCATGAACGTATTGCCCCGCGGCATGCAGCTGGTGCGTCAGTTCGATGGATTCGGTGAGGAGTTGCGATTGCGTCTCCTTGTCCATTTTCTCGAAGGCGTCTTCGTTATGATGCACAATCAACATGAACTTCATCGTGTGATCCCCGGCATGATTGCGGCTGATTGTTACGCGCACCCGTTTTCTTTGAGCGGTCGAACCTCGATGCTCCCGTACTGGGCTGCGGGAAATTTTGACGCGATCCGTACGGCGTCGTTGAGGTCTCTGACATCGATCAGCAGGTAACCGCCGAGTTGCTCTTTCGTTTCGGCGAACGGACCATCGGTCGTCGACGTCTTACCCTCGCGGACTCGCACGGTCGTGGCGGTTTCCACCGGGTGAAGCGGTGAGGCGGCAAGGAGCTGGCCTTGCTTCTGCAGATCATCGCAGTATGCCCATTGATTCGTTGGAAAGCGCGATCCGCTCGTTCTGCGGCATCGCGTGAAGTGTCTTTTCTTGGACATACACCAAGCAAAGGTATTTCATGGCACGTTCCTCCCTTCAGGGTTTTACCATACCGGCTTGCATAAGATAGTCGTCAAGACTTGTCAAAATCGACAGGTGGGTTGTTTCGGATTGAACAAGTTGACAACGCCGTGTAAGCGAGCGACATTCCTGGCAAAAGGAGAGTGTCTTTCAATAACGGGACTGGAAAAAATAACCTGCTTGGGCCACGATTTCCGTATCAGCTCCCCTTATAATTGGACAACAACCGGAAGAAGGAGGGTCGCATGGAGCTATCGCACGAAGACGAAGAGGCGCTGCGGGATGCCAAGGACTCCTCGAGAATCCCAGCCTCGCGGCGAAGATCGCAGGAGTGATCGGCATGCCGATCGAGAAGGCGCTGCAGCGGCTTCCGGAGAAGTGGGCGGAGGTGGTCAACGTCGCAACCAGGAAGTCGCTGGAAACGGCGCTGCAGGCCGCGCTGCTGACGCTGGACGACAAGCCGCAGCCGAAGCCAGCGAGTTTGTGCACCGGCTCGCGGTCGCGGCAACCGGCGCGGGGGGTGGTGCGCTTCGGATTGGCAGGTCTGCCGTTCGAACTGCCGCTGTCCACCACGATCATGCTGCGCTCCATTGCCGATATCGCACGCAGCGAGGGTGAACGGCTGCGGACCCGGACGGCAAACTGGCCTGCCTTGAGGTGTTTGCGCTCGGCGGGCCGCAGCAAGAGTGACGATGCGAGCGAATCCGCCTACTTCCTCATGCGTGGGGCTTTGGCGAAGTCGGTCACAGAGGCCGCGGGGTACATCACCGAGAGAGGTCTCGTGGAGGAGGGCGCGCCGGCACTCGTCAGGTTCGTCACGCAGTTGGCTGCGCGCTTCGGCGTCAGCGTCTCCGAGAAGGTCGCCGCGCAAGCCGTCCCGGTGATCGGTGCCGCCGGGGGCATGGCGATCAACCTCATGTTCATCGCCCATTTCCAGGACATGGCACGGGGTCACTTCATTGTGCGCCGGCTCGAACGAACGTATGGCGCGCAGTTGGTGCGGACGCAGTATGAGCGGTTGTAACCTGACCAACAGGAGTTAAAGTAGCGACCGCTAAGAGCCCGGTCGTGAGCTGTTGCTAGGGTATCCTGATGGAGTTCCTGGATCCATGTCTCAATCTGGCAGTTCGTTCAACCGTCTCTTGAGAAACCGCTGCTCCGGTTTCTGCTGGATAAGATTGATGCCATGGGTAGGAGATACGAGCTTCCGTCATTCGGCACAGTCGCCGGCATAGATCCACCCACGTGGTGTGCGCCTTGTGTGGTCTTTCTTTCAATCCTCCCCTCGCGAGGGTCGCACCGACCAACTCAGATCGAGTAACAGATCTCACGCATAGCCACAGCGACCGCATGGCTCAGGTCGTGCTGAGAAATGGGGCTCGCCCCCTTATTTTTGTCTGCCACGGGTTGATTTCGATTGGCTGCGGAATCGGGCTGGCGGGAGACCGAACTCACGTTTGAAGGCCCGGTTAAAGGACGGCTCTGACTCATACCCAACTTCTGTCGCAATCGCCGCCACGCTATTGCTCGTGGAGGTGAGCTGCTGCGCCCCGAGGTGAAGCCGCCAACGTGTGAGGTACGCAATCGGGGTCTCGGAGAGATAGCGCCGGAAACGCTCGGCCAGGACGGAACGAGAAATGCCGACCTCGTTCGCAAGTGCAGCGATCGTCCACGGGTGAGCGGGCTGGCGATGCAGAAGGGCCAGCGTTTTTCCAACTTCCGGGTCCCGAATGCCGGCCAGCCACCCGGTTTGTTCTTGGGGGAGCAGCGCGATGTAGCGCCGCAGCGTTTCGATGAACAAGACTTCGGACAGCTTGGCGACCACCGCTTCACCGCCGGGTCTCGAAACATCCGCATTAGCGACAGAATAGCGAATCGAGTTTTCCAGCCATTGGCCTGAGGCGTCGTTGCGGATGCTCACCTTCAGTATCGGTGGCAGTCCACCAAGAAACACTCGGCTGAGTTGTGGATCGCACGCCATATAGCCGCAGATGAACTTGGTGGTCTCCCCGCCTCCTCCCAGCCGGGAGATCTTAAGGCCTCCAGATAAAATGCGTTGCAGTTCTTGCTGCATTGTCGACCGGCTTGACGGGCGAACCGTTTCCCATGATGTGCGAATCGCCGTGCGGAAAGATGACGATGTCCCCTGCAGAAGAGTCAGCGGCCGGCCAGCTCCCTCGACCTGTGCGTAGCCATGCCCCTCGGTCAGCAGGTGATAGATGATCACGTGCCTGGAAGCCGGGGAAAGATAGGGAGCCACGAGATGGGAAGCGGGCGAGCGAAAGCACCAGGGGGCCGAATACTCCGCATTGTAAAACATGGCGCCGTCGAGCTTGACGGCCTTGAGGACTTCGGACAAGACATCCATGCGGCCACCACACGGCAGGACGGACGGCCGGCAAAGTGTACCGGACGCCAAAGCAAGTGATGTACAGCCTAGCACTGCTTCTGTCAAGAGAACCAGACTCCCGGATAAGAACAACCACAAGCAGTCATCCTATAATGCGACATGGATTGCAGCGTCGATGCGGACGGCTCTTCGATACGAGAACACTTGCCAAGGAGAAACACGATGACTATTGCGCCCCTATCACATGACGTGGAACCCGTGAGTTCCGATACTTCATGCATGGTCCTGCGAAAGAACAAGAGACGGGGAACGCGCGATCATGGCCGCGAACCGCAAGCTCTGCATTGAAACGTCCATAGGATAATGAGGCCGTCATTCAGCAACTAACCACCAACCATCCATCATCAGGAGAGGCCCATGTACGAAGAATCTAAGCAAGATCGCGGAATGCTAATACGCGCAAGTGAGACTGCCCACAAAAGCCACGCTTAAGGGAAGGAGGCACGCCATGAAGTTCCCCCACATCATCGGGTTCGCCGCGGCTGCTCTGCTCGCCTGTGCCGCTCCCAGCTTGGGCACAGAGTCGACGGTGGCGCCCGCGCCGCCGAGCGAGCCTTTCTGACACGGTCCCCCTCTACACGAACCTCGGCTCCCACCACAAACGCATCTCCACTCGAGTCCCGGCCACACAGCAGTACTTCGACCAGGGCCTGCGACTCGTCTACGGATTCAATCACGCGGAAGCGATCCGCTCGTTCACGCGCGCCGCAGAGCTCGATCCCACCTGCGCCATGTGCTACTGGGGGATCGCACTCGCCTACGGCCCGCACGTCAACGCTCCAATGGACTCGGCGAGCGGAGTCGCCGCGTACGCGGCGGCACAGAAAGCGCTGGCGCTCAAGTCCCACGCCACGGCGCCTGAGCGCGCGTACATCGAGGCGGTCGCGCAGCGCTACGAGGCGGACCCGCCGACCGATCGTGCCCGGTTGGACACGTTGTACTCGCGCGCGATGGAGCGGGTCGCCAACACCTACGCCAACGACCTCGACGCCGCGACCCTGTACGCCGAATCGCTGATGGACCTCCGCCCGTGGAACTACTGGCGACCCGACGGTACTCCCTACCCCGGCACCAATGAAATCGTACGCCAGCTGGAGAGAGTCATCTCGCGTAACCCGAACCACCCCGGCGCGTGCCATTACTACATCCACGCGGTCGAAGCGGTGAACCCGCAGGCCGCGGTGCCGTGCGCCGAGCGGCTCGCTCGGCTCATGCCGGGCGAAGGACACATGGTCCACATGCCCGCACACATCTACATCCGCGTCGGACGGTGGAACGACGCCATACAGGCCAACCAACACGCCATCCACACCGACGAGGTGTTCATCGAAGGGCAGCACCCGATGGGCGTCTATCCGCTCGCGTACTACCCGCACAACATCCACTTCCTCGCCTTCGCCTCCACGATGGCGGGCCGCAGTGCGCAGGCGATCGAGGCGGCCAATACACTCACCTCCAAGGTGAACCTCGACGCCGCGCGCCAGGTCGGGATGCTACAAGAAATGCTGCCGTACCACGCGCTCACGCTCACGACGTTCGGAAAATGGGACGACGTGCTTGCCGAACCGCTTCCGCCGGAGGACATCCGCTTTTCGTACGCCATGGCGTACTACGCCCGCGGCGTGGCGCACGCCGCCAAGGGACAGTGGGCGGAGGCGCAAGCCGCGCTCAACACGGTGACGGCGATCAACGCCGCGACGCCCGAAGGTGCCGATGGCAAGACGGCGCTCTCGATCGCCGTGCACGCGCTGTCCGGCGAGATCGCCACCCGCCGCGGCGACCTCGACGCGGGCATCAACCACTTCCGGGAGGCGGCCAAGATCGAGGACGCGGGACTCTACTTCGAACCGCCCAAGTGGTACTACCCGATTCGGCACTCGCTCGGCGCCGCGCTGGTGAAGGCGGGACAAAATGCCGAGGCCGAGAAGGTGTATCGCGAGGACCTTCGGCGCTTCCCCGAGAACGGCTGGTCCCTGTTCGGGCTCGCGCAGGCGCTCCGGGCGCAGGGGAAGAACACCGAAGCGGACGCAGCGGAAGCGCGCTTCCGCCGAGCGTGGGCGAGCACGGACGTGACACTGACGGCATCGAGGTTCTAGCGAATGAGTTACCATCTGACTCATTTAAAGGAACTCTACAACCTCGGGTCAGATTCTGGCTCCTCGTGTTGTTAACACAGTCGTGCCTACGTGGCCTGGGCCACGAGCTCAATAGGTATAAAGGACTTCGTGTGAGATCCGCCTCGTGGATTCGTCAGGATGCCCCGCGAATGGACACGTCGATCCTCGAAGTATCAGCGGGCCTGAGTGGAAGAACACGCATTCGCGCGTGAAACATCAGTCAGAGGAACGGCACGAGAAGTCGCGTTCAACGATCTATCATCAGGAGGTGGTCATGTACGATATGAAGAATCTTAGCAAGATGAAGAATCTAGAGGCTCATGCGCCAGAGGCGATGAAAGCGTTTGTGGCTTTCGACAAGGCCGCCTTGGCTGAGGGGGCTATTCCGGGAAAGTATAAGGAGCTGATGGCACTCGCTGTCGCATTGACGACACAGTGCCCGTATTGCATCGAGCTCCACTCGAACAAGGCGCGAGAGATAGGCGCGTCGGATCCGGAGATCGCCGAAACCGTTCTCGTCGCTGCGGCATTGCGCGCGGGTGCGGCGATCACCCACGGCACACATGCCATGAAGGGAGATTGAACGGCGTATTGTCTCCCATACGAACACGATATTTTCTATCGCGTACCGGGACACTAACGCATGTGAATATCTTCGGCTATTTCTATGATGTCGATGGCGGGATGCTCACTGAAGTTGTGACGGACAAAGCCGAGGCTGTTCAGCAGGTCTGATTGGGTGCTGGCTCGATGGCCGCCAGTTAATGCTGGCGGCTGTTGAGCCTTTGCAAGGCGTCCGGTTTTGAGGAGCAAACCGTGGGGATATTCTACGTCTTCAGCTCGCTCAGTCGTCGTCCCAGAAATCGTCGTTCTGGCTCTTGCTGCGTGAGGTTCAGAGCCCGTTCATAGGAGGTGCGAGCTTCTGCTGTTCGCCCCAATCGTCGGCAGAGGTCCGCACCAGCAGCGTGGGCCAAATGATAATTCTCCAATTCCCCTCTGGCGAGGATCGCATCAACGAGGGCGAGCCCGGCTTCAGGATTGTCGCGCATCGCCACAGTTCCTTGGTTCGCCGACTTGGCCAATTACCTTGCAATGGGGGCGTTACCGAGTGAGTTCAACTACCAACAAAGGAAGAAATTTCTTTCCGAAGCAAGGTACTATTTTTGGGATGATCCTTTCTTGTTCAAGTTGGGAGTTGATGGCATCCACCGAAGATGTGTCACGCAAGAAGAGTCAAAGTCTATTCTTGCTCATTGCCATTCATCTCCATATGGCGGGCATGCATCTTCCAACAAAACCGCGGCTAAAGTGCTTCAAGCCGGGTTCTTATTGGCCAACCATCTTCAAGGATGCAAGAGCTTATGTCTTGGCATGCGACAAGTGCCAAAGGACCGGTAACATCTCTAGGAGGCATGAAATGCCTCAAAACTTCATTTTGGAGGTCGAGCTATTTGATGTGTGGGGCATTGATTTCATGGGACCTTTTCCGAGCTCTCAAGGTAACAAGTTTATTTTAGTAGCGGTGGATTATGTGTCTAAGTGGATTGAGGCGATTGCTTGCCCCAAGGCCGATTCTAAGGTGGTGAAAAAGCTCTTCAAGAAGGTGATTTTCCCTCGGTTTGGTGTTCCGAGGGTGGTAATTAGTGATGGCGGTTCTCATTTCGTAAACCGTGCATTTGACAAGCTCTTGGAGAAATATGGTGTTAATCACAAGGTGGCCACCCCCTACCATCCGCAAACCAATGGACTTGCCGAGGTGTCAAATCGGGAAGTAAAGCAAATTTTGGAGAAAGATGGTGGGCTTTCTAGAAAAGATTGGAGCGACAAGCTTGATGATGCACTTTGGGCTTACCGAACGGCCTACAAAACCCCAATTGGTATGACTCCTTTCAAATTGGTGTACGGCAAGCCGTGTCATCTTCCCGTTGAACTTGAACATAAGGCGTATTGGGCAATCAAGGCGCTTAATTTTGAGATGGACAAAGCGGGTGAAAAGCGAGTTCTCCAATTGCATGAGCTCGATGAGTTGAGACAAGGGGCGTATGAGAATGCCAAGATGTACAAGGAGAGAACAAAAGCATGGCACGACAAGCACATCTTGCGTAGAGAGTTCAAAGTTGGTGACTTGGTGCTACTCTTCAATTCCCGATTTCGTCTATTTCCCGGGAAGCTCAAATCGAAGTGGAGTGGTCCTTTCCAAGTTCAACAAGTGTTTCCGCATGGTGCTTTGGAGATATGGAGCGAGCGAACGGGTGCTTTCAAGGTCAATGGCCAAAGGGTGAAGTTGTACAATCCGGAAGAGCCAAACGGTGAAAGAGTGACGGTCTTTTTCACCGATGCAAAGCACAACTAAGGAGCTTCAAATTGGTCGAGCTCGCGACGTTAAACTGAGCATTGCTTGGGGAAACCCGAGCCCTTCTTCTCCTCCTTTCTTTTCTTTTTTCTTTCTATTTTCATTTTTCCTTTTTTTCTTCTTTTTATTTTTCTTGATTTGTTTTAATTTTGTTTCTTCTTATCTCACTTGTGAATTCGATTTCAGGGTTGAAAGAGCAAGCAAAAGGTGATTAAGGAAGTGTCGGGTGTTAATTTCTCAAAAAATTCTCAAGTTCTACGCGAGAAACCGAGGCAAATGGTGAAATTGGAAATTTTTTGCGGGCCGCAGGAGCCATTTCCGACCCGCAAGAAAGTGCACTGTGACTTCCAGTGAGATTTTGGCAGTTTTTCCGAACCGCAGAACCTGTTTTCGACCCGTAAGAAAGTCCGACAACAACAGATTTTGCATATTTTCCCCGCAAGCTGTTTCCGACCCTAACTGATCTCAATTTCCAGTGCAAAAATCACTGGTTGCGACCCGTAAATGAGCTTTGCGGATCATACAAACATTTCTGGAATGTTTTTAAAAAAAGGAAACCAGACCCTCTCTCCTTCCTCCTCTCCCAAAATTCGAATTTCCACCATTAAACCTCTTTCCTCTCTTCTCCAAACCCTCCTACACCACCACCAACTCTCCCAACTCCGAGCATCTTCCGAGCGATCCGAAACCACCGTTGTGCTCTCCTCTCTCTTCTCTACTCGGATCTACCACCGATTTCGAGTTTCGACCTCTCTTTCTCTCATTCCACCAATCCCGTAAGGTGCATCAAAAAGCGTGCGAGTCACCGGAGCCCCGATTGAACTATTCAAGGACATAGGCGCGCTCTCCTCGACTCAACGAACGCATTGGTGTGCTCGAATTTTGCCGATTCTCAACGGAGTAGGGAGAGGGTGGTGGTGTAGGAGGGTTTGGAGAAAAGGAGGTGTTTAATGGTAGAATTCGAATTTGGGAAGGAGAGAGAAGGAAGGGTCGGGTTTCCCCTTTTAAAAACATTTCCAGAAGAGCTTTGCAGGCCACAAACGTCAATTACGGGTCGCAAAAACGTCAAAATTTGAACTGAAATTTCGAAATCCAGGTGTTTTGCAGGTCGGAAACCACCTTTGGCCGCAAATTGCATGGAGAATCTTGTTGTTGTCCCTTGCCGACTTTCTTGCAGGTCGTAAACGTGGTTTCAGGCGTCTCAAAGATTTTCTTGAAAACTTGCTGTTGTCCCTTGCGATCTTTTTCGGTCAGATAAACGTGGTTTGTGGCCCGCAAAGAATTACCAATTGCACCATTTTGCCTCCGTTTTTCGCATAGAGAAGCTGAAAATTTCTAACAAATTAACCCCTGATACATCCTTGGTCTCCTTTTCTTGCTCCTCCAGTACTGAAATTTGATTCACAAGTTAGAAAAAATGGACGAAAATAGAGATCAAATTATAAGAGAAAAAAAAATGAAATAAAGGAAAAAGAAAGAAGGATGAGAAGAAGTGCTCGGGTTTCCCCCAAGCAAAGCTGAGTTTAACATCGTGCGAATCGACCAATTTGAAGCCCTTTAGTTGTGCTTTGCTTCGGTGAAGAAGAGCATCACCGTTCGGCTTTTCAGGATTGTACAACTTCACCTTTTGGCCATTGACCTTGAAAGCACCGTGCGCTCGCTCCATATCTCCAAAGCACCACGTGAAAATACTTGTTGAACTTGAAAAGGACAGCTCCACTTCGACTAAGCTTCCGAGAAATAGACGGAATCAGGAATTGAAGAAGGGTCAGCGCAAAATCACCGACTTGAACTCCCTCCGTAAGATATGCTTATCATGCCATGATTTCATTTTCTCCTTGTACATTTTCGCGTTCTCATATGTCCCTTGTCTCAATTCATCGAGCTCGTCAATTGGAGACTTTCCGCTTTTCTCCTCCTTTGTCCATCTCAAAATTAATTGTCTTGATTGCCCATGCGCCTTATGTTCAAGTTCAATGGGAAGATGACACGGCTTGTCATACACCAATTTGAAAGGAGTCGTACTTAATCGATGTTTTGTAGGCCGTTCGATAAGTTCCGAAAGTGCATCATCAAGCTTGTCGCTCCAATCTTTGTTAGAAAGGCCCACCATCTTTTCTAAGATTTGCTTAACTTCCGGTTTGACACTTCGGCAAGTCCATTTGGTTTGCGGTGGGTAGGCGATGACTTACTTGTGGTTGACACCATATTTCTCCAAGAGCTTGTTAAATGCATGGTTTACGAAATAAGAACCGCCATCACTAATAACCAGCCCTCGGGAGACCAAACCGAGGAAAAATCACCATCTTGAAGAGCTTTTTCACAACCTTGGAATCGGCCTTGGCACGATACGCCCTCAATCCATTTGGACACATAATCTACAGCCACTAAATAAATTTTACCTTGAGAGCTCGGAAAAGGTCCCATGAGAAATCGATGCCCACACATCAAATAGCTCAACCTTCAAAATGAAGTTTTGAGGCATTTCATGCCTTCTAGATATGTTACCGGTTCTTTGGCACTTGTCGCACGCCAAGGAACTGTTGTGGGCTCTCATTGTCGGAAGATGGTTCCTAGAAAAGAAACCGGCTTGAAGCACTTTCCCGCGGTTTTGTTGGAAGTCCCCAATACCAACTTGAGAGGATGGACAATGAGCTAGAATGAACTTTTCCTCCATCATGCGTAACACACCTTTGGTGGATTCCATCAACCCCCAACTTTAATAAGAAAATGATCATCCTAAGAATGATCTTGTTTGATCGGAGAGAAATTTCTTCCTTTGTTGGTAGTTGAACTCACTCGATAACGCCTCCGTAATTGGTAATTTGCCAAATAGGG
>CAVUMA010000008.1:0-241837 GCA_963742465.1 uncultured Nitrospiraceae bacterium | reverse complement strand
GTCTGTTCGGTTTGTCTGGTTTGTTTGGTTGAACGAAACTAACCAGATGGACCAGAAAGACCGGACAGACCAAATGAACAAGACAGTCTGGCGGCCTTTTCAGCATCCTGGTAGAGTACAATTCATTTTTATTAGAAAGTCTGTCCCCTCATGTCCATCCAGTGGTTCCCCGGTCACATGAATGTGGCGCGCAAAGAAGCGGCCAAGACGATGGAGGTGATCGATGTCATCGTTGAAGTGCTGGATGCCCGCATACCGAACGCCAGCTGCAATCCGCTGATCGAGGAACTGCGCCTGGCCCGCCAGCGCCCTAGCCTGAAAGTGCTCAACAAGGCCGATCTCGCCGATCCCGCCGTCACTCAGGCTTGGCTCGACCTATATAACCAGCAACCTGGCGTCAAGGCCGTAGCCCTATCTTGTAATCATGCGGGCGATGCCGCCAAGCTGCCCCAGCTCTGTCAGCCGCTCGCCCCCCATCGCAACAGCAGTGCGAAGCCGCTGCGCATGCTGATCATGGGGGTCCCCAACGTCGGCAAATCGACCCTGATGAACATGCTCCTCAAACGCCGCATCGCTCGTGTGGGCGACGAACCAGCCGTGACCAAAGTCCAGCAACGTCACAAACTGAACGACCATATGACCATCACCGACTCACCCGGACTGTTGTGGGGGACCATCAAAGACCCTCACGTGGGCCTCCTGCTCGCCACGGTCAACGCCATAGGCCACAAGGTCGTCGATGACGAAGCGGTCGCCGAATTTCTCGCCGCCATCCTGCTTGCGCGCTATCCAGCCCGGCTCACGGCCCGCTACGGTTTTGCTGTGGACGGGCTGACGAGTGCAGGCGTGATCGACGCCATCGGCAAAAAGCGTGGCTGCCTACTGACCAGAAGCGGCGGCGGAATAGACCGAGACAAAGCGGCGAGAATCCTCTTGTCGGACTACCGCGACGGCACACTCGGCCGCACCAGCTTGGAGACACCGGACAAGCGGGCAGAAGAACATGCGCTGATAGCAAGCGTGTGACGTGGGAAGATTACTGGTGCTGGTTTGTTTAGTTTGTCTCGTTTATTTGTTGACCAACCAAATAACCTCTGTAACCAGACAAACCAGAGGACGGCGCTTCTCTCACAATCCGACTCTGACGAAGTCGATATACCCTCGTTCGACATCCGTACTTATAAGCTCTACTCGCACCTTGTCTCCGACGTCGAGGCCACGCTCGCCCGTCACCAGTCTCCCTTCGACCGGCGGCTCAAGGAGCCGGACCCACGTACCTCTGTCCGACGCGCCCGTCACGATGGCGTCGAAGCGCTGCCCAATCCGCGATTCGAGCAATAAGGCGGCGGCGGATTTGCGGAGCCGCCGCTCGACTTTTTCCGCATCGTCTTCTTTCTCGGTGCAGTGACCGGCCAGATACTTCAGTTCTTCCGGACGGTACGGCGTTGGCGCGCCGGCCAGTGCTGCTTTGATCAACCGCTGGGTAATGAGATCGGGAAAACGCCGGTTGGGAGCCGTGGAATGGGTGTACCCCTTCACGGCAAGCCCGAAATGTTCAGGAGCGCCATCCTTCGACTGGTCCAGTACATACTCGCCTCTGCCGATGAGCTTCACGATGGCCAGGGACAGATCGGGAAATCTGAGAGGATCAGCCTTCCGACGTGCGACGAGGAACGATTCGAGCGCACTCGCGTCCGGCTCCGAAGGTAAGTGCTCGCCCCAGCGTGCGGCGACCTCGACAATCCGCTGCCAGCGTTCGGGAGAGCGCAGGATACGGCGGAAGGAGGGCATGCCCTTTCCCTTCAGATAGGATGCCGTCGCCTGATTCGCTGCGATCATAAAGTCTTCGATCAGTTCCTTGGCGCGATTCTTCTGCTCGACCCTGAGATCGGTCAGCACCTCACCCTCAAACACGGCTCGTGGCTCAATCGTTTCAAGACTCAGTGCTCCCTGCTGGTGTCGTCGTGCCTTGAGCCGCTGCGCGACCTGGTCTTGGAGGCGGAGTTGCGCATCGAGGCCGGAGACGGCCTTGACCCGATCAGGCGCAGGCGCCTCCCCTGCGAGCCAGGCAGCGACGCTGTTATAGGCAAGCTTCGCGTGGTTGCGAACCAGGGCCCGAAAGAGGGTCGAACTGAGGACCACCCCATCCTCCGCAATCACCATCTCCACGACGACCGCGAGGCGGTCTTGCCCTTCACCGAGAGATGTCAGATCGGTCGACAGCTTTTCCGGCAACATAGGAAACATGCCGCCGGCCGTATAGACCGACGTCGTATTGTGCTTGGCATGAGCATCCAGAGCAGACTCCTTCGAGACCAGCACGTCCACGTCGGCAATCGCGACCAGGATTGTGACAGACCGATCAGAATGAGGTTCGGCCACGGTAAGTTGATCGAGGTCTCGGGAGTCGTCGTTGTCGATCGATGCCCAGAGCAGACCCGTTAGGTCACGCATGTCCGAGTGCCCATCAGTAGCAGCCGTCTGCACACGGGCAAGCTCAGCCATCGCCGCGGCAGAAAAATCCGGCAAGAGGCCGCGTTCGACCATGGCGCGACGAGCGATATTCCTGAGATCTGTGCGATGACTTTTCATGTTCCCTTCAATCTTGAATGAGGCCTATGTCCACTTTCCCAGGTTCTCGGATCAGCCGTTCCCCTAAATATATCCGCCCAAGCTTGCTTGGTTCGCTTTCAGAGAATTCATCCCTGCGCGCATGGAGAACACGAGAATATGTGACGGCAAAACCAAAACCCGTATGTACGATTGAGCTGATTTGGTTGATAAAATTTCCTTCCCCTCAAAGCGATTCACCCTACAAGGCGCATGGTTCTGATTGCGTTCTCGGTTTGTACCAGCTATATGATAGAACTTGCCTCCGTGAAGAGAACCAATGAATAATTCCGATGTCCGTTTCAACATATGCACAATAATCTAGCGATTAATATACTTCGATGGGCCATCGCGGTTCCGGCAGGTGTCATGCTGTGGTACGCCGCGAACCATTCTATCGGAATAGCGTTCGGCATTATCCATGGGTTTGAACGTGTCGATGCTTTCTGGGAAGCGCCGGATATGGATGGTGTGCCACTCATTGGCACGTACATTATTCTTGTCACGAGGACTGTCGCGGCTGCGTCCCTTGCCGGTGTGATTATTTACATCGTACCGCGCTATCACAAACAGGTCGCGATCGTTGTTGCCTCTCTTGTATCCGTCGGCGCCGCAGCAATCTTAGTGTTTCAAGTTGCGAGTGCGGACCAAAGCATCAGTGCGGAAGGCTGGTACAAACTCGTTCTGGACATGCTGAGCATGATATTCGGCGGAATAGGCGGTGCGTGGATGGCATATCAGAACCAGAGAAAAGAACGAAGACGTAGTTAGCCTGCCCAACAGCATCCAGCAGGCTGCTGGAAACGTCCGCCAGCCTAAGAAGACGGTTGTTTGTTTTGTCAGGTCTGTCCGGTTATTTGGTTGAGCGAAAACTAACCGGATGAACCAGAGCAACCTGTCCTGCCAGTCTCGCTCGCCCCGTTGGTCGTGCCAACCCTCCGCACTTACTCGTTCCTCATCCGCCCAGTTCCCGTCGTCCCCACCATGACGACCACCTTAGTCTGGGGAGAAAAAGCCTGCTCAACGCGTTGCTTTCCATTGGTCGTGAGGATAACAATTCCGTTGTGACTTTCAATGCGCTGGAGAAGATGGGCCGTCTCCGCATTCGCGAATCGGTCATGGGCATCGGTGACTGTACCGCGCGCCCCAAACAGCGCGTCTGCTTCATCGAAGAAGAGGATCGCGCCACTGGCTTCTGCTTTATCAAATACGTCGTTCAGATTCTTCTCCGTCTCGCCGATGTATTGACTCACCACCGCCGACAAATCTACTCTGAACAAATCTGTTTGAAGGGATTCGGCCAACATCTCGGCGGACTTTCTTCGGCGGATCGCCGTGGAGCCTGACAAAACCAGGACCGCGGCAGATGTCGCCTTGGGCTTCTTTGCCCGTCGCACCGGCGTGGCCTTCTTCTTCGCTGCTGCCTTCTTCACCGCGGTCTTCGGTCTCTTCCCTTTGATGACCTTAGCTGCCATTCTTTTCCACGCTCCTCTTAATACGTTGAACTCCCGCCCCATCCAATGTCCTGCCGCCGCAATCACCCCCGAGTATGCAAACGACGGCTTGCGGATCTTATCTTCAATTGATCACAATGACCAGTGGCTGACTCTGCACATCGGAAAGACTTCTCCTGATGACGCCAACGGCGCTGATTGAACAAGAACTCGCGGCAGCCGAGGCCGCACGGCATGACAACAACGACGGAAAGGCACGAGTCTGCGCTCGCCGCGCCGTGGCCCGCGCCGCTGACGTGTGGTTGGCGCAGTTCACGATTCCACGATGGCGCGGGGATTCTATGGCACATCTCCGGCATATTCAGCGGGACGCATCCTTCCCTCTTCCTATCCGCCAGGCGGCCGAACGATTGAGTACTCCGGTAACCCGTCAGCACACAGCCCCCTTTACGACAGACCCTGTCGCCGACGCGAGACTTATCATCGCGCACCTCACCACCACCGACGGTGGCGCGTGAAACGCGAGGACCGGCTGGTCTCTCTTGTTTATTTGGTCTGTGTTGTTTGTTTGGTTGCACGAGACTAACCAGATGGACAAAGCAAACCAGATGAACCAGATCAATCTGCCCCGCCTGCCTTGCGTGCCACAACAGTTTTCCCGCAGCCTGCTAAACCTCTCTTAAAGGATAGCGGCTGAGGCTGCCCTCCACCATTTTTCTTGACCGCTAGAGACTTCTAAGATCCCTTCTGTAGGAACATCCATCTTACCTGACCTGCTTCAAAAACCTCTCCCTAAAATCGTAAGGAATGGGGTCGATTTCCCGAATGATTTGAACTATCCTTGGGCCGTTCAAAAAGAAACCTCTGTGGTAACGAGTGCGAGCCCATGAGGGGAAACCCTGAAGAGGAGCCCATGAAATCAAGAATAACAAAAGCCAAGTCCTGTTCCCCTATCCTCCGCCGTTGCGTCGTCAACCTCCTGGGTGTCACTCAGGCCCTCGTGAGCATCTGTGTCGGGGTCGTGTTATGCGGTCCTGTCCTTGAGGCATCGGCGCTGCCCCCCGCAGATGAAGTATTGCAAGAGTTGCAGATTTCGGACAGTGACCGGCAGAGGATCCGGAAGGGCGAAATTGTCACGTGGACGGCCACGGAAGGATCGGATCGGGAGCTGGCCCTCGGCATGGCCTTGTTGGTGAAGACACAGGCTGAGAATCTTACCGATCTCTTTCGTGAGGCGGCGACGTTCCTGAACATCAAGGTGATCACTGGGTTTGGAAATATTGGGAACAGTGGGTTTGGAAAGATTGAGAACGAAGGGACATTGGCCGACTTTGCAGGGGTGACGCTGGCTCCAAACGGAGAGAAGGAAGCCCGGCGCTACCTCGAAGTGGAACCGGGCGATGACCTGAATCTGGACGCCAAGGAGATGGCGGCCTTTCGGGCGCTGAACTCAGCCAGCAAGGACGGGGCGGTGCCGATTCAGAAGGTGGAGGCGCTGATACGCGAGGGGTTGCTGGCGCGCTACCAGGCCTATCACACGAAGGGGTTGGCAGGCATCGCGCCTTACGCACGCAAGAGCGGGCGTCCCCTGCTCGCGAGCGACGAGCTGTCCCTTGCGACAAAACAATCGAAGCTCGTTGCGAAATATCTCCCCTCCGTGTACGACGTACTCATCAAGTATCCGACCACCACCACCACCTTAAAGCAGGGCAAGGAGTTCGAGGAACAGTTTTTGTGGATTAATAGCGAAGTCTTTGGGCGTCCGACCTTTGCCCTGTCTCACCGCCTACTCTTCCAGGTCGGCGAAGCCTATGTCTTCGTGGATCGCCAATACTACGCCAGCCATGAATACAACTGCCTGCAACAAGGGGCAGCGGCGCTCCCAACGGAGGACGGCACGGTCGTCGTCTACCTCAGTCGTGTGTCGACCGAGTAAGTCGCTGGATTTGGATCCTCGATGAAACATTCCGCGTCTCGTGTCCTGATGACGCCCTACTTCAAGGACTTGCTTGAGGCCCTTCGGGCGAAGGCCGAGAAGCAGTAGCGCGGTACTGAGGATGTTGTTCAATCTGGAATGAGCTATGGCAAAGTACCAGGCATCATTGACCTGCCCGATTCCGTAAACTGGTCCAGCGACTCATAGTTCAATTGGAGTGGATGTTGTGAAGGTGAGTACCCGGGCTGAAGCCGGTGTCAGGCGATTCGTTAATTCCGTGGTCGAGACAAGGCGCGCTTTCTAATAGGACATCATCCAACTCGGGTTATTTCCTAGATAAACCAGAAGTTCAAAATCAGTTGTTTTTGACCTTGCCGAAATCTGCATAACATCTCCTCTTATTTCAATATCTTACCGGCCAATCAGCGCGGAGTTTTTGGTCATGTACACTTATGGAGAGTCTTGATGCGGGCCCGCTATGCTTCGCCAGGGATACATAGGGGAAACTGCAGCAGACTTAATTGTTGGGGATCATGAAGCGGTATATCGAAGGCTCATATAAGGCTAGGCTAGTTTTTTTCTTAGCGTTCCTGCTTTGGGCTGGCCTAGTTTTGTTCCTACAACGCTTCGATACATGGTTTCCTATATCTGGCACTCTGCAGGAACAACTGGTCCAGAGTTCAGACCGAGCCCTACTTGCGGCGATCGTGAGCACGGTGTTCTATCTTGCGCTGTCCGGCCTCGTGGTGTTCGAGGCCATCTGGACGGTACGCACGAGGCAATATCCGCCACTTGGACATTTAGTGCCATTCCGTACTCCGATCAGAGAAATAAAATACCCTATCTTGGTCTGGGTGTGGCCGGTTCCATTCTTACGATGTGCATTGGCCATATTGCACTTCAAGTGTATGCGTGGTTCCTGATCAATGAATACGCTCTCGCAAACATTCGTTTACTAGAACTCCTAGAACGGAAATGCGACACACTTGCACTCACGGTATGCTCAACTCTACCTCACGCCACCTCATTTTAGCGGCGATTGCTGAATGAAACGGACGTTATCTATCATTCTTAGCATTGGGTTAATCGGCCTGGGCAGTTTGGTCATATTGTGGCCACGACCGCCAGTCACTGTCATGATCACAAACCAAAGTAATAAACCTATCGCCTCAATTCGAATTGAGCATGAACGCGGGATTGAGCTCCTGGAGCATATTGGCCAACGAGAATCGAAGACCGTGCAGTTTGAGGCCCGAGGGGAGACATCCTACAAGCTCAAGGTGCGCTTCGTGGATGGTTCCGAGGTAAGCGGCGGAGGTGGTTATGCCGAGCCAGGGTATAAGTTCTCCGAAACCATTTTGAAATCAGGCATCGACACCGATGTCCGTTTGCCACCCTATTGACGCCACTTAAGCGAATGGCATCGCAATAGTGCTAATGAAATGGACCCAGCCTTCTTCCCACACGAGTCTCACACGAGGCACAATGGGTGGTGTTGAGCGCAACCCACACTCATCGGTAGGAAGAAAGGAGGGGCTGTTATGCACATCACGACCTTGGGGATTGATTTGGCGAAGAATGTGTTTCAGTTACACGGGGTGGATGCACGAGGGCGCGTGGTACTCAGTCGATGCGTGAAGCGCAGCCAGTTGTTGCAGGCGGTGGCGAGTCTGCCGCCCTGTGTGATTGGGATGGAGGCGGGCGGGAGTGCCCATCACTGGGGTCGGACATTTGAACCGCTTGGGCATACCGTCAAGCTGATGCACCCGAAGTATGTCAAGCCGTACGTCAAGACCAACAAGAATGATGGGCGCGATGCGGAAGCGATCTGCGAAGCGGTGAGTCGGCCCACCATGCGATTTGTTTCAATCAAGACGGTGGAGCAAGCCGACCTGCAGGCCGTGCACCGGACGCGATTGCTCTTCGTGAAACATCGGACCGCCGTCATCAATCAGATCCGGGGCTTGTTGGCCGAGTATGGGTTGGTGATTGCGCCATCCCCGGGGAAGGTCCGGCCCGCCCTCGTCCGGTTTCTGGATGACACGGCGTCGGGATTGACCGCCTGTGCCCGGGAGACCTTCGCCGAGTTGTACGCGCAACTGACGGAGCTCGACGCGCGTATCGAGCGGGTGACGCAGCGGGTGGAGCGCGTGTACCGGGCGCATCCGGTCTGCCAGAAACTGGCGGCGGTGCCGGGGATTGGTCCGTTGACGGCCACGGCGCTGGTGGCGACCGTCGGTCGGCCCCAGGCGTTTCACAACGGCCGGCATCTGGCGGCCTGGTTGGGGCTGGTGCCTCGGCAATATTCCAGTGGGGGCAAGGAGCGCTTAGGCGGGATTTCGAAACGCGGCAGTCGGTATGTGCGGACGCTGCTGATTCATGGGGCGCGCGCCGTCGTGCAGCGGGCCGAGCGGCGAACCGATACGCAGGGACGGTGGCTGTGCGCGCTCACACACCGCAAAGGCACCAATGTGGCCGCGGTCGCCTTAGCCAACAAAAATGCCCGAGTGATCTGGGCCTTGCTGGCCCATGATGAGGCGTATCGACCACCTGTCTAGGTGCAGGAAGGGTTGCTACGGTCTTCAGGAGGAGAGGAGACGCGAGCCGCATCACATCAGGAGGATTCACACCACGGAGTGCAGCGCGGACGATCCGTGATGACACCAGAGGGACACCCAGCGCGTTCAGACCCTGGACAAAATGTCGGCCCCAACAAGGCCGTTGTGCTCATGAGGAGAACGCGCGCGTATTTCATCAAGGCCCGGACACAGCTGTGGTCCACCGAGAGGCCGGATATATAGACGCAACCCTGTTTTTATCTGGTGCATCGCGTGACACGCCGTCGTTGCCGCGAAGGCTGGGTCCATATATCATTTTGTGCTCAACTCCACCTCACTCCAGCTCATTCCAGCCTACTCCAGCCAAAGTTCACTATTCCGCATAACTCTTGGCTAGACTTGGCCTGAATGAGCCTGAGTAGGCTGGAGTAGGGTCGTGACAACGCTTTCCTAAACCGCAGGTCGGACGTTCAAGTTTGTCCTTACCTTTTTCACTTGGGATGGCCAGGATAGCCTTTCTCAACTCTCTCACTATCTCTTCTCAGGGATGGGGGCTGACTGATCTTCCACTGCGCGCGTCCAACGAGGGCCTTCTGAGGCCGCGCGTTGCGCGAGCACAGGAGACCAACAGGCCACCCTTCCCCTCACCACCCCAACGCCCACTGATGCCCATTCTTCTCCAGCAGCGCATCCGCTTCGCGTGGTCCCCAGCTCCCAGCAGTGTAGAAGTGAACGGATTTCTCGCCGGTCAACAGCGGGGCATAGAGGCGCCAAGCCGTTTCGGTGAAATCCGCGCTGACGAAGAGAGTCTGATCGCCGATCATGACGTCGCGGAGCAGAGTCTCGTAGGCTTCGGGGAGCTGGCCAAATGCTTTTTCATAGTCGAACTGCAGCGCATGGTCGCTCAGTCGGAACGGCCTCCCCGGGACTCTTCACGGAAAAACAAAGCGAGAACCCCTCGCTGGGCTGGAGCGTGATCAGCAGCATGTTGGGCGGAATACTGCCGGGATCGAGTGACCGAAACACTTGGGTGGGCGCCTCACGAAAGGTCACCGCAATCTGTGTCATTTTACGCGGGAGGCGTTTGCCCGTCCTGAGATAGAAGGGCACGCCCTTCCATCGCCAATTGTGAATCTCCGCTTTCAGGGCGACATACGTCTCCGTGGTCGAATCCTTCGGGACCCCATGTTCCTCACGATAGCCACGAATCGTCTGGCCGGCGACCTGCCAGGATGTGTACTGGCCAAAGACGACATCCTGATGACGTGATCGGCGCAATGGAATGGAGTACTTTTAGTTTTTCGTCCTGGATCGCCGCGGCATCGAAGGACACCGGCACTTCCATTGCAACGACGGTCATGAGTTGGGTCAGATGGTTCTGAACCATATCGCGGAGCGCCCCGGCCTGCTGGTAGTAGGCCCCGCGATGCTCGACGCCGAGATCTTCAGCAACGGTAATCTGAACGTTCTCGATGGTGTCGCGTTTCCAGAGCGATTCAAAAATCGGGTTCGCGAAGCGGAACGCCAGGAGATTCTGCACCGTCTCTTTGCCGAGGTAATGATCGATGCGGTAGATCTGGGATTCCTCGATATAGCGATGCAGGGTCGTGTTCAGCTGCCGGGCTGACTGAAAGTCGTGGCCAAATGGTTTTTCGAACACGACGCGGACCCACCCGTGGCTTTTGAGCAGTCCCGCCTGGTCCAATCTCTCCATTGCGATGGGCACGATGTCCGGTGGCAAGGCCAGGTAGAACACCCGGTTCTCCGGCATGTTGTGCGTGCGTTCCAACCGCCGGATGTATGCGGCCAACGCCTCATAGTCTTGTGCTCCCCCTTCATGCAAGGTCTGGAAATGCAGACACTCATCGCACCAGGCACGCAACTCTGTTTCATTGCGCCAGCCCGCTTGCTGCAGGCCTTCGAAGGCCCAGAGCCGAAACCCTTCTTCACCCATCTCGGGCAAGGCGGCGCCGACGATCAGCGTGTTGCGAGTTTCCAGGATTCCCTGATCCCGCAGATGATAGAGCGCAGGCAGGAGCTTCCGACGCGTTAGATCGCCGGTCGCACCGATGATGACAAAAACGTGGGGCTCAACCTGATGTTCCGACATCAGCAAGGTCCTCCTGTTGAAGGATCAATTGTTTCTTGAGGTATCACATGATACAGGATTTGGCCTTGCCCGCATAATTCACAAAGGCTCTACCGCAACTGCCGAGACACCGCCGCGACAAGCCTCTGGAGAGTCTTTCTACCCCTTTTTGTCGGAATCGGCCAGCTGTCAACGATGTGTGGTCATATTACCATTAGACACAGCAGCGTGGATGAGGGTTACCATCGAAAGCCTGCTCGCTTAAGGATTCCTGTTCAGAACCAGGCCCGCACCCCAACGACGAATCGAACTTGAGACGAATTGCCCCCGTCTTGGCGCACAAGGGTGGCGGTCTCACCAAAGCTCCGGTCGAGGGAGACTCCGACGTAGGGAGCAATCCAACGGCGGATTTCGTAACGCAGCCGCCCCCCGAATTCGAGGTTGTTGAGCCCGGAACCGGTCGTGAACTCCTCGACTCGTTGTACAGCGGCGTTGGTCTCGAAGCGGGTCTGGAGGATCAGACGTTGCGTCAGCAATAGGTCTTTCGTGAATGCCAGCCTGGCGGACACCGCGCCGTTCTGATCGATGAACAAAGAAGACTCGAAATCGTAATTGTATGGGACCAGTCCTTCGATTCCGATCACCCCTAGGCCCCGCGTCACATTGCTCCCCTTGAAGGACTGAGTTTCGACACGGCCGCCCATTTGCAGATCGTAATACTTCCGGATAAACCGGCCATACAGCAGTTGAAAGTCCACGTCGTAGTCTGCTTTGAACGCCGTGTCGCGCTGCCCTTCGCTTTTGAACCAGAGTCGGTTGTAGTCCCCGCCGTACCAGCCCTCGATGTCCCACCGGTAGTCGTCATTCCCTTGACTCCCGCCTGTTTTCGGACGGTATTCGAGGACGTCGACGAGAGTGAACAGACGATGCTCCTGATCGTTGACAGGAGCAGGCCAGTCGCCTGGCGGGGAAAACTTAGACAGCGTGCCGTCCTGCTTGGCGAAAGAACCGACGGTCACAGAGGCCTTGGAAACGGTGGAGCCGGCTGGGATCTTTCCATTTGGGATCGTACCAGTCACCGGTGACTGAATTGGAGTCGGTGGGGGACTCGATTGAAGGTGATGCAGCGATGACCGGCACAGCGATACCTTCGGCCAACAGCAAGGCCAAAGCAGCTGAAAAGAGGCTTGTGGAGAACCTGGCAGGAAAGCCTGTTCTACTCATGGTTCCGACACCTCGACGACGCGGAACATCCCCGTGTCCATATGGAAGAGTAGATGGCAATGAAACGCCCAGGGACCCGGAGCATCTGCGGTGACGGCAACGGACAGCCGCTCCGCTGGCTTGACAATGACCACGTGCTTCCGGGGCAAGTGCGCGCCCGCACCGTTTTCCAGATGCATCCACATCCCGTGCAGATGGATCGGATGCTCCATCATCGTATCGTTCACAAACGTCAGGCGCACCCGCTCGCCATAGCGAAAGCGGATCGGATCTGGGGCGTCTGAATATTTCTTGCCGTCGAACGACCACATGTACCGGTTCATGCTGCCGGTAAGATGCAACTCGATTTCCCGCTCCGGCTCCCGCTGGTCTGGGTAGGGCACAAGACTTTTCAAATCTGTATAGAGCAGCACCCGCCGCCCACTGCCTTCCAGCCCTCTCCCCGGTTCTCCCATACGATTCTGCGAATACTCGGCGACCATTTGATTGCCAGTTCCATGGTGGTCGGGACCATGTTTCACGGGCTCGGCGCCCGGTATCTTCGAGCGGCCTTGATCGCCCGCGTCCATGGCCGGCATCTCATGTATGTCTGGCATAGGCGGCGTTCCCGAACCGTGCTGCAGGTGCTCCATGTGCGGATTGTCGTCAGACGGTTTCATGTCGGGCATCTTCATGCGAGGCATGTCCCTGCCCTCCATATCCATCCCCTCCATGCTCATGCCCATATCCTCCATCGTGCGGAGCGGTCTGGGCCGACGTTGCAGGAATTGCCGCCTCCATGCCCGCTCGAGGAGCGAGCGTGCCGCGTGCATAACCGCTGCGATCCATGGTCTCGGCAAAGATGGTATAGGCACGATCCTCGACGGGTTCGACGATCACATCGTACGTCTCCGCCACTCCCATGCGAAGCTCATCCACCACAACAGGCTGGACATTCTGTCCATCCGCCTGCACGACCGTCATCGTGAGCCCCGGAATGCGCACGTCGTAGAAAGTCATGCTGGCCGCGTTGATCAATCGCAGACGCACCCGCTCACCTGGACGAAACAGCCCCGTCCAGTTGCCTGCTGGAGAAAGGCCGTTCATCAGATAGGTAAAGGTGTAGCCTGTCACATCCGCGAAGTCGGTCGGGTCCATCCGCATCTGATCCCACATCAAGTAGTTCTTGATCGCCGCCCAGAAGCCCATGCGCCTGACATCGGTCAAGAACTCACCTGCCGCACGTTTCTGGAAGTTGTAGTAGCCTCCTTGTTTCTTCAGATTGGAGAGCAGCGTTTCTGGTGATTCGAAGCTCCAATCCGAGAGCATCACCACATAGTCACGCTCGTAGCGAAACGGCTCCGGTTCGATGGGATCGATGATCATCGGCGCGTACATGCCCGCTAACTCCTGACCGCCGGAGTGACTATGAAACCAATAGGTGCCGCTCTGCTTGACCGGAAAGCGATAGGTAAAGGTCTCGCCCGGCTTGATCCCCGCGAAGCTCACGCCAGGCACGCCGTCCATGACAGGCGGCAGGAGCAACCCGTGCCAGTGAATCGACGTATCGTTCTTCCAGGCGGTTCGTGACACGTAGCGTCGCCGATTGACCTTCTTTCAGCCGGATCACGGGACCCGGGATCGTCCCATTAATCGTGATGGCAGGCGCGGTTCGGCCGTCAAGATGGAACAACTGCTCGCTGATGGTCAGATCGATGACTCTCCGCTCACCGACGGTCTGTGAACCGGCATTGGCCGGGCTTGCCAGGCCTGTGCAGGGGCAAGATGCACGAGCGCGGCGAGCAACCCCAGCGCCGCCAAGCACTTCAATAGCTGCCGTCTAGAAATGATGTTGGGGTTCATTCGCCTTGCTCTTGGAGTGCGGCTCGCGACGCAGAGTGTGAAGGTGGAGTAAACCCACGAGAGGACATGGACGAGTGATCGTTTCACGGCAAAACCTCAGAGCGGCATTGAAGAAAGAAAAAGAGCATGGCCCGCTCAACCCAAGCAGTCGTGCAGCGGGCGAACGTACTGGAGGTGTGGGATCAGATTCTGAGGACCGAGAAAGTACCTATGGAGATGGGAACAATAGAACGTGCGCTGCTCCAGGAGCAGCGCGTCGGGGTCGAGGGAACTGAGCGCATAGTAGAAGGACTGAGCAGGATCGTCGCATGATCAATATCAAAAACCGTGCTGTTCTTTATCTGACGTTCTGGAGATGAGGTGAGTGACGGCGGACACATGGTGGCCCCATCCATTGGACAGGCCATTCTCTCTTCCACGAGCAGCACCGCATCTTCCGCCACCGAGAGATCGGACGATGCACACATCGTCCCGATCACCTGGCATAAGGCGAAGAAGAAGACCAGCGCAACGTATTGCGTATTCACTTGTCGAATCATAGAACCAACCATGTTCTTGCACGACCTGTTCAACTTCGCTGCCCAGTCTTGAGCAACTGACTCGAGTATATTAAGTCTGCGCAACTCAGCCTGTCTTGTCAAGCATCAGCGTCGACAGAAGACCAGGGGAATGCATCTACGTTGAACCTCATTTGCTTTCATTAGCTGCGCAAATCGGTTCCGAGACGGTCTTACTGCATCGCTCCGTGAGGAGGCATCGCCACGTTGTCCCATAACCAACGGATCGGTTTTACCTCTCGGTAACCGTCCGGCTCTGCGCGTCCTTGTCGCGTTTCATACGAGCAACGGCCGAGATGTTGGACCGTTCCGTCCCGATAATTAATGACCGGGTGTGACAGTCGCTGAAGGGCTTGGGACGGCGGATCTTTCTTCGATCCACTTGTAGAGCACCGGCAACACAACAAGCGTCAGGAATGTCGAACTGACCAGTCCGCCGATCACCACGACTGCCAGAGGCCGCTGAACTTCCGATCCAATCCCATGGGCAAAGGCAAGCGGCACCAATCCCAGTAACGCGACCAGCGCCGTCATCAAGACAGGCCGCAGACGCATCACACAGCCGGACATCACCGCCTGCTCAATACCCATTCCCTCCTGCCGGCGAAGCGAATTCATATAGGACACCAACACGATGCCGTTCAACACGGCCACGCCGAAAAGATTGATGAATCCGACCGAGGCCGGCACGCTCAGGTATTCCCCCGTCACCCATAAGGCGACAATTCCGCCGATGAGGGCAAACGGGAGATTGAGAATGATCAGCGCCGCCTGCTTCAGTGAGGAAAACGACGAGAGCAGGAGCAAGAAGATCACGACAATGGTGATCGGGACAATAATCTTGATACGGCCCAGCGCCCGCTCCATATTTTCGAACGATCCGCCCCAGACGACATGGTACCCGCTAGGGAGCCGGACCTCCCGGGCCATCCGCTCCTGCGCCTCGGCTACAATGCCTCCGATGTCCCGTCCGTGAGTATTGAAGCTGACCGGCAGATACCGCTGGAGATGATCGCGGTTGATACGCCCAGGCCCCTCATGCATCCGGATGGTCCCGAGATCGCTGAGGGGAATGAAGGCCCCGCTGCCGTCCGTCAGTCGAATGTTCCCGATCGTCTCGATGCTGTTCCGATACTGTTCCGGAAACCGCACGACCAAATTGAACCGTCGATTCTCTTCGTACACCCGGGTCGCGACTTCTCCTCCGACCGCGGTTGCGATGACTTCGCGCACATCCGAAACGTTGATGCCGTGCCGGGCGATCTTACCCCGGTCGATATCGATCGTGATGTACGGCTGGCCGAAGAGTTGTTCTATCTTCAGATCTTTGACGCCTCGAATCGTACCGAGGACTCCGGCAATCTTGTCCCCCGTGAGACGCAGCTCCTCCAGGTCTGGACCGAACAGTTTGACGGTCACCTCTGCGCGCACCCCCGAAATCAATTCGTCCACCCGTTGCTGGATCGGCTGGCTGATTAGAAAGTTGGCGCCTGGCACCTTTGCCAGCCGCTCGCGGACTCGCTCTTTCAATCCCGCCATGGTGGGGGCCGTCGTCCAGGTCTCAATCGGATGCAACATCGCAACGGAATCGCTTTCGTTCGGTTCTTGTGGGTCGTTCGCCAATTCCGTACGTCCGATTTTGGACACTATCATCTGCACTTCGGGAAACTCCAGCACCGCTTTCTGCACCTCCCGTTCGATCTTGATCGATTGCTCCAACGAAATGCTCGGCAAACGGATCGTGAGGGGGGACATCGTGCCTTCATTCAGAATTGGGACAAACTCCGACCCCAAAAATGGAAAGAGAGCAATACTGCCGGCCAGCATGAGTCCGGTAGCTGTCAGTACCACCGCTGCGATGTCCCAACGCCCAGCGCAGCATGGGAAGATAGAGACGCTTGGCCCATCGGAGCACCCAGGGCTCGGCGTCGGCGTGCCCTGCCTTCAAAGTCAACAAACACAAAACCGGCGACAGGGTGACCGATAGAATGAGCGACACCATCAGGGCAATCATGATTGTATAGGCCATCGGCTTGAACATTTTGCCTTCCATGCCTTCGAAAGAGAGGATGGGCATAAAGACAATGATGATGATGATAATACCGAAGACCACGGGACGGGCGACCTCCCGAGCGGCATTGAGGATGAGGGCCTGTCGAGGCAGGCCTTGGTGACGGGGATCCGACATATGCCGGTGGATATTTTCCACCAGCACCACAGAAGCATCGACCATCATGCCGATGGCGATGGCCAGACCGCCCAAAGACATCAGATTGGCAGTGAGATCGAACCGATCCATCACGAAGAACGTCACGAGCGGCGTCAGGATGAGCGTCGCCGCCACGATCAAGGCGCTCCTGGTATCGCCCAGGAACAGGAACAGCACGACCACCACCAGGAGAATCCCCTCCCCCAGCGCCTTATAGACGGTCTTCAAGGCGGCGGAGATCAATTCGATACGATCGTAAAAGGGAACGATCCGCCATCCTGCCGGCAGCAGCCCCTTCTCCTGTATCTCGGCGATCTTGCCTTTGATGCCCTCCACGACGTCCCGGGCGTTACCTCCGCGCAGCATGAGCACGATCCCTGCCGCAACCTCGCGCTCACCGTTCAAGACGACAGCGCCATGGCGAATGGCATGACCGATCTGTACCTGAGCGACGTCATGGATGTGCACGGGAGTGCCGCCCGCTTCCTTGACGACGATGTCCTCGATGTCGCTCAGTTTCCGGATCATCCCCACGCCGCGGACAATGTATTTTTCAGCATGTGTCTCCAGGATGTTGCCCGAAGCATTCGCATTGTTGTTCGCCACGGCGGCAAACACCTCGTGCAACGCGAGATTATATTTGCGCAAGAGCTCCGGCTCGACTAACACCTGGAACTGTTTGACATACCCGCCTTGCGAGTTGACGTCGATCACTCCGGGGACGCCCTTGAGCAATGGCCGGATGACCCAGTCCACCGCAGTTCGCTGCTCGATCAATTCGTGTTCCGCTGCGGCGGCGTCCAGACCGGCATGCGGAGGACCTTCCAGGTAATACTGAAACACCTCTCCCAGTCCGGTGCTGTTCGGAGTCATCATCGGTTCAGACCCGGGTGGTAAGTTCTCCCGCACTTCGATCAACCGTTCGAGCACGAGTTGTCGTGCAAGGTTGATGTCCATATGATCGTCGAACACCACCGTAATCAACGACAGACCCACTTTGGTGAGCGAGCGTAGTTCCGTCAGATGCGGAATCCCGGTGACTTGTTGTTCGATGGGAAACGTCACCAGCCGTTCGACCTCTTCAGGGGACAAGCCGGGCGCTTTTGTGACGATTTGCACGAGCACGCTTGTTACATCGGGAAACGCATCGATCGAAATCGTGCGGAAGGCATAACCCCCCAGAAGGGTAAGAAGCCCGGCGAATGTGAGGATCAATAAGGGGCGGCGAAGAGAAAACTCAAGAAGTTTGTCGACCATGCTTAGTCTTTAGGCTTCAACAGCTCAGATTTCAAGGTAAAGCCGCCCTCCTTGACGACCATTTCCCCTTCCCGCAACCCTTCGAGGACCTCGGTGAAGGTTCCGTTCTTCTCGCCCACTTTGATCGTCCGCGCTTCAAAGACGCCTGGTTCCTTCTGCACAAACACGAAACTGCGATCCCGATCATGCTGAACGGCTGCTTCGGGAACGACCAGGATATCCGAGGCCGCTTCGGACGAGACGCGGATGGTAGCAAACATTTCCGGCTTCAGATGACCCTTGGAATTTTCCAAGATGAGGCGCACCTGCATGGTCCGCGTCGCGGTATCGAGAACGTCACCGACATACGCAACGGTCCCCTGGAACACGTCATCGGGATAGGCAGTCACAAAGACCTCGACCGGCTGATTCGGAACGGCGGTCGCACGCTGCACATAGGAAACATCTTTTTCCGATACATTAGCCACCACCCAGACCGTCGAGAGATCGGCCACCACAAACAGTTTTTGAGCGGTTTCGACCAGCTCGCCTTTGGTGAGATCCCGCGCGATCACCCGGCCGGCAAAGGGCGCCACAATGGAAATCTGCGAGCGGATCGTTTGGGTCCGCTCCAGGGTTCCGATCTCCTTGTCGTCCATGCCTAACAACCGGAGCCCTTCGCGGGCCTCCTGAGCCTCGGCGCGGATACTGATCATTTCTCCTTCGCGGCGCTGCGCCTCCGCCTGGCCGATGACTTTCTCCTGGTAAAGGTACTGCGCACGCTGATAGGCCTGTTCCGCCACGTGTCGTCGCGCGCGGGCCTTGAGATAGGCAGACTGGGCGAGTCCGAGATCGCCGCTATGGAGCACCGCCAACAGCTGATTGGCTTTGACCATCTGCCCCAAGTCGGCATGCACCTCGGCCACCCGCCCACGCACGAGGGTCGTAATATTCGCCAACGCGTTCTCGTTCGGCCGTACGACGCCGGGAAAGGTACGGTAGGTACGAAATGCCGTTCGACTGACCGGCTCCACCGTCACACCGGACCGGATGACTTCGTCCGGCGGGAGACGAACAAGACCTGCCTCGCTCGACGACTGTTTCGGCCCGTCTCTCCTCAGCCGGGGCCGGCGTGCGGTCACAACCCGTGAAGGAGGCCAGCAGCAGTATGCCTAAGAAGACCACAGCACTCAGACGGCTTCGCGGGCGCTCATGACGCTCGCATCGATTTGTACATCGGCCTGAATAAATGACCATGCTGCTCTTCTGTCCTCTTATTAGAGTGGACCGCCCAGAGCCCGCTCAAACCGCGTGAGCGCCAAGGAGAGTTCAAAACGCGCCAAGTTATAATCCACGGTGATCTGGCGCTGGACCCGTTGGGCATCGAGAACATCCAGGAGGCTGGAGGCGCCCTGGCGGAAGCTCAATTGGGCGATGCGAAGCGCTTCTTGCGCTTGCTTTAAGAGCCCTTCCTCGTAGACGAGGATCTGATCTTGCGCCGTTTCCGCCTCGCGAGCATGTTGGTTGATGGCACGGGCGAGGTCGTTCCTGGCGCGAATCAGCTCTGCCTCTTCTTTTCGTTGAGTACCGAGCGCCGTCGCAATGTGCCCTTGCTGCCGATACCATAAGGGCGTCGGCAGACTCACACCCCCCATCACCGCCTCGCGGCCTATCTCTCTGGCATACCCGCCAAACAGGGTCACGTTCGGCACGCGGGCCTGACGCTCCTTGGTGACGGTCAATTCAGCCTGTTCCACCACTTTCCCCTGGCGTTTGAGAATGGGATGCTGCGACATGTCCCTCGCCGCCATCTGCTCCGGGTCCAGATGCTCACGGAAGCGACCGGAAATCTCCTTCCACCTTGTACCGAGGCCCCAAGGCTCCCGCCGTCAAGGTGTCCAATCCGACAAGTTTCACGCGCACGACATTCTTGGCTTTCGTCATCTCTTGCTTGGCTTTGAGCACCTCCACATCCGCCTTCACCGCTTCGAATTGAGGGCCTTCGCCGGATCGGACGCGGGCTTTGACAATGCGCGCCACCTCCTGAACAATCTCCAAGTTCTGCTGAAGCAGGTCTACCGTCCGTTCCGCCAGCAGCAGTTCGTAGAATAGCCCCTTCACCTCCGCAATGAGATTGAGCTTGGCTTCGTCGAGGCCGACCGTCGCGCCCGCTAGACCGGCGGCTGCCGCGTCCTGACGGGCCGCCCGCATGCCCGGCCATTCCACCGTCTGATGCACCGTCATGCCACGCTCGGTTATGCGATCCCCGTTGCGGGGGTCTTGAATCGTGGCATTCGCCGTCTGGGCGCCGATTGTGGGGTTGGGATAGGCGCCGGCCTCGATCCGCCTGCCCTCATTCTGCTCGATTACGCTTCGGGCACCTGCGATCGCCGGGTTCCGCTCCAACGCCAAGTCGATGATGCGCCCGAGGTCGAACGTGGGCATCGGCTCCTTCGCCTGAGCGAAGGGCGGCATCAGCGTCCCACTCATCGCCACTACCACTATCACTGTTATCACTACGACACAATTCCAAAGACGAGTCGGCATGTGCTGCCTCCTTCGGAGTCACGATGTGCTTGCTCGATCGAGGTCGAAGACGAAATAGGCGTCGACCTTGTGCTAACTCTGTGAAGTCGGGGGATGAAACAGTCGGGAGATCAGAAGGGTGGAGGGAGGAATCTCTTTCATCGAGACAAGGAAGCGGCTTGATTGGCAATCTGACACACTTACTCGGGAAGCGACGCAGTCTTCCGACATCTCCTCCATCGAATCGTCCTCGAAATCGGTTATTTCCCCGGCATCACTGAAATCACAGGTTTGCCCAGTCTTAGTATCGCTGGTGGAACCGCACATAATATTGAAAGGCCACCCGCCGATTTGCGCGGATGGGAATACGATGCATAGAAGCAACGCGAAGAGGAGAATGGAGGAAACTGAACGGATCGTTACCACAACACCTTTAAATATGAGGATGAGGAGGCTGCCAATAAGCTCGTTGAAATGTCTACGCGATTCCCATGACGATTGCGGGTGCTGCTAAGACACGCGTTCTTATAGTACCTTTCTCTGAGCTTCGGTTACAAGAACAACTGTTAATCTGAACTTTCATGACGGTTCGGCGCGAGACTGTCGCGCAGTGCCCTGCCCCTGCCTGTCACACTCTCTTCGGCCCGTCGATCGCGCTGCTACTATTGATCATTCGCGGCTTCTCTCGTGATGATTGTCTGTCGATCACCCTGATCGGGGGATTCCGGTGTCCTGTCGATTCGATGGACGAGAAGCCGTATGACCTCTTCTATTTCCCCTTGATGGTTGAGATAATACTGCGCCCGAGATCGGTCATGCCGCCCGACCCGCACCCCCATGGCCAGCCCTTCGGTCAGTTCAAAAACATCCTCGTCCGTTTCATCGTCACCGATAAAGAATATGCTGGTTTGCCGGAGGTGAACCATCAGGGCCAACACAGCCGGCCCTTTCCCGCTCTCCCCAGGAGGGAGGGCATTGATAGACGATTTCCCGAAAATGAGTCGAGGCTCCGGCGACAATTGCTGAAGAAGAAGCATCACGGCCATGTGCACCCGGTTCGGTTCTGTCACGCCTCGGTAGTGCAGGGTGAGTGAATAGCGCTTGTCTTCGACTTCGACGCCAAGATCCGTTAATGACTGGGCGAAGCGAATGGAGAGATCCCGCTTCCAACCCTGACAGATCCCTTCAGCCCAGAGGAGTGTGGGGGCGGAGGTCAGGGAACTCTCGATCCCGTGATTCCCGATCAGGTACGGGACGGTTCCATTGATGCGTGACGCGAGATCGGCGAGTGCCCGGCCTGAGACAATGGCGCAGGGGGCACGTTTCGCCAGTTCCTTGATCCACTCGTTGATGGAAGGTGGGATCTGGACGTTGTCACGATTGGGCGAGATCGGCGCGAGCGTGCCGTCAAAATCGAAGGCATACAGAATGGAGCGGGTCGTGAGGGCGCGCAGCGCCCGGCGCCCCTCCTCAGATAACAAATGCGTCATGCTTGTCCTCCCGTGGTGGTTCTTGCGTCTCGCGCACCCACTTGACGCACGAGGCGGGCTCGTTGCCGCATGCGGGCCGCATCCATCAGCATGCGTCCGGCCCAGCGGTACACGTTAAATTCCTGCACGATGCCGCGCATGCTGCGCATCCGGGCCCGCTGCTCGGTCGGCGGCATCGTCAGAGCCAGGTGCAGAGCGGCCGCAAACTGATCGATGTTGTACGGATTGATGATCAGCGCTTCGGGTAACTCAGTGGCCGCGCCGGTGAATTGGCTGAGAATCAGCACGCCTTGCTCGTCGTCCCGCGCTGCGACGAATTCTTTGGCCACGAGATTCATGCCGTCATGCAGGCTGCTGACGATGCAGAAGTCGGCCCCTCGATAATAGGTGGTGACGTCCTGCGGTTCGTGATGTTCGATCCGTAGATAGATGGGCTGGTATCCCTCTCGCCCGAATCGTTGATTGATGCGTGCGGCCGAGGCGCGCACCTGCTGCGTGAGCTGCTGATACTGATCGATCTTGGCTCGGCTGGGAGCGGCGATTTGGATGAAGGAGAACGTGCCGATCCATTCCGGCTGCAACTCCAGCAACCGTTCAACGGCGAGGAACCGCTCGAGAATGCCCTTCGTATAATCCAGCCGTTCGACGCCGACACCGACGCGATGCGCGTGGGGGATGCCGTTGATTGCGCGGATGTGGGTCCTGCACTCGGATTCGGAAGGCAGTTGCGACTTCTCTCGATTGGGCCACGCGATCGAAATCGGGTAATGATTCACCGCGGTGAGTTTGCCTTGATAGGAAATCATGGAGCTGTCCCAGTCGATCCTCGTTTCGAGAGAACGGTCCACGGTATTGATGAAATTGCTGCAATGGAATCGCGTGTGAAATCCGAGTATGCTGCTCCCCAAGAGCCCTTCGAGAATCTCTCGATACCAGGGACAGATGGCATAGCGTTCCGGATTGGGCCAAGGGATATGCCAAAACGTGATGATCGTCGCGTGCGGCAGATGATCGCGCACGATCTTGGGTACCAGGGCCAGATGGTAATCCTGCACGAGCACGACAGGGTTGTCCGTTTTGGCTTCCTCGATGATGGCCATCGCAAACCGTTCATTGATCTTTTTGTACTGTTCCCAATCTGAGGATCGAAAGACGGGACGGACATGGGCCAGATGACAGAGCGGCCAGAGCCCTTCGTTGGCAAATCCGTAATAGTAGCCGTCTTCTTCCTCCGACGACATCCAAATCCTCCTGATCTCGTAGGCAGGATTGTCCGGCGGGACGCGGACATGGCTCGTGCTCATCGACGACCTCCCGGTCAGCCGTGCCGCTGCCATGCGCAATCCACACGCCCGAACAGGCACGCATAATCGGTTCGAGGGCGGTGACGACCCCGCTGGCCGGCACTTGGACTTCGATATGCTGCCCATTCCGATTGTGGAGATACGGCTCACGGTTGGAGGCGATCAGCACTTCGTCCCCTGCCAGATGATCGCGCAGGATCGTCTTGAGGGTGACCGGCGTCCAGCTCATCTGGCTCTCATCGCGCATACGCTTGTCCGATTCAAGCTCCTGAATCATCGCGCGCAGATCCTGCGCGACCGGGTGCAGCTCTGACTTCTGCTGCTTGTCGCCGAGCAATGCGGCAAGCCCCTCGCCGCGAAGCATCGCTCGTACGCCTGCAACCCATCCGAGCCAACTCAGGTGCGCGACCAGCACCGTCACGAGGGAAATCACCACGCCGATGATCGCAAACAAATAGAAGAGGTACCACTTCGTGTCGCTGCTTCGACGCTCGACCCAACTCATGTCGTGGATGAGCATGAGGCGTCCCAGCGGACGTCCGTTGGCTTCTATGCCGATCGCAGAGACATGGACGGCCCCTTGCGCGAGCTGAAAGAGAGCAGTCTGGCCGGCGTTGACGGCCGTGGTGCCTTCACAGGGAATCGAATCCGGGTAGATTTGTGTTTTATACGTGAGCTGATTGTTCGAGTCGCAGAACCCGATGGCGAAGAGCCGTTCGTCTGTGATGATCCGCTGAAAATAGGCCGACAATTTCGCCTTGGACCCGGAAGCGAGCAGATCGGTGAGCGGGCCTTCCATCATTCCGGCGACGAGCTGCGATCGAATCTCCAAGTCCCGCACGAACCATTTCAGCGTCAGGTATCGACGAGGGGAATAACGGCATAGGCTAGGCCGGCGAGCACCAGGGCCAGCGGCAACAGGAATCGAAGCGATAAGCGCATAGATCACCTCTCGTTTACATCGGACGGAAAATCGCCTATGGTAACGCCATGTATCCTTACGGTCTTATCGGCAATTGTCAAACCTCGGCTCTCATCGGGACGACCGGGGCTGTCGAGTGGATGTGCGCGCCGCGGCCCGACAGCCCTCCTGTCTTCGGCCGGATGCTTGATCCTGACGGAGGGCATTTCTCCATTTCGAGCCTGATCCCTTCCACCGAACTCATGACCGAGCAACGCTATCTTCCGAATACGAATATCCTGCTCACCACCGTCACATTGCCGAACGGCGATGCCTTCCAGATCACCGACTTCTGCCCGCGGTTCGAGCAGTATGGACGCATCTACAGGCCGGCGGCGTTGTTTCGATTGGTCGAACCGTTGCAGGGCACTCCGGCCATCCGTGTCAGTTGCCGTCCAGTGTCGGGCTGGGAGAAGACTCCCGTCCATCCTGTGCGAGGCAGCAACCATCTGCGCTACGACATCCGAGGCGAATCGCTCCGCCTTCTGACCAACATGCCGTTGACCTACCTCTGCGAAGAGACTCCGGTTGCCCTGACGCAGAAATTCAATTTCGGCCTGACGTGGGGCCTCGGCATCGAGGATGACCTCGTCAAAGTCACGCACGACTTTCTGGAACAGACCACGCGCTACTGGCACACCTGGGTGAAAAACTGTTCGGTGCCGCTGCTGCATCAACAGGAGGTCATCCGCTCCGCTCTGGCCTTGAAGCTCCATTGCTTCGAAGACACGGGCGCCATTCTTGCGGCCCTGACGACGAGCCTCCCCGAGCAGCCGGGCGGAGGTCGTAACTGGGACTATCGGTACTGCTGGCTGCGCGACGCCTATTTTGCGCTCACGGCGTTTCATAACCTGGGCCACTTCGAGGAAATGGAGGCCTTTCTCAAGTTTCTGCTGAACATTGCCCACACACATGAACATTCCCGTGACCGCCTACGACCGGTCTATACGCTGAGCCAAGGTCTGCCGCTCCCGGAAACCGAGCACGCGAATTGGGCTGGTTATCGTGGCAGCGTGCCGGTTCGCAGCCACAACCAAGCAGCGGAGCACGTGCAGAACGACGCCTATGGAGAAATGATTCTGACCTTCACCCCGATCTTCTTCGACGAACGGTTTATCGATCTGAGAACCAAAGCCCTCGACACGCTCCTGGCCCATTTGACGAAGTTGTGTGTGCGCAGCATCGGCCAACCGGACGCCGGTCTCTGGGAGATCCGCAATGGCTGGCAGGAACACTCCTTTACAAACTTGATGTCTTGGGCCGGCATCGAACGATTGGAGCGCATCAAAAAAGCCGGGCACCTCGGTTCGATCTCCTTGGACTTGACCGGCGCACGGGTCCACGCGGCAGATGCCCTCCTCCGAGGCGTACATGGCGGCGCGCTTCGAAACGGCCCCACCGACTCCAGTAATGACGCCGCCCTCGCCCAACTCCCGATCCTGGGCTACCCGAACCGGGAGCTCTGTGAGTCTACGGTGCTGCACATCACCCACGAACTGTCGCTTCGGCGCGGAAGCGAGGACACCGGCTTCTTTTACCGCTACGTGCGAAACGACGACTTCGGGAAACCTGAAGGAGCCTTTGTCATCTGCTCCTTTTGGATTGCCCAAGCGCTCGCCCGGTTGGGACGGATCCAAGAAGCCCGGACTATTCTTGATCAAGTGTTAGTTGCGGCTAATCACGTCGGATTGTTCTCCGAGCATTTCATCCCCGCCACGAATATTCAGTGCGGCAATTTCCCTCAAGCCTATTCCCATGTCGGACTCATCAACGCAGCCTTCGCCGTCAGTCCTCCCTGGAGCGACGTGCTCTGAATCATCGTGCCACACACACGGGACGTTAGCGCTCCTTCGAATACCAATGGAGACGTGAATGCACGCTCTTTCCCGCAGAAAACGTGCCGCTGTGCTGTGGAGCAAGGAAACGGAACTAGAGAATAGGAGCATGACACAACGCAGGGACGAGAACCAGCACATCAACAGATTGGTACGAATCAGTCACTGGAACCACTTCGAATGAAGACGTTAGTTGGGGAAGAGAAGGAGGAACGAGATCTCAAAGACCGATGCAGCCAAGGTATCAGCGGCCTCAAGAGTATTCAGGAGTGCGACTGGCACGCCGAGCATTTGCATCATGATACAGAACAGAGCAGCATGACCATCCCCATGCATACCTTGCCAAGATTATAAGAACAACCATCCGGAGCTCCCCGGCGG
The DNA here is from genome assembly GCA_963742465.1 of uncultured Nitrospiraceae bacterium. Classification (GTDB taxonomy): domain Bacteria; phylum Nitrospirota; class Nitrospiria; order Nitrospirales; family Nitrospiraceae; genus Palsa-1315. The sequence continues at coordinate 215,625 of CAVUMA010000008.1, read as the reverse complement.
TTCTCACTCTGTCATCGAACGACGAGCACGGCACAGTTCGCGTGCTGCACCACCCGCGTCGACACGCTGCCGATGAGAAATCTGGCGATGGCGCCAAGCCCTTGGGCCCCCATCACAATCAGATCGGCCTGGTGCTTGGAGGCCGCCTTCATGATCTCTTCAGCTGGCTTCCCAAACTGGCACAGGGGCTCGGCCGTAAATCCCGCCTTGACCAGCTTCCGCACGCTCTGTTCGATTAATTTATCGCCTGCCTCTTTCAACCCTGGATACTTGACCAACGGCATCACATGGATCACGCTCACGTGAATCGGCACGCGCCCACCCTTGCCGGTCGAAGTATACGGCTGAAACTTGCTCAGCACAAACTCCAGCGCTTTGGCCGACGCGGGCGACCCATCGGTCGCCAAGGTGATCCGCCGCAACGGCGCCGCCTCGCCCTTGACGACAAGCACCGGGCAGGTCGCATGATGGATGAGATTCGTCGAGACGCTGCCGAGCATGAAGCGGTCGAGGGCGTCGAGGCCCTGACTGCCCACCACCAGAAGCCCATCTCGTTTCGGCGCGCACTTCAAGATCGTCGGGGCGACCGGTCCTTGTTCCTTACGGGCGGTGCCTTTGAGTTTCAGCGAGGCAAACTGTTGTTTGGCCTCCTTGAGGGTTTTGGCCGAACGCGCTTCCATACGCTGTATTTCTTCCTGAATATACCGCTCAGTACCGGCCATCACCGGCTGCGAGAGAAACGGCGCACGGAGCGCGGCGACATCAAGTACATGCAGCGCCGTTATCTTTGGCGGCTCGACAAGCGGCAGCATAGCCGCCCAGTTCAGTGCCCATCCTCCGTACTTCGATCCATCCGTCGCCACAAGCACGTTCATGGTGCGCCTCCTTTCGATTGAGTGTCCGCTGAGTTCAAATCGACAGACTGAAACCGGCTGTGAAACACTTCTGACAACAACCTCGCGAGGGTCTCGTAGCGGCCCGGTAGTTCCCGCACTGTCATCGAACAACGAGCACGGCACAGTTCGTGTGCTGCACCACCCGCGTCGACACGCTCCCGAGGAAAAACCGGTCAATGGCAGCCCAGCCCTTTGGCCCCCATCACGATCAGATCGGCATGCTGTTTTGAAGCCACCTTCATGATCATTTCAGCCGGATTCCCAAGCCGACGCACATGGCTCGACCGTATAATCCTGCCTCGACTCAGCTTCCGCGCGCTCTGTTCGACCAACTTGCGCCCTGCCTCCTTCAACCCCGGGTACTTGATCCACGGCATCGTCGTTTGACCGAGATCGGGGCCAACGGGCTGGGAGTTCGACATGGATCACACTCACATGAATCGGCGACTGACTGCCCTTGCCGGTCGAGCGATCCGGCTGAAACTTGGTCAGCACAAACTTCAGCGCATTGGCCGAGGCGTTCGATCCATCGATCGCCAAGGCGATCCGCTGTAACGGCACCGCCTCGCCCTTGACGACGAGCACCGGGCAGGTCGCATGATGGATGAGTTTCGTCGAGACGCTGCCGAGCATGAAGCGGTCGAGGGCGTCGAGGCCCTGACTGCCTACCACCAGAAGCCCGTCCCGTTTCGGCGCCCGTTTCAAGATCGTCGGGGCGACCGCTCCTTGCTCCTTGCGGACCGTGCCCGTGAGCTTCAGCGACGCCAACTGCTGCTGTGACTTCCTTGAGGGTTCTGGCCGAGCGCGCTTCCACGCGCTGAATCTCCGGCTGTGTCCGAAACGGTCCAACGGAGCCAGGCGCTATCGAGCACATGCAGCGCCGTCACTTGCGGCGGCTCGACGAACGGCAGCTTGGCCACCCAGTTCAGCCCCCATCGCCCATACTTCGATCCATCCGTCGCCACAAGCACATTCATGTTGCGCCTCCTTTCGCTTGAGTTCCCATCGCATTCGAACCGACAGACTGAAACCGGCTGCGAAATGCCTCCGGCGACAACCCCGCGAGGGCCGCACAGCGGCCCAGTGCCACCGGATCCTCGAAGTCCTCGCCGGACAGCCTGATCATGTACTGGCGCGCAATCTGGTACGACTGTGCCGTGATATCCACCATCCGCACTTTCGCCCGGCCGCTGACGGGATCCACCATCTGCGTGAAAGGAATCGGGGTAAATCGCCCATTCTGGATCGACACCATGGCCGCCGTGCCTCCATCGAGAAGAAACTGCGCCGCACAAAAGCCGAGATCGCGGGTGTATTCCATATCGAACGGAATCGGGTCCGCACAGCGTAATTCATAACCCACATTCTTGGCGACGATCGTCGCGGCAAGTCCCAAGGCTTTCATGCCCTTCGTCACTTCACGACGGAGCACATCGCCGATATCCACGTCTGCTAATCGCAGGTGGCCATGTTCATCCCGCTCGACATGCTCCAATCCACCCAGGTCTTGCGGGTCAAGAATCTCGATCAGTCCTTCCGCCAACACGACCACCCCGTCGGAGCGCCCTCCGCTGAGACGCTTGATCATCGTCCCGATCACGAGATCCAACAGACGCTGGAGTCTCACGGGCCGCTCTTCAAATTCCTCGGGAATGACGGTGAGCGTGGCGCCGGCGGCCTTGCCGATTCCGAGGGCCAAATGGCCGGCTTTGCGGCCCATGGTCACGACAAAGTACCAGCGCGACGTGGTGTGGGCGTCCACCATGAGATTCTGGACGATCTCGACGGCGACATGCCGGGCCGTTTGAAACCCGAACGTCGGAATGCCATAAGGAAGATCGAGGTCGTTGTCGATGGTCTTCGGCACATGCACGATTTGAATCCGCCCGGCCGCCTGTTCCTCCAGTTTGAGCGATGAGAAGGCCGTATCGTCTCCGCCGATGGTCACCAGACGCGTGATGCCCAGCCTCATGAGGGAGGACAGGACGTGAGCAAGAGACTCGGCCTTCTTCGTCGGATTCGCCCGCGAGGTGGCCAGATACGACCCGCCTCGGAAGTGAATGCGGCTGACTTCTTCAATGGAGAGGGGGCGCACCTGACTCGTGCTCCCTTCCATGAGCCATTTGAATCCGTCGATGATACCGATGACATCGCAGCCGCCGAGAATACTGCGGATCGTGACCGCGCTAATCACGCTGTTGATGCCGGGCGCCGGCCCGCCCCCGACTAAGATGCCGACGATCGGGCGAGGAGAAGTCCATGATGTGAGGACTCCTGTGATGCTGAATCCGGTAACTGCTCAGGTGTTCAGGCTGAAGGCTGAAGACTAAAAGCCTTCAGTCTATCTACCTGAGTAGTTACCTAATCCGAACTTCTCAAATACACCGACCAATAGACCAACGCAACGAGAACGGTCCCGCCAAGGACGTTGCCGAGCGTGACCAGGGCGAGATTGCCGACGGCATCAGTGACCGAGAGTGGCGCCGAGGTCCCCGCAGCGAGCGCCACGCCGATCGAGAGAAAGTACATGTTCGCGACAGAATGTTCAAACCCGCAGGCGACGAACGCGGTGATCGGGAAAACGGTGGCGAGAATCTTATCGGTCACCGTCCGCGCACCCATGCACAACCAGACGGCAAGACAGACCAGCACGTTACATAGAATGCCGCGCGCAAGGACCGAGACCGGATCGAGCGCAATCTTGTTGCGCGCGATTCGCACCATCGTCTCTCCGACTGCACCGTCGCTCATAGTGTGTGTGCCGGCCAGCCATACCAAGGCCGCCGTTCCGATCGCTCCAACCAGGTTGCCGAGATAGACCCATCCCCAATTCCTCATGACTTGTCGTGTCGTCACCCGACCGGAAGCCCAGGCCATGGCAATCAGGTTATTGCCGGTAAAGAGTTCCGCTCCGCCCACCACCACCAGCACAAGCCCCAAACTAAACGTGACGCCCCCCGCGAGGCGGAGGAGTCCGAAGGGGACCGCGGCCTCATTCCCGGTCGTCATGGTGACCGTGTAAAACAACGCGCCCAGCGCAATAAAGGCCCCAGCCAAGACGGCCAGGGCGAACATGGTCAGGACCGGCATCGCAGCTTTTGTGACGCCGACTTCACGCACCCGCATGGCGATCTGCGCAGGAGCGTAGGCATCGAGCAGACTGTTGGTTGTCGCTCTGTTCCATCGCTTCGCTATAGAATCAGCTGGCGGCGCATGTGCCGCAGTTCCGCTTCATCTTCCGGATCGAGTTCGTCCCGTTCAATCGGTTCGACGCGCACGGCAGACACCTTGTACTCCGGGCACTTTGAACTTTCATCCGCACTCGACGAAAGCAATGCATTCACCGTTGAAGCAGGGAAGTGAAAGCTGGTGAAGAGATGCCCCCGAAGAACGCGTTCACTACCCACAACTGGAAGCAGGGCGTCGCCACGGGCACTGACCAAACGAACGATCTCACCGTCGCTCAGATGCAGCCCCTCCATATCGGCTGGATGCATTTCCAGCACATCAGTATCGACCAACTCGAGAATGTCCGTCCGACGTGTTTGGGCCCCGCAGTTGTAATGTTGGAGAATGCGGCCCGTGGTCAGCACGAACGGATACTCGGCCGTCGGCGCCTCACCAGGCGGCAGGTAATCCACGCGCGACAAAGTGCGCCTTCCCCTTTGGAAATGTCTCCTGATGCATCAGTGCCGTGCCTTCGTGCACGGCAGTCGGCACCGGCCACTGCAACCCGGCATGCTGGTCGAGCCGGTCATAGGACACACCGGCACACATCGGCGTGAGCTTCGCAATCTCGTCCATGATCTCCGAGGGATGCTGATAGGGCATGGGATAGCCCATCCGATTTGAGACTTCGCAGACCACACGCCAATCCGGAAGGATCCCGTTCGGCGGCTCCACCGCTTTCCTGATCCGCTGAATACGACGTTCAAGATTGGTAAAGGTGCCGTCCTTTTCTAGAAACGATGCGCCAGGCAATATCAAATGCGCAAACTTGGCGGTCTCGCTGAGAAACAGGTCTTGCACCACCAGAAACTCCACCCGCCTCAACGCCTCGTGCACTTTCTTCAAATTCGGGTCGGTCTGCGCCACGTCATAGCCGATAATCCAGAGCCCCTTAAGCCGGCCCGCAATCGCCGCGTCCCACATGTCGGGGGTTTTCATGCCGCGCTTCGTGGGCAACGGACGGCCGGTGACGGTCTGATGCAGCGATGCCAGCTTCGGATCATCCAAACTCTGGTAGCCGGTGAAGTAGGTCGGGAGGCAACCCATATCCGAAGCCCCCTGCACATTGTTTTGTCCACGCAAGGGATTGATGCCGGTGCCCGGCTTTCCGATGTTGCCGGTGGCCAGGGCGAGGTTACAGAGCGCGATGACCCCATGGCTGCCCCAGCGATGTTCAGTCACGCCAAGACCATGGACGCAGAGCGAAGCGCCGCTGCTCCCATAACGTCGAGCCGCTTGATAGATGAGATGGGCCGGCACGCCGGTGATGGCTTCAGCCGCTTCCGGCGTACAGTCCGAGACGGTCTTGAGCCAGTCTTCGATGCCCTCGGTCCTTGTCGCGATAAAGTCCTGATCGAGAAGCCCTTCCTTGACCAGAACGTGGCCCATCGCATTGAGCAAGGCGACGTTGCTGCCTGGCCGCAGTTGCAGATGCAGATCGGCCAGCCGCGCCAGCTCCGTGCGCCTGGGATCGATGACGATCAAGGGCACCCCTCGCCGATGCGCCTGCTTGATCCTGGCCCCGACCACGGGATGGGACTCCGTCGGGTTCGCTCCCACCACCATAATCAGATGAGCCAGATCGAGATCCTGAATGGAATTGGTCGCAGCAGAGGCGCCGAGCGTTTCCATCATGCCGGTGACGGTCGCGCTGTGGCAGACGCGGGCACAGTTGTCGATGTGGTTCGTCCCGATCACGCAACGCATGAATTTGCCGAAGAGATAGTTCTCTTCGTTCGTGCCCCGGCTGGACGAAATGGTCGCGAGGGCATCCGGGCCGTGCGCGTCCTTGATGCGCGTGAACTCCTCCGCGACCCGACCCAATGCCGATTCCCATGAAATCTCTTCCCAGTCATTGCCGCGACGCAGCAGCGGGACTCGCAACCGATCAGGCGCATAATTATACGTCCAGCCGAACCGCCCCTTCATGCAGGCATGGCCCTGATTTGACGGCCCATCGTCAGCCGGAATCATTTGAACCACTCGTCCATCTCGCACGCCCGCGTCGAACGCACAGCCGACGCCGCAGTAGGCGCAAGTCGTGCGCACCATTCGAGCAGGAACTCCCTGTTCAAGCACTGTCTTCTCCGTGAGCGCGCCGGTCGGACATTCCTTCACGCAAGCCCCACAGGAGACACAGTTGGATGTAGCAAACGCTGCCGCCTCACCCGATGAAGGATCCGGCTCCCGCGGCCGGTCTCGCCGAAAATCCTCGCCCGATCATGGTCAAGGCATGCGTGCCCTGGATTTCATCGCAGGCCCTCACACAGCGCGCGCAGGAGATGCAGGCGGCGTTGTCGAAGGTGAAGAATGGATTCGAGTCGTCGCGGACGGCAGCGCGTCTTTGATGTGCCCCGTCTGGATACCTGACTGTATTGACACCGCATGCAAGCGCTAGTTCGCGCAATGGCCCTGACGCTTCGCCATTCTCAGGCTGTTCAGACAAATACAGTTCGACGATATTGTGGCGATGGCGGGCCAAGCTTTCGCTGTCCGTCCGCACCACCATATCTGGTCTGACCGGAGTTGTGCAGGAGGCGGGAGTCCCGGACTGCCCGTCAATTTCGCAGATACAGAGTCGACAGGAACCGAAGGGAGCGAGATGATGCGAGACGCAGAGGCTGGGGATCAAAATCCCGGCCTTCCGTGAAGCGGTATAAACGGTATCACCCGGTTCCGCAGTGACAGTCTGGCCATTGATCGTGAGTTGCATCGTTTCTCACGGCTTTCAGCGATGTCAGTCATCAGTCTTCAGCTTCACTAGACCTTACCGCTGACGGCTGACATGCTTGACTTCGCCTGAATTCATTCGGAAAATGTTCGATGGCGGTTAAGACCGGATAGGGAGCACGCCCTCCTAATGCACAGAGGCTGGTGGCTTTCATGGTCTCTCCAAGGTCTTTCAGAAGATCCAATGATTCAGCAGTCCCTTCCCCCGCTTGGATGCGCTCAAGGATTTCTCGCCCACGCACTGAGCCAATGCGGCAGGGTGTGCACTTGCCGCAAGATTCGTCCGCCGTGAAGGCCATGAAGTGCCTTGCCAGCTCAACCATGTTGGTCTCATCGTCGTAGACGACGATGCCCCCATGCCCGAGAATGGCTCCCGCCTCGGCGAACGCGTCATAGCAGATAGGGATATCGAGTTGCGATTCGGGAAACAGGCTCCCCAACGGCCCCCCGACCTGCACGGCTTTGAACCGCGAGCCAGTTGCCATACCACCGCCGAATCGATCCAAGACATCATGGAGCGTCAGGCCAAAAGGGATTTCCACCAGCCCGGGCTGCTTCACCCGACCACCGAGCTGCAGTACCATCGTCCCGCGCGACCCTTCCGTGCCGAGTGAGGCATGCCAGGCGCCGCCGTTCATCAAAATGTTGGGAATCGTCGCGAACGTCAGGACGTTGCTGACGATCGTCGGTTTGCCATAGAGTCCGGACTCTGCCGGGTAGGGCGGCTTCGCCAGCACGACACCACGGCGGCCCTCCAGCGATTCCAGCAGGGCCGTTTCCTCGCCACAGACGTAGGAACCGGCGCCGACCACCACCTCAAGATCGAATGGATAGTCGTCGCAGTCCAACAGGTCCGCCTCGCGCGCCTTCTGAATCGCGAACCGCATGGCCCGCGCCGCCGCCGGATATTCGTACCGGCAATAGATGTATCCGCGCGTCGCCCCGATTGCCCTGGCACAGATGAGCATCCCTTCGATCAATCTGAAGGGATCGCCCTCCATGATCATCCGATCGCAATAGGTGCCGGCGTCCCCTTCGTCGGCGTTCGCCACCACATACTTCTGCTCGGACCAGGTCTGCTGCGCAACTTGCCACTTTTTCCACACAGGAAACGCCGCACCCCCGCGACCTCGTAAACGCGAGATGCGCAACTCTTCGACAATCGCCTCCGGCGATAAGTTCTGTGCCGCTACCCACCCTTTGAGCCCACCCCGCGCTTGGTATTCATCGAGCGCGAGCGGCTCAGTGATGCCGAAGTTGGCAAAGGTAAAGCGGGTTTGTTGTTGCAAGAACGGTATCCCTGCAACCGGCGTCCCACCCACGCCCCCCACGATGCGCGGCAAGTCATCCGGCGCCACGTTGAACCAGGCTTCGCGCCCGTTGGGCGTATCCCGCTCCACCGTCGGCTCCAGAAAGAAGGCTCCGCGCGAGGACGTGCGAATCAGTTGAATCTCAGGACGCTCGCTCCAGGCATCGGCAAGTCGTTCGGCGCCGGCCGCACGGGAGGACGTGTCGTTGGCAAGATAGCAGCGTGTCGTCTTCATCTATCGTAACTACTCAGGTAAAGCAGTTACCCTCTATCTATAGGGCTCAAGAAGTGACTGAATGCCGGAAGGCGTCACTCGCCCACAGAGATCCTCGTCGATCATCACGGTCGGCGACACCGCGCAGTTTCCCGCGCAGGACATCTGTTCCACAGTGAACCGCTCTGCCTGTGTGCGGTCGCCGACAGCAACGCGCACGTGATCTTGGATTGCACGGAGGACGCGGACGCCGTGGTTGGCCGTACAGGACTCGCCCATGCAGACTCGAATGAGGTGCCGACCAGGCGACTGAGTCCGGAGGTCGGAATAATAGGACAGGACCCCGGCAACCTGGGCATCCGTCACGCCTAACATCTGCGCAATCTGAGGAATGCCACTCGTCGGCACATGGCCTAGAGCAGACTGGACAGCCAGAAGCGTCTTGAGGATGTTCGGTTTGTCCGGCGGCACAGGGCGACAGGACTCAAGCGCCTCGGCGAGCCTGGGCCTGTGCCGAGTCGTCATCGAGTCACCTAATCGAGTCCCACATGGGCCCTCAGCTTGTTATAGTCAAATGATGCCTGGCCCACGCGCCTGATTCCAGGGTCATGGCGCTCCATGTCGGCGATCAAAGCGGCAACCTGCTCGCGACCGGCTGCCGTCGTTGCGACGTGACGCGGCATGTGGTTCCCCAGCGACGGGCAGGCCCGTTCCGCCCATTCTAAGTACAGAATCTCTAAGAATCCGTTCAAAAGGGCCCGATCTTCCTCCGTCGAAAGCACCAGCGTCAGAGGCTCTTCGACGGCCAACTCCGATTCCTTGAGCTGCCGGGGCGGTGGCTTACAGGTCTCGCCGCGAAAATGAAGAGAGAATCCGAACGTCGCCGCCAGCTTGTGCTTGATGGCATCTAACCGCTCTCGCGAATCACACTCCACCCACAACTGTGTCGCTGTGAGGATCAGCCTTGCGACTACCGCTGATTTAAGAGCGCCATATGCCTCTCGCTGCACGAAGTGCTGCGCCCCCTTCGAGGTGGAGGTTCCAGCGGGCAGGGGGACCGATGCTTCCCGCTCGAATCCTTCAAGGCCTGCGAGCATCTCAGCCATGTATCCGTACTCGCTATGATCGTACAGGGCCAAGGCATACAGATAGGGCTGCCCTCCTTCTGCCACATAGCGAATACTCACCACAGCGTCGACGAGCGCGGCAACCCGCATGCGGGCGAAGGTCCACAGCAACACATGTCCATAGCGCTTGGCGAACTCCGGCCAATCACCAAGTTCGAAAGACCCGGCGGAAATCTCCACCTGCCGCCGATAGTCGAGCGTGGCATTCAGCAGGCTCTTTCCGTCCTCGTTGGATAACCGGATCGCAGCGCCCGCGATCACCGCCCGCTCCCACTCCACATCGCCCGGCTCGCGAATCAGCCGCGTGAGAAGAACCTGTCCCGGTTGTAATCCCTTGCGGAACGCTCCGTCCGGCACGCGATAGACCCGCGCATCTCCTATCGAGCGGAACACCAGACGCTGGTCCTGCTCGTCGACCGACAGGAATTCGGCCAGATCGAGAGAGGAATGTTTCAGCGGATCCAACCACTCTCGCTCTTCTTGTGGGATATGCTCCGTGATGACGTCGCGCAACTGCTCGATCAACGTCAGTTGCCCATCCTGCGGGTAGAAGTCGGCGTAGAGTAAGAGATTGGCTAACTCCGTTTCCTGCGGCAGCGGGGACAACAGCGCCCCTCGCCCTGCTCTCAAGATAGGGCTGGAGGGCAAGACGCAATGCGATCTGCCGCTGGGCAGCAATCCCCGGCTCCAACGAAAGGGATTCCAACCGAGCGAGCAACGCATCGAGCGAAGGGACAAGAGGCACCCAGAGGCCGGCTGTCGTTTCACTCGCGAGCTTCATGAATTTCTTCCATCACGATAGCCTCGGCGTCGAGCCAGTCCTCGAGATCGTGTCCGTCTCGATATCCCCGTTCTTGCCACAAGTCGAAAGCCTTTTTCGAAATCCGTTCCCGCATGCCATCCGGCAGCTCGATAGATTGTGGCGATGCCGCCAAGGGCGAACGCATCGAGGGTTTCTTCTTCACTGTGAGTTTTGTTGCGCTTGTCATCACGTACTCCTTGGTTAAGTGTGCATGCGATGCTGAAGTCCGCCGGCCGCCCTACATTACGATTCCTGTCGGAATCACCCGACTATGGCCAGGTCCAAACTTTGGGCTACGCACGGCAATGACAGGGCAGCGAGCTTTTCGCAAAACAGCCTCCGCCACGCTGCCGGACAGAGCGTGCGAGATCCCGCGGCGCCCGTGCGTACCCATGACGATGAGATCGCAAGGCAGCGTCTGGGCAGAATCTAAGATTGAATCGGACGGATAACCTCCCCGCAGCCGAGACTCCACCGGGACGTGAGCAACCTTCAGGGCTGCTGTCAACTCTTCCAGTCGTTTCGTCCAGATCTCGCGCACATGCTCACGAGCTCGCGACATGGCTGAACGCGAAATCCAAACCATACGACACCGGCTCCAAGACATGCAGCAACATGAGGGAGGCCTTTGCCTGCTGCGCCACCACGGCTGCATACTCCAAAGCATCGAGGGAACAATCGGAAAAATCGACCGGCACGAGGATGCGCTCCAGGGAGACAGGTCTCGACAGGACGCTCTCCTCCTCGATGTCAGCTGGCTCCATTCGCACCGTCAGCACCGGGCAGGGAGCTCCGCGAATGACTCGCTCGGCAGTACTGCCTAACAAGACATGCTGCGAGGCCGGTCTTGCCCTTCGTCCCTACAACGATGAGATCTGAATCCTCCGCCTGAGCAGCAGTGATCACCTCTTCACTCGGAATCCCCGTAGCCACTCGTGTTGTGACCGCAATGCCTCGCCGTTCTGCACGGCCTTTAAGGTCCACTAACTGCGATGATGCATTCTTGAGCAGATCAGCTAAGTATTGCTGATTGACAGGGTAATCAGGATTGAGTCCCGGTGGAAATTCCGCAACGCTGAGCACCGTCAAGGAAGCCCTCCACGAACAGGCGAGGGAGCAGGCATAATCTTCCGCCCGCCGGGCCCACCGTGAAAAATCCGTAGCAAACAAAATTCGCTTAATCAAAGTGTTATCTCCTCATATTCCTCATAGCCTCTGGCAGGCTGCTGAAAACTATCTCGCACTGCAACTTCGATGGCCCGCAGGCTGCTCAAAAAGGCCGTCCAGCAAGGCCACAACTTCGATGACAAGTCGAGATCAAGGTTGAGCCAAATCAGACATTCTCAGCCTTGACGAAGCCTTAACCTTCCAGAATGCTGGCGGACTTTTTCAGCAGCCTGCATATTGTTTACACCGCCTCCGCGCTGAGCAACAGCAGCTCACCGGTCATGTTCGGATGGATTGAGCACCGGAACTCATACCGGCCAGGCCGTGACATGTTGAACCGAATGACCGCATCCCGTTTGGGATCAAGAAACACTCCGCCCACGCCTCGGCCATAGACGATTACCCCGTCCTTTTCGACCTGAGTCGGAAGGCCCTCGAACATAGTCGAACCAAAGTCGTGCCGTTCGGCATCCTCGTTCCTGACCTTAATCACTGAAGGGAATCCGAGGCGCAGCACCCCCTGCTTCGTCACGAACTTGAAATCCTTGATCGTGACCTCGACGACTTGCTCCGACTGCGAGAATGCCGGCCCTGCCGCCTCCCACCAGAACCCGCATGTGACGGCAAGCACAAGAACCCATCCCCACTGCATCTTTTGACTGCTCATGTATCCCTCCTTCTCAGGAACCGTAAAAGGTAAGACGTGAAAGGTGAAACGTGTGACTGGAGAATATTGTTCCTCCGAGACCTTTCACGTTTTACGTCTCACCTTTCACGAACGGCGCGGCTTAGGTGGCAGCGGAACAGTCAACACCGGACAGCCCGCGGTCCGCACCACCTTTTCTGCCGTACTGCCAAAAAATATCTTGTCCACGCTACCGGAGCGCCCGCCATAACTCCCCATCACCACCAAATCCACTTTTTCCATCCGGGCCGTCCTCGCGATCTCCACAAACGGTCCGCCCTCCAATACGATTCGCGTCACGGTCACACCCTTGGCCGACTCTGATTCGAGCAATCGCCGCACATTGAGCCGCGCATGATGGCGCAGCCGCCGCTTCTGGCCCTGTGCGTCGGAGGGCACCGCCAATAACCCCAGTTGATTGAACGTCGCCAGGGCACTCGTGTCGATCACATGCAACAGCAGCAGCTCGGCCTGAAACGTCCGGGCAAGGGTCAGCGCGACGCGGAAAGCTTCTTCCGAACAAGGAGAAAAATCTACCGGCACAAGAATCTTCGTAAAGAGCGATTCAGCCATGTGACCTCCCGAAGGATTAACTCATTCCCTGCTATCAGCAAGGCCGGTGCCACCAATCTAGGCTGAAGGCTGAAGGCTGAAGGCTGAGTGGAAACAAAGAGTTTCTCACTTCCGTCAGACCATGATCCATCAGCCATCGGCTCTTTGCATTTTGAGCGGGGGTGTCCTGCTACAGTTTGCCTTTTCACTCTGTAGCAAAAGGCAACAGAAAGACGTGAGGACTGACGGCGTAAAGGCTATGTAGATTGGCTGTTAACCCGGACTATTCTTGAGTACCTGCTGCGTCGTCAGATCCTCTCGTCCAGCTGGGATTTTCTCGTTCGGCCTGCTCAACGGACTGCACGTACGCCTGCGTCGGTTTCAATTGCGAGAAGCCCCTGCGGGCTTCGCGCTCGAAAACCTCACGACGGCATTCATGAATAATCCTGGTTAACCCAACGGCATCAGACTTGCTGAGTCTCTGTGTAGTATGAAACTGGAAATGGATCTATGACAAGAACGCAGTGGCTGCTCTTAGGCGCTGTTCTGATCGGTCTCGCAGTGGGACTGTACCTTCTGTTTTTCTGCCCTGCGGAATGCCAGTGAGCTTCGAACGACCTGGATGCAGAACCGGCGATAGCCAATGGCCCGTCGGTATGGTGTTGCGAGACATTCTCGCCTCGCCTTCTCGCTACGATTGTGACTCTGCTGCTCCACCGTGACCGACGCGACTGTGAAGGTGATGAAAAGAAACGAGAGGAGCGGCTGGACGGCGATGAATGAAACGACGATAAGACTCACGCGAGGGGGCCTCACCCTTGAAGGAGTCCTCGGCCTTCCGGCGCAGGCGCTCGGAATGGTGATCTTTGCCCACGGAAGCGGCAGCGGGCGATTCAGCCCACGCAACAATTTCGTCGCCCGCCATCTCCAGCAAGGAAGGGTGGCCACGCTCCTGATCGATCTTTTGACCCCCGATGAAGCCGAGGACCGCCGCAAGGTCTTCGACATCGACCTTCTGGCAGAGCGGGTTCTATTGGCCAAAGCCTGGCTCGAACAGGACGATCGGACGAAGGGTCTGCACATCGGCTATTTCGGCGCCAGTACCGGCGCAGGTGCGGCCCTGCAGGCGGCAGCCCGCGATCCCTCATCGATTCGGGCTATCGTGTCACGGGGCGGCAGACCGGATCTGGCCGAACCCTATCTCCCGTCGGTCACCGCGCCGACTCTGCTGATTGTCGGTGGAGACGACGAGCCGGTCATCGAAATGAATCGAGCCGCCTACCGGCTTCTCTCCTGCCCTAAACGTCTTGTGATCGTGCCCGGTGCGACGCATCTCTTCGAAGAGCCCGGCACGCTTGAACAGGTTGCGGAACATGCTCTCGCCTGGTTTCAGCAACACTTTCATCCTGCTCAACACGAGAGTAGAGGTGTGAAAACAAAGGAGCATCCCGATGAAAACATTACTCGCGGTTGACGGATCGGATAATTCCTATGAGGCAGTTCAGGCCCTGAAATACTTGGCCCGGGCAGAACAGCTCACCCTGCTTCACGTATTGGACGTCCCGAGACCGGCCTATCCAATGATGCTGCCGGAAGTGGCGGAGGAGCTCAGTACGACTCTTGAGCAGAGCGTGCGGGAAGACGGCGAACGGCTGCTCGATCGGATTCAGTCTCTCCTCCCGATGCACGCAGGCCCCTCGACGAAACACCTTCGAATCGGATCTCCGGCAGAAGTGATCGTGTCGATGGCCGAGGAACAGAAAGCCGATCTCATCGTGATGGGAGCACGGGGTCTTGGTCCCGTCAAGGAGCGGCTGCTCGGCAGTGTGTCACACCGCATCCTCACCCTGGCCCCCTGCGCCACATTGATCGTGCACGGCCCGGTCAAGGCCATGAAACAGATCTTGCTGCCGCTCCAAGGTCCCTCCGATGCGGAGGCTGCAATTCGTTTTCTACAACTCAAACCGTTTCACGATGCGGTTGAACTGACACTGCTGACCGTATTGCCTTCGACAGAGCCGCCATGGCCGGTCGATACAGCCGCCGCCGCTGCCTCCGAGATACTGGAGAAGCAAGCCGACTACATCGAGGGTGTGGCAGAACGTCTACGGCCATCGGTTATCAGGCGCACGGAGTTGCCGTGGTCGGGACACCAGCTGCCATGATCCTGCAAACAGCAACCACTCTGCGATCAGATCTGATTCTGATGGGTACAAGGGGCCGGCAGGGAATCGCCCGCTTCGTGCTCGGCAGCGTATCTCATGAGGTGTTACACAAGATGCCGTGCCCGGTGCTGGCGTTTCACTGAGAAACCGGGCGGGATACCGTCTTCATGGAACGACTCTGGACGAGCATCACACGAAGCGGTCTCCCTGGAAGTGTACGATTCGGCCGGCGGATCCCAGCAGGGATTGGCATGCTCTCGGCGCTTGACCGGAAAACACCGGATGAGTTTTACTATGAACGCCTGCCCACGCTGCACCACGCAGTCCGGGCAGAAACCGGCAGGACTGCACGGATGAAGCAAGAAATCCTGTCCAACCGAATGGGGCCACCTCTAGGTGCGCAAACAAAGGAGCGTCCTCGATGAAAACATTACTCGCGGTTGACGGCTCGGATAATTCCTATGAGGCCGTTCATGTCCTCAAATACTTGGCCCGGGCAGAGCAGCTCACCCTGCTTCACGTATTGAACGTCTCGAAATCGGTGCAGCCGATGATGGCAACGAGAGGAGACATGGAGGAGTTTACCGCGCGGGAGCAGAGCATGCGGAAAGACGGGGAGCTGCTGCTAGATCGGGTTCAGTCCCTCCTCCCGATACACGCAGGCCCCTCCACGAAACACCTTCGAAGCGGGTCTCCGGCAGAAGTGATCGTGTCGATGGCCGAGGAGCAGAAAGCCGATCTTATCGTGATGGGAGCGCGGGGTCTTAGCCCTATCAAGGAGTGGCTGCTCGGCAGCGTGTCACACCGCATCCTCACCCTGGCCTCCTGCGCCACATTGATCGTGCAAGGACCGGTCAAGGCCATGAAACAGATCTTGTTGCCTCTCCAAGGCTCATACGACGCGGAAGCTGCAATACGCTTTCTACAACTCAAGCCGTTTCACGATGCGGTTGAGGTGACGCTGCTGACCGTATTGCCTTCGACAGATCAGCCATCGCCGGCCGGTTCAGCAGCAGCCGACGCTGCCGCCGAGATGCTGGAGAAGCAAACCGACTACATCAAGGGTGTGGCGGAACGTCTACGCGCCATCGGTTATCAGGCACACGGAGTTGCCGTGGTCGGGACACCGGCTGCCATGATCCTGCAAGAAGCTACCACCCGGCGATCGGATCTGATTCTGATGGGCACAAGGGGCCGGCAGGGAATCGCCCGCTTGGTACTCGGCAGTGTGTCTCATGAGGTGTTACACAAGATGCCGTGCCCGGTGCTGGCGTTTCACTGAGGCACCGGCTGACAGGATGCTGAAAAATTCCGCCAGCATCCTGTGGAGATGCTCCCATCTAGTCCAAACCCCTGCAGCCGTCGAAATTTCGCTGGGCCGAACGGCTTTTCAGCATCCGGGTAGAGGCCCTTCCGCCATTGCCTCGAAATCCGGCCGGGGGGAGTGATTCCTGAGCCCGTGATCGAGGGCACACAACTGCTGTCTCAGCGGAATCAGTCGTTCGACCTGCCTGACAATGCTCTGGAGGGCAGCTTGTGATTTTTCGTCCTCTGTCCGCTCCAGGAGCAGACTCGGCCTGCCCGAGGATCACATTGAGCGGGGTTCCCATCTCTTGTGCCAACCCTGATGTCTTCGAAAGCCATGTCGTAAGGAGACTCACAACCGTTCGCTGCTCGGCCTGGCGCTGTCTCTCCTCGACCGCCTGCTTGCCCAGCGCAAGGTTCAGCGCTCTCTTCATCTCGCTCATATCCCGCCCGGCTGCCTCCAGCAAATCGTCGCGCTGTGCGAGAGATTCGCTCATCGCCAGCTCAAGGTCGTGAAAGATCACTTTCAGCAAGGCATTCCACACCGTGTGGTACAGGTGAGGCCTGTTCCCAAAGGCGTCGAACACCAGCGGCTGAACGGAGGTCAGAAAGTGGACGAAGGTGCGGAGGTGCCAGCCTGCACCGAGTCCGAAAGGACCACGATAGTCTGCCGCCTGCGCAGCATTTCTGCCGGCAATCTCCCCGTTATTCCCGTTCGGCAGGGAAAACAGATACTCCTGCTGCGATCGCTTCAACCGCGCGACTGCAAGGTCGTCCGACAGCAACGAGGCCCGGTCGTGGTCGTTCCCGAGGTGAGGGGCCAAGGTTTCAAGAATACGGTCGCGGTGGCGGGTGAAGAGTGGCTCCAGCAGACGAAGCGAGGTTTCCTCTTCCTGCGTAAGCAGCGTCCCGTCCTCATGTCGGCCATCATATTCTTCCATCACGATCTCACCATTTCCTCTGCTTCATCGTTCAACCCCTCACAGGTGATAGCGACTCAGCATCTCGCCTTCATCGGCAAACGCCCGCTCCATAGGCACCCCCAGCCCGATATAGCGATCGCCTGCGAGTACGTGCAGAAGGGCTTGAGGCAGTTCTGCCGCAAGGCTAGATCTCTTGAGGAGGAAACCGCGGGCTCCCGCATTGAACGCCAAGGTCATGTAGACCGGTTCCTGATACGTCGTCACAATGATCACTCTGCTCTTCGGCGCACAGATCTTCAGGGCGCGAACAGCGTCAAGGCCATTCAGCTTTGGCATCGAGATATCGGAGAATATAACGTCCGGCTCCAGCCTTTGTGCCACTGTCACGAGCGCCTGGCCGTCCATCACTGTCCCCACGACTTCACCATGTTCCTCCAAGAGGTCCCGCAAGGCGGCTAACACCATTGGATGGTCGTCGGCAATAAGAATGCGTGGCTTCTTCATATTGTCTCCCCTTTTCGGCCCCCAATGGCACCGCATGGTAGGCTACTTGGAGATTGGGTGGAACTAGGAAGAACCCTGGCGTTGAGGCGCAATCTTACTAGAGGCCGGCAGGGGTGTGAGACGTAAGGCGTGAAAGGTAAAACGTGAAACGCGGCTCGTTTCCGGGCCAGAACGTCTCACGTTTAACGTTTAACGTCCCGGACTAAAGGCCAGTGATGCCATGGGTGATCGCATACTTCGTCAAGTCGGCAGTGGTGTGAAGATCCAACTGCTGCATGATGCGGGACTTGTGGAACTCCACCGTTTTCACGGACACGTTAAGGATCGTGGCGACCTCTTTCGTTCCACGGCCCTCGGCGACGAGCTGCAAGACTTCCCGCTGCCGCGCGGTGAGCACTGCGGACGAAATCTTCTTGCCTCGCTCCCCGATGGAGGGCTTGAGAACCGAGTCCAGCACATCTTTCGTGAGCAGGGGCGTGAGATAGTGTTGGCCTTGGAGGACGGACTTGATCGCCAGGCTGAGTTCTGAAGCCGCGGAGCGCTTGAGGAGATACCCGGAGGCCCCGGCCTGGAAGGCTTCTGTCGCATAGGTGGGACTGGCATGCATGGTAAGAAAGATCAGCTTGCTTTCCGGCAGCAGGACGCGGAGTTGCCTGGCCGCTTCGAGACCGTTCAACAACGGCATCGAGATGTCCAGGAGAATCAGATCCGGCCGCAGCTTCTGAGCCGCCTCAACCAGTGCCCGCCCGTCCTCCACCGTCCCCACCACGTCGCACTCAGCTTCCACCAGCTTCCGCATGCCGGCAAGAATCAGCGAGTGGTCATCGGCCATGAGCACGCGTGGTTTCTTCATGCGCCCTTTTTATAACGGGGGATCCAGGCACAGACCTTCGTGCCCACCTTTGGCAAGGAATGGATCCGGAGAAACCCGCCCAGCCCACGCGCACGCTCCGCCATGCTTACCAGGCCGAGTCCTTTCCCGCGACCGCTCTTGTTCTCGTGGTCGAACCCCTTGCCGTTATCGCGCACCGACAAGCCGATCCCTTTGGACGAACCGCTCAACCTCACCATAACCTCGGTCGCCTGGGCATGCCTGGACACATTCTGCAGACTCTCCTGCATCACGCGAAACAGATTGGTGGCCACCTCCGGCGAGAGAGTCTCAGGCACCTCACGAGCGGTAAACGTCACGGGCAGCCCGGTCCGCCTCGTGAACTCGGCGACGTGGTCTCGCGCGGCGACCGCCAAGCCAACGTGCTCGAGCAAGGACGGGTGCAGCCTGTACGCCAGATCGTGCAGGTCGTCGGAGAGCTGCCCGATCTGAGCGCGGACCGCAGCGAGTTGTCGAACCACCGGCTCGGATGGGTCGATGGAGGCTCCTTCCATGGCTCTCCAGTTCGAGCGATAGAGCCGCCAATCGTTGATTGAAGTCGTCGTGCAATTCTCTCGCGATCCGCTTGCGCTCCTCTTCTTGGGCCTCGAGCAACTTCTCTGCCAGGGACTCCATCTCTTTCTGCTTTTCACTGAGCAGAAGCACATGCTTCTCCAACGACTGCGCCATCCGGACCCGCCCTGAGATATCCGTATGAGAAATGACAACGCCCTTGGTATCTTTCAACGGGGTCACGCGCATCAGAAACCAACGCTCTTCTTCCGGTGAATGGCAGGGATATTCCGCGGTAAAACCCGTTTCACTGCCCTCCAACACGGCTTCGATGCCGCCGAGAATCACCTGTGCTGTCGAGTCTCCGGCGGCGATCGCTCGCCGGCAGACATCCAGATAATTCTGTCCGACATCGATAATGGGAACCACGCGACTCGTATTGCAAGAGCCGAACTCTTTCCAGGCGTCGTTCGTCCTGTATGATGATCCCTTCCTTATCCAGCACGCAGACATGCGCGGTAAGTGAGTCCAGGATAGCGCGGGTGAACGCTTCGCTGCTCTGCAGCGATTCCTCCACAATCTTCCGCCAGGTGATGTCAGTGGTAATACCGCACAGGGCATAGGGTTTTCCGTCTCCGTCCGTGCAACAGAAATTTGGAGACAATACTCGTGTGAGGACCATCGTCGTGCATGGCGACTTCTTCAAATTCGAGCGGAACTCCGGCCTGCAGTACCTTGAGATCGTTGGCACGAAACACGGCGGCCTGCTCGGGACCGAAAATGGCCTCATCCGTTTTGCCCACGACTTGCTCGCGAGTCATATGGAACACTCTTTCAAACTGGCGATTGACATGGAGATAGCGGCCCTCGAGATCCTTCAGAAACACCATCCCCGGGCTGTTATCGAGAATGGCCTGGAGTCGCGCTTCGCTTTCGTGGAGTTCTTCCTCCGCCCGCTTACGCTCGGTGACATCGCGCAGAATGACAGTCAATAGCTTCTTGCCGCCGACCAGGACATGAGAGATGGAGGCCTCGACGGGAAATTCCTCTCCATTGGCTCGCAGGCCGAACAGCTTGCCGGGTTGTCCCATCGAACGGGAACTCGATTGTCTCAGGGCGAAGAGGCTCATATGACCGTGGTGCGCCTGCCTGAACCGCTCCGGGATGAACCGGTCGAGTGGCTGTCCGATCGAGTCGGCGGCCTGGCAGAGAAACATGGATTCTGCCGCGCGGTTGAAGACCACCACATGCTCCCCCTCATCCACGGTGATGATGGCATCCATCGCCGACTCGATGATCCCCTTAAGCTGCGCCCGCTGAGCGCCCAGCACCTGCTCAGCCAGCTTGCGATCGCTCACGTCCAGAAGCGATGTCCGCCAGTGGGTGATGTGCCCGGACTCCTCGTGAAGCGCAAGGCTCTCGAAATAGACCCAGCGCGAGCCGCCGTCCTCTTTCCGGAGAAGCACTTCACAGGTTTGGCGCGTGCCCGTCTTCAAGACCTCCTGACAATGCCGGCGGAAGATGCTCTGCATCCTCCGCGGCAACGAAGCGCGCGAGTGGTTGTCCGATCAGTTTGTTCCGGTTGACCCCCAGCAGCGTCCCGGCCCTCAGATTGGCCTCCACAATCGTGCCGTGCATATCCAGCGTGAGATGGCCGGCCGGGGAAAAATCGTAGAGATTCACATAACGGTCACGGGCCGTTTCGAGTTCCAGCTGGGTCCGGCGCAGCTCGTCGTTCTGCATCTCCAGCTCGATCTGATGAACTTGTAGTTCGTGCACCAGCTGTTGCACATCCTTGACCGGCATGGCCGCGACGTCGCGCTTGGTCGTCCGGAGCAGTTCCTCCGCCTGTCGGCGAAGCCCGGTGGGTTTCGTTGATCCGCCTGGTTTCTTGGCCATCACATCGCCCTTCTCAAAGCAGGCTGAAGGGGTCAAGGCCGAAGGTTTGAGATTCGAAATTCCGAACACTTCAGCCTTAACCCCTTAGCCTCACCCGCAACCTTCCCCTCATGCCCCTTCACCTCTTCCATGGCCAACAGAATTCGGCCTGGTAGTGCCAGCTCCTGTTCGAGTCGGCGGCCGTTGAGCGCCAATACCCTGCGTCCGATGTGAGGAAACGTCTGGTCCACAACGAAGTCCTGGAAGGAGCTGTTCTTCGGCAGAATCTCCTCCAGCAGATGGCGTAAGTCGGGCAGGTTCCAGGCCCCGCCGCAGAGGTGGTAGAGGAGCTGCTGCTCGACCTCGCGCGGCGTCACCTGAAAGGTCCGGTAGAAGGACTGGTTGGCCGAGACCACGCGGAGCTGGTCGTCCAGCACGAGCAGGGGTTCGCGAATCGTCTCGACGATGCTGGCGGCCACGCCGCGCGCAGCCTGGACGACCTGCTCCGCATTCCTCAACTTGGTGATGTCCTGAAACGTCAGCACGAGCCCGTCGATGGTGTTCTTGCCGGTCCGATAGGGCAGGATCCGCATGAAGAACCAGCTCCCGTCGGCGGCCTGGACTTCCCGCTCCTTGACGACGAGCGTCAGGAGCACGTCCTGCGCATCCTCCAACAACCGGTCATAGGTCAGCTTCGAGACGATGTCCGACAGGGGGCGCCCGACATCGACGGCGATCAGGCAACTCACCCGCTTCGCCTCCAACGTGAACCGCTTGATGCGCAGCTCGTTGTCCAGAAAGATCGTGGCGATCTCGGTACTGTTCAAGAGATTCTGCAGATCGTCGTTCGCGTCCGCGAGCGCATCGAGCTTGCCCTGGAGTTCGGAGTTGACGGTCACCAGTTCTTCATTGAGGGATTGCATCTCTTCCTTCGCCGTCTCCAATTCCTCATTGGTGCTTTGCAGCTCTTCGTTGGTGGACTGCAATTCCTCGTTGGTGGACTTCAGCTCCTCATTGGAGGTTTGCTGTTCCTCGATCGTTTGTTGCAACCGCTGCTTCGTGAACTCCAGTTCCTGCAGGAGCCTGGGCTCCCCTTTCTTCATCGGTGCGGCCGCTCGCGCCGGTGCGCCCTTCCGTGCGGCGGTCTTGTCCGCCCGCACCGTTTCAAACGTCACCAGGAACAACCCCTGGAGGGCCTCCGGCTCGGCAATTCTCTTGACGGTCAGGTTGACCAGGATGACGCTGCCGTTAGCCCTTACTCGTAGGCCGCGGCGCACGACTTCGTCCTCCTTGCTTGCCGCCTGATGGAGCGCGGTCGCCAGATCATGTTGCAATCCTTCCCGCGCCATCTCCACCAGACGGTGTGTCGGCGGGCCGGGCGCCGGTTCAAGATAGGCACCGGTGTGGCCATGGGTGTAGACGACCTCGCCCCGGCCGTTCACGAGGACCGCCACCGGCGCGTAGCGCGAGACCAACAGCTGCTGGATGAGATCGGAAATCGGGGCGGGGCGCGTGGTGGGAAGAGGCGCCTCGTCCTCCGCGTGAGTCCCGGTTGTCGCCCTCATCAATCCGACCGGAAACCGTTCCAGGTGAGGAAACGTGCCGGACTCTGCCGTCCGCCTGAACAGCTTCCATTTCCGGTCGATGACGGTAAAGAGCTGTTCGAACTCCCCGACCGTTTCGGACGTACCGAGAAACAGGATGCCGTTCGGCTTCAAGGCGTAGTGGAACAGCGGCAGGATTTTGTGTTGCGCCTTGGCGTCCAGATAGATCAGGAGATTGCGGCAGGACAGGAGGTCCAGCTTCGTAAAGGGGGCATCGGTCAGGATGTTATGCGTGGCAAACACGACCAGATCCCGAATCTCCTTCTTGACCCGGTAACTGCTGTCTTCCTTGGTAAAGAACCGCTGCAGGCGCGCCGGGGTGAGGTCCCCGGCGATGCCGACCGGGTAGAGGCCGGCGCGTGCCGCTTCAATGGCCCGGTTGTCCAGGTCCGAGGCGAAAATCTGCAAGGTGAGGCGGAGCTTCCGCTGCGTCAGGTATTCTCGAATGAGAATTGCGAGCGAATAGGCCTCCTCTCCGGTCGAGCAGCCGGCGACCCACAGGCGCAGGGTCGCGCCCTCTGGCTTGCCCTCCACGAGCGCGGGTAACACTTTCTGTTCGAGGACCTCGAAGGCCTGCGGGTCGCGAAAGAAGCTGGTGACCCCGATGAGCAGCTCCTGGAACAGGGCATCGAGTTCGTGCGGATTCGCCAGCACAAACCGGAGATACTGTCTCAGGTTCTCGATCTGGTGCACGTTCATGCGGCGTTCGATGCGCCGCTGAATCGTGTTCTCTTTATAGAGGGAAAAATCGTTCCCGGTCCGATCGCGCAAGAGGATAAAGATCTTGCGCAGCGTCTGAGAGACGTCGCGCTCAGGGAGAAGTTGCGCCGGTTTCGTCAGGCTGCGCGCATAGGCGCGCAACGGTTCCGCCATCCGGCTCGCCGGCTGGACCACATCGACCACCCCGGCGGTTATGGCGCTGCGCGGCATGCTCTGATACTTGGCCGATTGCGGATCCTGCGCGATCGTCATGCCGGACTCGGCCTTGATCGCTCTCAACCCCACGGTACCGTCGCTGCCGGTCCCGGACAGGATGATCCCGACGGCTCGTTGCTTCTGATCCTCCGCCAACGAACGGAAGAAGTAATCGATGGGCAGCGGCACGCGATCCTGCGAGGGAGGCTCCATGAAGTGCAGGATGCCGTGCAAGATCGCCAGATTGGTCCCGCCCGGCGCCATATAGACGCCATTGGCCTCCACCTCCATCCCGTCCTTGGCCTCCACCACCGGCATCACGGTGCATTTACTGAGCAGGCTCGGCAGGAGACTGACATGGCCCGCGTGCTGGTGCGAAACCACCACGAAGGCCATCCCGCTGATGGGAGGCATGTGGCGGAAGAACTCTTCCATGGCTTCCAACCCGCCGGCGGAGGCGCCGATCCCGACGATCAGAAAACCCGGAGATTCTGAGAGCAGGTCTGTCGATGGAGCGGGCTTCGCTGGAGGGAGCGTGACTTTCACAGGCTGCCGCTTGGCCCCCTTGTGCTTGGCGCCCCTCTTAGCAGTGGCTGTTTTTCTAGGAGTCTTTCGTGCCGCTGCCACAGAATCTTCTCCTCGGCGTGACAAAGACCGCGGTGCAGGAAGGTCGAGCCTCGCGCGCCCGCGGCTGAAAGGCTGAGCAGGAGCCAGAGTCTAGGCCTTTTTTCAATATCAGACAAGCAGGGAGATGCCACGCGCTAGTAATGTCTCTCTCCAGGACTAGGGGTCCCCCTAGTTTCCCTAAACAGCTCCTTGCCTTATACCATTACTCACTGTTCATTGAGCCACACCGTTGTGCGTGACAGGCGCACAGATGTCATCACCCATTTTCTTCTCAGGGGAAGGAGGACGACATGGCACAGGTATTATCGATCGAATCGGCCATCCAACAACAACTCGCTCTGGTCGGCACCTGCTCGTTGGATGAACTCGCCGACCTGTTGCCCGGTTATTCCTGGGGTCAAGTCTTCGCCGCGGTGGACCGGCTGACGCGGGAAGGCACCGTCACCCTCAAACATGCAGCTCCGTTCCGCTACCTCCTCTCGCTCGCACCTCGTCGATCCAACGAGGCGCGCCACGTGATGGCGGTCTGAATCCCAACCGAGCACATCTAAAGGCGCGTTTCCATTTGCCAGTGAAGCATCCATGCTGTTCATTGCGATATCGTCATCCCATCCATCTCACACCATCGAGTTTGTTCGTGGACTACGTCGTCACATGAAAGAAGGAGCTATTGCTGTGAATCAGGAACAAGAGACAACCGGGCCGGGCATCGTCGTGCTGTCCTCTTCTTTGCAAGTCTTACACATGAACCGGCGAGCGATGGCCCTGCTCACACAATTGGAACGCACCGGGCAGAGCATCGGAACGGAGTGGGCCCTGACTGCGCCCCTGCACCAGCATTGCCAGGACATCATTGAAACATTGCAGGCACGTCTGGGAGCGAACAACTGGGAACAATTCCAGCAATACCGCATGATCGGCAACTCTACCAACACGATCTTACTCAAAGGATTCGGCCTGCCTGACCAGCAGGGGCCTGCCCCATTCCAGGATTGTGATACTGCTCTCTCCGCATTCCCCAGCGTCGATGCCGGGAATCAGCAGAGGGGAATCCCCGGAAGAGATCTCCGAGAGCGACCATTTCGGTACTGACTCGCCGCGAGCAGTCGGCATGTAGGAGGATGACGCAATCCGCCGCACCCCGTCCAATTATTTGATGCTAGTAAATTGTTCGAGTGGAACTGGGGAGTTCCCTAGTTCCACAAACGGCTGCGTGTGACTATAAGTATCCATCTTGATTTTCGCCGGATCACCACATTACTATTTCCTACTCTGCCGCTGAAAAAAGAAGTGGCATATGTCTCCTGAAAACCTGTTCGCTCAGACAACTCGTGAGGCGCCTCCCGCTCCGATGAGAGGGACGTTCATCGCACCGACAATGCTCCCCGTCTGTTGCGTCTGCGGACTCATTCGAGACGATAACAGCTTTCCTCCTGGTCTTGATTGCTGGCTGACGCAGCGGACCTATCGCGAAACCCATGGCATAGATCCGACCGAGATCGCTCACACACACACCTACTGCCCAGAATGTTTCAGGAAGGTCCGAGATACAGTGCAACAGTACTTCAGGGAGATTGGAACGTCGCCATGATCCTGCTCGCCGGCTCACCGACCATCGACGCCTCTCCCCCCGTCCTTACCGACACATCCCATCGGACAGCAGACCGGGAGAAGGAACTGCGTAACGAGACATCGGCTCCGCCTGGTAAATTCTGTCTGCGCTGCGGCGGATTGCTGGTCCCCAGTTACACGGCAAACTGGGAACGGGACGTCACGGGCACACCGATGACGCTCTGGCGTTGTGTCAACTGCGGCGACTGCGTGGATCACGACATCCTGGCCAACCGAGGGAAGAGCTCCGGGTCGGCACGGGTGCGGGCACGACCACCGGCAGGCCCTCAATACATCGGATGGCTGCCCGGAGCGGGAACAGGGATGACTCGGTGAGTGGTTCCTATGCAGGTATACAGGCTGAAGGCTTAAGACCGAAGACTAAGAGCCTTCAGTCTATCTACCTGAGCCGCTACCTTGACTATGATAATCAGGGAGGACGGAAATGGTGAGTCCACACAGCTCATCCGATCAGCTTTGGTCGATCATCCTGGCAGGCGGTGAAGGCACGCGGCTACGCGCGCTGGTGCATCGGTGGTTGGGCCGGCCCACACCGAAGCAGTACTGCGCCTTCGTCGGCACCCGCTCCATGTTCCAGCACACGCTGGACCGGGCGAGTCGACTCACGCCGCCGGATCACACAGTCACGGTGGTCGCGCACAGCCACCGCCGCGACGCGCTGGCACAACTGGATGGCCGAAGCGGCAGCACGATTCTCTTTCAGCCGGCCAATCGCGACACGGCGGCCGGTGTCTTCTTGCCGCTGACCTATATCCGCGCCAAGGCTCCGCAGGCCACGGTGGTGCTCTACCCGTCGGATCATTTCGTCTATCCCGAAGACCGGTTCCTCGACGCGGTCCGACGTGCGGTCCGGATCGCCGAGTCGCGGCCTGATCGGGTGGTGATGTTGGGCGTCGCCCCTGATCGTCTCGAACTGGACTATGGGTGGATCCAGACCGGCCATTCCCTCGCCGACCTGCCGGGCGAACCGGTGCAGGCCGTCCGCTCGTTCCTGGAAAAGCCAGACACCGCGCAGGCCGATGCCGCCTTACGGGCAGGCGCGCTCTGGAACACGCTGGTGTTCGCCGCCAAGGTGGAGCTGCTCTGGACACTGGGCTGGCACTGCCTGCCGGATATGATGCCGCTCTTTGAACGGCTGAGCCAGGCCATCGGAGGGCCCGAGGAAGGGCGCGCCCTCAAGGCGATTTATCGGGACATGCCGGCGAAGAATTTCTCCTCTGACCTGCTGCAGCGTGTCCCGGAGACACTGGCGGTCGTCGAACTGACCGGCGTGCTCTGGAGTGACTGGGGCAAGCCGGAACGGATTACCGAAACCCTTCGGCGGATCGACCGGCGACCGGCCTTTCCCTTGACTTGTCTCGATCGTCCGTTTGTCCCCCTCTCCGTGACTGCCACGGAGGGTGGTGTGCCCATGACGGTGTAATCCAAGGAAGGAGCTAGACATGAAGTCAGTCAGCATTCGTTCGACAAAACCGGACCGGAAAACACCGGCACCCCAGCAACAGACCAAAGAGCCGCCGGACCAGAAACCTCACGTACTAGCGCTGTCGCCCTGCGAAGACCTGCACGTCCTGATCGCCAAACGGGCTTATGAACTCCATGGTGAGCGAGGGTGCCGGGATGGGTCTGCGCTCGACGATTGGCTCGAGGCGGAGCGGGAGATTCTCAGTCAGATTCAGTCGGCCTCTCAAGCGGGCAACGGACACGCCTAGCGCGACAGGCAGGACTCGCGAAGATAAAACCCCCGCGCACCGAACTGTTCAAAATTAGATGGGGCAGTGCAATTCCTGCAGGAAATCCACAATCCGATTCTCAGCCCAGTAGGGATCTTCACCGTTGCGCGTCCATTGAAAGAACCCGCAATGGCCTCCGTGGCGAGGCGCGATCACCCGAATCATCGGGTGGCGCTGAATCAGCGGCGCAGTAAACATGGAATAGGGAATGAAGGGATCATCTTGTGACGTGATGATGAGGGTGGGGACGTTGATGGAATCGAGCACATGGCATGCGCCTGAGCGATCGTAGTAGTCGGCTCCACTGGCGTACCCTCCATCCGGGGCTGTGTAGCGGTCGTCGAATTCGCTGAGAATGCGAATGCGATCAAGTCCGGCCAGATCCCACTTGCCAGGAAAGAGCACCGCTTTCCGCCGCATGCGCCTTTTGAGTTGGGTCAAGAAATGATGGTGATAGACCCAGTTCCGAGGTGCTTCCAAGGCCTTGGCGCATTGCGCCGGATTGATAGTCGGGCAGACCGCGATCGCTCCGGCCAACGCCGCTTCTGACGAGCCGGCTTCTCCGGCTGTTTTCAAGACGAGATTCCCTCCCAACGAATAGCCGACAAGCCAGATCCGATTGAGTCCATCCACGCGCGCCAATTCATGGACGACGGCTCGATAGTCCTGACTCAAGCCGCTGTTGTAGAGCGTCGGCGTCAGGTGTTCGGTCCCGCCACAAGTACGCTGGTTCAACCGGACGACATTGAATCCCGCGCGATAGGCCTTCGCGGCAATGCCGCGCATATAGTGAGACTCACTACAGCCTTCAAGGCCGTGCACGAGTACCACGGTCTGGCAGGCTGTGCGGTGTGGCTGCCAGTGACAGAATCCGAGCAGCTGGGTGTGAGGCTCAGTGGTGAAGAGACGCGACTCGGTCGGGACTCCGATAAGAAGTCCCTGGCGAGGCCAACAGCCCGGGAGCACAGTCATGAAATGTGGATTGCGGAGCAAGGCTGCCGTTGTGAAATCTCGCAGGTGTGGTGACATGTAGGTCATCATACCGAAAAATTCCACAAACTTGTATGCATCAGCAGAGTAATTTCACAAGACCCTCCGAGTCAACAGGGTTGAGACACTCAGCTTCATGGACTGCACCGGGCAGGGCGAGAAAGGATTCTCAGGATGGGAGCGAGAGGTTCCGCACGTCTGGAACAACGGGAGAGGACCGTGCAGGATGCTCAAAATGACATCCCAGCTAGGCCGCAGGGAGCTCGGCGACTGAAGCGTACCCTTGGGGTACGTTGCAGGGAGACGGGCGACTGAGAACGACGCTGGGGGTCATTTTCAGCATCCTAATTATAGGAATTTCGCTTTGACCAAGCTCAATATCTGGCCTGCCGCGTCGCCTGAGGGAGTGGTGGTGCTGTCGATTCGGAGATCCGGGTTGATCGGCGCTTCGTAGGGAGATTGGAGGCCAGGAACAGTGAGAGATTCTCCCAACTGGCCCTTTCGATAGGTTCCTTTCCTGTCTCGTTCCATGCAGGTCGCGAGGGGACATTCCACGGACACCTCGATAAAACGAGGGATCACGGACTTCGCAAAATCCCGGTAGACCCGGCGGCTTGCCGTCGCATCGAAGACCACGGTCACACCATGTGCCACGAGCTTCTGTCCGGTGAATGCCAAGGCTCGATAGAAGAGATCCCGCTCCGCTTCTGAGTAGGTCGGTATCGGCGTAATGATCCGCCTGACCTCATCGGATTCCAACACCTCGACCGTCAACCCGAGCCCTTCGAGCTGCGGCTTCAAGGCAGAGACAATCGTACTCTTGCCCGAGGCCGGCAGGCCGGTGATCCAAATGGCGAAGCTTTGGGGTCGAGTCATGAATACCACCGAGCTATCAGCCTTCAGCTGTCAGCATTCAGCGAGTGAAGAGAATCGTGCTTTTCCTCTGTCTAGATGCTACCTGAGAGCTGAAAGCTGATCGCTGACAGCTCATTCACTCCCGGCAATATTCGTTCACCCGCGACGGATCGAATTGCGGCTCATCCAGCACATGTTCGATAAATCGGAAAATAGTCCGGCGCACCTCGACTGACAGCTTGGGGTACCACACCGGACTCGCTATGACCAACCCTCGAAACGCAAAGAAGGGGGCGGCCGACTCTGTGACCGCATGATCGTGGCTAGCCTCCACATAGGTGTCCCAAAAGAGTCGGAACATCACTTCCAACGGTCCCTTCAAGGTGCCCCAGCGACAGAGTGAGTAAAACAGGTAATTGATCGTCATCGAGGTCACATCGTCTGCCGGTTCCCCCCACTCCCCTCGTGACCGGTCGAGCACTGAAAAATCAGTCCCTTTCCGGAACAAGACATTCCATGGATGAAAATCTCCATGGACCTGCGACAGACCGTTGGGCCTCCCCGCGCAAACGCCAGCGCCACCGATTGCAGGCTTCCTCGATCCCGCGCAAGAGATCCGCCGAGATAAACTCGTAGCGATCCGGGTAACTGTCGGTCAGCCCCATAATACATTCGCCGTGGCCGATCAACTCCCGAAGCCGACGCCGATAGAGAGCGGGATCGCGCCGTTTTCTGGCATGGATCTCCGCCAGGTAGCGTGCCAGGGCTATCGTCCGCTCTCGATCCTGCTTTCCGGAGCCTTCCTCCTTTGGCCAACCGTTCCAGATCGAGATGATAGCTGGCCCCCTCCGTCCACTGGGTCAAGACGAAGAATTCACGCGCCGGCGCGACCGAGATCAGCTGCTGATCCTCGGTAAAGGCGCCGACGTCCAGCGCCTTTACATGGCGCGGCAGCCGGCCATAGGAGTCATAGTCCCAGAGGATCGCCTGCGCGCGATCTGCCGGATGCTCATGGCCGAAGGGCCCCGGCTTCATGGTCTCCAGTACCGCAGACTGAATCTTCGCGCCCGACTTGAAATGTCAACTTGACCGGCGTGCCATAGCCATACTGTTTCTGAGTCCCCTTCGAACTGGCCTTGCCGATCACCTCGTATGACATTAACGTGACATCGGGACCGAAGCGAGCCCGGAGATACTGTTCAAGAGAATGTTTCCTCAGCGTCGGCATACATGCGGAGTCTCGCAAGTCACGTTCCACCACGAATCAGGTATGAGACGAGGGGCGAACGGTAAGAGATTGACCTCAAATTCAGCCCCATAGCCACTAGCCGCGTCCATCTCGCCTGTTTTCCACTGGCGCATTGAGCTTCACTGCCAAGACGGCCACTGAGGAAAAATGCGCCACTTCTATTAGGCGAGCAGGTATTGCGAGGGACGAGGGGCAAGAAATATCAGCCCCCTAGCCTCTAGTCTCTCACCCAAGCCTCTTTTCAAGAGGCGGCACATCGCTTGCTGATATCAACCATCAGAGGACCATGATCAACTCGAAAAAGGGGCGGAAGGAAGGCGGCGGCGAAGTGTACTTTGACAAACACGCGCTGCAGGGTCTCACGTTTGGTGAATTGAATGACGGGGCTGATGTCGCCTTCAACGTTGAAGAGGGCGCGAAAGGTCCTCAGGCAACGACGGTCCATCGTCCGTCCCCCATCGTCCCGTAGCAGGATGCTGGAACGTTCGCCAGAGACACAGTCCGTGACGCGTGAAACGCGAGACAGGCTGGTCTCTCTTGTTTATTTGGTCTGTCTGGTTTGTTAGGTTGTATGAAACTAACCAGGTGAACCAGGTCAACCCGTTTCGCCGTCTCGTATGCCAAAATAGTTTTCCCGCAGCCTGCCAGGAGGTACTTCATGCCCATGTACGACTATAAATGTCTGGACTGCGGGAAGGAATCATTGGTGGTCTTGACCCTGAAGCAACATGAATCCACCAAAGTGACGTGCCCGAAATGCGGCAGCACCAAGATGCAGCAACTCTATTCGCCGTTCGTTGCCCACACGACCAAGAAAAGCTAGACAGCATGCTGAAAATGACCCCCAGCGTCGTTCTCAGTCGCCCGTCTTCCTGCAACGTACCCCAAGGGTACGATTCGGTCGCCGAGTTCCCTGCGGCCTTGCTGGGATGTCATTTTGAGCATGCTGGAGAATCGAATCTTGTGGTCGATGGCAAGGAAACATTTCAATGCCGGACATACCCCTATGGGGTTTCCGTCAGCTGTTTAGGAGGCGTGATGCGTATTTTCTCCCGGAGCATGATCAGCCACTCTGAGCATGGGACTCATCGGCCTCCTGTTCGCTCCTCTCCTCCAGGCGCAAGAGTATCCGTCCGATATCACACGCGGCAAAGCTGTGTATGAGCGCCATTGCCAGGCCTGCCATGGTGTCGGAGGCTGGGGGGATGGACCGGACGGGAAAGATCTCAAGGTGCCACCGGCCAATTTCCACCGCTTTGCATCCTTTCTGAAATCCGACGAAGAACTGTTGCGGACCATTGAACATGGGGTCGTCTTCAGCCCCATGCATTCATGGCGAGGCCAGCTGACGGATGGTGAAATGCAGGACGTGGTGGCCTATGTTCGTCTGTTAGCCCAGCAGGGGCGGTAGCAGGATGCTGAAAAAAGGGAGAGGATGGAGCCGATGATCTTCTGTGCTCGCGCAACGCGCGGCCTCCGAAGGATGGGAAGGGAGGAGCCAGGTGCCCTTCTTGCTCGCAGAACGCGCACGATAAGAATGTGCTCGTTCGATGCGCGCAGTAAAGGGCACCTTGGCTCCTCCCTCAACGAGAAATGAACATGATTAGGAGGCCCTCGCCCGGGTTAGTGGCACGTCTTGGCGTGCCAGTGGGTGGGCGGGTGAGAAAGCTGTGCGCAGTGGAAGATCAATCAGCCCCCATCCCTGAAGAGACAACGAGCAAGCTTGGAAAGATCAATCTTTGGTCGCTCGCTGCGGCCTTGCTGAACGGCCTTTTTGAGCGTCCTGCATTGATGTTCTTCTGTTGTGACACCGAAACGCTATGAGCACAATAATGGAAAAACTGTATGACGGCGATGCCTTGCTGATCGTCGATGTCCAGAACGACTTTTTCCCAGACGGAGCTTTAGGGGTGAAGGGAGGCGACGAGATCCTTCCCATTCTGCGCGGGTACATGGACCGTTTCCAAACACGAGGCCTGCCGATTTTCTTGTCGCAAGACTGGCATCCCCCCAACCATTGTTCCTTTCTCGAACAGGGTGGACCCTGGCCAATCCATTGCGTCACCGGATCGGTCGGCGCGCTGCCGCCCCTCTCATTCCCCATCCCGGAGACTGCCATTATCATTCAGAAGGCGACCCTTCCGGACAAGGAAGCCTATTCGGTCTTCCAAGATACGACTTTGCACAAGCGCTTGCAGGCTGCTGGCATCGGGCGGCTCTTCATCGGCGGGCTCGCAACGGATTATTGCGTCCTCAACACGGTCAAAGACGCGCGGATGCTCGGCTACCACGTCTGCTTGCTGACCGATGCAATCCGGGCCGTCAATGTGGCCTGGGAAGATGGACGAAAGGCGGAAGAGGCCATGATTCGATTGGGAGCGATCCCGACCAGGCTAGAAAGCCTCGCTGCATGAATCCCTGCTCCGCGGTTCTCCTGACCGATCTCTATCAACTCACCATGATGGAGGCCTATGTCGAGCAAGGCATGACGGACACCGCTGTCTTTGAGTTTTTCGTCAGGAGGTTACCGGCTCAACGTGGCTTCTTGATGGCCGCCGGGTTGGAACAAGTCCTGAGCTTCTTGGAACAGCTGCACGTCAGCCAAGCTGAGCTGGAATGGCTCAAACAGACCGGACGATTCAGTCGATCGTGCCTGGACTATTTAGAAACCTTGCGATTCTCCGGCGACGTGCATGCTATGCAGGAAGGAACGGTGTTTTTTCCGAATGAGCCGATCCTTCGCGTGACCGCTCCCCTCCCCCAAGCCCAGCTCGTCGAAACCAGGATCATGAATCTGCTCAACTTCCAGACACTCATCGCCTCGAAAGCCGCGCGATCGGTCTTGGTCGCCGACGGGAAACCGCTCATCGATTTTGGATTGCGGCGGGCTCACGGCGCTGAGGCCGGACTGCTTGCCGCACGAGCCAGCTATCTGGCCGGCTTCGCCGGAACCGCGACGGTCCTCGCCGGCATGGCCTATGACATTCCAATCTACGGCACCATGGCCCATTCCTTTGTGCAGGCTCACAAAGACGAGAAGACCGCCTTTGAGCATTTCGCTCTGGCGCAGCCGGAGAATGTGACCCTCTTGATCGACACCTACGACACGGAGGCGGCGGCACACAAAGTGGTGGCGCTGGCTCCGAGCTTAAAACAGCAAGGCATCGCGGTGAAGGCGGTGCGGTTAGATAGCGGCGACCTGGCAGACCATGCGCGAAAAGTCCGGCGCATCTTGGACGAGGGAGGCTTGCCACAAGCCCAGATCATGGCGAGCGGCAATCTGGACGAATACCAACTACGGGGGTTGATCGCAGACGGAGCACCGATCGACAGTTTTGC
Source organism: uncultured Nitrospiraceae bacterium (assembly GCA_963742465.1). Classification (GTDB taxonomy): domain Bacteria; phylum Nitrospirota; class Nitrospiria; order Nitrospirales; family Nitrospiraceae; genus Palsa-1315. The sequence goes on along the minus strand of CAVUMA010000008.1, from coordinate 181,812 downwards.
CGTCGGCACCGCTATGACGACGTCGGCCGATGCACCGTCGCTCGATTGTGCCTATAAACTCCAAGAGTATGCAGGCCGACCATGCCGGAAGCGATCGGAAGGGAAAGCCACCTGGCCCGGCCGCAAACAGGTCTACCGGCAATACACCAGCGATAGACATTGTGATTACGATGTCGTGACCACGGAGCGAGCTCAAGAAGCAGGAGACCCGCTCTTGCACCCCGTGATGACAGAGGGCCGCCGCCTCGTTCCTGCTCAGAAATTGACGGAATTGCGCCAACGAGCCGCCACGCAGTTGGCACTGTTGCCCAATTCACTTCGGAGTCTTGAGTGCGACCACCCATATGACGTTCGGATCTCGCAACCGCTTCAGGATCTCGCACGAGTTGTGGACCAATGTGTGTAGTTATCATGTATCATGCCCCACACCACCGACAAATTTTTCTCAGGAGACACGCAATGAACAAAACGTATGCCGGAGTCTGTGCCGTTCACACGGTGTTGATCGCAGTGCTGACCATCAGCATGTCGGCCACCACCCATGCAGCAGAGCCGAGTCAGGCGAGCAGTCACCCCACCCGTTGTGAGAGCCAGTACAAAAAGAAACCCGTACCGACCAAGCAGCTACAAGCGATCGTGGAATCGCATAGTCAGTGGCTCGAACACCGGGAGAAACCGGAATATCAACGCGCGGATCTGTGCCAGGCAGACTTGCGCAAAGCGAAGCTCGTCGGGGCCAATCTGGAACGGGCGCGATTGGAAGGGGCCCTCCTCCGCCAGGCGAATCTGTACCAAAGTAATTTGTCACAAGCGAATCTCGCGGGAGCCGATCTCACGAGAGCCGTCTTAGAAGATAGCAACCTGGCAGGGGCCGATCTCCGGCATGCACGATTGTCGAATGCCAATCTGTTCCGTGCGATCGGCGATGAAGCGGCACTCTACAACGCCGTCCTGACCGGGGCACAACTGCACGAATCCACCTTCGAACGGGCCCATTTTGAGGGAGCAGACCTCGCATCAGCCGATCTGACGAACGCCTCCTTCAGCGAAACCTACTTCTATGGCGCCAATCTCCCCCGGGCCATCTTGGCAGGAACCGACCTGTCGGGGGCCGACCTCCGCCGAACCGTCTTGACCAACGCAAACCTTCAAGAGGCCAATCTGCAAGGAGCACTCCTCGACGGCGCGCGGCTCGACGGGGCCCTGATGGTGGAAGCAGACTTAGAAAGCGCCTATCTCGACGACACCAGTCTGGTGGGGGCCAACCTGCGTGAGGCTATCCTCCGAGGAGCGGACCTGCGATACGCGAACTTCCGTTCGGCCGGATTGCAGCAGGCGGATCTGGAAGAGGCCAATCTGGAAGGAGCGCAGTTGATCAAGGCGAAGGCACAGTCAGGCAAACTTCGGATGGCGATTCTCTATAAGGCCGTCTTGGACCAGGCGGATTTCCGGGATGCCCAACTCTATCGAGCAGTGCTGATCGGCGCCAGAGGAATCGGCACCATCTTTACGAAGGCGGACCTCAGCGAGATCTACGCACCGAAAGCCCAATTCCATCATGCACAATTCAATGAGGCGACCATGGATTCGGCCAATCTCGTCGCAGCGGATCTGAACGGTTCGAATTTCACCCGTGCGAATCTCGCCCACGCCAACCTCCAAGAGGCGAACCTCCGAGGCGCTACGTTATCCGGAGCCGATCTCACCGATGCGCGACTCGACGCAGCAGATCTCCACCGCGTGACGTTGCATGGAGCCAACCTGGCTTCAGTCTCAGGCTTGACGCAGGCCCAGCTCGATACAGCCTGTGTGGACGAGCAGACGAAATTACCAGCGGAACTCAGTCGCCCCTCTCCGTGCGTGGCGGCAAATAAGAAGAGAGACCGGTGACCAAGGTACGGCTTCAATTGACATGGGTCTAAAAAGAAATAGTAAAAGCCTACAGACTCGCCTTTTGCTGCTGTCCCTTCTTGATCGCAGCCCCGATCGCCTCTGTTTGAGCCTTACTGACGATGACTTTGGCGGCGTCCAACGCACGTATGGTCGCATCAAGTCCCGTCATGTGAGTGGTGTAATTCTTGATCAGCGTCCCGGGCCCAACATAGTTAAAACCTTCGAACCCCAAAGCCACCTCGAGAAAGATGGCGCCACACCTGGACGCTGACTGCTTATACTCCTGAATCATCAGGGGAGACCCTTGGGGCTGGAATTCGACGACGCCCGGTCTCAGCCTGGGGCAGCCGACGAAACTCGTTGCGGGGGTGGGCTTACGCAGTGTTCCATTGCTGTCGTAGCGCCATCGATAAATACCGGGGGAATCCGGCAGCAACTCGGTGGGAGTCCCGTATTTCTCCACTAGTGTCTTCGCGATGGCGTTAACAGTCGGCTTCTTACTGGCCGGAATATACTCGGTCAGATTGAGCGACACAATTCCCTCCTGTCCGGGAACAGGCCCAAAGAATGCGGTCAGCATAACAACGGAGTTCTCAGTCGCAGGAGTTTTTATGTCACTAATAGCGCCGGATATTCGAGCTACATAATTTGTGTTTGGCACAGGCTGCGGAGCCTGCCCTGGAATACTAAATGCCAGCGTGTTCAAGCCCTCAGCATAATTTTCAACGGGTCTATTCGGGGATTTGGTCGATGATCTGAAACCGTGCGACTTGAACATCTCGCGGGCCTGATCAGGCGCCATGCCGATGCGTAAACCGAGCACGTCCGGGCCCGACCCGCTGCTCCCGAGGGATTTGGAACCGCTTGTGATTGTCGCGGCATCGCCCGCCGGAGAATCGTTTGTATTCGGCCTTTGATCGGGTGAACGACTTGCGTTGAGCGATGCCAGCTTCTGGCTGTTCGGTTTCCCGCTGCCTGATGCCCCCACGACTGCCCCAGGTGCGGACGGCTTCGACGAAACTGATGACTTGGGCGGCGCAGGACTAGTGCGCCGAGGAGGCAATTGGGCAAGCTTGGTATCGTTGTTCTGTTCCGTAACGCCAGGAGACTGAGGTGGCTGTGGCTGGAGACGAATCCCCGAGAGGTTGATCTCGCGTTTTATTGCAATCTGACCTGGAACCGCTTGACCGCGTGAGTCCATCTTCATAATCCCAATTTCTCCACGCAGCGAGAAGGTCAGGCCTGAGGGAGCCTGTCCATTATGGTAAAACGAGATTGCGCCCTGCGTTTCTCGGTCTGGCTCTAACGGCACTGGATTATTGAGGCCGCCAAGACCTTTGCTCTCCCCCGTATTCCAATTTCTTCCGCTGCTGTCTGTCAGAGAAGTGAGCCCTGTCAAAGTGATGAAGAGCCTGCGCCCAGTTCGGTTCACGAGCGACAGACCGACATCAGCTTTTGTGTCATGGCTGAGCAGCTGTAGCTCCGTCACATTCACACAAAACTCAGGCGCTGCACTGGAGGATACTCCTGTCGGCTGGCAAGCGCTCAAAGACTGACTGAACGGCGCTGGTTGGGGCCTAACCTGATCTTTCTGCTCTGTCGTGCACGACACGAGCCCCACCCCGCCTGCCAATACGATGCATACTTGCAGCAACCACCATGAGTTCGTAATCGAGCTTCTTTGCAGAAGACCGTTGAGCTGTTTATCCATGTGACGCCTCTCCTCTCAGGCAGGTGAACGCTTTCGCTCCTGGACTTCAACACAAGTGTACTGCCTCACTTAACTTCTGGCCAGCTTGTTGAACATTGTTAACCATCCTTTCTGCAAAGCATTCAGCCCGCCTCGCGCCTACACTTCTAAAGGAATATCCGGGCACACTCGCTCGTGACTCTGGTGAGAGACCTTCGGCTGTCATCTGCGGTGATGGGTCTTGAATAAATTCAGTGGGATTCCTGCACCCAGCTGACTAAGCCATCTGTCCACAACTTAGGTGGAGCATAACTGGCGAAGAAATGGCCATATGAATGTCCTACAAACAGATGATTGGTGGACATACAGAACGGCGGGGGCTTTGTCGACAACCATTACTTGAAGGCGATGGCTAGATCAGCTTTCAGCTGGTTCATGACAGCTTTAATACTTTTCGCTACCAATGGTGCCGTATTCGGCTCATGGAACCACTCGCGCAACCAAACTTGCTCTTTGGCCTGTCCACCATAGAATTTGTCAATATACAGTTGTTCATCTGGAATCCCTTTGACCGCGATGTGAAGTCGTACAAGACTCTTCGTGTCACAGCTTGCATACGCGCCAGCTATGCCTCCAATACCGAATGTGAGGACACTGGCAAGAATGATTGCCCGGTGGGTACTCCGGCAATGTGAGTCATCCCATCGTATCTCCACCAGCGTGGAGTTCATGATGAAATTGATGGGTGTTTCGTGCCGGTCTTGAGACACCTCAGCTTCTGGGGTGGGCATCACAACCACCGTATCGAATAGACCAGTACTGTCGAGCTCCTTCTTGAGAATAGCCGCGAGTTCATCAAGAGGCATGGTTGTTATGGCCTCGTCAAAGCTTCTATCAACGCGTTGGTCGTCAATCCTTGTAACCGCGATTACCCGATTCGTGTTTCTGCCAGGCGACCCATCAGGATATGGATATACCAATTGAGTGGCACAGCCGGCGAGCGTTGAGATGAAAAGAACTCCTTGAAGGAACCCCCCTTTTGCCCACCTCACGTCCAGCCCTCGCTTTCTTCGTTTCGCATAGCCCGCCTTCCTCTCATATCTAGATCGCAGGAATAGCTTATCCACGCCAAGAAGAGTTCAGTTCAGTTCAATTCAGTCGCCATGTCGATACACTGTTGGAATTATATTGAGCCGATCGTTGCGCTTAGTACTTCGAGAAATAACCATCCTTGTCTGCGTCGAGAAAGAACTGGTGCACCGTAGCTCTGTAGGTTTCTTCTCGACTTGGTGTCAAGAGATTGATCCACACAAAGGGCAGGAATACAATCCACATCCCTCGTACTCTGGTGACGCGATATTGATAGACCTTCTTGAGCTTGTTATCGATATAGAGGTCAAACTGAACGATGTCTTGCGATGTATCGCTATACGTGGGGAAGGCCGTAAGAAGCACCATCGAGGTGAATGTAAATACATCAGCCATTTGGGAAGGCCACTTATGCACGACGTCGATCGAACAATAGATTCCTTTCTCGGGTGGAGAGGATGACGCAATCGCTTGGGCAAACAATTTTGTCTCTCGAAAGGCGCGTGCTAACTCTTGATAGCTTTCCAGCGATGGACTAGGAGGATCAAACACACTCCAAGACCGCACTAGCCCCTTACCGTGGAGTACGGACGGATTAACTTGAAAATAGATAGGAAAATCTCTGGCGGATTGTGGTGGCGACTGCACATCGATGGTCGGGAAATCCTTATACGTGACGATGCAGAGACGTCAGCAGGAGGGCTGAGGAAAGGAGAAGAACCTGAGAGTAAATCCGTGACTGCAGTAGTGGTTCACGCACAAAACACCTATAGGAGTCTGAGAAGATTCTTAAACGTTTGTTTTTGACCCTACTTCCTCAGAATCAGAACATCTTGATTATTCAGAAGGTCGCTCGCATCCGTTCAATCAGATTTTTGACATAAGAAAACGGGGTCACAAACAACCGATTCTGGACATCGGAGGTCTTGCTCGACTTAGGTTCCTCCCAACTTTTGCTCGACCTTGGTTCGCCCTGTCACTTCATGCACGCCTCCAGCCACGAGATGCTGGACCAAGTTGTAAAAGATGATTGGGACCATGACTCGTGGGTACGAGCCAAGCACCAGAGAGGCCAGGACCAGCCCGGTCCCGTTGTTATTCATCCCTAGTCCGTACATGAGCGAGACACGGTCCGCCTGGTCTACCTTAAACAGACGGCTCAGTCCATACCCGGAAGCAAAGGCCGTGGCGCAAAGGCCCGTGGTGATCCCCAGCGTCACCGCCAAGAAGTCGAAATCGCGGTCCGCCACCGCCTGGGGAAGGGAGACCGATCCATTCGAGTAGTTCAATAGCAATAACACGATGGAATTAATGAGTTTGATGAATGGCATGACGGCCGTGAGCCGGGCTTCAGGAACTGCGAATCGCACGCCAAGGCCCAGCACTGATGGAAGTACGATCCAGAGGCCCAGGAACGCTCCCGATCCGTAGGCGGCCAGGTCCTGCAGCACCGTTTCATATTCCTCCGACGCCATCTCCCCGAATACCTGCAGCGCCACAGGCGTGATGATAGGGCTCAGAACGGTTGAGGAGAGGACCAACCCTAAGCTCAGCGCCAAATTTCCATTGGAGTTCTGCGCCCAGGCAGTAGACGCGCCGGCAATCGGCATGGCGGCGACCAACGCGAGGCCGACGAGGATATGCTGAGCTTCGTCCGGCTCATACCACAGCCGCATGACCAGAGTGACGCCAAAAATATAAATCATGGGGATGACGAGATTGGCCGCGAGTCCGGCCAACATCACCCTGCTTTTTTGCATGAGAGATTTTAGGTGCGACGTCTTCACGCCCAATCCGGCGTTAAACATGAGCGTGGCGAGGAGGAGCAGGAGCAGAGAGACATGGATTTTTGTCTGGAAAACTGGAACGTCGCCCAAGTCAACGTTCCTGATCCATAAACCGGCCGCCGGGAAAACGGCGGCGATGGCATAGGCGCTGATCAAGAACCAGAGCAAATGATGGTGGATGAATTGTGACAGAGCGAGAAGCGTGGATTTTCGGTTATCCATATCTAGAGGATGCTGAGTCGGCCCAAAATTAAATCCCGCCTTTGGCACCACAGGCAATTACGGCAACTGACGTCCTGGCGCCTGACCGATGATGTGGACACGGGGACCGTGGGGAAGTGGGATCACGCGATCGTCGTCCGACTCACTCCCTAAAACCCACACGAACAATCTCTCCGCGTCGAACAGTTCTGGATCCTTCGGCGCCCCGTACTGTTCCTTCTGCATCGGCTCATCGTAGAGGCCGATGCACCCGTGCGAGGCCGGATAGCCCGGCATGTCCCGTCCATGGATCCAATAGGACACGCCTTCCCTATTCACATGGAATCGGAGCGCGTAATTCATCGGGTACGGCTGGTCCGTCCCTTCGATCATATAGAGATCGGATTGATGTTGCAGATGGGCAGCGGTCAGACGGAACTTCCCCGTGGGCGTTTCGTTGAGTCCATTCCCGGAAGCGATGGGAGTCGAGAAGCGAAGGGCTCCAAATTCATAGGCTCCGAGAAACTGCTCCGTCAGATCGATCAGAATAAATTGCTCGCTTCAGCTCTCCTGGCGGATAGACCAGGGTAACGGAGTAAATTGCGCCAGATCCTCAAGCCGCCTCGGGACCTTAATCGAGACACCGGAGTGCGCGTGACGCCGATCGATCCGATTGAATCGTGCAACGTCCACCCAGTACTCTCCAAATATCGTCTCCAGCGATTCGCCGCGCGGGATGATACGGCAGTCCCACTCCACCGTGGCATCACTGGGGTAATGGATCTCGCAGGGACCGCGATGCTTCTTGGGGGAATCGGCTTGCGCGGAAACGGGAAGAACCGTGACCATCATCATGATCATGACAATCAGTGAACTCCAGAACGACCAGAGGCATAGTGGTGGACATGATCGATACACTTGTGGGCAGCACGCGTTGAATCATACAATGGTGTCCCTCGCAGGCTGTTCAAAAAGACCGTCCAGCAAGGCCGCAGCGAGCAACCAAAAATAGTTCTCTCCAAGCTTGCTCGTTGACGTTGTCCTAGGATGGCCCGGATGAGTCCCCCACTGCGCGCGTCCAACGAGGGTCTTCTGAGACCGCGCGTTGCGCGAGCACAGGGGACTCACCGGGCCATCCCTCCCCCTGCTGGCGGGTTTTTTTCAACAGCCTGTTAAGACCAATACTGCGATGCCTTGGTATAGCCGAACAATAGATCCCGCCGCGCCAGGACTCCGACGAGTTTGCCGTTCCGAACGACAGGCACCCGCGTGATGTAGCGATCCTGGAACAGATTCGCGACCTCCTCCAGCTTCATATCCTCGGTGGCAGTCACCGGGTGGGTGCTCATCATTTCTACGGCCATTATCTTCCGCAGATCGCGGCCCTCGATCATTGCCTGAAGCAGATCATACTCGCTTATAAGGCCGACCAAGGTCCGATCCTCTTCCACCACCGGCAGGCTGCCGAAGTTTCGCTGGGTCATCAGCCGGCTGATGGTCAAGGCATCGGTCCTGGAGCCACAGGTAAAGACCGCATCCTGCATCAATTGCCCAACCGTCAATGTCTTCGGGTCGCAGGCCGTCGCAAGGAATTCTGTTTTTCGCATAGACCCTCCTTTTTTATCCCCTATCTAAGGAGCCTGCAGCACAACAAAAGAGCATCTCCACAGGCTGCTCAAAATGACATCCCAGCAAGGCCGCAGGGAGCGGGACGACTGAGGCGTACCCTTGCGGTACGTCGCAGGGAGGCACGCGACTGAGAACGACACTGGGGGTCATTTTCAGCAGCCTGCTACGCACGCCCGGCTGCCAGATACGCACGCAGCACATCCCGGCGAGCAATGATGCCCACGAGCTTGTCTTTGACGTCCACCACCGGCACGCGAATCAAATCGCTGGCTCTGAACACATGAACCAGGGTCGAGAGCATTGCTTCCGGGTGGATCGAATAGGGGTTGCACGTCATGATATCTCCGGCGGAGACAGCACCAAGCTTGTGTCCATCATCTATTGCAGCCAACAGATCATGTTCGCTGACGATGCCAAGGAGCTTGTCTTTGGCGTCCACCACCGGCACGGCCCCGAATCCCTCGACCATGAGCGACGCGATGACATCGCCTTTGGTCTTGAGATGAGCAGACTGCACCCGTTTCTGCATAACCTGCTTGACCATCATGGCGGCAAACTCTTTCTTCGTAGCCTGTCTTCTTCTGTATTTTCTTTGTCGGCATGGATCCCTCCTCACTAGTATATCTCACAGGATAGCCGCGCGAGACTAACAGGACGGGCGAGGCAGGTTGCTCTGGTCTATCTGGTTCAACCAAGCAAATCGAGACAGACTGACGCACTTTACCCGCAGCCTTCCTGCCCGAGTGACTGACGCCAATCACCACAGTGGTGCTTTTCTCTCTGCTGCAAAACGCCTCATATCCATGGGAACCGCAGTACTGTTTCTCTTCGCAACCCCTTGGAACAGGGCTGATTCTCCTTCTTTATTCCCGTGCGTCACAGGCACATCCAATGCAGAACTGATACCCGGAATGGCCGGTGAGTTTTGGCATCATTGAGGAAGGGAGTCTGTCATGCGAATTCTTTGTGCTGTGGATGGGTCAGAATGTTCACGGTGGGGGGTACAAGCACTCGAAGCGCTCGCTGGCCGGGAACCGGAGGATGTGACGCTTCTCCATGTGGTCGATCCGTCGGCCCTCCGAACAGGCAGAGGCAGGAATCCCGTGGCAGAGAAGCGCGCCCTGGCCGCCACGGAGAAGGCCGGTGGAATCCTCCTCCGCGAGGCAGAGCGATTGGCTCGAGTCGCCCTCGGTCAGGCCGCAACCAGTCCTCGCACCACCTTCCACCGCGTCTTGGTCCATGGCCCCCTCTCCCGGACGATCGTGCAACAGGCGCGGCGGGTGAAGGCCGATCTCATCCTCATCGGATCCCGCGGGTTGAGCGACATACGAGGATTCTTGTTGGGAAGCATCTCCCGGCAGATCGCGTCGATCGCCCCCTGCTCCGTCCTCGTCGTCAAACAGCCGCTCCCGCAGCTGACGCGTGTGGTCCTCGCGGTCGATGACTCGAAACACTCCCGAGCCGCCGCTCGATTTCTTCGATCCCGCATTCTTCCGGAATCCGCCACGACCACCATCCTCTCCTCGGCCGAGAGACCGGTGACCGACTTGGCCGTTCGGTACTTGTCCAAAGCCCAAGTTGCAGAGTTGGAACGACCGGTCCTCGAACGAGCCACGCGACTGGTCACGGCATTGCGGGATGAATTCCTGAAAGAAGGCTACGCCGTCGTCACAGACGTGCAGATGGACCACGTCATCGACACCATCGTCAAACACGTGGAGGCGGATCATGCCGACCTCCTGGTGATCGGGTCTCGCGACTTGACCAAGAGCGAGCGGCTCCATCTCGGCAGCGTCTCGGAAAGTCTCCTGAGACATGCCCCCTGTTCCGTCCTGATCGTGCGAGGCTGGCGTGCCTGACCTCGCCGAGCCACACCTCCACCAACTGACGGTTGGTGAAATCTTCAAACACCTGGGAACCAGGGAAGGCGGCTTGTCGCCCGAAGAGTCACAGCAGCGGCTCAGTCGGTATGGCCCCAATGTTCTGGAGGAGCCGGGTCACTATTCATTGATTCGAGGATTCCTCCGCCAGTTCACTCACTTCCTGGCCATTTTGCTCTGGGTCGCCACCGCCCTGGCTTTCACCGCAGAATTCATGAAGCCCGGCGAAGGCATGGCCACGCTCGGCTGGGCAATCCTCGGTGTGATCGTCATCAACGCCGTCTTTGCCTTCTTTCAGGAATATAAAGCGGAGCGAGCGGTGCATGCCCTCCATCGACTCCTTCCTGCCAGGGCCTGGGTGCTGCGAAGCAACCAACCGCATGACGTGTCGCGGAACGAAATCGTGCCGGGTGACGTGCTCTTGATCGAGGAGGGAGAGCAGATCCCTGCCGACGCCCGGCTCATCGAAGCAGCCGACATGCGTGTCGACCTCTCCTCTCTCACAGGCGAATCCCAACCGAAGCGGCGGACGGCGGAGCCGGTCATCGATGGACATCTCCAGGACATTCCCAATCTCGTATTCGCCGGTACCCCCGTGCTCTCCGGCAGAGGTCGGGCGGTCGTGTTCGCCACCGGCATGCAGACGGAATTCGGCAAGATCGCCCGCCTCTCCACGAGCGTGGAGACAGGTCTCAGCCCGCTGCAGAAAGAGATCGCGAAGGTCACCCATGTGGTCGCAATGCTGTCGGTCGCCATGGGCGGGGTCTTTTTCGTCATCGGCGTCTCCATGGGCTTGGGCTTCTGGATCAGCGCGATCTTCGGGATCGGCATCATCGTGGCGAACGTGCCGGAAGGACTGCTCCCCACTGTGACGCTGGCCTTGGCGTTGGGCAGCCAGCGCATGGCCAAACGCCACGCGCTCATCAAGCAACTGACGTCCGTTGAAACCTTGGGTTGCACCACCGTCATCTGCACGGATAAGACGGGGACGCTGACCGAGAACCGGATGCGCGTGGTTCGTTTCTATATGGACCATCTCGAAGTCGAGGTGCAGGAAAGCTGTTTGGTGATCGCCGGACGCGTGACCAGCGCGATCGAGGCCGAGGAGTATGCGCCGCTCTTCGATGCGATCATCCACTGCCACAATGCCAAGCGCGTGCGGCGGACCGACGGCCGCCCCACCGTCACGGGCGATCCAACCGAAGTGGCCCTGGTCGAGTTCGCACTGGATCACGAACTCCTCCAGCAAGAACCGTTGCCCCGGATGGGTGAGCTTCCGTTCGACGCGGACCGGAAGCGCATGTCCACCATCCATTGGCGTGAGGGCCGGCTCGTGGCCTTTGTGAAGGGAGCGCCGGAATCGCTCGTGCCCCTCTGCAGTCAGATGCTCCACCACGTGCGCTCGCTCGCCGATGAGTCAGGAAGACCGCCAGCGCATCATGGCGCAAAGCCGTACCTTCGCGCACCAGGCCTATCGGGTCCTGGCTGTGGCCATGCGTGACATTGAGCAGGGTGTCGAAAAGCTGGACATCGACCAGGTGGAACAGAACCTCACCTTCCTCGGCCTCGTGGCGATGATAGATCCCCCGCGCCACGAAGTGCCAGAAGCCATCGCGCGCTGCCGCCAAGCCGGCGTCCGCACCATCATGATTACCGGCGACCATCCGCTCACGGCCCTGGCCATCGCCCGCCAGATCGGATTGGCGCCGAAAGAGTCCCTCACCGAGCCGGACGGAGACTATTCCGCGATCGAAGGGCACCAGGTCGAAACGATGAGCGACGAGGCGCTGCGTCAGCTCCTTACGCCCACCCGCCCTGACAAGGCTGAGCCGATCTTCGCGCGCATGGCCCCCCGGCACAAGATGCGCGTGGTGTCGGTACTGAAAGACATGGGCGAAGTGGTGGCCGTCACGGGCGACGGGGTGAACGACGCCCCCGCCATCAAGAAAGCCGATATCGGCATTGCGATGGGCATCGCCGGAACCGACGTGGCAAAAGAAACGGCGGACATGATTTTGCTCGACGACAACTTTGCGACCATCGTCAACGCCATTGAAGAAGGCCGGGCCGTCTACGCCAATATCAGAAAATTCTCCACCTACGTGCTGGCGAGCAACGTGCCAGAGGTCGTCCCCTATCTGGCGTACGGCTTGTTCGGGATTCCGCTGGCGCTCACGGTCCCGCAAATCCTCGCCGTGGATCTGGGGACCGACATGGTTCCGGCCTTGGCCCTGGGCGCCGAAAAGCCCGACGCCGGCATTATGTCAATCCCGCCGCGCCCGCGCACGGAACGGTTGATGAACCTTCCGCTGCTCCTGCGCGCCTATGTCTTCTTGGGCCTGATCGAAGCCGGGATCGCCATGGGCGCATTCTTCTTATTGCTCCTAACACAGGGATGGACCTGGGGCATGCCGCTCGCCTGGTCCGACCCGCTCTACAAACAGGCGACCGCCGCCACCTTCGCCGCCATCGTCGTCGCCCAGGTGGCGAACGTGTTCGCCTGCCGCTCAGACCGGGTGTCGCTCTCTCGACTCGGCTGGTTCACCAATCCATTGCTCCTCTGGGGAATCGCGACGGAACTCGTCGTCCTGGCCTTCATCATCTATACCCCCTGGGGCAACGCGATCTTTGGAACCAGCCCCTTGCCTGTCTGGATCTTCGGGCCACTCGCGCTGGGCGCCCTTGTGCTGTTATTCGCAGAAGAAAGTCGTAAGATCATCGTGAACCGATTCACAAACAGTCGTGCAGGCAAAGTCACGCAACAAGCGGGTACATCATGACCGGTAACCCCCAAGACCCGATTCGTGAGGTCCCTGTCACCGAGATCATTTCCCCCGGATCTTCTTCAGCTCCGGCTCGCCATTCGTCAAGTCCATCATCCGACCACGAGCACCGCCTCCCCGCTCCTCCCGTGCTCCCTTTCACCCAGGACCGGGCCCCGTTTTCCCTGGCTCATCGGCATCGTGACCCTGCTCGCGATCCTAGGGGCAGGAACCTGGTATTGGTGGACAGCCGGCGCTCCACCAGTCCACTACAACACCGCGCTGGTCGATCGAGGCCCCATCACCGCGATTGTCACAGCCACCGGCACAGTCAATCCGGTCGTGTCGGTGCAGGTGGGCAGCCAAGTCTCTGGCAAAATTACCCAGCTGATGGCGGACTTCAATTCCGTGGTCACGAAGGGCCAGGTCCTGGCCACGATCGATCCGCAACCGTTCCAAGCGAGGGTGAGTCAGGCCCGCGCATCGCTCAAGAGCGGGCGTGGCAATCTGGCGAAAGCGAAGAACATGGCGAATCAGCGGAAACTCGAACTCGATCGTATGAAGACCCTGCTCCGGCAGCAATTCGTCTCACAGGCGGATCTCGACCTCGCCGCCACAAACTTCCGCGACGCCCAGGCCCAAGTGGAGGTCGCACAGGCGCAGGTGGATCAAGCGGTGGCCACATTGGCCTCAGCCGAGCTCGATCTCGGCTATACCACGATCTATTCCCCGGTCAACGGCATCGTGGTGTCCCGCAACGTCGATGTCGGCCAAACCGTCGCCGCCAGTTTCCAAACGCCGACCCTCTTCGTGATCGCCCAGAACCTGACACAGATGCAGGTGGACACCAACGTCAGCGAATCCGACATCGGAGGCGTGGCAGAAGGAAAACCATGCCAACTTCCGCGTGGATGCCTATCCCAAGCAGTTCTTCGAAGGCACCGTGACGCAGGTGCGCAACGCGCCGATCAGCATCCAGAACGTGGTGACCTACGACGTGGTGATCACGGTGGACAATCCGGAACTCAAGCTCAAACCCGGGATGACGGCGAACGTGACGATCGTGACGGCCAAGAAAGAAAATCCTCTACGCGTACCGAACGGGGCCTTGCGCTTCCGGATGCCGGCGGTCCCGGTGGACCGCAAGGTCACGCAGGTGTGGGTGATGGATCAGGCGAAGCAGGTGCGCCAGACGACGATCACCACCGGCATCGCCGACTCCCTCTTCACGGAAATCGCCGAGGGGGCACTGAAGGAAGGAGACCAGGTGATCCTGGGGATTGAGACGCCCGAAGAACAAGCCCAGAAGAAGTTGCCGCCGGGTTTCGAAGGCCGCCCGATGATGAGATGAAAAACTGGTCTGTTTGGTTGATTTAGTTTGTTTGGTTTCTTTGGTTTGAGCCAGCCGCACCAAATCAACCAGACAAACGAAACAAACCAGATAAACCAATCACTCGCGCACCATGTCCTTTCTCTGGCTCACGATCTTGTCCGCCCTCCGCATCCTCCGCCGCAATCCGCTGCGCGCGGGGCTGACCATGCTCGGCATCATCATCGGCATCGGCGCCGTCGTGGCGATGGTCAGCTTGGGTCAGGGCGCTACCGCCTCCGTCCAGGCTGAAATCGCCAGCCTGGGCACCAATGTGATGATCATCGTCCCCGGAGCGACCAGCGTCGGAGGCGTGCGCGGCGGACTCGGCTCGATTTCCACGCTCACGGTCGACGATGCGGAGGACATCCGGACCAAAGTCGGGAGTGTCACGACGGTGATATACGGCTCGCGATCCGTCTTGCAGGTCATTCACGAGAACAAGAATTGGAGCACCGTCGTCACCAGCACGACGCCCGAATTCCCCGATGTCCGCAGTTGGCCGATTGCCCAGGGCAACTTCTTCACGCAGTCCGATATGGATTCCGCGGCAAAAGTAGTCGTGCTGGGAAAAACCGCGGCCCAGAATCTGTTCGAGCCGGGTGAAGAGATGGTGGGAGCCGAGATTCGCATCAGAAACACCCCGCTTCGTGTGATCGGGATCCTGGCACCGAAGGGTCAATCGATCAGTGGTCAGGACCAAGACGACCTGGTGGTGCTTCCCTTCACGACGGCTGAACGAAAAGTCCTGGGCACGAAGTTTCTCGGGACCGTCGGGATCATACTGGTCGCCACGCAAACGCGCTATGAGATCCCTGCCGTCGTTGCAGACATCAAAGAACTCTTGCGGGCGCGCCATCACCTCCCCGCCTCGGAGGAGGACGACTTCACCATCCGCACGATGGAAGATATCGCCAAGACCATCGCCGGCACGAGCCGGACGATGATGCTCATGCTGATGGGCATTGCGTCGATCTCGCTGATCGTCGGCGGGATCGGCATCATGAATATTCTTTTGGTGTCAGTCACGGAACGGACGAAAGAAATCGGGCTTCGCATGGCCGTCGGCGCGAAGCGCGCGCATATTCTGCTTCAATTTCTGATCGAAGCAATCATCATGACCGCGATTGGCGGAGCGCTCGGCGTCGGTGCCGGAATCGGAATCGCGCGCCTGCTGACCACCATGATCGGATGGCCGACCATTATCTCTCCGGAGGCCGTCGTCAGTTCGTTTCTATTTTCTCTGATCGTGGGCGTCTTCTTCGGCCTATATCCCGCGAACAAAGCGTCGAAAATGAACCCCATCGAGGCGCTGCGCTACGAGTAAGGTCCTTCATGGCGCGCGCGCTCAGGGAGCAAAGAATGCTTCTCACACCCTTGCGCCTCACCTCCCGACTCGCCCCTGCTTACCCCTATTCCTCTGCCTGGACCCCAGCATGATAGGTGCCATACACATACACAGGGATAGACAGGTGGCCGAGATGTTTTTCCATCAGCGGCTTGACGTCTTTCCAGTCGAGCCCGCCCACACCAGTGGCCAGGCGTGGAAGCGCGACACTCTTGAGCTTCTCCGCCTCAATCGCCTTACACAGCGCCTTGAGACAGTGGTTCACGTTCTCGATCGTGGCCCGGCCTGGCTTGGCTCCGTGACTGGCAGCAGCCTCCTGAGTAAACAGATTCACAATCCGAACGCCTCCGACGCCGGACCAAGTCCACAACTCACCGGTCTTGGGAGTAAACGTCTGAGAATAGTGCCGAAAATCCTTATACATCGCCGGCCACCGTTCCCTGAGTGCCAAGGCTAACCCGTTCGCGAAATTGTCGTTGGGTGCGACGCCATGCGCCAGGGCATCCGCCTTCGTTAACAAAATATCCCCTGCCACTTCCTTCAGCATGTCACGTCCTCCTCCTTCGAGTTAGTAATGAGTCGTGCATCGTATCACAGAAGACTAAATGAGTCTCTCCCGCTCTCACACGCGAAATGGTCTACTGACACTCTTTTCTTTCCCGGTTGATTGAAGGGTTAGGAGCGAAACGGTTGAACGTTACCCGACTTGCGCAACATCTCGTTCACCTCATCGAGGTGCAGCTCTTCGCCGACAATCATCTCTCGTGCCTATTCTTCCAACAGGACGGACCTTCCTTCGAAGACTTTCAGAAATTCGTAATAGGAAACGCCGCAGGTCCCTTTCAATTTCTCCTTATTGGAACGGCAAGGGAAGATGCAGATGGAGTAGACCTTGTCTTTTTTGCGACTCTACTCTATAGAATGAGCGGAGTCGCAAGCTCAACAATCGTCAGCTTACGACAACCCCTCTCGCAGCTGCACAGGAGTGCCTTCTATGAAAATGCTGCTGATCGTCTTTCGTCAGTCGATGGTAGAACACATCCATGCCCTGCTGAAAGAATATGACGTCAATGCGTTTACTGAACTGCACAATGTAGCCGGCAGAGGGGAGACCGGACCCACCGTTCAGTTCCTCCTGTCACCTGGCGCCAACTGTATGATTCTCACCGCGGTATCGGAACAGCTTGCCTACCGTCTCATCGATGGATTCACGCGTTTGAAAGCGGAACAGAGAATGCGTCAGCATGACAATATCTTCCCTCTTCATGTATTCCTCCTCCCCTGTGAGCAAGTGGTCTAGCCACGGGAAGCGTATCCGCCGCCCTTCAGTGTCACCAGCACACAACAAGACGAACTAGACAACCGCCGAGCGGGCGGGGCGAATGCGTTTCCCGACCCCATTGCATTTCCTAACCAGCGCGCGCCCTCTGGCGCCTCTGGCTGAGCAACGGGTTGAACCGCTCAAGGATGCGCACAGACGAGACTGTCAGAAATGTAACATGACCTGGTTTATTGTGGGGTTTCTGCCTCTGCCTCTGAACCATCAAAATCCGCACCATCTGCTAAACTTGTCCTAGCAACAACACTGAGACTTCGGCGCAACAAGGAGCATTGCGATGTGGCTTCGTCATGGATCCTGGCTCTTGATGACAGGGATGCTATGGGGATGCGCGATGGTGAATAGCACACCTCCGCCTGGCTCTGCGCCATTATTTCAAGCCGATGCAACCGACATGGTCATCTTGCAAACCGTCCAGCGCGAACAGGAAGCCTTGTTGAGCACCTGCACACAGCACCAGTCCTGCGATCAGGTGCATTTCACACGTGCGATGATCGCGTTATTCCAGAATGGAGAGGCGGCAACGGCCTCTTTTCAGCAGGCGATTGCCGTCGCGCCGAAAGGTCCTTTTGCGGATTCAAGCGCGCGCTGGATTCGATTTCTTTCCAACCGGACTTCCCATCCCACTCCCGCCGACGAACCCAATGGGGCGGTAGCGGTGATGAAAGGGCTGGTGCGCACATGGCTGGGACAACAGCGTGCGGCAAGTGCATCTGTCACATTGCGGGCTAGGGAAACGGCCAAAAACTCGGACCTGGCCGTACACACTCTTCGGCAGCGGATTCGTAGTCGCGATAGACGCATCGCGGAATTGACGGATCAACTCAGCGCCCTGAAACAGATCGATTCGGACGCGCACAGGAACAGCAAGCTGAGTTTTCCGAGGACTCTATCCAAGTGATCACTGCTGGATAGCATCGCCACGCCTGACTACATCGCCCATCCCTATCCCCGGCACGCTCCACCCTCTTCGTAGCTCATGTCCTGAATCGACAGGTTGACCGCCTCCGTGCGCCACAACACATACTTTCCAAGGATTAGAAGGTCCGGTCGACAGCCGGAACGTTGCGAGTCGTCCTGCGCGGACGACTCCGCATCCGCGACTCCCAAGGTGAGACGAGATCTCTTTAAGCCTCCTCTCAAGGCCACGTGCGAAGAAAGTGGCAATTGGCCCCTGAGGCTACCAAATCCGTAAGGAACAAGGTCCAGCAATGACCCTGGAGACTCACCCGATCATGCCATCACTCGTCGAGGCTCGGGCGAAGAAGGAAGGGCCCATAGACTAAGGCGAACAGCAGATAGGCCCCACTCCAACTACCTGCCGCCACACCCAATATGAGATTGATCGGGAGATCCGTCATCGGCCCGAACACCCTCAGCACAGCACCCACATTGACCAGCATATAGATAAGAATCGTCAGCGGACCCGCGTGCTTAGGACGTCCCGTATGGCCCAGGCTGGCACGGGTCATCACCGCCAGAGTCATTGCGCCCACCGCGCCGCTGGTAAACGCATGCACCGCATCCTCTTTCGGCAGACCAATTCCGAGAATCGAGCCTCCCAGTATTAACAGCGACAATGCGAACCAGCCATATCCAACGTGCAGGATCAGCACCAACGGCTCACGCCACGTGACCCAGCCGTACCAGCGTACCAGTCGACCCAGATTGGCCAACCCGGCCGCCACGAACATCCAACCCGTCGCCATGGAGTTCGGCTGAATAATCCAGGATACAACGGCGAATCCTACGAGCGCGATCGACAGACCATCGTAACGGGAAAATGGCGCAGGCCGTTCTGTCCTGCCGGATGCATCCAGGAATTCGCCGGTAAAGTTGGGAGTCACGCGCCCGCCAATCAATGTCAGCAGCAGCATGACCATCGCGAGCGCCATGCGCTCGGAGCGATCCGCCTCCGCTCCGCTCAGGGTGAGCACATGGAACAGGATGTTGGCGCCGGCGAGCAGACTCACCAGCACCCCCATCGGCGCACGATCCCAAACTTTCGACATGGCAATTTCTCGCCAGACCAGCCCTGCCAGCGCGACAAGAAACCCCACGTCGACGATGGCAGACACGAGGGGCGTGAACCATGGAATGGCGATCAGCAGGCGCCCGGCCAGCCACAGGGTAACGAGCAGCATCAACTCATGCCCTCGAATCGGCGGACGATCGGTCCAGTTGGGAATGGCCGTGAGCAGAAACCCGGTGATCACTGCGGGGAGAAAGCCGAAGACCATCTCGTGCACATGCCAATCCCGCGCCGGATAGAGAAAGGTCGAGTCGCCGACTCCGGCAAGGACCACAATCCAGACAGGGACCGCCACACCGGCAAACAGCGCAGCGCCAAGAAAAAATGGTCTGAACCCGTACGAAAAAAACGCAGGCCCCTGATAGCTGGGGCTCTCGCTCACCTGATCAGTCATAGATGAGATCCTCGCTGCTCAACATGCGCGACATGTACCAATAAATAATCTGATCTGTCTCAACAAGAGGGCTTGACCTCTGAGGCAATGACGAGCACATGAGACGCGCTCACCAGACGAAATTCGTGCCAAGCTACGTGCTGCTAGCGTCCCTGTCAATGGATGGCTAGTCACACATGGAAGTTCATGATACGGAGTGCGACTCGTAGTGAAACGTTGAAGATGGTCCGGATACCGCTGGTCGGAGATCCGGCATAAGACGTTGCCCGTGATCATCACTGTATTCTCGTTGATGTATAATGGGGTGTCTCTGCTATCAGTTCAACGCATCTGACATAGCCGCAATATATATCCAGAGAGGAGGAACACCATGAGCACGGCAACGGTGGAAATCCCAATTCACCAACAAGTATTAACCTTTCTAGGCGCGCCCAGAAAGATGCTGATCGGCGGCAGGTGGCTCGAAGCCGCGTCGGGGAAAACCTTCCCGACCTATAACCCGGCCACGGGCGAAGTCCTGGCCCACGTAGCCGAAGGCAACAGTGTCGACGTTGACAATGCGGTCACTGCTGCACGGAAAGCCTTCGAGAGCGGCCCGTGGCGCACGCTCACCGCCTCGGAGCGTGGACGGCTGATCTGGAAGCTCGCCGACCTTCTCGAGTCTCACCTGGAAGAATTCGCTCAACTGGAGTCGCTCGACAACGGAAAGCCGATCGGCGTGGCCCGCGCGGCGGATGTGCCGCTGGCTGTGGACCACTTCCGATACATGGCTGGTTGGGCAACCAAAATCGAAGGCAACACGATCCCCATTTCGGTGCCCTACACGCCCGGCGCCCGGTATCACGCCTACACGCTACGCGAGCCGGTCGGCGTGGTGGCTCAGATCATCCCCTGGAACTTTCCGCTGCTCATGGCGGCATGGAAGCTCGGCCCAGCGTTGGCCGCCGGCTGCACCATCGTCCTAAAGCCTGCCGAGCAGACACCACTATCCGCCTTGCGGCTCGGCGAGCTGATCTGCGAAGCGGGGTTCCCGGACGGGGTGGTCAACATCGTGCCAGGGTATGGGGAGACAGCCGGCGCGGCACTGGCGGCGCACCCGGACGTAGATAAGGTAGCCTTTACTGGTTCCACCGAAGTGGGAAAGCTCATCCTCAGGGCCGCGGCAGGAAATCTCAAGAAAGTGTCGCTGGAGCTTGGAGGGAAATCCCCTAACATCGTGTGCACGGACGCCGATGTGGAGGCGAGCATCCCTGGCGTCTCGAGCGCGATTTTCTTCAATCAAGGCCAGTGCTGCTGCGCAGGCTCCCGGCTCTTCGTCGAGAAGGGTATCTTCGACAAAGTAGTGGCAGGCGTGGCTGAGGACGCGAAGAAAATCAAGGTCGGACCGGGGATGGATCTCGCCACCCAAATGGGCCCGCTGGTGTCGGACGAGCAGCAAAGGCGTGTTCTCGGCTACCTGGAGTCGGGTTTCTCCGACGGCGCCAAGGCGGTGGTCGGCGGGCGCAAACTGGGCAACAAGGGCTACTTTGTGGAACCGACCGTGCTGGTCGACACCACGCAGAAGATGAAGATTATGAAAGAGGAAATTTTCGGGCCGGTTGTATGCGCAGTGCCGTTTACGGACTTGGACGAGGTACTCCAGGCGGCAAACGACTCCATCTACGGCCTGGCAGCAGCGGTGTGGACGCGCGATGTCGGCAAGGCCCACCGCATCGCGGCCGAGTTGCGCGCAGGGTCGGTGTGGGTCAACTGCTACAACATCTTCGACGCCGCGCTGCCCTTCGGCGGCTACAAACAATCCGGGTGGGGCCGCGAGATGGGCCACGACGCGCTTGAACTGTACACCGAGGTGAAAGCCGTCACCGTACGACTGTGAAAGATCGCTGGAACAGGGAGGAATCGGAGAATGCGCGCGGGCAGACTCCGCAATGTTGGATTACAAGACCAGACCCCATGCCTTGAACAAGAGTTCACTTGAAATGACATGCCTCTTCCTCCCATGTTACAGTCCCATGCGCAGAACCCGCCGGGCCGCTGGATGGAAGACTGCAAGGTCAAGAGAAAGGCCTCAGTACTCATGCCTGCCCCTTAATCTTTGGTATACTTTTTTCGTTTGCTAACCCGCAAGGTGCGAGGTTACGCCATGCCCCAAAAAGTTCGTCACGGAAACGGTCTCTAACGTATCCATCATGCGTATCTTGGTCCTTTCGGAGATTAACGACTGGGATCTTGGCCCCCGATTGAAAGCTTGCGGGCATGATATTGCAGCCTGGATTCCTCCCACGTGGGAGCGAGATCCAAAGAATGGCGGCGCTTATCAGGGAGTCAGGGCCACCCTCAGAACTATTTTTTCCCAATCCAAACCGATCCGGACAATTGAACCTAAATTCGATACCTGGACATGGCTTGAACGGGAAAAGATCCCGCACATCCCCTGTCCCAAAGTGAATGCTCCCAAGTTTATTGAATATGTGAAGGGCTTGAACATCGATCTTATCGTGGTCTATTTCTTCTCTCAGATTTTAAAGACGGACATTCTCAAAATTCCGCGGTTAGGAGTTTTAAATTGCCACCCCTCACTACTCCCTCGTTATGGAGGACCGGATCCGGCATTTTGGATGCTCAAGAATGGGGAATCGATTGCAGGGGTTACCGTTCATGTGATGACGGAAAAGATCGATGCAGGGGATATTGTCGCCCAACAAGAACTGATGATCGGAGAGAACGAGAATGCCGGGCAATTGACGCAGCGACAGCACCGTGCAGCCGCCACACTTCTGACGGAAGCCGTCAATGCCATGGCGCAAGGGACAATCAACCCCAAGCCACAAAATATCCGGAACGGAGCTATTTTGGGAAGAGGAACGCAACCGACACCATTCTTGATTGGAATGGGTCTGCGAGACAAATTGCTAATCTGTGGCGCGCATTACAACCATATGAACCGCTCACAGCCTATCTAAATGGTAATACCATCAAGATATACGATGCACAACCTCAAGAGGGGGCTGCGTCAGGGAGAGTTCCTGGGCAAATCATGGCAAAGGAACCGGGGAAACTCTTAGTACAAACCGGCAACGGGTATTTAGAGATACGATCGTATGAAATCGCACCGTTTCACGGCTGGGTCAATCGTATTCTACAAAAGATCCTGCTGCCGTCCGTCGGCAGCCGTTTTGACCTTGCTTCGGCAACAACGGGTCAAGCATCTAAAGCAACTTCATGAGCGAGGCGTTGACCATTTCATTCCACCACCCAGATCGCAAAGCCCTTTGCGTCGCGCAGTATTTGATCTGTCACGCCACCACCAAAGATCCGTTTGATCCGGGATGTCCCCTGCCGCCCCACGACGATGGTTTCGTAATGTCCGCTTCGCGCCTCTTCGAGAATATTTCTGGCAATATCGTCCTCATGGCCATACTTCACCGCCACGTGGCTCGTGTCGAATCCTGACTCTGTCAGCGTCTCGCACGCCTTCCTCAGAACATGGCACTCGGATTCCCGTTCCTTCCGAATCCAGGCATCCTGTTCATTGCGTAACTGCGCGCTCAATTCTGCCTCAGCGGCAGGATTCTCCGATCCGCCATGCTCCAACAACTCTCGCGGCATGGGCTTGAGCACATGAAAGAGGGTGACGGACAACATCAGGTGTTCGGCACAGGAGAGATCCGACATACTGGACAACGCGATGGGAACTCTCGGACTCGTCGACGGCCAGAAGAACTCGCATATCGGCCTCCTTGGAGGTGCCTGTCGAACGGTACAGCTGTCCATGATTATATACTATCCCCCATGAATCCACCGATACCAGGAGGTTTCTGTCACGCCACTTGTGTAAATTGGCGAAGGGTGTGCTGGCGCCATTCCAGGTTGAACCGGTTAACGATGGAGAAGATAATCCGTTCCACGCTTTGCACGTTCACGAAACACACCATCGGCCGAGTTCGTCGTCGCACTTCGACGAAGCACCGCTCAATCACATTCGTCGTCCGCAGCTTGCGCCAGAGCCCCCGTGGGCACTGGAAGAACGCCAGCAACTCGGGGAGATCCCGGAGCAGCCGCGTCACGAGCGCGGGGTATGCCTCCCGCCACCGCCGCGCGAAGGCCTGAGCGCGGGCCATCGCTTCGGATCGACTCGTCGCCTGATAGATCGCCTGGGCATCGGCCTTCATGGCCGCGTGATCTCGCCGCCGGGCCGTGCTCAGCAGATTGCGGAGCTTGTGGACCCAACAGCGCTGATGAGCCGCGCGGGGGTAGACGGTCTGCAGCGCTGCCGCCAATCCGGGACAGCCATCGGTCACGACCAGCTGGAGCTGGTGGCCTTCGAGGCCACGTCGATACAGATCCAGCAAGAGTCCCTCCCAGGCCGCTTGGCTCTCCCCCGTACTCCGGGTGAACCCAAGCAGCTGCCGCGTGCCATTGGCTCGTACCCCGTAGGCCACTAAGAGCTGGACCCGCTTGCGGCCACTGGGGCGCCGGACCCGCAAGCTCACCCCATCGAGAAACAGGTACCGCCAGTCATCGGTTAGCCGCGCCTGATGAAACTGCGCCACCGCCTGGTCGAGATCCCGGGTCACCCGCGACACGGTCTGGGCACTGACCGGCTCCTCTGTGATCAGCGCGACGATGCGCCCCACGGCCCGCGTACTGAGCCCGCGTAAAAAGGCTTCCCGAATGAGCAGCAGTACCTCCGCGGCTCGGCGCTCCAACCGCACGAGTCCTGCCGGCAGGAACGCGCGTTGCCGCGTCCGGGCTACCCGCACTCGCAACGTGCCGAGGCGTGTCACGAAGTCCCGGTCGTAAAAACCATTCCGGGCATCGGTCCGTTCCGGACTCCGTTCATATTCCCGCACACCGAGATAGCGATCTCGGGCCTCGATGGAGAGTCGGCCTAACAAGTCTTGCCAACTCTGCCGGGTATGCTGGGCGAGGTCGCCCCAGAACTGCTCCCGGATGTCTGCTGTGAAGTGTTGCCACTGCTCGGTCCACGGTGCTAGCGTCGTCATGGGTGTACGCCTCCTTTAGTGGAGAATGGTTCGTCTCAGCAACGACCAGCTTACACCCTTCGTCTTTTACACAAAGAAGGTTACATCGCCCAGACGAGTCCGGGTCTAAATATCAGAAGTCTTGAGAGGGAGAATCTGCGTGTTGGAGTGTTTGCCCTTCGGATGGGAGAAGACAACAAGAACTTGATAATATCGGACTGCGCCGCGCTGACGTTTCTTACGCTCTAGTCGCCAATCTCTTGGACAAGTGGAATCGCCAAAATGAAGTTGGTTGTCTACATCCTGGAGTGTCGGACAACAGCCTGTACACCGGCATCACCAATAATCTGGCGCGGCGACTGGAAGAGCACAGGACGGGCCGGGGCGCAAAGTACACAAAACACCGAAGCCCGATGAGGGTACGGTATACCGAATATCGGGGCACCAAAAGCGCCGCACTCATACGTGAAGCCGCGATCAAATCCCTAGCCAGCTCAGAAAAACTGGCACTCATCGCCATGCAGCCCACAACCGAACTCCACGGCTAGCCCTTACATTTTCTCTGCTGTAGGCAGCGAGATACAAGCCATCGCCTCGCGCGTCCAATCGAATCAGTCATGAACGGCACCAGTTGCGTGTGTGACATACATGAAACACCCGCGGACGGAAGAGTCGGTCGAGCGCTGACATCGCACTATCCCCGCTGTTCACTTTGCCATCGCCACTGGATACAATCACTATCGATGCATCCCCTCGTCTGCTACAGCGCCACCAAGTGTTCATGGTTACATTGCCTGACCGGACGGAAAGAATGACTGGCTCTTCACCGATCCGGGTGATCTGAAACACGGACAGCCGCGAGCGGCTTTTTCAACAGCCTGTTAGGAGGATGATATGTTCGGTCCAATCACACTCCCCTTCGGAGCTAAAATGCTGTTCAACACCGTCAAGCTCAAGCCAGGAGTCACGTTCGAGGATGTTGAATTGGCCGTCGGTGAACTCTGCAGCGTCGTCAAAGAAACCTACGGAGGTGACAAAGGCGGATTCATCGCTGGACAAGTGTTCAAGTTCTCCGGCTTCGTGTCAAACGAGGGATCCCTCAATGGATCCAGAACCGCCGACGACCATTATGTCATCGTCACCTATTGGCGCTCGTTCGAAGAGCACGAACGATCCCACGCGGACGAAGCCTTCAACAACAAGTTCACCGCACTAGCAGCCATGTGTTCCGACACCAAAGAACTAGGGTACGACATGCTTTGGCAAGGCGCGGCAGGGAGCTGATTGCGAAGACGACCACCACCCCGAAGACTATTATATAATTGGTGCGTCATACGATCCCCGCGGCCTGGCTTCCTAAGCCAATCGAGGGACGGTTGACCGAGCCTCTCCATCGGCGTAGCATAATCTCCGACGTTCCAGTGACGGTGGCTGCTGCCTCTTCCGCACGCTTCTCCCCGTCATCCCGCGCGCCGGAACTCGCGCAGCCCCCTTCACTCCTACGCCGGATTCTTTGTCGTAGACGCATCACCGCCAGGGTGCGGATCCTTTGGAACGAGGGTCCCCATGGTGACTGTCAGCCGACCGAGTCCTCCTTCCCTTCTTGGCACTGATCCTTGTGCCGCTGCCTGCTCCATGCTTACACCGAATCTCATTCAGGCCGACGAAACTCCATCTTTCTCGCTACGACTGCGCCTACGAACCGCATACGGAAAGAGGTCACATCGAAGATGCAGTGAACGTCCGAACCTGAAGGAGGATCTGATCATGGTTTCGCATACACCCGTCACTGATCGCATTCTCGGCCAAGTCCAACGCACGCATGGGTGCGATCTGGATACGTTGACGAAGAGTCTCTCCGACCTATCTTGGGGCCAGGTCTTTCTTGAAGTCGATCGGCTGAGCCGGGAGGGACAGGTGCTGGTCACGCTCGACACTGGAGGTCGCTACATGATCCGTCTGCCGGAGCACAAGATGGAACCCGCGACCCGCTACGTCCGGTCCTGATCAACGAAGGGGTCACAGGGGATCGCGAACGAGGAGGACATCCACACTGATCCTCAACTGCGCACATCGCCATTGAATCTCGTGAAGCGAGCCACCTGAAGCCTGTCCCGAAATTCACCGTATCTCGTAAAGCGTATTTCGTATCTCGTTTCAGATCAGACCCACTGAAAAGACAACCGACGTGAGTCGAATTGATCCGGTGGCTAGTTCTTGGCTGGAGCAACTTCCGATGTCAGATGGAGGACTTCCGACTCGGCCAGCCCTTGGTCTCGCCGTGAATTGCCGGAGCGCAGGAGCTTGTCGCCCAGGCCGACCGCCAGGTTGCGGTAGATGATGACGCCGATGTCGGGGCGGCGACGGATGAGATCCGCCAGATCGCGATGGAGCAGTTCGGCCGCCTCCACCTGACCCTCCGCCGTGGCCGTGGCGGAGTGGGGCCTGGCCGAGAGGAGCGAGACTTCGCCGCACGTTTCCCCGGTGCGGACGGTGCCGATGGTGGCCGAAGGGGTACCGCAGCTGATGGCGACTTGTCCCTGCAGCAGGATGTAAAGACGATCGGCCGGATCGTGCTGCACGAAGAGGCGTTCGCCGTCCCGCACTTCCCGCACCGTGCAAACTCCGGCGAGCCTGGTCGCCTGTTCGCTGTTCATCCCCTGAAACAACGGGATCTCCTTGATCGCTTGCGCCATGCGCGGCGCAATGACGCAGCTGGAAAAACCGCGCATCACGACGTCGGCGACGGCCTGCACCGGTTCCGTCAGCGCGAGCGGCCCCAGATCTTGCAACTTGTTCAACCGCACCATCTTCACGATGTCGAGCCGTTCTACTTGATAAAAGACCATAGCCGGCACATAGGCGACCGGCAGAAAATTCAGCTCCAAGAGCGTGCGCTGCATCCGGGGGGCATAGGCGCTGACGTCGATCTCGATGTATTCGATGCCCATCTCCTCCCGACACTTTCGTTCCAGCTCGGAGAGAAGAAATCGCACGACGTCGTCGGCCAGGGCGATCAACTCGAACACGCGGACGGTGTGCTCGACCGGATCCATCGTGTAGCCGACAGCCCCGACGATGTGGCCGCCGGAGCGGGCCAGAAAGTAACTGGTTTGCCGCGCATGGAGTTTGAAGAATCCATAATCCAGCCGCATGGGGCCGAAGATTTCCCGGTTGCGCACCCGCCCCCGCTCGATGCGCAGCAAAGCCGGATAACCTTCAGCCTGCAGTTGTTCGATGGTGTAGTCTCCTCCGGCGGGGTACGGAGCGGAATCTTCGTCGACAATGAAATCCGGCGTGAGCGGCGGCTGGCTCATCACGAGATTGGCTAAGGCATAGGCCTCGGGAATGATCCGCGGATTGTTGCGGCGCAAGGCCAGCGCGTCGCCGAAATACCGGGCCAGCAACGCGAAGCTCTCGCGGTGGCGGAAGAAATGCTTCAGTGGCAAAAAACCGGTGGGGATGAACCCCTGCGCGAGGCTGATCTGCTGGGCGTAGGGATGCACGGTGCGCGCGACGACCAGGCCGACGTGCAAGCGGTTATGAATGGCTTCGAGCCGCTTGTCCATGAGCAGCTTGCCGACCTGTAACCGGCGATAGTCCGGATGGACGGCGAGACGGCCGAACTCTCCGACGAGATCTGAATGGGCCCCGAAGTCGAAGAGCACGGAGGCTGTGCCGATCACCCGGCCCGTATTCGTCTCTTCGGCGACGAGAATCAGCGCATCGTCCGTGAAGACAGAGCGCTTCAACCAGAGTTCGTCGTACACCTCATGATGGGGATAGTCGGCGCCGTAGACCGCGAGAAAGATCTCGCGGATCTGGCCGACATCTTCTTCACGGGCTTCTCTAATGCGAATCATGACAGCCCTATGCGCTAGCAGGATGCTGAAAAAGACCGCCAGCGGCGTTCTCGCATCGTTCAGGCTTAGGTCAACGCTGAGCCCACATGAGTCTGATCTTCGCTCAACCTTGACCTCGACCTTAGCCTACATCAGACTGCGGCCTTGCTGAACGGCCTTTTTGAGCATCCTGCATGGGATGTTCTCCTCTTATCCCAGACGTACAGACCATCAAAGTTCTAGCGTATCAAAATAGTTTTTCCGCAGCCTGCTGGGTCAGGAACGGGGCGTTTGCTCGCTGAGCCGCTGGCCGGCAATCTTGGCAATAGCCTGGTAATAGGCCGCGCCGACGGCCAAGGCCTCTTCGTCGAAATCGAACTTGCTGGAGTGCGCGGGAAAGCCTTCCTTGCCCGGAACCTGACTCCCGAACCGGACATAGGCGCCGGGAATGTTTTCCATGTAGTAACTGAAATCCTCCGCGCCCATGTTGGCCGTCTTGAGCGGCAACACATTGGCCTCCCCCACCGCCGCGACTGCCGCGCGGCGCGCCAAGCCCGCCATTTCAGGCGTATTGATGAGTGGCGGCGTGCCTTCATTCACAGTGACCTGGATCTTGGCTCCGTGCAGTTGGGCGATCGATTCGGCAATGCGGCGGATGGAGGAGAGGAGTTGTTGCCGGACAGCAGGATCCTGGGCACGAACCGTCCCCTCCAGCCTGGCCTGTCCTGCAATGACGTTCGGCGCAGTCCCCGCATGGAACTGACCGACGGACACTACCGACGGACGGGCCGGATCGACCTCGCGTGAGACAATCGTCTGCAGCGCCATGATCATGAGACTCCCGACCACGACTGCGTCGATGCTTTCATGGGGACGGGCTCCGTGTGCGCCCTGGCCGATAATCTCGATCATGAAATTATCCGACGACGCATTGACGGCGCCTTCGGCCACGACGATGGCCCCCGGATGATAGTGGCGGTCGAGATGGCCGCCGAAAATCATGCCCGCGCCCTCCAGCGCCCCTGCCTTGATCATGGCCAGCGCACCGGTGCCTTTTTCCTCTGCCGGCTGAAAAATCAATCGCACGGGAGCCGGCAGGTCTTTCTCCTCGGAGAGAAGCGCCGCCGCGCCCAGCAACATGGTGGTGTGCCCATCATGGCCGCAGGCATGCATGACGCCGTCGTGGACCGACGCGAAATCCAAGCCGGTGTCTTCCTGAATCGGCAGCGCATCGGTATCGGCACGCAAGACGACGCAGGGTACTCCGGCGCGTCCGGGAATGTCGGCGACGACTCCATGGCCGGCGACGTGAGCCCGATACTTGATGGCCAGCCCATCGAGAAATTTGCAGATCACGGCGGCGGTGTTCGCTTCCTGCCCGCTGAGTTCCGGATACTCGTGGAGCACGCGGCGAAGCTGAATGAGACGGTGTTGTAGCGGCTCTGGAATCAACGGCATGATTGTGACCTAAGAGTCTGCGAAAAAACTGTTGTGACACGGTGAAAATTCATTTGTCCAAATTTCTAGGATATTAGCAGGCTGCTCAAAAAGGCCGTCCAGCAAGGCCACAGCGAGCGAAGAGGCGAGGCGTACGTTTCAGCTCGCTCGTTTAACCTGGCGTCTCACTGCGCGCGTCGATCGAGGCCTTCTGGGTTCCACCTTTCTCTCCAGGGGAGTGGTCGAGGCTGCCCTTCACTGCGCGCATCAAGCGATATACATGTTCCCTCCAAGCTTGCTCGTTCTCTCTCTAGGGATGGGGGCTGATTGATCTTCCACTGCGCGCGTTCAACGAGGGCCTTCCGAGGCCGCGCGTTGCGCGAGCACAGAAGATCATCAGGCTCCATCCCCTCCTCTGTTCTGCGAGCAAGAAGGGCACCTGGCCGCTCCCTATCCCTTCCTCCAGCTCTCCAATTTTTCTCTTCATAAGGCGACCTGCTTGGTCTCCCACTGCGCGCAACTTTCTCACCCGCCCACCCACTGGCACGCCGAAACGTGCCATTAGCCCGGGCGAGGACCTTGTGATTCAACCTATCTCTCTCCAGGGGAGTGGCCGAAGCTGCCCTTTACTCCGCGCATCGAGCAACCGCCGCTTTATCGCGGGGGCTCTGCGAGCAAGAAGGGCACCTGGCCGCTCCCCTCACTCTTCTCTATTCGAAAAACTTCCTCACCCCCGCCTTAATCTGGTCCAGCCCCTGGCGCAAATCGGTTTCAAGTACATCGGCCTTGGCCTGCACCCCCACGCGCTTGGCCTTGAGCTCGTCTTTGAACGACACCAGCTTAGTGAGTAGCTCCTGTTTTTTTGACTCCAGCGTGACTTGCTGCTTGGCTTTCTCGCTTTCAAAGCGGCCTTTGAGTGCCTCAAACTCGGCTTCGAGCGTGCTCGTCCGGCCCACGAAATCCTCCCAGACCTTGCCCGATTCGAACGTAGCACCTTTTAGTTTCTGCTCTGCGACAGATTCGAACTCATTTAGTGCCTTGAGAATCTTCGTCCTCTGCTCCTCAAACGTGTCACGGGCGTCCGCCTTGCCGAGAGCCAATTGCACTTGAAGATGTTCGAGCTTGGCCTGCACTTCAGTCTTTGCCTGATCTGCCATATCCTTCGACTTCTGCACGTCGGATTGGACCTGCTTGAGCAGGTCTCGTAGCTGTTGCTTGCGCTGCTCCAGCCGCTGCTGCGCTTGATCTTTCGTCTGGGTCAGTTGCGCTTCAAACGCCAGCGCCTGATGCTCCAACGCATCCAACTTCTTGTCGAACGATGCTCTGAGTTCCTTGATTCGCGACATGGCACCCTCCTCTTTGTGAAATGGAACACACAAACTCACTACGTTCTGCCGAGCATAGCATTACATCGCAGATCCCTTCTCTATTCATGACAGCCCATATTGTTCACGCTTCAACACAGACTCCGGCTAATTTTTGCTTTCCCAGACTGCCCCTGTCAACACCGATGCCGGTCGCATCGCTTCACTTGGCGAGGGTCCGCACATAGGCCAGCACGTCTCTGCCCTCTTTCTCCGAGAGACGAATATTCCAAGGCGGCATGTTCGGTTTGCCGTCATGGATAGTCTTGAGCAGGTCGGCATCGGATTTCTTTCTAGTCGACGGAGATGTGAGGTTAGCCGGATCCGGTCCACGAAGAAACCTGTACCCATCCCCGCCACCCTCCGGCCCATGACAACCGGTACAGTACCTGACAAACAGGGTCTTGCCACCCGCCACATCGCCGCTCTGGGCCTTGGGCTCAGCTTGTCCTTGCGCCACAGTCCCGAATAGAAGACCGCTCACCAACCCGACCATTGACACTCTGAGTATCCAGCTCCTCTTCATAACATCTCCTCCCGTTCGGTGAACCCTACCGGCTGACACGCAATCGAAGCCCTATCTTCGATGTGGCAGATCGAGCCTCCAGACCACTAGTCTGGTTGTCGATCGATCCCCCTTTTGATAATCACGAATCGCCAAACCCCGACCCCCAGGAACAACAGGCCCGTGACCAGCGAGACCACACCCAGCGCTTGAAATCCGACCCCCTCCAGCCACCACACAGCCGGAATACCAACGGCGAAAAACCCCAGCGCAGTTCTGATGTACGACAGCAAGGTACGCTCGTTGGCCAACTCGGTCCGTTGCCGGGCCAGCCGATCCCGCACAAGAGTGTCCGACCGCTCAGGCATAGAAGATCTCCGATTTGTCGCCGGAACGATACTCCATCGAATGGTGAAGCTCAACAGATGTGCAGTAGAGTCAGGCGTCCGTCCGTTTGATCTCCCACTGCGCGCGTTCAACGAGGGCCTTCTCAGGCCGCGCGTTGCGCGAGCACAGGAGATCAACAGACCACCCTCCCCTCACACCCACTCCGGCGCATACTCCTTCCCCGCTTCTTTTTCTGCAAACCATCGATACAGGCCCGGCAGCACCACCAGCGTGAGAGCGGTCGAGGTGAAGAGGCCGCCGATGACGACGGTCGCGAGCGGCCGCTGCACTTCGGCTCCGATCCCCTGCGCGAGCACCAACGGCAGCAGACCCAGCAGCGTCGTCATCATCGTCATGACGACCGGGCGAAGCCGGAGGACGCAACCGCTGACGATAGCCTGGTCCATCTGCGTGCCTTCATTGCGCAACTGATTGATATAGGAGACCAGCACGATCCCGTTCCCCACCGCCAAGGCCGAACAATTCGATAAATCCGATGGAGGCCGGCACGCTCAGGTATTGCCCGCTCAGCCACAGAGACACGACGCCCCCGATCAAGGCGAAGGGGAGATTCATAATGATCAACGTCGCGTAACGGAGCGAGTGAAAAGCCCAGAAAAGCAGAAAGAACACGAGCCCCAGCGTGATCGGCACCACGATCAACAGCCGCTCGTTGGCCCGCTCCATGTTCTCGAAGGCCCCACCCCACGTCACCTGTACCCTTCAGGCAGGCGTACCTGTTGATTCCAGCTTCTTCCGCCCTTCATCCACGACGCTGCCGATGTCGCGCCCGACGACGTTGAAGCCGATGTAAATGCGGCGTTTCACATGTTCGCGGCTGATGCGGGACGGGCCTTCGCGCATCTCGATCGTGGCGAGTTCGCTCATCGGGATCAGCGCGCCGGAAGCCGACTTCACCCGGATCTCCCCGATGGTGCCGATGCTGTTGCGTTGCGGTTCCGGGAACCGAAGCGTCAATTGAAACCGCCGCTCGCCTTCGTAGACATGGGTCGCCGCCTTGCCGCCGATCGCGGTGGTCACGATCTCCTGCACATCAGCCACGTTGATGCCGAAGCGGGCAATCTTCTGCCGGTCGATGTCGACGGTGAGATAGGGCTGGCCGGCGATCTGCTCGACTTTGATGTCTTTGACGCCGTCGATCTGCTGCATCAAGGCGGCAATCTCCTTCGCCTTGTCGTGCAGCACATCGAGATCCTCTCCGAACAGCTTGATGGCGCATTCCGCCCTGACGCCGGAGATCAGCTCGTCCACCCGTTCTTGAATCGGCTGGCTCATGAGCACGGAAATCCCGGGGATCTCCGCCAGCCTTTCTCCGGATGGCGTCGGTCAATCCCGACTGAGTCGTCGCCGTCTTCCATGTGCTCCGATCACTCAGAGACACGATCGGGTCGCTCTCATTCAGCTCTTCCGGCCCGCAAGGCAATGTCAGGCCGCCCGATCTTGCTCACCGCCATCCGCACTTCGGGAAACTCCAACATGACCTTATGGGTTTGCTTCTCCATCTCGATGGACTCCGCCAGCGACACACTCGGCAGCCGGACAATCTTGGGGCGTCAGAGCTCCTTCTTCTAGAAGAGGAATGAACTCCCGTCCCACAAACGGAACGAGCGCAAGGCTGCACAGCACGATCGCCGTCGAGCCGGCCAAGCACCAGACTGCGATGCCGGAGCGTCCAGGTGAGCACCGGCACATAGCGCTGTTTCATCCATCGCGTGAGGCGCGTTTCCTCCGGATGGTCTCCGCGCAAGATCAGCGATGCGAGCACCGGCGACAGGGTCAACGTGACCACGACCGAGGCCAAGAGCGCGATCACCAACGTGTAGGCCAGCGGCGCGAACATCTTCCCTTCCATGCCCTGGAGCGTCATGAGCGGCAGGAAGACGACGCTGATAATCAGAATGCCGAAGAGGATCGGCCGGCCCACTTCTTTCGTGGCCTGAAGAATCACCTCCGACGTGCTCTTCCTCGTTGCGCCTTGGTTCTGCGCCAGGTGCCGATAAACGTTTTCCACCACGACCAGTGACCCGTCCGCGATTTCGCCGATGGCGATGGCCAGCCCGCCGAGCGTCATCAAGTTGGCCGAGAGCCCCAGCCGCTGCATCACGATGAACGTGATCAGGGGGGTGACGATGAGCGAGGCCGTCACGACGACGGCGCTACGCACGTGGCCCAGGAAGAAAAAGAAGACGAAGACCACCAGCACGATCCCCTCGATCAAGGCATCCCGCACCGTATTGATCGCCGCCGTCACCAATTCGATGCGATCGTAGAAGGGCACGAGCTTCGTGCCTGCGGGGAGGATGTGGTTCTGCTGG
This sequence comes from uncultured Nitrospiraceae bacterium, assembly GCA_963742465.1. Taxonomy (GTDB): domain Bacteria; phylum Nitrospirota; class Nitrospiria; order Nitrospirales; family Nitrospiraceae; genus Palsa-1315. The sequence goes on along the minus strand of CAVUMA010000008.1, from coordinate 147,543 downwards.
AGGTCTTCCACCTTGGTCTTGACCGCTTCGACCACCTGACGCGCATTGCCCCCGCGTATCATGAGGACAGTGCCAGCCACGACCTCCCGCTCGCCGTTGAGCACCACCGCCCCATGGCGAACAGCGTGGCCGATGCGGACTTCCGCGACATCACGAACGAAGACCGGCGTGCCACCGGACTCTTTCACGATGATGGACTCGATATCGCTCATGGTCTTGATCAGGCCAAGCCCGCGGACGATCGCGCGCTCCGCATGGCGCTCCAGCACATTGCCGCCGGCATTGGCATTGTTCTTTGCCACCGCCTCGTAGATGTCGTGGAGCGTCAGGTCGAACTTGCGGAGCTTGGCCGGATCGACCAGGACTTGATACTGTTTGACGAACCCGCCCATGCGGTTCACATCGACCACGCCTGGCACGCTCTTGAGCAGCGGGCGCAGGACCCAGTCCTGGAGCGTGCGCTGATCCGTCAACTCCGTCTCGACGATCTTGGGATCAGTCGCCGTCGCATTCGGCCCTTCCACATAATATTGATAGACCTCACCCAGCCCGGTGCTGACGGGAGCCATCACTGGCTCGAGCCCCTCCGGCAATCGCTCCTTCGCCGCCATGATCCGTTCGAGAACCAACTGGCGGGCGAAGTAGATATCGACGTCGTCGTTGAACACGACCGTGATCTGGGAGAGGGCGAATTTGGAGAGGGATCGGATCTCCGCTAAACCAGGCAGGCCGGTCATCTGGAGTTCGAGCGGATAGGTGATGAATCGTTCGACTTCGACCGGCGAGAGACCAGGTGCCGTCGGTCAGCACCTGCACCTGGATGTTCGTCACGTCCGGGTAGGCATCGATCGGAATAGACTGAAAGGCGAAGACACCGGCGACGGACAACAGACAGGCCAAGCCGAGGACCAGGATCCGTTGCCGCAGCGAGAATTCCAGAAGAGAGGCGATCATGGCGTCGGCTCGATCTTGTGCCGTTCCATCTCAGACTTGAGCACGAACGATCCCTTGGTCACAACCTGCTCGCCGGCGCTCACCCCCTCCAACACCGTCACCACCTCTCCCTTGCTCGCTTCCCACCTTGACCATTCGCACTTCGAAGTCGTTCGTCCCCCGCTGAACAAACACCATCTTACCGGTCGGGCCGTTTTGGACTGCCGCGAGCGGCACGGTCAGCGCATCCGGGGTCGCCGCCGCATAGACGAGGACGGTGGCGAACATTTCCGGTTTCAGCAGCCGATCAGGGTTCAGCACCGTCACCCGCAGGCGCATCGTGCGGGTGGCCGGATCGAGCACATCCCCGATGTAGGTGATCGTTCCCGGAACGATGGCATGGGGATAGGCGGACACAATCACATTGACCTTCTGGTCCTTCCGGATGAACTGTACGTCCTTCTCCGGCACGTTGCCGACCACCCACACATCCGAAAGATCCGCGACGGTGAAGAGCTTCTGCTGCGGCTCGACCACCTCGCCCCTCGTGATATTGCGCATGATGACCCGGCCGTCGAACGGCGCACGAAGGAGCACATCGGCCTTGATCGTATCCTCGCGATCCAGCCGCTCGACTTCCTGCCGGGGGACGCCGAGCAGTTCCAGACGGTTCCGCGCCTCGCGCGCTTCGGCTTGTGCCGTTTTCATCGTGGCCTCGCGGCGCTGCAACTCGGCCAGACTCACAACCTTTTGCTCATACAGGTCCCTGGCACGTTCGTACGCCAGTTTTGCTTCGTGCAGCTTTGCGGCAGATTTCAGATAAGTCCCCTCTGCCACACCGAGATCCGTACTGTGCAGCATCGCCAGCAAGGCATCTTTCTTCACGTCTTGGCCGACATCCACATGGACCTTCACCACCCGGCCCCTGATGAGCGTGGTCACCTCAGCCAGTTCATTTTCGTTGGCTTGAACTGTGGCGGGAAATTCCCGCGGTACCAGCAACTGCCCACGGACAACCGGCGCGACCTCGATCACCGTCCGCGCGAGTTCTTCGGATGTGAGATGGAGCACTCCTGGCCTCTCAGCCACAACGGCCTTCTTGGCCTCAGGCGCTTGGTCGGGAGTTCTCTCGCAGGCAATAAGTCCAGCGAGGGTAAAGGCGGCGAGGCCGACTGCCAGGAAACCTGTTCTGCGCCACCTGTTCTTTCCACTTGACCACTGTGTCTCGACACAAACATCCATCGACAGATGTATCCGCCCTGAAACTCTTGGCCTCATGGTCATAACTCAATATAAAGAATCAGCATGAGGTGTGCCACGGAAAGCTCGCTACTTTAGGGGAGAAATGGTCGATCTAGGAGCATTTTGCCACGTTATCGATGGAGGACCGTGGTGAAATGCGACAGTGAGATAGCAGAGCCTTCTCGATCCCCTGCGACACGTCGCGCTAACTCCTCTGTTCTTCACACGTTTGCGTGATCATCCTCGCGAAGCATTCATGGCATTTCCTTTGCTAATTTAAACGATTAATAGAACCACGCATTTATGTGTACTCTGTCTATCAGTGAGGGAGGTTGCCATGCCGATGCTGAAACGACTCCAGAGTTATCTCGACGCCAACAAGATTCCCTATGAAGTGGTAAACCACCCAAAGGCCTATACCGCCCACGACGTGGCACAGACACTCGATGTGCCAGGCAAACTCGTCGCCAAAGTCGTCGTGGTGAAGGCCGATCAGTACTTCGTGATGACAGTGCTCCCCTCAACCTGGCGCGTAGATTTGAAACGATTGCGGGATGTGCTGGAGGCCCGCGACGTCCGATTAGCGACAGAAGCCGAGTGTGCGAATCTGTTCCCCGATTGTCAAGTCGGCACAATGCCGCCGTTCGGCAATCTCTATGGCGTGGAGGTGTACGTCGATCAACTCCTGACGGAAGACGAGTCCATCGTCTTTGAAGCCGGCACCTACGTCGGCGCGATGAAGCTACGGTACAAGGACTTTGCCGATCTCGTTCGCCCGAAGATCGCCGCGTTTCATCACGAGCCGTCGAAGATCGAAGACTAGGGGCTCGCTTTATTCATGACGATTCGTCGCGAGATGGCAGAATGCGCGCGATAAGCGTGCAGCGCGAGACTCGCATGACGTGTGTCCTGTCCCTGCTCGTCTCCTTTGAGCCAGGCATCGGCGATTTCAGCAGAATCGCTCATGCATAATGTGGGTTAGAAGATTAGAAGAGAGGATGATGGGGAGCGCTTGCTGGTGGAGCCGAAAGGGATGCCCCTCCCGCATTGCCAAGGAATCGCCAGGCCCCTTCCTCTTTGACGAGGTAATGCACCTCGCGCGACCCAACTATCAATGGTGATGGACTTCCCCGTCTGTTTCTCCGTGCCGTAGAGCCCTCCGGTGCAGGTCACATAGGCTTTTCTGATGCCGTCGGCCTGGACCAATTTCAGCTCAGTGAAAACATGGGATGAACTGATGTCTCGATAGTGAAGGAAGACCTCCTCCCATACTCGGCGCACATCTGATCTTTTTAAGCCATGGTAGTTGTAGGTCGTGGCATAGAACTTCATGAGCGCATCCAGATCCGCCTTCTTGACCGCCGCTTCGGCCTCACTGAACGCCGCCTCCAGCTCTTTGATGACCGGCTGATTGGCATCCGCTCCCACTCCCGGTGCAAATTCCACGGCTGCGGCGACGGGAGTCGGCGGTCGGCATTGGGTCAGGATCAGGGTTCCTGCCAGGATCAGAATAATCTTGAGCACGCTTCGTCGCATCGTGATTGTAGCGTGACGCAATGCTGATGCCATCGCTGCAAGAGTGGGAAGCCCTCGATAATTCAAGTCAGTAATTCTCTTCGTCTATTTTCCACTGAAGCCAGAGTCAACAGGATGACGCCTAACTCCCCACGTGACAGTGCTTCCCTGCCGCAAAACGCTACGCTTACTATCGTGCCCTGCTGGCCCAAGATTCGCGCGCGACTACAGGCACATCTGATGCAGTACGGATGAAATGAATTGGTGCGTGGCAATGCCTAATCCCTTACTCAACATCCACAATCTCACCTTCGAGGTGGATCGCCATTCGATTCTCGACCGGCTCGATCTGGCGATCGAATCGCAGGAGATCCACGCCCTCCTTGGAGCCAACGGCTCCGGCAAAACCACGCTGGCCTATGTCCTCATGGGCTGCGAGGGCTATGCGCCGAGTGCGGGGACCGTTCTATTCAATGGCACAGACCTTCTCCCCCTGAAGATGCATGAACGGGCCAGGTTGGGCCTGACCCTCGCGTGGCAGGAGCCGGCCCGGTTCGAAGGCGTCACGGTTCGCGAGTACCTGACCCTGGGCAAACCGGACTGCGATCCTGAACCGGCGCTGAGACAAGTCGGTCTCGCTCCGGATCGCTATCTGAATCGGCGAATGGATAAGGCCTTGAGCGGAGGAGAACGCCATCGAATCGAATTGGCCTCCGTCTTGTCCATGAAACCCAAGCTCGCCATCCTCGATGAGCCGGCGGCAGGGATCGACATGCTCTCGATCAATCACATTATCGACATCATTCGCGCCCTGAAAGCAGCCGGGGGATCAGTCCTCTTGATCACACACCAGGAAGAGGTCGCGCTCATCGCCGATCGGGCTTCACAACTTTGCGCCGGGCGCATCATTTTCTCCGGCAGTCCACGGGAAGCCGTCGATCATTTCCGCGGGCGGACCTGCGTCCGTTGTGATGGAGAGGTGTGTGACTATGTCCGAGCTTGATGAGCTGAGACGGACCTTGCCGATGGTCGGAGCTGAGCCGTCGATCCTCGACGATACGCGCATCGCGCATGTCGTGGCGCACGGGCATCGCATCCTCAGTCATCGGACCGTTCCCGGCCTCCGCGTGGACTTGGAGGAAACTCCGGACGCCATCGTTGGAAAACTGATTGTCGAAGCGGGCGCGCAGATCGCTCAACCGATCCACATGTGTTTCGGCCTGGCCCACCCCACCGGAAAGCAGCAGATCAAGATCGACGTACAAATACTGCGAAGGGGCGCAGGCGCGGGTGCTGTCCCACTGTCTCTTCCCCTTCGCGCAAGCGGCAGAACATCGGATGCAGGCCATCATGGAGATCGGACCAGGCGCGTCGCTGACCTACACAGAAGGCCACTACCACGGTCCCCATGGCGGCATGCAGGTCCTGCCCCACGCGACGATCAAGATCGGCAAAGGCGCCCGCTATTTTTCAGACTTCTCGTTACTCTCCGGCTCAGTGGGGAAGCTCGACATCGACTATCTCGTCGAAGTGGAGGAAGAGGGCATCGCCGAACTCAGCGCGAAGATCTTCGCGCACAAGACCGACCACATCACGCTCAAAGAAGCGGTGATGCTCCGAGGGGAGCGGTCACGCGGTCTCATCAAGACGCGTGTCGTGCTGGAGGGCCAGGCCCAGGCCGAAATCATCGGCATCACCGAAGCCTACGCCAAAGGCGCGCGCGGTCATGTCGATTGCATGGAGATCGTGCAGGGCCAGGCCCATGCCAGTGCAATTCCCATCGTGAGAGTCTTCCATCCGGAGGCGAAAGTCACGCACGAAGCGGCGATCGGGAGTGTGGATAAGAAAGAACTCGAAACCTTGATGGCGCGGGGGCTGAGTCCTGAGCAGGCAGTCGAAATGATCGTGAGCGGGATACTGCGATAGCCAGGGAGGTGAGTGTCTTCGCTGGCTATGAAGCCGGGAAGATCCGCCTCCGCCTGACCGTCTGGATATGCTGGAGAGTCGATTCGGGATCTCTCACACCGCGAAACTGCATCACCTCATCTCCGTGAGTGGATGTGAAAACAATCGTCCCGATCCCCAAGAGCCACGCGATCTGCCCTTGTTTAATGGTCGTCGCGCTGATGTTTTCAATCGCCATCGCCTGAATCTCGCGCCCGGTGAATGCATTCTTGATCAGCACCCGCTGTGACGTCGCCACGTACCGCACCCAATAGCGTAACGCCAGCGCCACGACCACAAGCACAACAGCCCCGATCACCCACAGTTCCGAGCCAGGGATTGCCGCCTGCCAGAGCAACGCCCCACGCAAAGCCGCAATAAGACTCACCAGATAAAGCCAAGCAAACTGATTCCAGGAGACATACGTCTGCCAGAGCACCGGTTCCTTCGTCTCAACCGACTCGATCATCTTAGTGCCTCTATCCTCCAATGGCAGCATAGCAGAGCCTGAGAGCCAGATGCTCGGCATTTTCGGACAAGCCACCCTGAGTCCTATTTGAGGAGATATGGCACGCCGAATGTCTTTGAGTACACAACGCGACCGCTGTTGATCTTTGCAACAGTGGCATTCTGAGGTTTGAGGCACTTTGCCCTGCAATCGGAGAAGAACCGTCTCTTTCATCTTCGTTCCCGCATTATAAACTCAAGCATTGCCGCAATTCTCCCGCTAGGGCCCTGCCACATTTTGACGGCATGTCGTTTGCTCCTCAGTACCTTTAGGAATGAGGCTGGGCCTTTCAGCGGCATCTGAAGAGTGACAATGTCGGTGCGACCCGCGCTAACGCGCAAAACAAAGCAACCGTCTTGAATGTCAACTGCGCTCAACTACGAGAGACCAGGGTGTTCGATGTTTGAGCATGGCGTTGAGAATCGTCAGCAGCTTCCGCATGCAGGCCACCAGTGCCACTTTCGGGGCCTTCCCTGCGGCGCGCAGCCGCTGGTAGAAGGCGTTCAGGGCTGGGTTCCACCTCACAGCCGCCAAGGTGCCCATATACAGCACGGCCCGCACCACGGCACGGCCACCCCAGGTGGTGCGACGGCCCCGGAACGTCCCACTGTCGCGATTCAAAGGCGCCACCCCCACCAAGGCCGCGATCTGGTGGCGCGTCAAGGTGCCCAGCTCGGGCAACTCGGCCACGAGTGTCCGACTCAGCGTAGGCCCCACGCCGGGCACACTCTGCAGCAGGTTGTCCCGCTCTCGCCAAATCGGCGTCGACGTGATGCGCTGCGCCAACTCCTCCTCGATGGCCTCCACCTGTCGGTCCAACCAGGTGAGGTGCTTGCGGATCTGCTGTTGGATGCGGCGTGGGGCACTGCCCAGCCGATTGTGCTCCGCCACCCGCATCTCAATCAGTTGACGTTGCCGGCTCAGCAGCGCACTGAACTCGTGAGTGGCGGCATCGGGCAGCTGGCGGGGCGCTGGCCGCACCGCTTCGGCAAACCGAGCCAAGATGTAGGCATCGAGGGCGTCCGTCTTCGCGAGCCGGCCGGTCGCCTTGGCAAAGTCTCGGACCTGGCGGGGATTCACCACGGCGACAGGGAGTCCGGCCACCGCCAACGCACTCGCCACAGGTATTTCCAGGCCACCCGTTGCCTCAAGCACAATTGCCGAGGGGTTCAGCGAGCGCACGTGTGCCACGAGGCTTTCGATTCCCACCGGAGTCTGGGAGAACACCAGGCGTTGTCCCTCAGGCCGCTGCGCGACATCCAGCTGCGCTTTCGAAACATCGATCCCAATAAATACAGCATTCGTTTCCACGGATACCTCCTTGGTCAAATGCCTCCCATGGGGCCCAGCCTTGCCAGATGCGGGCTCGCTCCAGCGGCCCTGGCAACCGTACGAGCTCTCGGGAGGAAGGACGTGACGAACCATGCTTTGTTGCGGCCTCAATGGACCTTGGAGGAATCGGTCTATCACGTCCCGTTGGCTTGCGGTCGGTCTAGTCGCAAGTAGTTTTCCAATATACAAGGAGGAGTCCCATGTCCGTCGCGAAGATCATCGAGATTAGTTCCGAATCGCCGAAGAGTTTCGAAGATGCCATTCAGAACGGGATCACCCGGGCATCCAAGACCATACACGGCATCAAATCGGCTTGGGTGAAGGAGCAACATGTGGTGGTCGACAACGGCAAGGTCATCTTGTATCGCGTGGACCTGAAAGTAACATTCGTGCTGGATTGACGACTCATAGAGCGGGTGGATTCCCAATGTCACCGACTGTTTCCGCAGAGACGCGGCGGTCGCGGAGGTTGCATCGCCGCGGCGACCGGTCTCGAGCGTCTTGACCTGCTCAACGTTGAGACCGGCTGGCATATTTAAGACCTTTCGCCGGTCTTGGGTCGCTCGGAGCATAGCCTTCGCCTTCCCCTTATTTTTTGTCGTCCTTACTTGTTCCGTCGCGTTCGGCTCATCCGACCAGCCCATCGGAGTCCGCCACCGAGGTGGTCCGCTCTACACTCACCGAGGTCTTCCGCATCCTCGAAGACGAGACACTCAAAGATCCGGCCAAGCTCATCCCGCGCCGGCATATGCTGGAAGAGGTCATCGCTTCCCACTTCGACTACACGGAAATGTCGAAGCGAGCGCTCGCGGCCTACTGGGTTCCACTCACGGCCGGCGAGCGTGCCGAATTCGTCGAACTCTTCAAGAGCTTTCTCTCCGACCGCTATGCTGAAAAAATCGAAAGCTATTCAGGCGAACAGGTGGCCTATCTCTCCGAACGGATCGAGGGGAACTATGCGGAGGTGCGGACCGAGCTGCGGTCGAGCAAAGTCGCAATCCCGATGGATTACCGGCTACAGGGGAAAGACGGGACGTGGCACGCCTACGACCTCATTGTGGACGGGGTCAGCCTGGTGAAGAATTACCGCAGTCAGTTCGAGAAGATCATCCGCTCGTCATCCTACCAGGAGTTAGTCCGGCGGCTGCGCGAACGCACCGTCGGCGAGGACAAGAAAAAGCAGGCTTCGCTCACAACAGTGCCGCTCAGCCTAACCGCCTGGGATCCGCCCCAGCCCTATTACGCCACTACGCCACGATAATTCGTACGGGTCCTGGTCTGACGGGACAGTTCCAACGATTGACCTCTCGCGAAATATGGTTATCCTACAACTGAGCGGAGGCCTCGGTGAGAGGAACATTCAAGGGAATCGAGGTCAAGCGCAGGGGTGGTGAGCAGGCCCACCGGAGGGTGGGAAGCCTAAAGCTCCTCCAAGGTCTCATCTTTAGACAAAAACTCTCTGACCCGCCTCCGCCTCGGTTTTTAGTTTCTTCATATTTCTCGCGAACTCTCCCCACTGATGAATTTCCTGCTTATGGGGTGTTGTGTCTTATGCTAAGGCCTACTGATCGTCGTGCTCTGTGTGGGAAGTGTCGCAAGGCGGAGGGAGAGTTGAGGAGAACGGAGGGGAAGGATCAATAAAAAAACGGCCCGCTCTTATGTGGAACACCGAGGCTGCCATCCGAACCGGGTGACGTCCAGCAATCCTTCAGTCGCCCTTGCTGATTGCCCCGCGCCTCACTCTTTCTAGAGCTCGCTTTAACGAGCCGTGCCTACTGGCACCGAGCATCGATAGCGCGTCCCTTGAACCACCACCCCGCCACTGAAACAGGAGCGGTGCCCTTTGCACGCTGGCTGCATAAGAGCGGGTCACATTCGAACCAGGCTGCTGACCTCTCCAAGCTCTGCCCACCTCCTTCGATTCTCAGGTCACCATCCACTTCCGAGAATCAACCGGAACTTGGCTACTACAACCGGCTATTGTCCTCTCAGCCATACTAGTTCAAGCGGGCACGTCCTGAACCGGCAAATACCTCTTCGGATTCTTGTCTCGACCCCTGATGTTGGCGGTGGGTCAGGATCACCTCGTCAACCCGATCCCCGCAGGTCACGCAGTGCCATTCCACCCTTCCAGTGTCAGTCGAAAGCTCCGGCACCATTAACCCGCTGCAGCGATGGCAGCAATCGGGCGCCCGCTTCTGGCTTTGATTCGTTTTCGTCACCAAAGTTCTTTTCATATTTTCCCTTCCTCTCACTACCTGTGAGGCAGCCGCCGCGAAAAGGATTCATCCCTTTGTGCATTCAGGATGAGGCCCTGCAATATATCCCTGAAACCTGGCGTCCTCTGTTCTTCCAGGCGATAGGTGGCGCGGCAGGTTTGTGTTTGATAGTGATGATTCGGCCTAAGTCAACCGGGGTCGCGATCAATACGACATCGCACGGAATCCGGTTGATGCTCCCTTCCCATCACTGTGGCTATCTTACCGCAACCAGGGTCCTCGGAGATGTGGCGCGTTCGGCGATATACAGAAGATTTCCAGCTCTCCAGCGACGCTATCCTGACTCGCCCTATGCAGCTACTAATGATGACCTCAGCACCATCCATGAATAATTTCAGGCTCGTATAGTATGATCAAAGCACGGCAGTGGAATGTCATACTGTCTCACAGAGAAAGGAAAAACCATGACTGAACGGCCAGGAGGCACGGTCGGGGATTTCATGCATCGACAGTTGGAATCCGTTCCCCCTCATACCACGATCGTGGAGGCCGCTGAGTGTATGCGGAAGAAAGGCATTGGCTCGCTGTTGATAGAGTCGACCGAAGAAGGTCGTATCTCCCGCAGGTCCGGGATCGTGACTGAGACAGACCTACTTCGGAAAGTGCTCGCCAAAGAAATGGACGCTTCTCTTACTAGGGTGGATCAGATCATGACCAGCCCGCTGCTGACGATCACGCCGGATCGCCCTATCCTAGATGCGAGCCATCTCATGGAGACAAACCATGTCCGCCATCTCTGTGTCTCGGATGAGGAGGAAATCGTTGGGGTGATTTCTGTCCGAGATCTCGTGCGCTATTTCGTCGATTCAGAAGGAGGTCCTATCCGTGATCTCGACAACGTATTCCGGCCCCTCAGCGTGCTCAGGGTGCTCATGCAAACGACAGTGGAGACGATTGCGAGTGAACAGACGGTGCTGGAGGCGACGCAGACGATGGCGGAGAAGCGGATCGGTTCGCTCCTCGTGCTGGAGGCTGGAGAGATGGTCGGTATCGTGACCGAGACCGATGTGGTGCGGAAAGTGATCGCGGACGGTCTCCCTGCAAGGAGCACCAGCGTCAGGGCCGTGATGAATGCTCCCCTGATTCAGATTGACATCAACGACACCGCTCGAGATGCCAGTCGGCTCATGGCTGAGAAACGGATTCGCCACCTCGCAGTGACGGAGGACAACAAGGTCGTGGGCCTTTTGTCTCTGCGTGACCTGGTCAAGGTGGTGTCCATCAGAGACGAATCCCGGTTCCTTCGCAGTACCTAGCCCGCATTTTTCATAAACACTTCTGCTGCAATCGCCGATCCGCTGCTACGACGAGCCTTCGGCCGGCGAGTTCGCAACGCGGCTCCCCTTCCACCCTTCTCAGGGCGCGGGTTGCGCAAGCACTGAAGATGATCAGCCTCCATCTCCCCACCCAACTGTAGCTATTTTCCGCAACCTCTACCCTCGGCGGTGTGGCGTGATGCCCCTTCCGGACTTTCTTCGCGCACACCGGCCATGCAGACTACACATATCCTTTTGATTCCTTCGGCGATATTATAGAAGAATTTCTTTTCTCCAACGGCGCTATCCTGGCTCGGCATATGCACTCGTTCAATGATGAGCCTAGACCATTCATGAATGATCTGGGCTCACAGAGAGTGATCGAAGCAGAGCAGGAGAGTGTCATGCTGTCTCACGAAGAAAGGGGACGTTTATGACTGTCCGGTCAGGAGGCACGGTCGGAGATTTCATGCATCGATTCTTGGAAGTCGTCCCGCCCGAGACCACGATCGTAGAGGTCGCCGGGCGTATGCGGGGGAAACGCCTTGGTTCCCTGTTGGTAGAGTCGACTGATGCAGAGGGTCGTATGTCCCGCAGGTCAGGGATTGTGACTGAGACGGACCTGATTCGGAAGGTGCTCGCCAAAGGAATGGATCCTTCCCTTACTATGGCGAATCAGATCATGACCAGCCCACTGCTGACGATCACGCAAGACCGTCCTATGCTGGATGCGAGCCATCTCATGGAAACGAACCATGTCCGCTATCTCTGTGTCTCGGATAAGGAGGAAATCCTTGGGGTGATTTCAGTCCGGGATCTCGTGCGTTATTTCGTCGATTCAGAAGGGGGGCCCGTCCGTGATCTCGACAACGTATACCGGCCCCTCAGCGTGCTCATGCACACAACGATGGCGACCATTGCGAGTGAACGGATGGTGCTGGAGGCGACGCAGACGATGGCTGAGAAGCGGATCGGCTCGCTCCTCGTGCTTGAGGCTGGAGAGATGGTCGGTATCGTGACCGAGACCGACCTGGTCCAGGAAAGTGATCGCGGCCGGTCTCCCTGCAAGGAGCACCAGCGTCAGGGCCGTGATGAATGCTCCGCTGATTCAGATTGATATCAACCGCACCGTTCGCGACGCCAGTCGGCTCATGGCCGAGAAACGGATTCGCCACCTCGCGGTGACGGAGGACAACGAAGTCGTGGGTCTCTTGTCTGTGCGGGACCTGGTTAAGATGGTGTCTGTCAGAGACAAGCCCCGGTTCCTTCGCAATACCTAACGCAGCACATCTCCCTCACCGCCGCCTGGCGTGGTCGAAGGCCCGCTTCCAAGGAGAGCCCGTGAGAGAGTTCGGTTCAGGGAGACCACCCACCTTCCCATATCTTGTGTTTTGCATTGCGGATACAAAAAGGATTACGATAACGTTCATATGCTAGCAGTACCTACTTGCCGCCTCGGAGGTGCACCGTGAACCTCAAGGAATCAGAGCAAGCCCCTCAACCCCTCCCATTGAGCCCGCCCTGCACCTGTATACACAGACGCCTGATCTCCGATAGCGTCTCGGAGAAGGAACACCAGGCCGGCAAGGTGCGTTGTGTTGAGTGTGGGAGCGTCATTCCCGACCCACATCTCCAGCGGGACAGCAAGGGAGCATAGGCCCTTCCCCCATCAAGTGTTGTAATCCGCAGGCTGCTCTTGCGCGCAACGGGACCCCTCTCGTCGCTGAGGTATTTGGCAACAGTTCCCTGCTTGTCACTGGCCCGAAACTCCTCAACCTGCCGAGCGGTACAATCCGCTCCTTCATCGTCTAATTCTATAACTCCCTGCGCTTTCGAACTTCTCTCTCTGCTTTCACGCGAGACTCGCCTGTGGCACCGACAATGCACTGTTCTGTTCTTCAGCAACTCATTTCATGCTTCAACCTGTGGCATATGGCGCAAGAGATCACCGTGGAAAAGCAAGTAATCGACGTCATGCACTCACACGGGCTCATGCGACCTCGAAGAGGTCACGCGTCAATGCCCCAATCTGACATGGAACCAAGTGTTTCTTGCCGTCGACCGTTTGAGCCGGCGCGGCGAGATCAGGCTCGTGCCCAGAGGCCGGGGCACTTATACGGTGGCCTTCCCGCACCGGCAGGAAGATCGGCCCGATTGACTCTCACTCCCGTCTCTTAATCACAAGGAGGTTTCTTATGTCTGATTTAACCCGTTGGCAACCGACGATGACGCGCTGGAATCCATTCAAAGATTTGGAGGATATGGAGAAGCGCCTCTCGACCTATTTGGGCCGTCCCGCTGTTCGGACCGAGGCCGGGAAGGAAGCCATGACCGTCGCCGAATGGTCGCCCCTCGTCGACATTACAGAAGACGAGAAGGAATATCTCATCAAGGCGGATCTGCCGGAAGTGAAGAAAGAAGACGTCAAACTGACGGTCCAGGACGATGTGATGTGTATCTCCGGCGAACGGAAGTACGAGAAAGAGGAAAAAGGAAAGAAGTACCACCGTGTCGAGCGGGCCTATGGGAGCTTTATGCGGAGCTTCACCTTGCCGGAAGATGCCGACGGCAGCAAGGTCAATGCGGAATACAAAGATGGGGTCTTGAAAGTGCACCTGCCCAAATCGGAGAAGGCGAAACCGAAATCGATCGAAGTGAAGGTCTCCTGAGGACGACGAAAGGAGGTGTGCGATGTTCCGACACCCTCACTATCTTGAGGTTCCGTGGGACACTCATGGGCATCCCGTCACCACGGGACCTCATCGTCATCTGTGGTGGCTGATCGCGCTGCTGGTCCTGCTCGCCATGTTTCTGATCGGCGTGGGAGTCGTGCAGGGAATCTTGTAGAAGGCTAAGGTCGAGGTCAAGGCTGAGCGAAGATAAACTTTCCTTACCTTAGCCTAAACCTCAACCTTCCTCGTACTGGCGGACTTTTTAGCATCCTGTTAAGACAAGGATCAGCGCTCCAGATTTAAGGAGGCAGACGAATCATGTTCCGCAATCGTGAAGAAGCGGGCCGGATGCTGGCCGATAAGCTGAGTCAATACCGCAACGACCGGACGGCATTGATTCTGGCTCTTCCTCGAGGCGGCGTGGCAGTGGGCTATCAGCTCAGCCTTGCCCTCCATATCCCGCTTGATGTGTTTATTACGCGGAAAATCGGTGCGCCTGGCAATCTCGAATACGCAATAGGGGCAGTGGCCGAGACGGGGTCGCGCTATCTGAATCAAGAGGCGGTCAGCTCGTTTGGCTTATCCCGGTATGAGCTGGACCGGTTGATCCATGCCCAAGAAAAAGAGATCGCCAGGCGCAAGCACATGTACCGGCAGGGACGGCCGCTCCCGCAACTCACGGGCCGCACTGTGCTCTTAGTTGACGACGGCATCGCCACAGGCTCGACGTTCATGGCCTCGGCACTCGCGATCCGAGGCCTGCAGCCTCACCGTCTGGTGGGAGTGATTCCGGTCGGACCTCCGTCGACGATCCGTGAAGTCCGAGCACAGGTGGACGAGTTGGTGGTTCTCATGACACCGGACCCGTTCGAGGCCGTGGGAAATTTCTTCGTCGACTTCACGCAAGTCGAGGATCGCGATGTCGTGGAATACTTAAATCTGGCCGAGGAGGCGATGCTCGAACGCGCACCCTCCTCGCCAGCCTCATAAGACACCTTGTCAGCCAAGGAGGGTACACCGGAACATGTCCACCCATTCCAAGATCCCGCCAGGGTTGGGAGCTCGCAGAGACCAAACGTATCAAGAATACGAACACGACACCTATAAGCTACAGGGGAAACTCAAGGAGCCCACTGTCTGTCCAACATGCGGAGCAGTATTTCAAAAGGGACGGTGGACCTGGGAAGCGAGACCGGCAGACGCGCACGAGACTCTCTGTCCGGCTTGTCACCGTATCCACGATAAATACCCCAAGGGCCTCGTCACGATTAGAGGGACCTTCAAGGATATCCAGCATGAACAGCTGATCGGCGTCGTCAAAAACACGGAAGAGAAGGAGAAAAAGGAACACCCGCTCTCCCGGATCATGGCGATTGAATCACGACCTGAGGGCCTGGTCATTTCGACGACCGATACCCATCTGCCCCGGCGAATCGGCGACTCGCTGAAACATGCCTACCACGGGGAGCTAGAGTTACATTACGACCAGGATGAACAATTCGTACGGGTCACATGGACCCGCTGAGTCCCGATCTCACCCTTTGAGGAGAAGAGCATGACCGGTCTCATGAGAGGTATCACCATGGCACGATCGATGTGGTCCTGTCCCGGTCGATGGGTGCTTGTCGCTGTAGCGACACTCAGCCTGGTGACCGGAACGACGGGACAGGCGGCGACGTCCATTCAGCAGGGTGCGGTCGTGGAGGTGGATCAGGCTACCGTCAACCAGATCTTGGAGGTGTTCCACAAGGCTGAAGCAGCCATCGCTGTGGAGGATCTGGACGGCGTCATGGCGCTCTATGCAACCCAGTACAACTATCATGGGTTGAAACAGGCGGATATTCGTAAGATCTGGTCCGACCTGTTCAAGGAATACCGTAACCTTGTCGATGTCCATTTCTTTTCGAAGATCGTCAAGGTGGGATCTGGCTCTAACGCCATCATCGAAGTGACCTGCACGGGGAGCTTGTCGGGCTTCTCGAAGACCAGCGGCCTCCGGATCCCGATCGACAGCTGGTACGAAGAAGTGCATTTTCTGGCACTTGAGGGCGGCGCCTGGCGCATTCGTGGAAATGCCGGGGAAACGCCACGGGTCTTGCCGTTCGGCACGGCACCGCACCCGTTATTCTGAATCATGGAGAGGCAATAATGAGAATCGTAGTTGGCGTGGATTGGTCGGACGAAGCCTTTGCCGCCGTGGAACAGATCGGGTTACTCTACCGGCCGGACGACGTCGTGCTCGTACATGGCGTGGATCTGGGCATGTTCCAGTCTCCCATCGTGGCCGGGGCAGTCAATCTGCAAGGGTACGACGAATTCCGCCAGGCCATGATCGATGCCGGTCGCCAGGCCGTTGAACGCTGCCGCACCCTGCTGCCGGCTGAGACTCCCTCCATCCGAACGATGTGCGAAGTCCAGCACCCGGCCGCCTTCATTCTCGACAGCGCCGCCGCGGTCAAGGCCGACCTCATCGCAGTCGGCACGCACGATCACAGCCGGGTGACGGAAGTGTTTGCCGGCAGCGTGTCGCACCGCATCCTGCTCCATGCCACGGTGCCGACCTTGATCGTGAAAGGAAAAGCTCGACCCGTCGCCCGCATCCTCATGGCGGTGGAAGGCCGCGAGGATGCGACCCGTCTGCACAAGTGGCTGACGTCGCACCCCTTCAAGAACCCCGTCGCGGTCACCATCCTCTCGGTCGTCCCCTCGCTCGCAATGGTCGAGCCCAATTTGATGGTGGGATTTAAAGGCTGGTCTGAAGCAACAGTACCGGCAGTGCTCAGCAGGTCGTGCAACGACACGGCTCAGGCGTTGGCCGGCCCACACTTCACTGTGTCTACCGATGTCCGCCTGGGTGATCCCGTGACGACCGTGTGCGAAGTGGGAAATAGCCACGACCTCATCGTGGTCGGCTCCCATGGGCGCAAGGGACTTGATCGTTTCCTGCTGGGCAGCGTGTCGCACGGGATCGTGCATCGGGCCAATACTTCCGTCCTTGTTGTCCGTTGAGAACAGATGACTGGATGTCCACGACCACCAACCAAGGAGAAGTTGACAGCATGAAAGTCCTTAGCGTGATCAGTGTGGTGTTCTTGGTCCTGTTGGGAAGTTCCTGGGCCGCCGGGCAGACTGCCCGAGGAAATCCCAAGGAAGGGCAAGCGGTGTATGAAAAGAACTGCCTCCGCTGCCATGGGAACAAGTTGGATGGGAAAGGCCCGGATAGCCAGGATTTGATCGTACGGCCGGCCAATCTTCAGTCCCTAATCACTCAATCCAAGAGCGATTGGGAATTGCTCGTGGCGATCTCGAATGGCGTGTTGTTCAGCCCGATGCACAGCTTTCGCGGCAAGCTGACGGATCAGCAAATGTTGGATGTGCTGTCGTACATCAGGGCTGTGTCACCCCCGGACATTGTCAGTTAATACGAGGTTGTGCTCTTTCAGCGCACAGGCCTGCAGAGACTTACTCGGCAACTCGGCGCGTTTATTTTTCTTCTCCTGTTCTTCTGCGGGACAAATATCCAGGCTGGAGAACCAGCTCCAGAGATAGAAGTTTTCGTTCGCGCCGGCTGTCCCCATTGCGAGGCTGCGAAAGGCTTCCTCAAAGAACTCCAGCGAGAACGTCCGGCTATTCGAATCGTCATCTACGATATTGCGGAAGACTCAACCGCGCGGAAGCGACTCGCCACGCTGGCTGCTGAAAAAGGAATAGCCAACATTGGCGTCCCCACCTTTCTCATCGGCACAGAATTGATCGTCGGATTCCTCTCAGCCGACACGACCGGAATAGAGATCCGTGCCAGGCTCGACCGACTGCAACCGAGGCACCTACCGCCACATCCCGCAGTCGAAAGCATCCAGACAACGTGGTTCGGCGAGCTTCGCGCCAGGGACCTGGGTCTTCCGCTGTTCACCATCGTCATCGGACTCCTGGACGGATTCAATCCCTGCTGCGATGTGGGTGCTGCTCTTCCTATTGTCATTGCTCGTCAATCTTCAAGATCGACGGAAGATGGCTCTCATCGCCGGAACGTTCGTCCTCGTCAGCGGCTTGGTGTATTTTGCCTTCATGGCGGCTTGGCTCAACATGTTCCTCCTGATCGGCCTCTCGCGCCCCGTCCAAGTCGGGTCTGGGCGGCATCGCCCTCTTCGTAGGAGCGGTCAACGTGAAGGATTTCTTTGCGCTGCATCATGGCATCACGCTGAGCATTCCCGAGTCCGCCAAACCAGGACTGTACGCCCGTGTCCGCGGCATACTCCAAGCCGAGCATCTTGCCGGTGCGATGGCAGGCATCGTGGTACTAGCAGGGCTTGTGAATCTGGTCGAACTGCTCTGTACCGCCGGATTCCCGGCGCTCTACACGCAGATTTTAACTCTTCAACAGATGCCCTCCTGGGAATATTATGGCTACCTCGGCCTCTATAACCTGGCCTACATCTTCGATGACAGTCTCATGGTCACGATTGCGGTGGTCACGCTGAGTCGCAGGAAGTTGCAAGAGCGTGCAGGGCGCTGGCTGAAGTTGAGCAGCGGCCTGGTGATGGTCGGCTTGGGTGCGGTCTTGCTTCTTCGTCCCAACTGGCTTATCTGATTCATACGCAAGGTTGCGCGAGCACAGAAAGATCATCAGGCTCCATCCCCTCCTCTACTCCGGTAGCAAGGGGGATCACAGCACGGGTGTCGGTCTATCTCTTTGGCGAGCCCTCGCGCCGGAGAAGAGCGAGGTAGGCGAGCGTGTCGGTGAGTTCCTGAGTCGTCATCGTGGTGTCGGGGAACATGCCTGTGCCGGGATGGCCTTCGCGGATGGCGTTGAATCGTGGCTTTATCGGTGGCCAATCGAAGCGTCTTCCGATTCCTGAGGTCGGATGGTGGAGGGTTGAGTTGAGCGATGAGCGCAGCGGTGTCGGCTGCAAGTTGCGGTCGTTGGTCCTTGTTCCCGTCAATGCCATGGCAGTAGTAGCACACACCCGTCCCGTTGAAGACTGCTCTGCCCCGTTCGGCATCGCCTGCTTCCTTTGTGCTCTTGAGTGACGGCGAAGAACCGGCCCAGGCATTCATCTCAAACAGGTGTGTGAACTGAATCGTCAACCAGCCCACGAACAGGAAGCCGGCAAGAGAGAGTCCACTGAGAAGCTTACTCATCGAGTCAGTCACCACATCACCCTTCCCATCGATCTCGGTCAAAACTGTCCGCAAGCGAGCTTGTAGCGCTCCTCCGGAATGTTCTTCATATTCTGAAAGACGGTTTCTCGCTCCCCCGCACTGGTCACCCGATCGATGCCGGGATAGAGCACCCGCTCTTCTTTCATATTGTGGGAACCGAGCAGATTCAACAAGGCCTGTTCTTCCTGATCGCTGTCGGAATTCTGCTCTGCCACCTTCCGTTGAATGGCTTCGAGGTGCAGCCCAATCTGGCGATGTTCCGCCCGCATCACGGAAGTCGCCCCGCCTTCTGACATACCGGTTTCTTTCTCCCACAGAGGGAATAGGACATCCTCTTCCCACACGATGTGGCGCTGCAAGCCGAACTTGAATTCTTTGAATGCTTCATCGGCCTTGGGAAAGTCTGACCGCTTCAACTTTTGAAAGGTCTTGAACAACTCGTCCAATCGGTCGTGGTCCTGCTCATAGAACGCAGTGATGGTTTTCTGCTCACTCATGGGGTTCCCTTCGTTTGTGGTTTGTCTGGCTCATCTGGTTTCTTTGGTTTGTCTCGTTTGTTTGGTTGAACAAGCTCAACTCGATGAACAAAACAAGCCAGATGAACCAGCCCGTTTTCACCCCTCATGAACCGCTTTTGATTTTAAACTCCAAATGACAGGCTACGCAGGCCTTTAGCACGTTATTGAACTGCGGCAAGATCTGCTTCAGGTCTTTCGTAGGGATGACGCGCGCTAACTCTTCCGCCGCTTCGTGGTGCGCCATGGCCAAGTCGTGATAGGCGGGTGGAAAATTCCCCGGCTGCTGACTCGCCATCGCCTGCCGATGCATGAAGAATCCCAGATGTGATTCGGTCAGGCCTTTTGCCAACTCATAGTCCTCTTCAACCAGCGCGTTCACGATCACCTGAATGGATTCCAGGTGCTGCAACATCACCGCACGATGCTCTTTTCTTGCCGATGACGACAGCGGAATGGGATGCCTGGTGTCGGAGGTGAGGTAGGGATTGGGCCATTGCTCTCCATTGCGCGGTTCGACTTCGGTGCAGCCAGCTGATACCACAATACAAAGAACACCCAGAGTGACCCTTCCAAGGAGGACCTGCCGCCCTCTATATAATGGTGGTGACATGTGAGTCGCTTACCTGTGAAGGTTTGGGTCATCCGATGGAGCCGCCATACTTCTGAGCATAATCCCTACACAAGAACGACCACGTCCTGCCTCTCAATGATGATGCTGCTGAAGGTCATGATCATGACCTTCAGCCTGTTTCTTTCCCGCCCCGACAGACTTTGGCTTCAGCGGAGTAAACCGAGTCCCGTACGCATCCTGTTCCGGTAACTTGACGAATACCACAATCACTGTCTCCGGGTTGATCTGAAACTCGCCGGTACCCTTCAACATATTATGTGGTGACGGCTCCAGCTTGACGATGATTTTGCTCCCAGCCTTATCCTGTTGAATATTCGCCTTACCCTCTCCGCCATCGGTCTTAATCTCTTGACCTGCATGATCGGTCACATGCAGTACCAGCTCTCCGTCCTTCGCAACAAGCTCCAGATGATAGGGACCTGCCGCACGGACTTGCCCGCCATGTGGCGATGACATCGCATCCAAAGATTCATCAGTATGTGCCCAAGCAGGCTGAAAGATAATCAGGGGAGCAGCAAGCACAGCACCAACGATCAATTTATTCATTTTTCTCCTCAACATACGAGATGGAGCGGTAGGGGAGTCTGCAAGGACATCTTACCCCACATTATTCATGAATACTGTCGAGAAATATCCGAGACCGTGAGAACAGCGGGACAGGCACCGCCGCAGACGTCGGAGCCAGTCCCCTGGGCTCAGCGATTTCGCCACGAATCGTCATGAATAATGCGGGCTAGCTACAACATTTGTCCATTTTTTCTTTCATGGTATCTCGTCCGGCTTTGACTGCCGCCTCGGCATCAGCCGTTTTCTCTGCGATGAAATGTTTGCCGCGCTCGATGACCTCATCAAGAGCGGCTCGCGCCTCCTTCGCCTTCTCCAGGACTTCTTCCTCGGCCTTCCTGGCATACCCCTTCAACTCCCGACGCGTTTCTTCCCCGGACTTCGGCGCGAGAAGAAGACCTGCCACCACTCCAGCCATGGCCCCCCCTAAGAATGCGAGTACAACAGCCGGTCCCGAACATTGTATCTCTCGATTGTCCATAACAATTCCTCCTTGGATATAAAGGTTCTCTTGAGTTGAAAAGCGAAGGTCGTGCCAGAATGGCAGAGCCAGGACATCACTGATTAACGTGATTTGACGAGGCCTTAAGGAGACGTATGAAAAAAGGAAACATGCCCCTGGGGCATTCCAGGTCTTAGGAGAAAAACGGGCTGTTGCAAAAAGCAACAACCCGCCAGGCGGGTGAGTCAGGCATATCACTTATATTCTTTCGCGAATGACCGCACGTATCGCAGCACCTGCCAGGCTTCTTCTTCCGTCAGCACGAGCGGAATAAAGGAGGCCATCGCCGTGCCCTTGCTGCCGTGCTTCAAAATCCAGAACAGTTCCCCATCGGTTCGAGCGGCTTGCCACTTCTTGTCGGTGAAGTTTCTCGGTAAGGGGCCTTTCAGCGTCCCCGGCGCAATATCCGCCCCCAGCCCTTTCCCATCCGGGCCATGACACGTCTTACAGAAGGCTTTCCCTTCATACAACGCTTTGCCCTTCGCCACCGTGTCCTCGCCGGCAGGGAGCGGATTCGTCACCGCACGGGCGGCTTCGATTTGATCGCGGGGCACACGCGGGCGCAGGACCGTCTTGTCAGCCGCCCACGTCAGGCCCTCGACAATCAGGAAGGCTCCAACCACCAGTACAATAATTGATGTACTCCCGACTCGATTGGTCATGACGCACGTCCTTCTTCGATTGCGCTCGCGGCCGAGCGGGGAGAACCGGTTGCCAGGCCCCCCTCGCCCACCTCCCCACTCATGCTGAGCTTACTTCGTCCGATGTTTGTGTGCGACGGACTGAGGGTGGCCGACCACTCCCGTGGGCGCCTTCGCGCCATCCGGCCAGAGGTGGAAGATGATTCCGTCCGTCTGTGCCGCCGCGGCGGCGACTTCCTTGGCTTGCGCCTCCGGCATATCGAGCACCTGGACGCGGCCCGAGGCAACCTCCACCTCGTGGTCATGGTAGTACTTGTTCCAGGTTTTCAGCGGCACATGCGCCCGCGAGACGCTCTTGGAGACGAAATACTCGACGTCCGTGAGCCGCGCATTGGGATCGGTCGATTCAAACAGCAGACATTGCAGGACTTCCGGAGAAATGGCCTTGCAGTAATGGTGATAGGGGCCGTGCACGGTGCCGTCTTCAAACTTGTGCGGGGCCATCACGTGAATAGTAAAGCCATCGGCCGGGCCCGGCTTCTTCTCCGCCGCCGGCGCGGCGGGAGCGGGGTGTGCTCCTGGGCCCACGCCGCGCCCAGAGAGAACACCGCGAAACTCAGGACCGACGCGATACTCAATGCTCGAATCATGATGACCTCCTTGGGGTTAGGGTACGGGGAGCCCCAGCCTAGCTCATCTAGGCCGAGAAAGACCGTACAAGTTCGACTGACAGTGGGAAATACATAGCATCAAAAGGATTCAACTTATTTGCAGGAAGCTAGAAATCTGAATCGAACATTCCACATTAAAAATTGAGCATTACGGTTATCGGCCGCGGACGTCGCCCTCACAACCGCCCGTCTACTGTCCGCCCATGCCTTCCATCCCACCTCTCCGTCCGCCGTGTTCCATGCCACCCATCCCGCCGCCTCGTCCCATCATGGGTCCCATTCCTTCTCCATGCCCCATCATGCCAGGTCCATGCTCACCAGCGAAGCTGCGCACGTACTGGATCGAGGCCCAGATCTCTTCGTCCGTCAATTGCCCGCCAAATCCGACCATGCTGGTACCCGCCGATCCGTTCTTGATCACCCAAAATATTTCGCCTTCCGTGCGATGGCGCCAGAATCCATGGTGCTGAAAATTGCGAGGCGAGGGATTCAGCTGAGCCGCCAACGGCCCATTGCCGTCCCCGTCTTTCCCATGGCAGTTGAAGCAGGCGCCCTTCCCGTCATAGAGCACCTTTCCCTGCTCGACGATCTCCGGGGATTTCGGCAAGGGGCTTGTGAGTGCGCGCGCTTCGGCCAGCTTGTCGGCCGGCACCAACGACTGCATCATGTGTCGTTCGGCAGCCCCGGCAGGGATGGCAAGGGAAACCACTACGGCTATCAATGGGAACATACTCGTCTTCATCACCTTGCTCCTTTGGTCGGCTGTGGTAGAGCGTCGAACCAGCAACGCGCAATGCCTCGAACACCGGGCAGCGAAAAGGATGCCGTCAGTCCTCGTCCCACTGAATCACTCTACTGGGCAATATTGGATTCGATGTCGACGCCAAGGCCGATCCAGGCCCGCAACAGATCGTGGCGCGTGATCGAGTAGACCACCTTGCCGTTTCTCTCAATCGGCAGGTTGATAAGCCGCTTATCCTCCATGAGCTTCACGGCCGCATCGAAACTCGTATCATCTGTCACAGAGATGCGGTCTTTCACCATAATGTCCTCTGCGGCCAGCCGGTTCAGATCCTTCCCCGCTTCCAATGCCCGAAGGATGTCGAACTCGCTGATGAATCCGGCGAACCTCCCCTCTCCGTCGACCACCGGCGCTCCCGGCGTATGGGTCGTAAGCAACTCAACGGCGATCCCCATTGCATTCTGTTTTCGAGTAAACACAAGATCGTTCGTGGCACGCACTTGTCCAATCGTCTTGAACCCTCCGGCAGGAACACCCGGTCTACCTAACGTTGTCATGACAACCTCCTCTTCGTGTGGTTATGATCATTGTGAACGATGACCCCGCACCGGCCCGCTTCGCTCCGCATCGGTTTATGTCCCCCCTATGCTACGAAGAAAAACGTGCGTCATGCGACAAGCTTTTCCGAAAAATCCCGCACACTCTTCGTTTCACGTGTCCCTATTGATGTGAGTCACGTGCATGAGATTGGATTCAAGGATTTCAGGCCACCTCTCACGTACGCACACAATGGCGGCAGCATTTAGCTTCAGGATGGTGCAAGACACCTGACCCACCAGGCTGATGCCCTAATGTTGATGCGCAGCTGCCCCCTCTTTCCCAGGTCCTCCACTTTTCCCATGCCCTCCGCCTTGCATCCCGCTCATTCCACTCATCCCACCGGTATGCTGACCCTCTCCCCCCATCATCATCTCCATCATCTTGTCCCGCATTGCATGAGCTTTCTCGCGCTGTTCGGGAGTCAATAACGCCATCGCATCGCGCCTCGACTTGATTGTCGTGAACAAAAGACCGCCTTCCGCCTTCTTGAGTTGGTCCACCTTGGCCTGGATCGCTGCCAAGTCAGCCTGCTCGTCCTCGACTAACGCGTGCAATTCGAGTGTTGCCACCTTGATATCGGCCTCCGCTCTGACTTGCGCGCGACCCAGGTCAAGCTGCATGGTTTTCAGCTTGCTGACTTGCTCCGATGTGAGGCCGATCTCCTTCCCATGCTTGAGGAAATGCTTCAGGTCATAGCCGCTGTGTTCGTCCTGTTTATTTTGATCGTGGCCTTCACACATGTGGCCACACATCATTCCTCCATGACCTCCATCCGCTCGAACAGTTTGGACATTAGGACCGAGGAGTACCACTGATCCCCATACCAGGATAGCTACATATCGAAAGGCATTCATCATGACTGATTCCTCCTTCATTCGTTAGAAACACTGGAGCGCTGGGGCGAAACGCTACTGCGGCAAAACGCGTAAAGATGGAGCATTGTAGCCGCCCGCTCTCGACCAGAGCGTGGCTGCTTCCTCCGGCACCTTCTCCCACAGGCTGGCCATTTGGGCATGTCCCGTTCGTCCATTCGTTACAAATCTAACTCCACCATCTTGCGGTGGAATCGGGCGATCACGTTGGGGTCCGGAGTCAGGCGGATCGGGGATTCCTCTTTGCCTTTGTACGGCAGCACGTTCAGCACATACCGGAGACTTTCCAATCGCGCCGCCTGCTTGTCGTTGGCCTTGACGATAATCCAGGGGCTGAACGTCGTGTGTGTCTTGCTGAACATCTCCTCTTTGTAGCGGGTGTAGGAGTCCCACAGCTCTTGCGCCTTCTCATCGACCGGGCTCAGTTTCCATTGCTTGAGCGGATCCTGCCGGCGCTCTTCGAATCGCTTCGCCTGCTCGTTCTTGGAGATGGAGAACCAAAACTTGATGATGGTCACGCCATCCTCATAGAGCATGTGCTCGAATTCCGGAACCTGCTGCAGAAACCGCTGGTGTTCCTTCTTGTTGCAGAATCCCATCACCGGTTCGACCACCGCTCGGTTGTACCAACTGCGGTCGAAGAACACGATCTCGCCCTTGTTGGGCAGCTGGCGGATATAGCGTTGAAAGTACCACTGCCCCCGTTCTTCATCCGACGGTTTGGGCAGCGCGACCACCCGCATGGCGCGAGGATTCAGATGCTCGGTGAACCGGCGGATCGTGCCGCCCTTCCCTGCCGCATCCCGCCCCTCGATCAGGATCGCAATCCGCTCTCCGTTGCCCTGCACCCACCGCTGAAGCTTGACCAGTTCGACCTGCAACTGACGCAGCTCTTGCTCGTATAGCAACGTCTTGCGCACCTCCTCGATATCGACGGCCTTGTACTCGAGCAGCTGAATGAAACCCTTTCTCGTATTGATCCGTCGAAGATCATCCTCGGTCAAGGCGCATCCCAGTTCGCCGATACGCCCTAACCCCTGCCCGGCAGATCCACTGCGCGGCAGTCGATAGCCGTCCCCTTGCCGTGGCACCATCGTTGGAATGGTCTCCAGCTCATTGACATCGAGACGCCTCGCCTGTGCCACGCGCTCATCGATGTCCGCCTCATCCCGCCGACCCGCTCGGCCTTTTGACTTCCCGGTCGATTCGCCATCAGCTGCCATATAGAGACTCCCTTCTTCGCCGAAAAATCAGAACGTCACGTTCCGGTCTCGTTCGGCGACGGCCTTGATATAGTCTGCCATGCCCTTGATCGTTGCGCCCGCGACCAGATCCCCGGCGCCGATCTGCCGTGCTACGGCGCAGGCCCCGCAGACCCAGATGGGAATATTCGCGGCTTGCACGGCTGCCAGCAGATCTTTCAGCGGCGTCAGATTCACCCCCGTCACATGATCGGCGGTTCCCTTGCGCCCGAGTGTCACGGCTTCATTCCAGAGCCAGAGCACGACCTCGTGCCCTTGCTCCTTCGCAACCTTCGCTGCCATGAACGGCAACGTCGCCATCGTGGGATCGTCCGTGCCCCGACTGCCGGAAATAATAAATGTCGCCATTGTGTTCTCCTCCATCGCTCGTCGATCACGGGCGCGAAATGCGAGACATGCGGACGCGGACTCTAAGACTGAAGGTCGGGGTTCTACCTTCCGAACACTTCAGCCTTCAGACCGACTCACCCCTCATGCCCTACTTCGCCAGCGATCGGACGTAGTGAATCAACTGCCACACCTGCTCATCAGGCAACCCGGGAAACGGCATCATCCCTGTTCCCGGCGAACCGTTCTTGATGATCCAGAACAGTTGACCATCGGGAATGTCTTTCATCATCGACCCGCATGTAAAGTTGCGCGGAGGCGGCACCAAGGCTGCTCCCATGATTCCTTTCCCGTCACCCTGCTCTCCATGGCACATCACACAAGCAACGGGTTGGGCTGTCTTTAAGTAGAGCGTCTTCCCTGCCTGAATTGTTCCGGCTGAAGCAGGAAGCGGATTCATTTTGGCCAAGAATTCGCCCGGCGCCTCTGCCGTCTTGCGCGGTTGTACACAGGCTCCTCCCGGACCCCCGCTCGGAGCAGCCGCCATGTCCGGCGCCCCCTTAAACGTCGCCTTCAAATACACCATCACATCGGCCACGCCCTGTTGACCTATCGTCAAATTCCAATAGGGCATATTCGGCGATTTGCCTACTGCCACACCGCCATGATTGATGACGTTGTAGAGATACTCCATCGGAAGTTTCTCAAATGGAATGTTGGCATGAATCGCCGGCTTGGGCTCCAGACCGGAAGCCGCCGGGCCATCCCCCTTGCCTGTCGCGCCGTGACACTGCGAGCAATATTCCTTATAAATCACCTTCCCGCGATCCACGCTGGCCATCCCGAACTCCGGACTCGTCCAGGGCTCGTAATATTTGAAGTCCTTCACCCCCTGCACCATGAGGAACCCGATCACCGCGCGGAGCTGTGGCTCCGTCGCATCGGCCAAAAACTCGCCGCTGTGCGGCGTGAAGTCTTGTGGATTCTGCCCGAAGCGGAAGAGCCAATCCTGGTCGTACCGCTGTCCGGCGGCTACGAGCGATGCGCTCTGCGGGCCCCCGATGAACTTGCCGTTCTCTTCGATCACGTGACAGCCGAGACAGGCGTGCGCCTTGTAGGCCATCCCGCCGAACGTCGCTTCGAACTTCGTCACCTTCGAGAGATCGAACGCGCCGACTTTGACTCGCAGGATCCTTGTTGTGCTCAGCAAAATAATCGGCAATGGCATTGGCCTCCGACTCAGTGACCATCGGATGCTTCGACGGAACCTCGGTCAGATCCCATCGATAGCCCTTGGCATACAACGGCGCTTCTTTGCCCGTCAGCCACCGGATCAACCAGGACCGCTGATACTTGCTGCCGGCCCAGATGAGGTCGGGCGCCTTCAGATTGAAGCGCGAATCCGGCTGACCTTCCAGCCGGTGGCATTGCACGCAGGTCTGCTGAATAATTTCTTTCGCTCGCGGCTGATCGCTCGCGAACAGCAGATGAGGGGACGACATCAGCCCCACGAACGCGAGTAGCGCACCTCCGATAACTACCGCTCTTCTCACCTTCATATCGCTCCCCCTTTCATCTTGAGTGCCCTCGTCTGATCCCTTATCTCGTCACTAACCACGCATGAATATCGACAATGTCCTGAGGACTCAGCACTGAACCCCACGCAGGCATCGCCCCTCGTCCATGCAGGACCGTCTCCGTAAACAGATCCTCATGTTGAAGAATTGGAATCTTGACCAGCTTCGGGCCCATACCGCCTATCGCCATTGCGCCATGACAGGCCTGGCAATTGTGTTCAAAAATACCGGCTCCTCTGGCCGGGTCCCCCTTGAGCGGACCTTCAGCCACCGTCTCCTGCGTGAGCGGCTCCACCTTCCTCAATTCACTGTCGAGCGGCGGCAGTCGATCCGGTGCACCCGGGTGATACCGCTCCGACAGATACCGCACGAGCAGGTCTGTCTCGTCCTTGGAAATCTCCGCACCCCAATGTTCCATTTTCCCGACCGTGGCCTCCCATCGCGCGCGAGGCAACCGTTGTTGTGCGATGAGATCAGCGCTGTGACAGACGGAACATCGCGCGATAATCAATCCCTCTGCACGTAGCGCCAGCGCGGCGCTCACCGTTGCCATATCTTCCTCTTGCGCTGCCGTCACAACGGCCAGGCCCGCAAGCCCGATCACCAATGAGAACATAATGCTTCCGCTAACCTTCGTCATAGAGCCACCGTCACCGAGACGTGATCCCACCCATTCCACAAAAACCCGCTTGGGTTCCAAGGAGTCGTTGCCGGTTGCGTCGCTCCCCGTACATCGGTCGCGCGGCAGAGAATGGTGAACGTGCCGGCGGTCTTGGCCTTCCAGACGAACTGCCATTGTCGCCACGCGTAGGGATGATCTTCCCCGACCAGCCGAGCCGTGTCCCACGTTTTCCCTTCGTCGAACGACACTTCGACCTTCGCAACCTTGACCTCTCCGCCCCACGCCACGCCTTGAATAATAACGAGACCGGACTTCACGGTCTCGCCCTCTTGCGGCGCCGCGACGAGTGACTTCACCACCATAGCTTCCACCGGGATCGACTGTCCGCTCGCTGCTGCGCCCTGTTCCACAGGCGTCGCCGGCACACGATAGGCCGTCTGCATGTAAAACCCCTTCGCCTCCTCGGCCTGCACGGTGATATCCGTCAGCCACTTGGTGCACGAATCCGCCATCCAGCCAGGCGTAATCACTCGTAATGGCGCTCCATGCAACAAAGGGAGCGGACGCCCGTTCATCTCATAGGCGAGAATCGTGTCCGGATGAAGGGCTTTCTTCAGTGGAATACTTCTGGTAAACAGCGGCACAGAGGCCACGACTGGTCGATCCGCTCCTTGGAACTGCACATGATGCGCTCCGGCTTGAACCCCGGCCTTGGCTAACACGTCCCTCAGCCGCACCCCCGTCCATTGCGCATTCCCAACCGCCCCACGCTCCCATTGAACGCCAGGGACCTTGGGCCGATGAAATGCGCGACCATTGCCGCTGCATTGCACGACAGCCGTGACGGCGATTTCTTCGCACTGTTTCAGCTCTTTGAGCGTGAAGGTCCGCGGTCGGTCCACCATACCACCCACACTCAGTCTCCAGTTCGGATCGGAAAGCAGTTCTGCAGGAGGCGGGCCGAAGTGGCTGCGGACAAAGAAGCGGGAATTCGGCGTGAGGTAGGAAGCGAACTCTTGCACCGGGGTTTCGGCATCCAACGGTCGTGCCACGCGCACAGTAAGGCGGTCGGTCTCATTCTTCAAGACATCGCGCTCCTCAGCCTGCACGCGTGGGATCACGTGGCCCAGCGCGAGTGTAATGCCCAGTCCCTGGGTGACCCTTTTCAGCAAGGTTCGCCGCGACAGAGGCCGGGATGCCGGTTCTTCTTTCACGATTGCTTCTCCCCGCGGTGATGGGGATTGAGTTCGATCGCCACGCCG
Source organism: uncultured Nitrospiraceae bacterium (assembly GCA_963742465.1). GTDB lineage: Bacteria > Nitrospirota > Nitrospiria > Nitrospirales > Nitrospiraceae > Palsa-1315. The sequence continues at coordinate 117,908 of CAVUMA010000008.1, read as the reverse complement.
GCTGCCACTGCGATGGATTGATGCACGGTGCAGCCATGCGCCACCTTGAGAAGCCGCTCGCTGTGTTCGGCCGTGATGCGGTGCGGCAAGTGAATCGCCAGTGCGACCTGGCCCACCCGATGCGGCTGCTCCGCCATGGTCCATTCCGCCTCGACGCTCAACCCTTTGGTCGAGATCTGATGGCGGTCGCAGTAACGACCCACGAAATAACCGACACAACTGGCGAGAGAGCCGACGAAGAGTTCGACGGGACTCATGCCGGCATCCTGCCCCCCATCATCGACCGGCTGATCGGTGACGACTCGGTGCTTGCCGCTCGTAATGTCATGCCGAGTTCCACCATGGTAGGCCACGGTAAGTTTCATTGTGACCTCTCCTGACGCTTCACGTTTAACGTTTAACCTTTCACGTCTCACTCACTAATACGGCGCGTCCGCAGGCTTCCCGCCCTTCGGCCAATCATTCGCTTTGCCGGGAAAATCCGGCCGCGGCTGGGAGTTGATATACGCGGCGACATCGTAAGCATCATCATCCGACAGGCTCCAACCCCAGGTGCGCGGCATGTTCGATTTGATAAAGGCAGCGGCGACACTCACCCGTGCCATGTCTGCGGCGATGTTGTAGGACTTTGGCCCCCAGACCGGCGGCGCTGCCATCGTCCCCAGGCCGTCTGAGCCATGACAGAAGGCACATTTGTTCGAAAACACTTGCTTCCCATGAGCGGGATCAAGTGATCGCCGTGACTCAATGCGCTGGAGGCCCCGCCAGGGTAATGTCGCACCACTCGGTACTCCGCGCGAGAGCCAGGTGATATAGGCCACGATGGCTTGCAGCTTGGAACTGTCCGGCGGAAGCGCCCGCCCGTTGAGGCTCCGCTCGAAGCACTCGTTGACACGATCAGCGAGCGTATTCATCTTCGCGCTGCGGGGACGGTACTCGGGATAGACCGCGGCAAGACCGACGAATGAGGCAGCGTTCGGATTGAGCCCGCCATCGAGATGACAGTTGGTACAGTTGAGGCGATTGCCGACATAAGGTTGGCCATACTCCTGTGTATTGACAACAATCAGATAACCAAGCCGGATCTGTTCACCAAGTTGACTCCCTGGAATAGTTTCCGGGGAGGGCGGAGCGAATTCTATCGCCGCACTGCCGGTTTGGCCGACCCCACGAGGCTCCTCGGTCTGGACCCGAGTACTCTCGCCTGAACAGCTCGAGAGCAGGACCACCCCAAGAATTGCTGACAACAGCCACATCATGCCCTTCCCTTGTGCCAAGACCATGCCACTGACAGGAACAACCGGCCTATCATTTCACCTGTCAAATCAGACGATTGCCGTCAGATTCAGATCGCCCTGGAGCGAAATGCCACAGCGCCGGCATTGTAATTGTTGCGGGAAGCCACAGAAGGAGGCTATTAGGATGAAATTTAGACTGAGGCGATCAATCTGAAGTTTCGCTCATCTCAGCATCGATTGAGGGAATACCAGTCCGGCACCGGGACAAGACTGATGTCGGATGGGTTCGCCTTGCCGGTCAAGGGAAAGGGCAGCAGCGTAGGGTGCCTCAGTTCATTCCGGCTGGTTCATCGACGCGCACTCTTCGTTGTACAATTCGACTCGGTTCCGGCCCCTGCGCTTGGCATGATACATGGCTTGATCCGCACGTGTGACGAACGTCTCGACTTGGTCAATTTCCGGAGATAACATCACGACCCCGATGCTGACCGTCACCGCGGTGACATGATGTTCCCACGCGAACTGGTCCTGCGAGATTTTCAGCCTGATGCGCTCGGCAATCTGCAGGGCGCCGGCTTGCTCGCACTCCACCAAACCGATCACAAACTCCTCACCCCCGTAGCGGCCGATGATATCGGCCGGACGAATCAATCCCCTGGCCAACTGCACTACATAAAGCAGCACCTGATCACCGAACGCGTGCCCGTGCCGGTCATTGATCTCTTTGAAGTGATCCACATCGAGAAACAGCAGCGCGAACGGGTGCCGGTAACGCCGGCTCCTGTGAAATTCCAAGGCCAGCGCCTCCATGAGCGCACGGCGGTTATTCACGGGCGTGAGAGAATCTTGTCGGGATAAGCCTTCCAGCTGCCGATGGGCGTCCTTCAGTTGACAGAAGCTGTCTTCCTGACGCTGCATCGTCGCATGGTAATACGTCTCCACGACAAAGATCTCATCGAGCGTGAGGACTTTGTTCAGCGTGAGGACCAATGATGACAGTCTGCTCGCGTCCCCCGAATAGCGAACCGAGAGCGGCTGTAAGATTAGCTCGAAGAGCTTGTGGTACGCGCCCAAGTACCACTTCTGCTTGATCCCGACTCGTTCGTGCGTGAGACCGATTCGAAGCCGCCCCTCCGCATATTCGACGTCATCGCCGAGTTGCCCAAGGCTGAGCAAGTACTGGCGCTGCGACCCCTTGAGTCGCTCCACGAGCTGTCGAGTCGGACAAGATCCCGCGCAATTCCTCGAATTGCAGCAGGTGGTCGTAGAATCCTCCTATCAGCTCCTCGACGCCGGAAGAGATCACGTCGCGGATCTCGACAAGATTCCGCCTATCTTGTTCACCAAAGGAGAGAAATGCCAGTCTGGCCCGCAGTTCTTCCGTTGTGATCTGCAGTTGATCGCACAGACTGCGGGCCGACTGCTCGCCCTGTTGGTCAGCCATAGGGGCTTTCAAATGCGCGACGAGCGGGCCTTGATTCCACGTGTTTCGCTTTTTCCACCTGTCTCAAGCGGCTCTCTTGCCGGCTGCTCCTGTTGGCGAACAAGACGCTCCTGTTACTCGGGACGAGCGTTCACTCTTTCACAATCACGCCGCATGCAATACGGGGCCCGCCCGGCGCATCCTTTGTCGGCGGGTCCGGCAGATACTTATCCTCAAACTCATGGATAATGAAGGCACTCCCATCCAAATCGTGGATGGTGTTCAGCCCCTCGGACAGGGTCACCCGACTCGTGATCGTATACAGCGACCCCGTCCGGTCATTGCCCACCGAGAGGTTCTGGAGATCGCCGAGATGGTAGGGATGGTTTCCTAAGCCTGGCGAGACGTTCGCATTCGGATTTGCCCCGTACTCATTCCCGTCAAAGTGTCCTTTGGCCGCCGAGAAGGGCTCGCAGTTGCCGGTCTCGTGGATATGGATCGCATGGCGTCCCGGCGTCAACTTGCTTTCAGGCGTGCCCTTGAGCTTCAACTTGATTCTGACGCGCCCTTCATACTCCTCGTAGAGATGCGCCTCTCCCGTAATGCCGGGACCGGCGATGATCGCCTTCGCGTGCAAGGTCTTCTCGTGCTCGCCCTTATAATAGGACGAGCAGCCGGCAAGCGGTACAAGTGCCGACACCACAATCGCAGTTCCCACAAGTATCCGATTCATGCACCCTCCTTGGTTATGTGATTCCCCGATCACACGGCCCCCCCTTATTGAGAGGAGTGAGCAAGGATCTTCTCACAATGGCTTCAACGGCTTCAACCATCCGGACACAGCCTCATATCATATATCTGTGATTCCACCGTCCTCGAGGGTGAAGATCGCTCGACAACTATGCGGCACGCTCCACGTACCATTCGATTTCGCGACAGGCATCCGACGGCACGAGAGGCTTCTCCAATTTCACGTTTAACGCTCCGCCTGGAATCGATACAAATCATGGCATGCTCGTGCAGCGGGCCGTCATGCTGGAGAGGCGCTGGAGAATCTGTTGCGGGGTCTCTTTCTGGACAATCGCGTCTGCGAGGGCATCCATATCTTTGTGAATCGACATACCCATTTGCTTGAACGGTAGCGGCAGCTTCGCCATGAGCGCCGGGTTTACGTCCGCAGCCATGTGCATTCCCGCCGAGCGGGCCGCCTGTTCCATCTGCGTCCGATCCGACTCCTGATCCTGGCCGGCCAAGCCTATGACCACGCCATGGACCGCCTTCAAGAGCATCCGCATCTCGCCCAGGATCAGGTCTCGCTCTGTCGGTGCCAACACAATAGCCATCCGTCCATCTGTGCCCTCCGTCGTCCATCCCTGCACGAAGAACCAGCCAGCAACCGCAATCGTCACGATCCACAACCCTAACGTGATCCGGCAGAGTGTCGAACTCATCGAAGCCCGCTGCCCATCCCGCCGACTCCTTCAGGAGCCAGCGTTCGAACATAGGCGAGCGCATCCCAAATCTCGTCGTCTGTGAGTGACTTCCCTCCAGGCTCCCATCGCGGTATTCGGCTTCCCGTCATGCACGCTCTTAAACAACCTCGCATCCAGCTTCCCTTGAACCGCCGGAGAAGTGAGGTCGGCGACCGGAGGAGTAAACTTCATCTGTCCATCCCCCTTCCCGTCGACCCCATGACAACGGATGCAGATCGTCGAATAGATGACTCTGCCGCTGAGCACATCACGCTCCGGCTGAGACACGTTCAAGTCCTTCAGGCTTGCGCCCCCCGGCGTACCCCAACCCCGTGATCCCGGCAACACCAGCACAGCGACCCCGACAAGTACAGCTTTCATCGCATCGCCTCCATAGCCGATGTCTCAAGCGTGACGGGCGGACTGGCAGAAGGCTGAAGTTCGAAGCTTCGGTTCGAATTCACCTCTGAACTCGACCTGAAGCCTGATCACTTGCGTCTCGCGAGTCTCGCTCCTCGCGCCCCCACCTGAATCTCCTTGCGAGTGAGATGCCAGGCAGACGTGGAAATGTGCGCGGCTAAACCTCCGCACAAACAATGTGTTAGGAGAGAGGGCCAGGAGGCGAGGCCGACCGATCGCTGCAAGTGGCGAGAAAGACCCCGCCGAGTATCTGCTCACTGTCGCAAGACGCCACAGCCAGGAGAACGTCAACGGTCGTTCGTCGTAACGACTCAGGTAGATAGGCTGAAGGCTTTTAGTCTTCAGTCTGAACACCTGAGCAGCTACCATTCGTCAATCGGCTCATCCTTCGACAATCGTAGGCTGGAACTGGCTCCGCTTCCGAGCGGTGCCCGTCTCCCTTCGTGTTCTCCCTCCCTCAGTCTTGCGACACCCGGGCAATTGGTGTATATACGATAATGTGTTTACGTGGGACATTCCGAAGGCCATCGCGAACTTCGAGAAGCATGGCGTCCCGTTTGAGGAGGCCACCACCGTCTTCGCCGACTCCGATACGCTGGATGGCGACGACCCAGAACACTCGACGCACGAACGTCGGCGTCAGCGCATCGGTCGATCATTGACGGGACGAATCCTCTTTGTGGTGTATACGATACGGAGGGCAACTCATGAAAAAGAAACGATCCGTATTATCAGTGCCAGGCAGGCGAGTCGCAAGGAACGTCAAGCATATGCCCGACTCGCAGATTGATTTTTCCGACATCCCGGAAGCTACAGATGCACAATTGAAGCGCATGCGTCGGGTCGGCAGACCGGCCAGCGGCATGGCGAAGCAGTTGATCGCCATTCGTCTCTCGCCGCGGCTGTTGAGCCAGCTTCGAAAGATGGCCGCTAAGCAAGGGAAGCCCTATCAGTCACTGATTCATGAGCTCTTAGAAAAGGCCGCCAACAAAGCCGCGTAGGGCCGCGTCTGGTCTATCTGGTTCGTCTGGTCTGTCTGGTTGGTTTCCAGGTCCGGCCAACAAGACAAACCAGTTTGTCCTTCACATCCTTCCAGCCTCGCTCGTGTACGTTGCTCTAGGATGGCCCGGATGAGTCCCCCATTGCGCGCGTCCAACGAGGGGAGTCCGCGACCGCGCGTTGCGCGAGCACAGAAGATCATCAGGCTCCACCCCCTCCTTTGTTCTGTTCTGCGAACAAGAAGGGCACCGGGCCGCTCCTTCCCCATCCTTCTGAGCCCGCGCGTTCCGTGAAGAATTGCGATTCGCTCGCAAGCCGAGGGCTCTGGCTTATTGAAAGAGCAGCGAGACTGAGCCGTCCTTCGCGATCTTGGCGATGAACGGTTTTGCGTGGTTCTTCAGAAACCGGGTGATACGGGGGAGTGCCTTCACAAAGATCTCTGCCATTTCTTCGCCCTGCAGATCGCCTGATGTCAGGATAAATGCCGCTACGCCTGCTTTCATGAGCGCCAGCCGTTCAACATGTCGATACCGGATGCGATGGTCTTTGGTCAGGACAATCCAGCCGCGCTGCCCGGCCTCGGTGAGCCAGTCTTCATCCTTGGCATCGGGAGGAAAGTGGTCGTCGTGGATGTGGAGCGTGGCGCCGGCCTGACGGAGCGCTGTGGCGACACGATTCTTCCCAGAGAACGATCGAGGAAGAAGACGGGCGTCTCAGGCCGCTTCGACGGAGAGTTCGCACCTGATGGCTTCTTCGATTTCGAGCCGCCGCCGTCCATAATCGTCTGCCAAGTCGTCCACGGATTCACCGGCCTTATAGCGTTCCGCGATCACGGCCGTTGGAATGCCGGTGCCTGCCAGCACAGGCCGGCCAAAGGATACTTGTGGATCGATCACGACGGCCCTGGGCTCTTCTTGGAGGTCGCGTTTCCGCGTGAACGGATACAGTCTGACCGGGATGCCCTTGAGATCTCGTTCGATTCGATGGAGGTGCGCCTGAAGGACTTCTTGGATGGCCAATTGTCCTTCTTGAGAGATGTTGATCAATTGACTGAATTTCTTGATGAAGAGGTTCAATCCATCGGTGTCGAATTCCTGATCGGCCAAGGGATGTCTCGAAGGAAATTGCTTCGAGAGATAGTTCATCGCGGTTCTGACTTTTTCTAATGGGATCTCATGCTTGCGGCGAATGGCATCGAGGACGTGGATCTCCACGAGGTTCATGAAGGAGAGCAACTTCATGCCTGGATCGGGCACCTGGATGATTGGTCTGGAGAAGCGCATGCCGGTGTTGCTGCGGTAATGCCGGCCTGAGACCCAGTCCCGGATTGTCGTGCGTGGAATGCGCAGATAATGCGCGGCTTCCATGACGCCATAGGAAGCAACTTCTCGCGCATCAAAATGTTTGTCGAACGCAGTAGCCTTCTGTTTCATACGCTTGGTAGGCACTGTATCGCTCTCTTCATGACCGGTCAAGTAGCGGGTAGCTGAATGCAAGAGTATCGGGAGTCTTCTTCTCGCCGCACGGCCCACCGTTCTTCTGTCTTCTCCCTTGAGGGCGGGCTAGATGGTCTCCCACTGCGCGTGTCCAGACGAGGGCCTTCTGAGGCCGCGCGTTGCGCGAGCACAGAAGATCATCAGGCTCCATCCCCTCCTCTGTTCCGCGAGCAGGAGGACGACCAGGCTGCCCCCATCCTGCTACCGGATAGTCGGTTCCAAGCTCACTCTCGCCTTCATGGAGTTGGAAATCAGACAGTTCGCCTCGGCTTTTTCGATCAACTCCTTGGCTTTCCCTGCATCGGCGTTCGCCGGGAGCGTAATGATGGGCTTCAACGTGATGGCTGTGAACTGAAACTTCCCATCGACCAATTCCAGCTTTCCTTCGGCCACACTCTCGTATGAAGTAAAGGCCAGACCTGCTCGCTCCGCCACCGCCAGGAACGTCGTCATCAAACAGACGTTGGCGGATGCAACGAATAGATCCTCCGGCGACCAGATGCCTTCGTGTCCCTTGAACTCCGGCGGCGTCGCAACCTGGATATCCGGTTTACCGGCACAGGAGATGACTCCCATGCGTTGCTCTGTCCATTTGACCGATGTGTGATACCTGTACGACTTCGGCCTTGTCTCCATGATTGTTTTCTCCCTCTCCAATTAATCCTGTAACCCTTCACCCCCTATCCCTCACTAGCAGGAAGCTGAAAACGTCCGCCATCGAAATTCTGCTGCGCTGAAATGGTTTTTTCCCAGACTGCTACTCCCTCAGGCTACGAATATAGGCGACCACATTTTCGATATCCTGATCGGATAGGACGTTTTCCCATCTTCCCATCGCGGTATTGGCCCGTCCCTTATGCACCGTGCGAATAAGCTGGGGAGCAAGTTGCGTATACACCTTCGCCGACGTGAGATCCGCAACCGGCGGATTGAACGTCGTATAGCCATCGCCCTTTCCGGTTGGCCCATGACAGGCGGCACAGTGTTTCTGAAAGATCACCTGGCCTGGCTTGGGACCGTCAGCCCCTCTTGGAGCTTCAGCCACCTGTGGAACCGGATGACAACCCACCCATAAACCGGCACCAAGACATAGGGTCATGAGAACTATGCGCGTCTTCATCGTGATCCTCCCTTGTGTAATCACAGACCAGCTGACCATCGAAGGGCAGTAGCAGCGCCGGCCCTCGTCAATAGAGGACATGCCGGTAAAAGACTTTCTTCGCCACTTCAGCCGCAACGACATATCCGACGACGATGCAGAGCAAGGCCGCCAGGAACAGCGGCGGCAACGGCACGAACCCCAGCGGCCCGCGCAGCGGCGTATAGGGCAACAGCAGCGTCAGTCCTACGACCGCGAGCGTCGCAACCAGCAGGCCACGGCTCGGTCGGCTGCGAGTGAACGGCCGACGACTCCGCACGACCAGGACGATGACCGAGGCGGAGATCACCGACTCCACAAACCACCCGGTTCTGAATTCCTCGACACCGGCGTGAAGGAACAAGAGCAGCACACCGAACGTAAGATAATCGAATATGGAACTCACCAAACCGAACGTGAGCATGAATTTCCGAATGAAGGCGATGTTCCACCGCCTGGGCCGATCGATCAGCTCCTCATCCACGCGATCGCCGGCGATGGTCATTTCCGGAATGTCGGTCAGGAGATTGGTCAATAATATTTGCTTGGGCAGCAGAGGCAGAAAGGACAGAAAGAGCGACGCCCCCGCCATGCTGAACATGTTGCCGAAGTTCGCGCTGGTCGCCATAAAGACATACTTCAACGTGTTGGCGAACGTCCTCCGCCCTTCCTGCACTCCTTCGACAAGGATGCCAAGATCCTTTTCCAGCAACACGATATCCGCCGCTTCTTTCGCCACGTCCACCGCGCTTTCGACGGACACGCCGACATCCGCCGCGTGCAATGCCGAGGCATCGTTGATGCCGTCGCCCCCATAGCCTACGACGTGGCCTGCCTTTTTCAACGCCAGGATGATCCGTTCCTTCTGATTCGGCTCGACCTCGGCAAACACATGGACGTCATTCACGCGCGACACCAGCGCTTCGTCGCTCATCTGCCGCAAATCCTCGCCGGTCAACAGATTTCCATTCGACAAGCCTATCGCCTGTCCGACATGAGCCGCGACGAGACGATTGTCGCCGGTCACGATCTTCAAGGTGACGCCCAGGCCCTTGAGGCGGCCAATCGTCTCCAGGACATCGGCCTTGATGGGATCTTCGAACACCAGGAATCCCAAGAACGTCATGTCCGCCTCATCGTCCTTGGTCATGCCCTCTCGTGCGCCCATCTCGCGAGAGGCGAGCCCGAGCACCCGCCATCCCTGGCCGGCCCACTGCGCCATCTGCGATTGGATTGCATCCCGCACGGCAACCAGCTCAACCAACGGTGCCGTCCGCAGTCTCGGCGGTTGAACAGACCGCCAGCACATTCGCCAGGGCTCCCTTGGTCACCATGAGATGGGCGGTCGGCGTCGCGACTAACACGGACAACCGTTTGCGGACGAAGTCGTAGGGCTCTTCATCCAATTTCCGATAGGGGGAGAGATCGAACGAGCGAGCGGTACGGATGGCTTCGTCGATCGGGTTATGAAACCCGGTTTCGAAACTCGCATTGAGCGCGCCGTGCAAGAGCACCCGTTCGCTCGGATTCCCTGCGATATCGCAGGCGGCCTTCAGCCGGACGAGCCCTTCGGTCAGTGTCCCTGTCTTGTCCGAACAGAAGACGGTCATGCTCCCGAAGTTTTCGATCGAGGCCAATCGCTTCACAATCACTTTCTGCCGGGCCATGCGTTTGGCCCCATGGGCCAAATTGATGCTGATGATGGCCGGCAGCAGCTGCGGGGTGAGGCCGACCGCGAGGGCGAGAGAGAACAGAAAGGCTTCGAGCACGGGCCTGGCCAGATACACGTTGACCGCAAAGATGGCGACGACCAACACGACAGTCACTTCCAAGAGCAGATAACCGAATTGCCTGATGCCTCGCTCGAACTCCGTCTCCGGCGGCCTGAGTTGCAACCGGCCCGAGACCTTCCCGAATTCCGTGTCCGACCCGATGTGCACCACGACCGCCGTACTGTTTCCGCTGACGACATGGGTCCCGAGAAAGAGACTATTCGTCCGTCGAGCCAGTGGAATGTCGGCCGGCAGGACGCCGCAAACTTTCTCGACCGGATAGGTTTCGCCCGTGAGCGTCGCCTCGTCCACGAACAGGTCTTTCGATTCAAGCAGCAGACAATCGCCGGGAACCGTGTCGCCCGCTCTGAGCAGGACGACATCGCCCGGCACGACCTCCTCAACCGGCACAGCAGCCGGGCTTCCGTCGCGCCACACATCCGCTTTGACTTGCACGATCGCGAGCAGGCTGGCCACCGCTTGGTTCGCGCTCCGTTCCTGCCAGAACCCGAGCAGGCCGCTGGCGAGCACGATCATGAGAATGATCGCCGTGTCGGTCGGATCCGCCAGAAAGAAGGCCAGCCCCGCGGCCGCCAGGAGGATGAGGATGATCGGGCTGGTGAATTGCCGAAACAGCAGCTCGTAGGTGGACAGCCGGCTCTTCGGTTTCAAGAGAAGATGCGCATCGCGCAGATGGCGCCGTCGCGCCTCATCGCCGGAGAGTCCTTTGGAGCTTGAGTCGAGTTGCTTAAGAGCCTCAGCCGATGGGCTGCTCCAAAAACTCCACGTATGAGACATCGTAAGAGAAATCCTCTCGGGACAGCCTGCCCGCATTATTCATGAAGCGTCTGCTGCAAGCGCGGATACCCGGCTGTGACGGGCAGCCTCGCCGCAAATCCGATTTCTTCTACGAACCCTTCATAACGACTGCTCATGGTGACGCGGGCGGCGGTCTTCGGAGATTCGTCGAACTCGACGACCTTGAACTTCAAGGACGAACTTCCACTATTGATCGCCAACACATTCATCATCGTCGTCAGCAGCTTGATCGCTTCCATGATTAAGAATGGCAGAAGACCCATGGCTCCCATCAACGCCCAGTCTTCGATCGGCAACGGTGCAACCTTGAAGATCGGCGCGACCGCTGGGACGGTGAGAACGGCAACCTGAATCGACGAGAGAGAGCGAAAAGGCCAACAGGAGCGGACGATTCGTCCACGACGCCCAACTGGAACAGCGACAATCGTTCACTTCGGCAGTTGAAGACATGCACCAATTGCGCGATCACCATCACGGTAAATGTGACGGTCCTCGCCTGCTCGACTTCTTGATGGAGACCATACAGGCTATAGGCGAATGCCCCTAACGCAATCACCCCAGCATAACCCCTCTGCCGCCGATAGCCAGTAATCGTGCCGCCGTCCAACAACCGAGCCTCCGGCCGGCGGGGCGGCTGCTTCATCAGATCCGGCGACTTGGGATCGACTGCCAGCGCCAAGGCCGGAAATCCGTCCGTCACCAGATTCATCCACAGAATCTGAATCGGCAAGAGCGGCAAGGCAAGTCCAGCAACGCCGCAAACAACATGACCAGCACCTCGCTGAGATTGCACGACAGGAGAAAATGGATGGTCTTGCGAATGTTGTCGAAGATCCCACGACCTTCTTCAACCGCCGCCGCGATCGAGGCAAAATTGTCGTCCGTCACCACCATGTCGGCGGCCTCTTTGGTCACATCGGTGCCGGTTATCCCCATCGCGATGCCGATGTCCGCTGCTTTGACTCGCAGGCGCGTCGTTCACGCCGTCGCCCGTCATGGCCACGATGGCGCCTTGCGTCTTCCAGGCCTTGACGATACGCAGCTTGTGCTCCGCCGAGACGCTCGCATAGACCGCCACGTGCGTCCACCGCCGGACCAGTTCATCGTCGGACAGATCGATCGAGTTCCATCGCCTGACAACGCCGAGCGGTCACCTTCACTCCGCTCTAGTTCTCTGCAATCGCCACCGCCGTATCCTTGTGATCTCCCGTAATCATCACCGTCTGAATGCCGGCATCGTGACAGGCCTGAACGGCGGCTTTCGCCTCAGGCCGCAACGGATCTTTCATGGCCGCAAGCCCGAGAAAGACCAGATCGTCCTCCAACTCTTGCGCCCGATAGATTCAGGCTCGCGATCCAATCGCCGACTGCGCCATCGCCAGCACGCGCAACGCCTGATGTGCGAACGATGCATTCGCGTCGAGGATGGCTGCGCGAATCGATTCCGTGATCGGTTCGATCGTGCCGTCCATGGTCAGCCGATGCGTACAGTGCCGTAACAACACATCCGGCGCGCCTTTGACGTACGCGACCGGGCCGTCCGCGTGTGCGCCGAACGATCGTCATCATCTTGCGCTCCGGATCGAACGGCACCTCTCCGAGAAAGCGATAGGTCGATCGAATGTCTTCCATCGTCAGTGCTACCTTCGCCGCCGCGACGAGCAATGCGCCTTCCGTCGGATCGCCTAGAATGCGCCACGTTCCATCCTCCTGCCGTAGCATGGCACCGTTGCAGAGCACTGCCGCCGTCAGCAGTTCGCGCAAGGCCTGCGCGAACAGGCGTCAGGTGTGAGGCGAAGGGGTCAGGACGGCGTTCTTGAACGTCGCTTAACCTTAGCCTGAACCTCAACCTTGACGTTTCACGAATCTCGCCTACCGGCTCATACCCTTCGCCCGTGACCTCGAACACCCGGTCTCCGGCGAACAACCTCGTCACCGTCATTTCGTTCTTGGTGAGGGTGCCGGTCTTGTCGGAGCAGATGACCGTGGCGGACCCGAGCGTTTCGACCGCGGGCAGCTTGCGGATCAGCGCATGGCGCTTCACCATGCGGGTGACCCCCAACGCCAGCGTGATGGTCACGACGGCGGGCAACCCTTCCGGAACGGCGGCCACGGCGAGACTCACCGCCGTCAACAGCATCAAGACCGCCGGCTCGCCGCGCAGATAGCCCAAGAGCGAACACGACCGTCACGACCGCCAGCGCCAGCCACAATAGTGTGTAGCCGAATTGTTCGAGCCTTCGTTGTAAGGGAGTCTCCGCCCGCTCGGCCTCCGTGGCTTTTTGAATCATCGCGGCGATCCGACCCAGCTCGGTGCGTAAGGCAGTCGCCACGACAAGTGCCCGTGCCTTACCGGACACCGCGACGGTGCCCATAAACACCATGTTCGTCCGATCGGCAAGCGGCAGGTCGGTTTGGCTGAGCACGGTGACGCCCTTCTCCACCGGCGTCGATTCGCCGGTCAGCGATGCTTCCTGCGTCTGGAAATTCGTCGTGTAGATCAGCCTGGCATCGGCGGGAATACGATCGCCGGCCTCCAGGAGGATCAAATCTCCGGACACCAATTCCCGCGCGGGGATCGACCGGAGGACGCCGTCACGGAACACCCGAGCCGTCGCCACCGACATTTTCCGCAGCGCCGCCAAAGACCGCTCCGCCCGGAACTCCTGGACAAATCCAAGAACTCCGTTGAGCAGCACGATGGCCAGGATGGCCGCCGCATCGAGCCAGTCTTCCAAGAGACCCGAGATGACCGCCGCCCCGATCAGCACCCAGACAATGACGCTCGTGAACTGGGAAAGAAACAGCTTCACAAGTGACGGTGGGGGAGCTTCGGGCAGTTCGTTGAACCCCTCGCTCTGTTGTCGACGGCCGGCTTCGTCCGTACCAAGCCCGGCTTCGGGATGTGTGCGCAGGTCCAGCGCCAGCGCATCAGCCGATATTGCGTGCCAGGGCTTCACAGCAGCCGAATCATTTCGTGGTTCCATTTCCCCTCAATCCTTCATCGAAACAACAGCCACAAACCCAACACATAGCTGACGACCATCAGCAGTCCATCCGGCTCCATCAACATAAACCGTTTCTCGGCTCGATAGATAATCCCCATCAGCCCGATGTTCATCATCAGGATGGACCAGAGCGCGGTGAAGGCGTGGGCGGAACTCACGCTGTCCAGCAAGCCGCCGTCGCGATAGGCCAGATCGGCGAACAAGAACGCCGCCATGTTGAAGGCATTGCTCCCGAAGAGATTCCCCACGGCAAGATCGAACGCGCCCAATCGAACCGCGGCGATCGCAACAACCAGCTCCGGCAACGAGGTCGTGATGGCGACCAACGACGTGCCGATAAACGTGGCGCTGGTACCGGTCTGCTTCGGCAATGCGCTCAGCGGACCAGGCTAGAACGGGCGCGGCCACGAGCAAGGCAAGCGCGCTGAGTGAGAAACCGATGACGGCACGACGCAACTCAACCCGTCGGCTGACGGCATCCTGCTTGACGAGAGTGTGCCCAACCAACACGTCCTGTTCCCGCTGGCGACGCTCCATGTCCTCTTGCCGAAACACGAGTCTCATCCCTAACACATACAAAGAGAAAGAGCGTGAGACTCCCGAGACCCACGCCGACATGGGTCACATTGACATGCAGCAGCACGAAGAACGCGGCAAGACCCGTCAACGCCATCGCCAGCGCGGCGGTGAGCGCGTGTTCCAACGCCGCCTGTTGCCAGACTCGCTTCTGTCGATGGATCAGATCGATCAGGCCGAGGGTGAGCATGTTGCTCATACCGGCGCCGAACAGATCGCCGGCCGCAAGATCCGGCGTGTTCATCCACCCGGCGCTGACGGTCGGTGAAGATTTCCGGAAGCGAGGTCGCACCCGCCATCAGAACGACGCCGATCCACAACCCACCCAAACCGGTGAGTTTCGCGATCTGATCGCCATAACGGGACAGTTTCGTTCCGGCATAGACGATCACCGCCGCACTCAGGAGAAAGATGGCCCACGGCACCAGCCCTTCACCCCAGACCATCAGCCCTCTCCTTTAGCGATGCGTCCGCCCGACGACCAACACCGCGTCCGCGGCTGATCAGGACCGAGCACGGTGCCAAAATGAGCACGCCATCGCGCGACTGACAGTTCCAGCTCATGTTACCCATGCCACTCCCCCTCCTGCTGCCGAAACACAAGCACCGCGCACGGACTGTCGCACAGGGTTTCGTCCGGTTGAGCAACTAAGGACCTGGAGAAGGAGCTGTCCGGCAGAGACCTGACAGTACTCCCCCGCCTGACGGAATAGCCGAATGTCACCGCGAAGCTATCTCACGACGAGAACCGAACAGGAACTGTGCTGCACCACCCTTGTCGACACGCTCCCAGTAAGAAAGCGCGCAATGGCGCCCAGCCCTTTGGCCCCCATCACGATCAGATCGGCATGTTGTTTGGCGGCCACCTTCATGATCTCTTCAGCAGGCTTCCCAAGCTGACACACAGCCTCGGCCGTAAATCCCGCCTTGATCAGCTTCCGCACGCTCTGTTCGACCAACTTCCGGCCTGCCTCCTTCAGCTCCGGGTAATTGATGAACTGGCATCACATGAATCACGCTCACATGAATCGGCACGCGCCCGCCCTTGCCGGTCGAACGATCCGGCTGAAACTTGGCCAGCACAAACTCCAGGGCTTTGGCCGATGCGTCCGATCCATCGGTCGCCAAGGCGATCCGCCGCAATGGACGCCGCCTCGTTCTTGACGACAAACACAGGACAGGTCGCATGATGGATGAGATTCGTCGACACGCTGCCGAGCATGAAGCGGTCGAGGGCGTCGAGGCCTTGACTGCCCACCACCAGGAGCCCGTCCCGTTTCGGCGCCCGTTTCAAGATCGTTGGTGCGACCGCCCCTTGCTCCTTGCGGGCCGTGCCCTTGAGCTTCAGCGATGCAAACTGTTGCTTGGCTTCCTTGAGAGCTTTGGCCGAGTGCGCTTCCATGCGCTGGATTTCTTCCTGGCGGTACCGCTCGCCTTCGGCCTGCGGATAGAAACGGCCCGCGGAGCCCACGGAGCCCGCGGAGATCCAGCACATGCAGCGCCATCACTCTTGGTCGCTCGACGAACGGCAGCATGGCCACCCAGTTCAGCGCCCATCGTCCATACTTCGATCCATCCGTCGCCACGAGCACGTTCATGGTGCCCATCCTTTCGGTTGAGTTCCCCCCGCATTCGAACCGACAGCCTGGAACCGGCTGCGAAATGTCTCCGGCACCATCACGCCCAACCGTTTCTACCGATTCCGCCGACTGCCCGGTTCGCTTAGGGCTTGTGCTCTGTTTGCGTTCCTGCTTCTGCTCACGCTTCATGTCTTTCTCCGGCTTCTCTTCCTCCACCTCGATCACGGCTCCCGACTCCGCATCGATGTGAACCTCCATCACCTTGTTCTCCGCCGTGACGACTTCAACTTCCCACACGAGTGTGTCGTGTTTCTTCTCCAGTTCGGCCTCGACAACCTTGCCCGGCACCTTCTCCGAAGCCGTCTTGATCGCCTGGTCGATCGTCACCTTGGCCTTGGCGGCCATTTCAACCGTCTCTTTCGATTCATCTTTCTTCCCCTTGTCTTTCTCATCGCTCCATGCTGGACCGTTCAGTACCAACATAGCGCCGATCGCCAGGACCATCATTCCTAATAGCTGCTTCATATGAACCTCCTTGTATAGTGGGGTTGCATGCAACACCTGCTCGTGATGACCACAGGCACACGTGCGTCATACGCTTCGATTCTGCAAGACATAGGCCTCCGACATCTTCCTCTGAACTCCTTCCGCGGAACTATTCAGGCCCATTACGCAACAGGACGGCAGCGTCGGTGGGGGAATTCGCGTCAGCTGGTTACACGTTCTTCAGTGCGATTTGAGCGGCTCAATGCCCCGCAAGCCCTTGGCTCTGCGGCATAGGCGCTTGCCCCAATCGATAGGCATCGTGGAGGTACTGGGCGACCATGCGCTGTGAATTGAAAAATGCTCCGTTCAATGCAATTGCGTGGCGCATGATCTCGGCAAAGCGTTCATGCTCCTTATAAAAACAGGGCAAGACCTTCTCTTCCAGTTTTCTATAGAGTTCCGCTGCGTGACAGCCATCCATCCCAGGTTGAGGCTCCAGGCAGGCCTCTACCCGATCGCCGATCGACCAGCCGGTCACACCTTCGAGGTGGCCCTCGATCCACCAGCCGTCGAGCACACTCAGGCTGGGTACCCCGTTCATCGCCGCCTTCATCCCGCTCGTCCCCGATGCCTCCATCGGCGGCAGCGGTGTATTGAGCCACACATCGACACCGGCACAGAGCATCTTGGCCACCTCCATGTCGTAATTGGTCAGATACGACACCGCGATCGCTCCTTGCAGCGCATCGCGCATCGCATGAATATGTGCGATCAGTTCCTTGCCATCGCGGTCGTGTGGATGCGCCTTACCGGCAAAGACGATCTGGATCGGCCCTGCCTCGTGGACAATCTTCTTGAGCCGGTCGAGATCCTGAAAAATCAGCCCGGCACGTTTGTAGGCCGCAAATCGACGGGCGAATCCGATCGTCAACACCTCGCGATCGAATCCCGCGTTCGATTCCCGATTCACATGCTCGACCAACGTGCGCTTGGCTTCCACATGAGCTGCCCAGATGTCCGAGGTGGGAATGCTCACGGCATAGCGCAGCGAAAGTTGATCGCGCCGCCAATCCGGCAGATGGGCATCGAAGAGCTTCTGGAAGGACGGAGCAGTCCACGTGACCGCGTGGACTCCGTTGGTAATGGAATGGATCGGGTAGCCGGGGAACATGCTGTGCGAGACCTCCCCATGCTTCATCGCAACCCCGTTGACATAGCGAGAGCCCCGCAGAGCCAGTTGAGTCAGATTGAGCGTCTCCTCAACACCGCAGGCCTTCAGTATTGCCCACCAGCGATCGCCCAGCACCCGGCACGCGAGCTTCTCGGGAAATTTATCGTGCCCTGCCGGCACGGGCGTATGGGTCGTAAACACGCACTGTTCACGAATGGTTTCGATAAACTCGTCTGAAATCGAATCCGACTGGTTCTGCGAGGCCAGCTTCTCCTCGCCAAGCGCAAGGACAAGCAAGGCGGCATGCCCCTCATTCATGTGGAACCGACGGATGTCTGCATATCCGAGGGCCCGTAATAGTCGAAATCCTCCAACCCCCAGCACCATTTCCTGACACAAGCGATAATGGTCGTCGCCTCCATAGAGCACATCCGTAAGAGTCCGGTCCCAAGGCTGGTTTTCACTTACATCGGTATCGAGCAGATACACCGGAACGACATGCCCGGACTCACCCTTTACGCAATACCTCCAGGCCCTGACATGTACTGTGCGTCCCTCGATATTGACCGTGGCGCGCTCGTCGATCAGTTCAGAGAAATCATTGACCGGCCATGCGACGGGCTCCTCACTTTGCCGGCCCTGTGCATCCAGCCGCTGAAAAAAGTACCCGCGGCGGTGCAGCAAGGACACCGCCACCATCGGCACATCGAGATCTGCAGCCGAGCGAATCGTGTCGCCGGCGAGCACACCAAGCCCTCCCGCATAGGTCGGCATCCCGGACTCAAGACCAATCTCCATGGAAAAGTACGCGACGCGCGGTTGCTGCACCATCAGTAGTCCCCTCAGTGACATCACTCCCGCAAGATAGCCGCGAGAAACAGGCTGAGGTTGAGGTCAAGGCTGAGCGAAGACCTGACGTTCTTCATCCTAGCCTCAACCTTAACCTTTTCCGCGCTGGCGGACTTTTCAGCATCTTGCTAACTCAACGTTGCATGAATCCAATCGCCCACATAATGCGTGATCGCGATCACGCTGATGCCAATGACTATATGCTCCGCAATGACTTTCCAAGCCGGGATCTGCTGGGCCCGCGCCAAGAGATAACTTAGCACCGCGAGCAGAGAGAGACCCCAGCCCACGCTCACCGTCATGGCCTCCTCTAACGGCAACAGCAGCACCGGCACGACAAAGGTCAGAGCGATCAGGAACTTGGCCACAAAGGTGGCGATGGTCGATTCCCAGATTTCCGACACGACCCCGTTATTCTTCGACTCCTCCGCAATGTGCATGCCTAAGGCATCCGACATGGCATCAGCAATCGCAATCGTCAGAATGCCGCCGATGACGACGGCTCGTGAGTGGGTACCTGAATGGAGTCCCACCATCAACCCCAATGTCGTAATCACGCCGGACGTGAGACCAAAACTCAGACCGCTTTTGAACGATGCCTTCATCTACCTTCATTGCCATGCCAACTCAAGCGAGACTAGCGGGACTGGCGGGAAAAGCACGACGGGTAATGCAGGCTGAAGACTGAAGGCCGAAGTGTTCGGACTCCGACCTCTGGCCTTCAGCCTGTACCCCTTCAGCCTTCTGATCGCGCTCGTCGTGCTGGCTAATACTTGTCCATGATGGCTTTGAGTTCACTGCCGCTGATCACCTCTTGATCGAGCAACTTCTTCGCCCCTTCGAGAAGCGAGGACTTTCGCTCCATCAGCAACCGTTTCACGCGCTCGTATTGCTCATCGACGATGCGGCGCACTTCGCAGTCGATCTCGCGGGCGGTCTCCTCCGAGTAGTCGCCTTTCTCCTGAGGCGCCTGGATCTGCATAAAGAGAGGCTGGCGTTCACGATCGAGCGTGATGGTCCCAAGCTTGTCGCTCATCCCATAGGATTTGACCATACTCTTGGCAATGTCGGTGGCCTTGACCAAATCGTTCTGCGCTCCGGTGGAAGCCTCCCCAAATATTAGTTCTTCCGCAATCCGCCCTCCGAGGAAGACGGCAATCTTATTCTCCAACTCCGTCTTGGTCATCAGGAAACGATCCTCGGTCGGGAGCTGAAGCGTATAGCCCAACGCGGCGATCCCGCGAGGAATGATCGAGATCTTCTGGATCGGGTCTGACCCTGGAAACGACAATGCCACCAATGCGTGGCCCACTTCATGGTGTGCGACTCGTTCTTTCTCCATCTTGTTGAGGACTCGATTCTTCTTCTCCAACCCGGCGACAACCCGCTCCACCGCTTCCTGCAATTCCGAGTGACCGACCTGCTCTTTATTCCGACGCACGGCCAAGAGTGTCGCTTCGTTCATGATATTGGCGAGATCGGCGCCGGAGAAACCGGGGGTCATCGCGGCGATCACCTCGAGGTCCGCATCGGAGCCCAGGACCACCTGCTTCGCATGGACGCGCAAGATGGCCAGGCGGCCGATCTTGTCCGCACGATCGACCAGGACCTGACGATCGAACCGTCCGGCCCGCAACAGCGCGGGATCCAGGATTTCAGGCCGATTGGTCGCCGCCATCAGAATGACGCCGATGCGGGGATCGAAGCCATCCATTTCGACCAACAACTGGTTCAAGGTCTGCTCACGCTCTTCATGCGCCATGGGTCCCGCCCCCCGGGCTTTCCCGATCGCATCCAGTTCATCGATGAAGATAATACAGGGCGCTTTGAGCTTTGCCTGCTCAAACAGGTCCCGCACGCGGGCGGCCCCGACCCCGACAAACATTTCCACGAACTCGGACCCGCTGATACTGAAAAAGGTGACCCCGGCCTCTCCAGCTACGGCGCGGGCCAGAAGCGTCTTGCCGGTTCCAGGTGGGCCGACGAGCAAGATGCCTTTCGGGATCTTTCCTCCGAGTCGCGTGAATTTTTCCGGCGTCTTCAGAAACTCGATCACCTCGCGCAATTCTTCTTTTGCCTCGTCCACGCCGGCCACATCGGCGAAGGTGACTTTCGTGTCCTTCTCGGCATAGATCTTCGCCTTCGACTGCCCCACCGTCATGAACCCTTTTTGGCCCTGACCGAAACGCCGAATCAGAAAGAACCAGATGCCGCCAAAGATCAGCGCAGGAATGACCCACGAGATGATGTCCTTCAAGAACGTACTCTCAATCACGCCGCTAAACGTGACGCTGTGTGCGTTGAGTTCCTTGACCAGATCGGGGTCTTCAACCCGAACGGTCGTAAACAACTTCTGCTCTTTGGATCCTTCTTCCAGCTTCAGCTTCCCGGTCACTCTCTGATTGGTGACCGTCACTTCCGCCACGTTGCCGGCTGCCACGAGTGTCCTGAATTCGCTGTACGGGAGCTCTTCAAGCTTCTGCGTGGCCACGATGAAATCGTGCACAAGAATGACTGCAAAAATCGCGAGAAAGACATACCCGATCGAAAAGGAGATTTTTTTATTCACTGGCATCGCGATTACCTACCACCACTCGATATCCCAAGCCTAGGCTAGAAGGATGCTGAAAAATTCTCCTTCTCACCCGCCCGCACTTTTCCCTTGTCACTCGCACAGTGGAATTGCAAAGAAGAGACCCTGGCACGGCACTATCATACAGGGAGACTCGTGCAAGAATATCGAGAATTTTGAGTGAAATTGGTTGGATGAAAAAGGGACGGAGGGGAATCCTGCAACAGTGAACCCAGTTGTCTCTGTAGCATATAGCCACAGGTCCCCGGTATCAGTGAGATTCTGACAGCGCTCATCGAACGCCGTCGCGTAAGTGGGTTGTCTGGTCTATTTGGTTCCTTGCGCTTCACGGGTGTTGCGAACTAGGTTCGCACAAGCACGACCGCGGCAAGCAAGACGGCCAGCGTCAGAACAAGCGAAAAGCGAGCGATCCATGGAGACCATATGACCAGGGTGTGATCGAGTCTGGTTCGGCTCTCCATAGGGATTTGTAATATCCTCCCGACACGAGGCCCGATGAAGAGATCGTGAGTCACGGTGAAGAGAAGAAGGATCACCACGAGCCCCAGCTTGATGCCCAGAACCATCGGCCAGCCCGCTGGATCGGCAATCGGGATCCCCCGCTGATGTAATAAAAGGGGACCTGTGAGCAAGAGTGTGGCGATGGCACCCCAGACCACCACGCGGAACCGAAGGGCGGTGGTTCGAAAGAGCAACGCCTTCTGAGACGCAAACTGTTCACGCCTGAGCACCGGCACCAATACAAACGACAGAAAGATCGTTCCTCCGATCCAGCTGACCGCCGCAAGCACATGGAGCCAGACCAGTAAGATCATCATCGCCACCGCCAATCCACTGATCAACCTTTCGTGGATCCCGGGGGAATCATAGCGGCGAGCCCACCTGCCTGGGCGCCTGGCCACTGCGCTTGCGCGGTCGAGAGCCCTTTGCGTGACCGTAGCACGGAAAGAACGCTCCGCATTGGATTCTGACTTCCATCTCCGCGATTGCTGCAGAAGCGCTCATGAATAATGCGGGCTAATCATGAGAACTTGTCCGGGAACTGCTTCACCAATGCCATCGTTATCGTATCTGCAATGAGATAGACATGTTGTCGCATTAGCGGCCAGATTGCCTCTAGCTGAGCATAATCCTTTTTCTTGTACAGGTTGATTTGGAGGACATGGTGCGATCCATGCGCCGCGATCAGGCCCCGAACGGTGTCTTTCGACAGGTAGGGAGTGACTCCGTTGAGGAATTCGGCGAAAAGGTCGGCATTGGACGCCAAGCCGGCAAGCGCAGCATCCTGCTGGGGTTTATTCCCGGCGATGGTGGCCTCGGAGTATTCTTTGACCGCGACATAATGGCCGACCAGCAGGGTAAAGAACTTCTCAGACCTTGCTTCGCCGTAGAACGGCGTAAGCGTGATCGCAAACTGTCTTGCGTTGGCCTCGACTTCTTTCTCGGCGGCGTCCCGGTCCATCTGACTGTTTGTCGCATTGTACAGTACGACGTGCTGAACCGAAAAGATATGCCCTAGCCAGAGCGCGCGAAAGGTCTCTTGCATCTCCGCCACACGGACTGGATTCGCATCCCTGACTTCTTGAGGTTGGCGGTCACAGCCCAACAGGCCAACGAGCGCGAGCACTAACAGTGCCATAAACGGATGTATCTTGCTCATAAAGCTCTCCATTCTTGCGGCCCTCTCCTCCTTGTCGAGGAAGGGTATTTCGGAAGCCGGCCCAAAATCACCAGACCTCCACCGCAATGCTATACATTCGCAACAGCCGTGCCCGGGCTTGTACGCAACGTTCTCCTCAGACATTTCGTCGACAAGTAAGGAGGTTACCACGTGAAGAATAATTTGTGCATTTGAAATGTTGGCGCATTCTTCTACAGGCTTAGACTGACTAGGTGTTCGCTAGAATTGATACAAATTAACACAATGAGTTGCGCTGTCTAATTTCCTGGACAGAAACCATACTGAAGTGGGACATTGCGGGCAGGTCGCGAATTGAGAGTGGAGCCATTCATCCTGCGATCATGAGAAGCCGGCACAAAAATATGACACCAGATTTTTCAATGCCTTAGCGCGTCTAATTTTTGGGACAGTCAGATGGGAGAAGTGGGGAAGAGAGGGGCACTCGGAGGGCTGCTAAATCTGATAGTCACGGATTTTGTTGTACAGACTCGCCCGGCTGACCTTAAGAAGCTTGGCGGCCTTGGCACGATTGCCCCCGGTCTGCTGGAGCGACTGAAGAATCCGCGCACGTTCTGCCTGGCGGATGGCCCCGCGCGTAACGGCACGGAGATCGTGTCCCGCCGGGTCCGATTCCGTCGCCACGATGTCCTTGCAACTGAGCTCAGGACCGGTAGTGGTGACGACCGCTCGCTCAATATAATGTTGCAGCTCACGCACATTGCCAGGCCATGAGGTCTCGGTCAACGCCTGCATGACCTCCGGCGAGATGGTTCGGATCGGCTGACGATGGCGCTTACAGGAGCCCGCAACGAAGTGTTCGACCAGCAACGGAACATCCTCTCGCCGTTCCCGGAGCGGCGGCAGATAGAGCGGCAAGACCGCTAATCGATAGTAGAGATCCTGACGAAATGTCTTGGCCTTTACCAGCTCGGACAGATTCTTGTTCGTCGCCGAAATGACTCGCGCATCGATTTTGATCCGCTGAGTCCCGCCGACCGGCCTAATCTCGCCCTCTTGTAGAACACGCAGCAACTTGGCTTGGAACGTCGCAGTCGTGTCGGCGATCTCGTCCAAAAAGATCGTCCCGCTGTCTGCCTCCTCGAAGAGTCCGCGTTTGGAGGCATGCGCCCCGGTGAAGGCCCCTTTCACATGGCCGAATAATTCACTTTCCAACAGTGTTTCAGGCAGCGAACCGCAATCGACGACGACGAACGGCTTATCCCGGCGATAGCTGATCCGGTGAATCGTTTTGGCCACCAGTTCCTTGCCGGTGCCGCTCTCACCCTGAATCAATACGGTCGCGGAACTGTCCGCCACAAGCCGGATCATGTCGAGGACTTCTCGCATCGGCTGGCTCGAACCGATCAGTTCACCCAGCTTCGATTCGTATTTCACCTCCACGCACTCACCGCACGTCTTCTTCGCAGGCTTCGGCGTCACATTGAACAACACCAGCACGGACTCAACCTCGCCGCTGCTCGAGACAAGCGGAAACGCCTGATGCATCCCGCAGGCGGTGCCGTCCCCTCCAGAAGAACAGGCTACAGACTGGACCTCGGGCGATTCATACAGCGTTGTCGCCGGGCAGGTGCCACAGGGATCGTTCCGGTGAGCGAAGGCCTCATAACACTTCGCCTGGTGGCCGGACAATTGAGCTGTATCTTCAGACCATGCGGACTCGTTCGCGTAGATTACGTTGAAATCGCGGTCCATGACTGCCACTCGCTCGGAAACCCCACTGGCTAATTGCTTGATGGCTTCCAGTCGAGCTGTGAGGATAGGGTCAGTACAGGAGGAAACTGTAGTAGGTTGTTTTTGAGATCCGGCCATCTCACACCTATCACACGTTTAGAGTTAACACTATACAAGGTCTCAGTCGATTTCTCCATTCAATGCCGGGCCTAAAAGACGCCGAACGGCTTCTTTGAGCTCACTGAGGCGAACCGGCTTATCGAAATACGCCTCGACGCCCATAGCCAAGGCATCGGCTTTCGTCTGAGGATCTCCAAATGATGTGATCAGCACCAACGGCACCCCGGGAGCAAACGTCCGGAGCCTGGAAATGTAATCCAAGCCCCCGGCCGGCATCCGAAGGTCCGTGAGAATCAATGAGGGGCGAGCATCAAGCACCGACCGCAGAGCCTCGTCTCCATCTGCCGCTTCTCGGATGGACACCCCCAGATCATAGAGCTCATCGCAGAGGAGACTCCGCATCTCCCGATCATCTTCGGCGATGAGCACCACAGTAGACTTTCTTTCCTGTGTCATCGACTGCCCTTTCAGCATCCGGCCCCCTCAACTCTCTGGTTCAATACGGAAGATACAATGCACAACCCGTGCAAGCCAGACACCCTCGTCGGCGGGAAGTGACGGATTCTGGAACTGAGCCAACTTGCTTGAGATTTCCCTGGAATGAGCAGGGCTTGAGGAGGGGAACACACCAAGGTCTGATGAAAATTGCGCCAACTGTCACCCTGCTTCTGTCGCAATCTGCAACAGAAGAACATCGGCCCGGCAATCGAACGGCTAACAGGCTGAAGGAGAACTCAGAGCACGCCTGAGTTTCACTGGTCTGCACGTCTGGGGCAAGGCGGTCTGTGGATTGTCTGGCAGCTGAATCTCGCGTTTCACGCTTCACACCTCACGCTTATAGCCTGAACTTCATCAAGGGGGAGACGGATCCAAAACGTCGTGCCCTTGTCGACGACACTCTCCACAGCGATCGTCCCGCCATGTTCCTCGACGATGCCTTTCACGACTGTGAGGCCTAGACCGGTTCCCTTTCCAAAATCTTTCGTCGTGAAAAAGGGGTCGAATATCTTCGAGCGGATTTCTTCCGGCATCCCGTGGCCGGTATCGGACACCCCGAGACAGACGTGGCTGCCCTCGCGAGCGAGGCTCAACCTGAGTCGCCCCCCTCCGGCATGGCATGGAGGCTATTCATCACCAGATTGATCAACACCTGGATGAGCTGGTCTCGGTCGGCATGGACAGAAGGCATATCAGCTTCGACCGCCTTTTCCACCGTGATGCGGCTGTGAGTTATCCGCTCCTGGAACATCTCCAGGCTATCCTCCACGATCTCACCGAGATCGACAACCTGCCGATCCGGCGCCTTCCGCCTGGCAAAAACAAGGAGTTGGTTCATCACCTTGGTGATTCTCTCGATCTGCGTGACAATCGTGGCAAGGCCCTTCTTCATCCCTTCATCGGCTGTGCGTTGGAGCAGATATTCTGCGCGACCGAGGATCACGTTCATCGGCGTACCGATTTCGTGCGCCATACCGGAGGCGAGTGTGCCGAGTTCCGCAATCCGCTCGGTCTTGCGGAGCTGTTCCTGCATGTGTTTAAAATCAGTAATGTCGATGCCGGATGCCACGACATAATCGACCTTGCCGCTGGAGTCTGTGAGCACCGTATTCGACCAGGAAATTCGTCTCAGAAACCCGCCCTTCCCTTTCCAGTAATTTTCATAATCGCTGCGCGGCTCGCCGCCCCGTAGCCGCTCGAACACTCCTTTCACACTGGCGACTTCATCAGGAATCATGAACAGGTCCCATACATGTCGACCCATCACTTCTTCAGAGGAGTAGCCGGTCGTCTGTTCACAGGCTCGATTGAATCGCAGAATCCTTCCGTCCCGATCCAGCACGACGACAAGCGCCCCGGCAGTTTCCAGCACGGCGTCGATGAAGTCCCGCTCTTTCTGGAGCGTCTGTTCTGCCCGTTTTCGTTCGCCGATATCCACAACCGACGCCAAGACTCTCATCCCACCCCTTGTCCGAACCGGATTGAGGCCGATCTCCAGCCGAAACTCCTGTCCGTCTTTTCGCATGCCATAGAGATCCCTGTCCGTTTCCCATGGCACGAAGTTCTGAATGGGCGAAGAATTCGTCCCGGTCGCCGGCGTGCTGAGACCGGATGCGCTGAGGCACAAGCATTTCAACAGGTTGCCCGATCAATTCAGCCCGTTCATAGCCGAACAGGTGCTCAATCTGCCGATTCACCAGGAGGATGGTACCCCTCTCATCCACCATCAGCATCCCGTTCGGGGACGATTCGACCGCGAGGCGAAATTGCTCGTCCGCACGCTTTCGCTCAGTGAGATCGCGTACGATCGCTGCAAGACCGGTCGGCTTCTCATCATCCCCCTTCACCACAAATACGGTGACGGACACCGAAACCTGGGATCCATTCTTCCGGAGATAGTCGATTTCATATTCGACCGACTCGCCAGTCCGGAGGACTTGAGCCACGACGTGATCCCGCCGTTCCCTGTGCTGTTCCACAACCAAATCCCGCACATTCATTCTGAGCAGCTCCTCTCTTGAGAAGCCGGTCAATTCGGAAAACGCCCGATTGATGAGGAGGATGGTCCCATTGAGCGTGGCATAGCCGATCGCGTCCTTCGATGCTTCGAAAATATTTTCAAAAAATGTCTTCAATTTGTTCCTGAGCCGCTTTCACCGCAGCCTCGGCCTGTTGTCCTTCAGTGATGTCTCGCAAGGTCACGGTAACGTAGTTCCGCCCTTCGACGGAGACTTGTGAGATGGCCGCTTCAAATTGAGCACATCATACGGGATCGGAATACCAGACGGTTTGAACAACAAATCAACCCACATGAGGGCTGTGGCTGCAACGGAGAGGTAGATGAGATCACGTATGCGAGAAAGAAGCACGTCAGCAGTAAGGGAATGCCATAGAAGACCGATGCCGCGACCCCGACCGGAGTGAGCAGGTCAAGCAGGAAAATGCCGACCGTGATGACCTGGATCGCCCAGAGCGCACCATGCATAGCAAGACTGTCGACAACCTTCATGCGATCGATCCCAGCCTGAGTCAGAATTGTTCGTCGACAAACCCGTCTAGACGATCAGAAGGAGAGGTCACTCTCCGGACTGTGGCTTGCCTTCGATTTCGGCGAGCTTACGATACAGCGTTTTGCGGTCGATGCCAAGAGCGTGGGCGGCCTGATATTTATTTCCGCCGGTCTTCTCAAGAATCTTGAGGATATATTCTTTCTCCACTTCATCCAGCGGCAGAGTCCGTTCAGCTGCATCGTCGAGCACTCGCCGATCGCCGCGGGCCCCCTGAATCGTTGAGGGAAAATCATCAGGAACAATCTTTTCGCTTCGGCTAAGCGTGACGGCCCGCTCAATCACATTCTCCAATTCCCGAACATTGCCGGGCCAGGCGTAGTCCACCAGCATCGCCAACGCAGACTCGCTCACTCCCTGTATCTGTTTCCCGCGTGACTCCGCACATTTCTTCATGAACGCATCCACGAGCAGCGGGATATCCTCGCGGCGCTCGCGCAAGGGGGGAAGGCGCAGTTCGATGACGTTGAGCCGGTAGTACAGGTCTTCCCGAAAGCGCTTCGCCTTGACCTCTTCCGTCAGGTTGAGATTCGTCGCCGCAATGATGCGCACATCGACGGCAATCGGTTTGTTCGCCCCCACGCGGCGAATCTCCCTCTCCTGGATCGCGCGCAAGATCTTGGCCTGCAGCATCAATGGCAATTCACTGATCTCGTCGAGGAACAGCGTGCCCCTCTGCGCCTCTTCAAAGAGGCCCCGCTTGTCCGCCTTCGCATCCGTGAAGGCGCCTCGCATATGGCCGAACAGCTCGCTTTCGAGCAGCTGTTCCGGAATAGCGGCACAGTTGACGGGGATAAACGGCGCATCTTTGCGATCGCTATTGTAATGAATGGCCTTGGCCACCAACTCCTTGCCGGTTCCGCTCTCGCCGGTGATCAACAGATTCGTGGGACTGTCGGCCACGCGCCTGATCAGGTCGAATATCTCCTGCATCGGTTTGCTCTTGCCGATGATTTGATGAAAGCTGTACTCCTTGTGGACCTCACGCCGGAGCCTATTCACCTCGCGTCGTAACGATGCTTCGCGGATGGACCGTTCCACAACGCGGACCAACTCATCGTTTTTCACCGGCTTGGTCAAGTAGTCGCTGGCACCCCGCTTCATGGCCTCGACTGCGGTATCCACCGACCCAAAACCTGTCATGAGAATGACCCCGATGTCCGAATAGAGACGCCTGATCTCCACCAACAACTCCGTCCCCTGCATGCCTTTCATCCGCAAATCCGTCAACACAACGGCATAGTCTTGCTCAGCCAACAGCTTCAAGGCCTCTTGCCCGCCCCCTGCCGTCGAGACCTGATGTCCGCGATCCTTGAGTACATCGTGGACAAGCTCCCGCATTTCCGCATCGTCGTCGACAACGAGAATCGCGCCCCATTCTTCGGTCATGCTGCACTCCTTCTCGAGCAGGATGCTGAAAAAGCCCGCCTGCGTCGTTCCCCACCCTATTGGTGGCTGGATTTCAGAGGCTAACCCTTTGATCTCGAACTGGTCAAGACTGCGCTGGCGCGAAACGCCACAGGCACGCCTCTATCGTGGGGAGGAACGCAGCACTATTCGCTCTATTTAAGGTTTCAACCAACTAACAGGTCTAGATTTGCAAAGGCGGGGCCACTGTTGGCAGAAATGAAACTCTTGACTGCTGAATTCGTCATCCAATAATTCATCAGACAGACACGTGCGTTGAAACGGACGTAGACTTTGAAATTGAATGCCTCTCATCTTCTGCGTTCTATGCTTGGATCCTCCATCTTCTGGTTCTGATCCTCCTTCGCGAATAAAGTCAGCGACTTCCACCCCTCAGACACGTTGCTTTCGATGAAACAGTGGGACTATATTCCCAACATGGCTCAGCCCAAGCACGCACAAGCGCTGTCCGCTGCCACCCTCCGCCTTTTGCGTCCATTGGTTAGAATCCTCCTGCGGAACAATGTCTCCCATAGAACGTTCGCCGAACTTGCCAAGGTGGCCTATGTAGAGGTCGCGAACGCTGAGTTCGGCATCGCAGGCAAAAAGCAGACGGTATCCAGGATTGCCATCCTCAGCGGACTGACGCGCAAGGAAGTCCAACGTTTGTTGGCGCAACCACCCGATACCGACTCCGTCGTGGAGGAAGAGTATCACCGGGCTTCGCGGGTCATCACAGGATGGGTGCGGGACCCTGATTTCGGAGATGGCAAGGGACATCCTCATCCACTTCGCATGGAAGGGAAGCGCGCATCATTCAAAGAGTTGGTCAAACGCTACAGTGGAGACATCCCTGTGCGTGCGATGTTGGATGAATTGCTGCGGGTCGGAGCCGTGAAACAGTTGAAAGATGGACGGATTTGTCTGCTCTCTCGCGGATACATCCCTCAGAAAGGTGTGGTTGAGAAATTGCAGGTTCTCGGAACTGACACCGCCGATCTCATCTCAACCATCGACCATAACGTGAACCAGAAACCATCTAAGTCCCGCTTCCAACGCAAGGTCATGTACGACAACGTGTCTGTTGAGGCTGCGAAAGAATTTCAGGTCCTCGCCGCCGCCCAAGGGCAGGAATTATTGGAGTCGATCGACCGTTGGCTCTCTCACCGAGATCGTGATGTGAATCCAGCTTCGAAGGGAACCGGCCGTGTGCGTGTGGGGCTCGGGATTTATCATTTCGAGGAACAGCTGAAATCCGATCAGGAAAATCCCGCATCATGAAACGGACGGCGAGACAGGAGATTCTTGCTCCCATCGCTCTGTTTCTGTTGCTGGCATCGTGCGGCCCCAGCCCACAAGCCGGCGGTGGAATCGGCGGAACAGGCAATACGGCCTCAGTGGCCTCTGGCCCGATTACCGGATCTCGACAATGTCGTCGTATCCGAATACGAGCTACGACACCACCAATTCGACAGATGACGGTCGACGGGAAATCCGGCAACCAAAGCGATCTCAAGAAAGGAATGATTGTTCTCGTCAACGCCACATTGACCCACAACTACGGGACAAGCGATCCCCCGCAACGCACGGCCAACACACTGGTGTATGAAGATACGATCGAGGGGGTCGTTCAGTCGGTAGCCCCAGATGGGTCGAGTCTCGTGGTCCTGGGTCAGACTGTGGCGATCACAACGACAACCATCATCGATGCCACAATCCTTGGGCAGAACATTCTGAGTCTCGTGCCTGGTCAAGATCTCATAGAGGTGAGCGGGTTCGTATCCGGACCAGGTACCGTGGTCGCCACACTTATCGATCGCAAAATAGGCGCGGCCGACTATCAGGTGAAAGGATTTATCACTCAGCATGATGAGCGCAGCAAGTCTTTTGTCATCGGCAGTTTGGCGGTGAACTACACAGGTGCGGACATTGGCCAGATGCCAAATCCCGCAGGAAATGCCTGGAACGGGTTGTTGCTGGACGTTCATGGAAGCCAGGTGTCATCCGGAGGATCAGGGCCATACGGCATTCGGATGACCGCCACCAAGGTGAAGCCGGAAAGATTGGGCTCCGAAGACGGCGAGGGAGCTGAGATTGAAGGATTTGTGACCCAAGTCGTCGCTCCGGGTGATTTTTATCTGGGCAATGTGCATGTGCAGGCCAGCGCCGGCACGACCTTCGAAGGTGGAACCCTCAACGACATCCTGATCGGTGCCCATCTGGAGGTGCACGGTTCGCTGGTCAGCGGCATTGTGAACGCTACGAAAGTGGAGTTTGAAGGAGAGACGGAACTGCAAGCGAATGTGGCCACGATCAATTCGAGCGACAACACCCTGACGCTGACGGGCTTGGCAGGTCTTGTCATCCAGTTCGACGGCCAAACCGCGCTGCATGGTCAGGGGAATCCACGACGACTCGACGATCTTCGCAATGGCGACCATCTGCAGATCCATGGGCGACCACATGGCGGGAATACCGTCTTGGCCAAAGAAGTGGAACGGAGTGACCCCAAGTCGAACGTTCAGCTGCAGGGTTTGGTCACATCTGCCGCAGATCCAATCGTTGTTCTGCTCGGGGCTTCCATCGACACGTCGTTGATTCCGGAGAGTGGATTGAGGGGACGTTATGGAGCCATCGGGCGAAGTGCCTTCTTCAGCGGTCTCTCAAGCGGCAAGAAGGTGTCCGTTCAGGGGAATGCCGTCACAACCACCGTCGATTGGACGAGCGCGACCAGAAAAGACTAACGCCCTCGCTCCTCATCGCGGTACGGATGTCCCATAATAGGTATCGACCATCACACCGATTTCTTTCAGCATGGGAGTCGGCAACGTGCCGCCGGCACAGACAATCACGGCGTCGTTCTTTATTTCGATATCTTTTCCCTCGTGAATCAGCGTCACAGTGTCTGTTCCGATCTCTTTTACGTTGGCATCCAAATACACCGTGATCCTTTTTTTCTCCACACTTTGGTTGAGCTGCTGGCGGTTCTTGTCTTTCGGACGTGTAAAGATGTCATCGCCGCGACAGGAAATGGTCACCGTGGTGCCTCGCTCTGCGGCGATCGACAGGGCCGCTTCCGCCGCACTGTCTCCGCCACCCACCACCAGCACATGCATCCCGCGATACTGCTCGGCGTCGATCAGCCGATAGACCACTTTCTCTTGCTCTTCACCGGCCACACCGAGTTTGCGAGGTGTGCCACGCCGGCCAATGGCGAGGAGAATGTTCTTCGTCTTATAGCTATCCTTCGACGTCTTCACCAGGAATCCGCTTCCCGTTTTCGTGATCGCATCCATACGCTCCGAGAAATTGATCTTGATGCTCGTTCTCACGGGTAATGCGGCTCCAAAACGCCAGCAGCTCTTCCTTGCTAATCTCGAACTTGTTGAACTTGCCGACAATGGGCAGCGTCATGGGCGCTGTCATGGCCAGCTTCCGGCGCGGGTAGTGGTAAATCGACCCGCCGAGTGAGTCTTCCTGCTCGATCGTCACGAATCGCAATCCTGCCTCTTTGGCCGCCAGCGAGGCGGAGATACCAGCCGGCCCAGCGCCGACGATCACCACATCCAACTCGCCTCCCTTGCTCTTGTTTTTCCGAATCGACGCGATCGCCCGCGCTCCCTGATCAACCCCCTTGCGAATCAATCCCATCCCACCCAACTCGCCGGCGATGTAGATGCCGGAGACGTTGGTTTCAAAGGTCGGTTTGACTTGAGGGATGTCGATGCCGCGCTTCTCCGTCCCGAACACCAACTGAATCGCTTCCACGGGGCAGGCCGCCGCACAGGCCCCGTGACCGATGCAGTGATCGGGTTGGACGAGCACGGCCTTTCCCCTGACGATCCCGAGCGCATGTTCCGGACAGGCTTTCACGCAGGCGCTCGAGCCGAGACACTTATTGGTATCGATGACGGGGTGCAAGCTAAGTGGCTCTGGGATTCCCGACTTCACCGTCTCAGCCATGCGAGTGCGAGAGTGGGTTTCCTTCTTACGATGGCGGCGGTAATACAGAACCAGTACGATGATCACCGGCAGAAGGTAGAGCAGCGTGGTGAGATATGATTGCGACATGCGATCTTTTCAGTCCTATGGTCTTTCACGATCGATGACGACGGTGATCCCATTCACTCCAGGTTTCACCGGCTGACTCATCCCCTCCAGGTCTCCACTTTGTGGCATGGCCTGGCCGGACTTCGACAGACGGGCCACGATCACCACCGAGTCCACGTCGGACAGTTTTCTGGACGGCATGGGGCTCGTCGAGTCATCGAGTCGGAACGTAAAGGGTAAACCATTCTTCGTAGCCCGCACGATCGACACCGGCATGGGCGGGCCGTTCATCTCACGCGCGAACACGAACAACGTGTCCGTTGGGGCGACTTTCCCGGCGAGACCCGGCGCCAGGTTCACTGTCCCGCTGATTGCGGCAGCCTGACCACCTGGCTTTGTCGAAGGCGCCGCCAAACCAACCGCCTTGACCATTGCCGGTTTTCCGCCGGCTAACCCTTTGGCCTCGGCAATACCCGAGAGCAGCTCTTGCCGGACCTCCGTCTCCACATCTGTCGGAAGGTTGGCGCTGGCCCGTTCCCAATACTGCGCAGCCTGCCCGAACTCTTTGCGGTCGAACGCCACGGTCCCGGCCAGCATCAGCGCTTTGACATGGTTCGGATCGATCTTGAGCGCCTTCTGAATCAACAATTCAGGCTTCCCCGCCAGCTTGCGGCCATGCAGCATGCCGAGGGCATCGGCATAGTCGACGAGCAGCTGGGAATCGTCGGGGATCAACTTCATGGCTTTCTCATACATCGGCACAGCATCGGCGTGCCGTCCGATTTCTACATATGAGCGCGCGAGAAGGGCCCACCCCGCTCCGTCGTTGGGATTCTGCTCGAGTTTCTTCTTCAGCCGCTCGGAAAGCGCGTCGAGCCCTTCGGATGTTTGATGGGCGTTGTCCGACCCGCCTTGCGCCATCGGAGGTGACGCGCTGGGAAGTATGATCGCCTGCGGATTGCCCAACGTCCAGTATAGCAGTCCGCTGATGGTCGGAAGAATGACCGCCAATGCCACAACGACCAATCGGCTGTTCACCGGCCACAACCGTCCCGGAGGCGTGGCCTCAGCAGGCCCCGACTCCTCAAGAAGCCGTCGTTCGAGTTCCTGTTTCGATTGTTGATACCGCTCATCGGTCAACATGGCATTCTTATGGTCTTGTTCTAATTCAGCAAATTGCTGGCGATAGACCGAAAGCGTTTTTTCTCCTTCTTCCTTTTTCGAAGAATCTTGGCGCCTGAGCAGCGGCCACAGGAGCAGGCCTAGCACGAGCAGTGTCATGGCCCAAGCGATAAACCAAAATGTGAGATTCATGATCACCTCGCCCCTTGTGGCAATAGTTGTGCGACATTATTCATAAGCAATTCGGGCTAGGAGAAGTCCCACCGGAGACCATAGAAAAAGAATTGTCGCAACGTCGAGTCCTTTTGTGTCGAGCTATCCGTCCGCGTTTTTTCTACCCCGCCTGTGGCCTCGAAGGTCCAACTGTCGAGAAAGCGATAGTTTATGCGAACCGTCGGAGTCACGCGATACAGCTCCACGTCAAAACTATCCTTCTGATGATAGAGCAGGACGAACGTGTCGAACTGCCATTGTTGTCCGAGACGAGCCAACGAATTGAGTGTGAGTGATTCCCCTCGGTACGCTGGACTCGTACTATAGCTGGCATTCGCCACAAAGGTCGTATTCTCAAACGGAAAGTTCGCTCCGATCGCTTGAGCCGAATAGGTCCAGATATCGCCAGTCCCAGGCAGTGCTTGCAAGGAACAAGATGCATCCGTGATGGCGTTGGGATTGATGAACACCGTGCTCGTGCCAGGCAAAATGACCAGGCAGTTCGATCTAGGGGTACCGGAAATGTGATTCAAGCGTACGTCCCCACCAAGTTGCCAGTCTGTGCTCACCGAATGGAGCAACCCGGCAAGGAACAGGTCACTTGTCGCAGTGACATTCAGCGCCTCCTCACGCAACAGACTCGCGTTTCCTGTGTTGATGTTACTAAGCGAAGCCCCGGGGATTCCAAAGAGCGCGTTCGCCGTTCGCAAGTATGGAGTCCTGCGATGGTCCGCCATGAAGTTGAAGGTCGTTCCCTCTGTCACCCATGTGCCATTGAGCGTCGCGATGTTCAGCGCGTTAAAGTAAATGTCATAGTCCACCAGCCCGTAGACATTTTTCCCATTGGATCCATACCGTACTTCAGTGCCAACTGCTCGCCGATCAACCACCCCGTTCACCATTTGATTGAAATAGTACGCATTGCCGCTCCAGGCCTGTCCGATCGGACCGATATCGACATTGGCCCCATAAAAGTAGGGACTCAAGTCGGCCCGAAAGTTTCGCGGGTCGTCGGGCACGTAATTGGGAGTCAAGCTGAATTGTCTCGGCTGCCCACCCAGGAGGTTCACACTCAAGAATTGAGGGACCGGAGTATAGCGGACCCATGCCCCATCGAATCGGAAATCTAGCACGCCTCCGGTATTCCCAGGCTGGCGACCGATCCGAACGAAATACGAATCCTGACTTGAGTGTTCGAAGTAGAGGGCCCTGAGACGGCTGATATTTCTTCTGCTGTCGTCAGTAGCCAGAAGATTGTAGGACTGTGTCCCACGCACCACGACTTTATTGTCATATTCATCCTTGCGGTAACGCCCGGTGACATCGAAGGCAGACTGGAGCAAGGACTGGTCGTGGTTGTTGAATTTCGTCGTGGTATTGGTGACTTTATCCGTAGTTTTCGACTGGGAATAGCCACCGTAATAGTACTCGTACACACTCCCATAGACGCTGGTTTCCTCAATCTTCCTAGGTGCTCTGCTTGTTTTGGTTTGTGCAAGCTGAGTGATGGCCTCCTGCAACGCCGCTAACCGCTGTCGTACTCTCACCGCGTCTTCTCCCTCGGGGTAGAGTTTGAGGTAGAGTTCATATTCCGCTTTCGCTTTCACATATTCTCTGCTTCGTTGCCTAGCCACTCCAACCCACTCCTGAGCTACTTGTGATTGCTTATTCGGCGGGAGATTGAGGAGTGCGTTGAAAATCTGCAATGCCTGCTCATTCTCTCCGGCAATCAGTGCCTTATGGCCTAGTTTCATCAAATCCTCGGCATACGTCTCGACAGCCATCCCGGGGTGGAACACCGGAATATCGAAAGACTGCTTTGGTCCCTTAGCTACAGCAGGAGGTGATGATGGAACTTTCACCTCAGGAGGAGGCGGCGGAGGCATCTGGGGCCGATCCAGCTTCACGGAAATGACGATCTTGTTCCGCTCATTGCCCCGTTGACTGATCCGAAACCGCACCGGCCGGCTAAACTTAATGGAAAGACCGTTCGTCCCCTGGTCGGGAAACGTGACCGTGAACTTTGGCAGAAGGTCGCTGGGCGGCGGCACAGCAAGCTCACGCGAGAACCTCCGCGAGCGGTCGAGATCTGGAAGGTCCAGAAAAACCCGGATCAAATCGCCTTGATCTGAAGGGGTATGGCGCTGGTAGATGATTCTCGTATTAAAGGCAATATGGATTTCCGCTGCGGTTGGGGTTTCGACGATCTCGACGCGGTCAAGCACCTGCTGAGCAGCCGTCGGTGCAGGCGCAAGCAAGCCGCTGAGCGTAACGATTCCGCACAAGAGGGCAGCCGCCACGACATGGCTCAATGCACTGCGACTGCATGTTCTCAACACATACCTCTAAAAGGTTGGTGACGGTCGAACTGAGTTGAATCTGGAAGAATACCGGTGCAAACCGTGGCGGTTTCGAGTGATTTTCTCGAACTGGTCGCATCGGCAACGACGCGACTACCTAACGCAACAACGAGTCATCGCCTACTATCTATGCATCGTTCACACACTTTCGTGCATGGATGCTTCGGCCCTGAGTGCTCTACCGAACCTCTCACTTGATCCATCGAGCGACGTTACCGCTTACTTATTAAAGGTGGAGGTATTGTGACAGCCTGAGTTATCACAAGAGTTTGGCGCTGCTTCTCTACCGTTATGGTCTGACGGTCTCTTACCCTGCACCCCTAACCAGTTCGTGCCACGCTCATGACAGGTGTTGCATTGCCCTGGCGTCGCCACCACCCAACTGTGGTCATCTCGATCCGGAAAAGGCCGTCGTGGACTTGTGACAGGTCTCGCAAGCCGTGGCGATCGGGATGTGGTTCGCCGGTTTGCCCAACCCCGGCATATCCGCCGTTATGACAGGTCGCGCAGCCCGTCACTATTCCCGTGTGGTTAAACTGCGGTCCCCGCAAACGTCGTCGTCGACTTGTGACAAGTCTCGCACGCCGCTTGTGGTCGGGACGTGCGTTGCCGGCTTGCCACCACCCCGTCGTATCCGCCGTTATGGCAGGTCGCACAACCCGTCACGATCCCCGTGTGATTAAATCGGTGTCCCCGGCCCAACGTCGTCGTGGACTTGTGACACGTCTCGCAGCCTTGCGTCGTCGGCACGTGAGTCGCCGGTTTGCCCAACGCCGTCGTGCCGTTATGGCAGGTCGCACAGCCCGTCGTGATCCCCGTGTGATTAAACGCGGTGCCCAAGAAACGTCGTCGTGGACTTGTGGCACGTCTCGCAGGGTTGCGTCGTCGGGACGTGCGTCGCCGGTTTCGTCCGATGCCCCGCGCCGTCGTGCCCGTCATGGCAGGTCGCACAGCCCGTCGTGATCCCCGTGTGATTCATCGCGGTCCCGGTAAACGTCGTCGTGGACTTGTGGCACGTCTCGCAGGCCGTGGCAGTCGGGAAGTGGTTCGCCGGTTTGCCCCGCGCCGTCGAGCCGTTATGGCAGGTCGCACAGCCGGTCGTATTCCCCGTGTGATTAAACGTGGTCACCCCCGCCGCAAATGAGGTCGTGGACTTGTGACAGGTCTCGCAGGGAGGCTCGTTGTGATGTGATTCGCCGGTTTCGTCACGATGCCCCCGACCCAGCTCGTGCCGTCGCATGACAGGTCGCACAGCCGGTCGTGATCCCCGTGTGATTCATCGCGGTCCCGGTAAACGTCGTCGTGGACTTGTGGCACGTCTCGCAGGCCGTTGCGTGTCGGGAAGTGGTTCGCCGATTTGCCCCATGCCGTCGAGCCGTTATGGCAGCGTCGCACAGCCCGTCGTATCCCCGTGTGATCAAACGTGGTCACCCCCGCCGCAAACGACGTCGTGGACTTGTGACAGGTCTCGCAGGGAGGCGTCGTCGTGATGTGATTCGCCGGTTTCGTCACGATGCCCCCGACCCGCTCATGCCCGTCGCATGACAGGTCGCACAGCCGGTCGTGATCCCCGTGTGATTCATCGCGGTCCCGGTAAACGTCGTCGTGGACTTGTGGCACGTCTCGCAGGCCGTGCGTCGTCGGGAAGTGGTTCGCCGGTTTGCCCCGTGCCGTCGAGCCGTTATGACAGGTCGCGCAGTTGGTCGTATTCCCCGTGTGATTAAACGTGGTCACCCCCGCCGCAAACGTCGTCGTGGACTTGTGACAGGTCTCGCACGGGTGGCGTCGTCTGTGCATGTGATTCGCCGGTTTCGTCACGATGCCCCCGCCCGCTCATGCCCGTCCATGACAGGTCGCACAGCCGGTCATGATCCCCGTGTGATTCATCGCGGTCCCGGCAAACGTCGTCGTCGATTTGTGGCACGTCTCGCAGGCCGTGGCGTCGTCGGGAAGTGGTTCGCCGGTCTTGCCCCGCGCCGTCGAGCCGTTATGACAGGTGGCGCAGTCCCGGTCGTAATTCCGCGTGATTGTATCCGTGGCGGTCACAAGAATCCAATTCGCCGCGCCCATCTCGGTGGCAGGATATCGCACGAAGCAGAAGTCGACCATGTGCGCCGCCGGCTTCCCACGGGCCTGGATCCCGTTGTGACAGGTCGCGCAAGTGCCTGGCCCAACTCCCAGATGTTTGAAGGCTGCGCCCGTCCAGCCAACCGTCCGATGGCAACTGTCGCAGGACATGGTCGTCGGAATATGCGTTACGCCGGCTTTCCTTGCGCAGTAGTTTGGTTATGGCATTTGGAACAGGTTCCCGGAGCGACACCATTATGGGTAAAAAACGCGGGTGTCCAATTTGTCGTCCGGTGACAGCTGCTACAGTTGACCGTGGTCGGCAGGTGGTTCGCCGACTTAAAGGTGGAGACGACCCGTCCGCCCGGAGAGTGGCATTGCATACACTGCGTCGGCGTTCCTCGAAATATGCCCTGCAAGTGGCACCGCTCGCACACAACCTGCGCGTGGCCGCCGCTGAGCGGGAAGCCGGTGCTGCTGTGATCGATCTCGATATCTGAGCGGCTAGTGCGACCCTGGGCACGCTGCCTCCGGCATCGGAACACGACACCGAGCTACAGTACCGCCGCGCAGAATCGCGGCGATCACACTCCCTCACGCAACGAAGCTATGTGGCCTGTCCGGATTCATCGACATTCCAATACATTTGCATTCATTGCTCAACCGCTTTTGCCTTGCCCGATTATTATGATTGGGAATATAATCCCACTTTTAGAATTGCACGATCCCGTGATCAGTAGTGGGAAAGTGATCCCAAATTCATTGACCGCATGTATCGCAATAGATATACCGCTCCGTCGCGGAGCCCTAACGCTACGATTTATCAAGGAAGGCTGGCATCACGAACCTGGAAAATCACGTGCAAATCTGACGGTTCTGAACGAACATGTAGTCAAATGCAGACACCGTGTACGAATGGGATACCTTTCCCACAGGTCATAAATGTCCGAAACCACGCAAGGATTGTGCGCCGAGAAACAGGCGCGGGAGTTGCTCTAAACAATCAGGATCTTCGACGCATCGCCTACAACCGATCAACGAATCAACCATCTCTGATCATAGGATGAACTGCCATGGCTATCGCTGAACCTCTCCGGCAGATCCGAGAACGAACAAGCGAGGCACCTCGCCCGGCGACCAGGCTCGTCTCAAAACCGGATGAAAACGAGACATCCGATTCTCCTTCCCTGCCCGGACGACTGCTGGTCTTCGTGCTCGTGGGCTTATCGATGTGGGTGGCCTACAAGGTTGCGACTGGTAAGTACTACACCCCGCGCTCGAACTTTGGGTTTTATCTGGGAGTCGTCGGCTCCGTGATGATGCTGTTAATGCTGGCCTATCCACTGCGCAAGCATGTGGGCTTCATGCATCGCTGGGGTGCGCTCAAAACACTGGTTTCGCATCCACATGATCATGGGTATCGTCGGCCCGACCCTCGTGCTGTTCCACTCAACCTTTCATCTCCGATCCACTAACGCTACCATCGCGCTCTTTAGCATGCTGGGGGTGGTCATCAGCGGCATCATTGGTCGCTTCGTCTACACCAAGATTCACTATGGTCTCTACGGCCGTCGCGCCACGCTGGAGAAAATTCAGGCAGAGTTTGCAGACCACTCGGATGATGCGAAGTCCCGACTGCACTTTGTGCCTCGCGTCGAGCAATGGCTCCAATCATTCGAGCGCGACTCGATGCAACTCGATCGTTCCTTCACCTCGCACCTCTTCAGCCCCCTAACGATCGGAGCGAAACGGATTATCCTGTCCTTTCGTTGCGCGCGCGAGCTGCGAAAAGTTCTGAAGACCGAACGGCACCCGGAGTTCCATGGCGGGGCATCGGAAGCGATTCAGTTGACGTCATCGTATTTGAGAGAGTGCCAGCGCGTCGCCCAGTTTAGTACCTTCGAACGCTTCTTCTCGTTGTGGCACATGCTCCACGTTCCATTGATCTACATTCTGGCTGCCTGCACGATCTTTCACATCGTGGCCGTTTACATGTACTGACGCCGATCGACTATTGTGCTGGCCTCACGAATCTATCTTCCCCTGCTTCTACTCGGCACATTGATGCTCATGGCCGCTCCGGCCTGGGCAGACAACGTCGAGACGGCGTTGATGCCGGGGCAGGTGATCGAAGGCCATGCCAAATGGGAAGAAGACTGCACCAAGTGCCACAAGCGGTTCGACAAGGCGGCGCAGAATACGCTCTGCCAGGATTGTCACAAAGACATTCGCACGGACATCGAGCAGAAGCAGGGGTCGCACGGGCGATTCAAGGAGCTGCGCGAATGCAAGGAATGCCACACAGAACACAAAGGCAGAACGGAGAACATTGCACCGATCACGGAACAGACCTTCGATCACGAACGGACGGACTTCCCGCTCAAGGGCGCCCATGCCGACGCGAAGAAGGTCGAGTGCAAGGCCTGTCACAAACCCAAGATCAAGTATCGTGATGCGCCCTCAGATTGCTACACCTGCCACAAGAAAGACGATAAGCACAAAGGAAACGTGGGAAGCTGCCTGCGCCGACTGTCACACGGATCGGAATTGGAAGGAGATCCGGTTCGATCACGACAAGACCCGCTACAAGCTCCGGAACAAGCATGTCGAGGTGCCATGCAAAGGCTGCCACGCGAACGATCGCTACAAGGAAACCCCGATGGACTGTTACTCCTGCCATAAGAAAGACGACAAACATAAAGGGCAGGAGGGCACGAAGTGCGAGGAATGCCACGACGACCGGTCATGGAAGAAGGCGCCGTTCGACCATAACAAGTCGCGCTTCCCCTTGATGGGAAAGCACGCCAAGGTCGAATGCAAGAAATGTCATCTGACTCCCGCTTTCAAAGATGCGCCGCTAGATTGCTATTCCTGCCACAAGAAAGACGACAAGCACAAAGGGACGTACGGAGAGAAATGCGAGACCTGCCACTCGGAGAGCGATTGGAAGACCATCACATTCGATCATGACTTGCACTCCAAGTACCCGCTACGGGGGCGGCATATCACGACTAAGTGCGAGTCCTGCCATAAGGGGCACTTGTATAAGGATAAGACTCCGGCCGACTGCAACGCCTGCCACAAGAAGGACGACAAGCATAAGGGGCAATTTACCGTGCAGTGTGAACGCTGTCACACCGAACGGGATTGGAAAGTCGCTCCTCTTTGAGCACGATCACGATACGACGTATCCGCTACGGGGGAAGCATCGGACGACAAAGTGCGAGTCCTGCCACACGGGACACCTATACAAAGACAAGACACCGACCGACTGCTACGCCTGCCACAAGAAAGACGACAAGCATAAGGGGCAATTTACCGTGAAGTGTGAACGC
Source organism: uncultured Nitrospiraceae bacterium (assembly GCA_963742465.1). Lineage (GTDB taxonomy): Bacteria > Nitrospirota > Nitrospiria > Nitrospirales > Nitrospiraceae > Palsa-1315. The sequence goes on along the minus strand of CAVUMA010000008.1, from coordinate 75,756 downwards.
TGTCACACCGAACGGGATTGGAAAGCGCTCCTCTTTGAGCACGACCACGATACGAAGTATCCGCTGCGAGGGAAACATCGAACCACCACTTGCGAGAGCTGCCACACGGGACGGCTGTATCAAGACAAGACGCCCACAGCCTGCTACGCCTGCCACAAGAACGACGATGTGCACCGGCGCAGGCTGGGTACGGAATGCCAGGACTGCCACAGCCTACGAGACTGGAAACTCTGGGACTTTGATCACGATACACGGACACGATTCAAACTCGACGGTGGACACAAAGGGCGCGATTGTTATGCCTGCCACACCGAGCGCATGGACAAGAAGGTCGAATCATCGTCCTCCTGTGTCAGTTGTCACAAGAAGGATGACAAGCATGAGGGAAGTTTCGGCCCACAATGTGACCGGTGTCATGAAACAACGCTCTGGAAGACGATTAAACCAGGCACCAGAATCTTTCGCGGTCGGTAGCCTCAAACCGACAGTTTGAGATCTCCAAAGGGAAGGTACTGTGGAATATCGACGCGACATCTCATCCACACTCAAACTCCTCGCCCTCGTGCTTGTCCTCTTTATCGGCTACCAGGCGTGGCTGAAACCGGCATATTTAACTCCAGGACCCGCATCCCGACAGTCCTCGGAGCCCCCGCTACCGCAACCAACCCCCAGCTTCATCTTGCCGGAAACGCAAGAATATCCGTCCTGGGACGTTCCGCAAACGCGGCTGATCGATCCCGGACAAGCGCCTACTGGTGCGCTCGGGCTCATTCGCGAGGAAGTGGAAAAGGGAAACTACAGGGAAGCAGAACGCCGTTTGATGGCCCTCTCACACAAAGGGCTGGAGAAAGCCCAGACCAAACGGTACATCGCAGCGCTCTGGAATAATCTCGGCGTGCAACAGGAAAAGTTCGGCGGAAGCGCACTCTCTGTCAAGGCCTTTAAGAAAGCCGTGGCGTCCGATCCCACCAATCCACTTGCGTACATGAACCTGACGCAAGCGTACTGGGAACTTCGCGACCCGGCGATGACACCTCAGTTCCTCAACAGGGTGATTCGACTGAATCCCACCGATCCGTTCCCGCATCTTGCACTCGCCGAACTGCTGTTGGAGAAAGGCGACAAGACCTCTGCGATGACCCATCTCGATCTTGCGCATCCACAAACCCAATATGATTCCAATCTCCGACCCTATCGAGATAAGCTGGTCGCAAAGGCAGATCAGGGGAACTCCCCGCAGACTCAAGTCGTGGCACTCGCCCCCTCATCCAAATCAGCAGCCATAGACACCAGCCCGGCCCCGAATCTCCATCAAAGCCGCACGCCTCCTCCTTCAACACCATCCGTGATTTCACCGTCCATCCTCCATCGCTACTCAGGAAGAACAGCCGCCAAGACCGTTTGCCCCGCGAGACACTTCACATTTCGTCGTTCAGTTCGACGGGCCCGACGATCAAGCGACGTGGGTGCGCATCCGCGCCATGCTCGAATACGCCTACGAGGAGATTCCCCCGAAGTTCGGACATGTGCCCGCCAGACCCATAACAGTTGTCCTACACACAGGACAGAAATTTTCCGGTCCGGCGGGAGTTCCCGATTGGGCCGATACGTTGTTCGATCACGGATCGGGTTCGATCCACCTCCCCACTCAAGGCGCGCTCGACGATCTCGCACTATTCAGCCGCGTGGCCCGTCATCAGTTCGTCCACGCGCTCTTTCATGAACAGGCCAAGAATGGAAGCGCCTCTCCTCCAACATGGCTCGTGGAAGGTCTGGCCATCCATCTGACGGAAGATCCCTGGCCGGACATGGAAGAGTCCCGACAAAAGAGCCCTCCCCTCATGTCGCTGCCTTCCCTTCACGGATCCTGGGCTCAGCTTCCCTCAACATCACTACCGACCGCGTACCTCACGGCAAGTGTTGCCACTCAACACCTCATCGATCGATATAGCATGTACACCGTTCGCCAGCTGATGAATGTACTCATGACCGGACAGCCTCTTGAGACGGCGATGCAACAGAAATTGTCCGTGTCGTACGAACAGTTTCAACGCCAGTGGGCGCAAAGCCACAAGCCGCAGGTGCGTACGAGCGGTTCATGACGGCTCGGTATTCGTCAGAAGTTTTATAGGTGTACTTAACAGTTGCAGGATGCTGAACCAGTCCGCCAGCGCGGAGAAGGTTGAGGCTAAAATGAAAAACCAGATCTTCGCTCAACCTCGACCTCAACCTACCTACTCAATGCCGCCTTGCTTGGGACAGCCACGGGGCCACTTGCGGGCAGTAGGATTAGTCGCCGCTGATCGGCACGAACGAAATCGAAGGAGAGAGACTACTTCACCTTGGAGAAATCGGCAACGATTCTCGCCTCATGTCCGTCCTGAAGATTCACGACGAAAACCGAGGCTGCAGTCGGATCAAACGTTTCATAGGCAAACAGTGCGGTAAAGCGTGACCGGTAGATCGGCCCGCTTCCCTCATTCTTTCGGCCGCGTTCGGCTTTTCCGATGTCGATGGGCTTGATCTTCTTCGAGCCCTGTTGCAACTCGATCAAGGCGCCCTCTGCAAAGTATTCGTCGTCGCCACACAATTGAACTTCAATCTCCATATTGGGCATGTCCACGACTTTCTTGATGAACTCCTCGGGCATGCGCACATCCGTCTTCCGCTTCTTGGACTCCGCCGCTTCCTGCCGACCAAAGGCTTCAAGTCGATAGCGTTTGGTTCGGAGGATGGCGCTGGCTCCGCAGGGATCTTTCTCTGGGTCGGCTCCCACACGCGTGACCATGGAGGCTTGCTGAAGAACCTTCTTGACCTCCTCCGGGGTGTTGGCCTTCTCCATCGGCGCCCGCCCGGCTTCCAAGGCCTTCTGCGCCTCTTCTGCTGAGAGCTTCACATCGATCGCCAAGACCGGCTGGAGACCGACGACCGTCAACAGGCCCGCGACCGCACAAGTGGCAATGCCACCAACTCGTGCCACTGATGTCAGGCATCGTACGCTCATAACTCCCTCCGTAAGCAAGACGAGAATGATGGGGCGGCATTGTACGAAAACCTCTTACCCCTTTGCAATCAGCCTGGAAAACGGACCCAGTTGGCATAGGGCTTAGCGGCATAGAGTTCGTCGAGATCGACCGGTACTCTCACACCCGCTTGCTCAAGCAGCTGAGAGACCAGGCGGAGCGGCAAACCGACCACAGTCGTGAAATCTCCGTCAATGGAATCGACCAAGTCGCCGCCCTCTCCTTGAATCGAGTACGCGCCGGCCTTGCCGAGACTTTCTCCTGTCGCGAGATACCGTTCATGCACCCGTTCATCGAACGGCTTCATCCGAACGACGGCGGTAGACAGGGCAACGACGTCTATCGCACGAACTGAACAGACAAGCGCGACTGCCGTATGTACGTAATGATCACGACCAGCCAGGCGTCGAAGCATCGCACGGGCCTCCGCCAGATCAGCCGGTTTCCCGAGCACGTCATGATCCAACTCAATCACCGTATCGCTCCCCAGCACGACCGCCTCCGGCTCTTGCCTCGCAACCGACCGGGCCTTGCCCTGCGCGAAGGACTGCACCTGCTCGATCGCCGGACGGTCAGCCACCAGCTGCTCCTCGAAGGAGGGGCTCTTGACGTCGAAGGGGATGCCCAACAAGGCGAGCAACTCACGACGGCGCGGAGAAGTTGAAGCCAGAATGAATGACATCTACAACGCCGGAGAGGGCTCAGCGGAGACAAGGGGTTCGAGCGGCAGCTGGTCTGAGACCTCGGTGAGACGCGCGCTGTGCGCTGCGAAAATCGGCGAGCACCTGCTCCAAGTCAGCGACCGAAGAGACTCGGAACATATCGGCTCGCAGCGAGGCGGCATGAGGAAACCCTTTGCAGTACCACCCCAGATGTTTGCGCATCCGCCGAAACTGGCCCTGCCCACAGGCCGCTTCGAACCGTCGGGCATGATCGAGCAGCATCTCGAAACGAACATCGAGCGGCGGCACCCACAGTTCGAGCCCCTCCTCAGGCCGATGTTGCAGCAGAACGAGGCGTGCCTCCTCTTTCTGCCGAAAAAACCAGGGGGCTCCGAGCGCGGCTCGTCCTACCAACACGCCATCGACTCCGGTCTCCCGCACGCGACGGACGACGTCGTGATAACTGTGCACATCCCCGTTGCCGAGCAGCAAAGTCCCGCTTCCCCGCACGATTTCCGCCGCCCGAGTAATGGCGCTCCAATCCGCTTCCCCTCGATACATTTGCTGCAAGGTGCGGCCATGCAGGGAAATGACTGCCGGCTGTTCCATGAGGAGATATTCGATCCATCGGTCAACGACCACCACGTCGTAGCCGAGGCGCGTCTTAACCGATAGAGGGATCGTGTGTCGGACGAGTGGGCGGGCATCCTTCCGCTGCTCGTTCATCCGCCGGATCGCCGCCACTCTGCCAGGCTTGAGACCCGCTCCCTCAAGATTCTGACCGGCCGCCCAATCGGCGATCCCCTGTCGGGCAGGCCTGCATAATGGCCTGGGCCACATCCGGTGTTCGGATCAGTCCCGCGCCCGATCCGGATGAGGCCACACTCCGTGAAGGACAGCCCATGTTGATATCCAATCCGTCAAACCCCAACTCACAGACTGCATGAGCAGCCTGATAGAAGAGGTCCGGCTCTTTCCCGTAGAGCTGCGCGACAATCGGCCGTTCAGCCTCATGATAGATAAGGGAATCCAACAGGAACTCCGGTCCCCGGCAGACGTCATGCACATGAGTGAATTCCGTGAAGGAAACATCCGGCTTCCCGTGCATCGCCACAGTATGGCGAAACGTCGCATCGGTGACCCCATCCATCGGCGCCATCCCAATGACCGGTCTGGTGAGTGACTGCCAGAAATTCATCCTGGTTCGCTCCATATCCATCACCGGTTCCACCACTTCGTTCGCCTGAGCATAGGCCTGGCGCAACATGTCGCTTTCCTGCTGTAGCGCAGACCCGTACATCCGGCGCACGTTCCGTCACAAATTCGAGAAACCGTTCGATCTTCAGGAGGAAGAAATCATACGAGTGCGTGAGCGGTCTTGGCGACCGAAACCAGAAAGTGACAAACTCTGTCAGGCAGACATCCCGCTCCGCTAACGCCCGACAAGTCTGAGGAAACATCTCTGCAAGGTCTCCTCCCCAATGGAGAATCTCGTGCGGCACATAGGACGTGCGGTACCGTGTAACCCGGTTGCCTCGGCGGCCGTTTCCTGCCACTCCGGGCCTGTCATGACGGAGCTTGCCCCGAGATAATTTGCGCGTAGCGCGCATAGTCGTCGCGCAACTGCTGTCGATCTGACTCGCAGACCGGCTCCTGGACTGGAGACTGGACAAGACGTCAGTTCCATCGACTGTTCTACAGCCGTTCCTCTGGCCATCGTCTGCTGAACGAGGAAGGAGAAACGTCGAACGGCCTCTGCATATTCCTCCACAATCATCTCGATCGGTTTAGTGTCCACTTCAAGCGCTACTGCCCTGAGACTGACGAGGTTCGGATGGGCCAGAACCTGTTCGAGCAGGGTGAAGAGGACCAATGGAATCGGGGCGGCATGGGCATCGATCCATTCAGGAAGCCCCTCTCCTCCCTTTGACTCACCAACCGACTCATGGCAGGCCAACCCCGCTATATGGATTTCGACGACCCGCTCCAGAGGAAATTCGTCGAGGAATTCCCCGACGAATCGCTCAAGCGATACCCGTCGGCAGGCGGCAGTATAGCGATAGACCGTCCAGAGGTGCCCGATGTCCAGCACGAGACCGCAGGGCACCAATGCTGTGACGAGCCGAAAAAAATAGGGAATCGGTATCGTGCCGGCGGAAAAATATGTGAGCGGCGGCATCTCCAAGAGAAAGAGCGGCGCGGTCCCGTCCGCCCGACGACTCTGCCGATCCATCGCCTGCTGAACCGTCGTGATGTTTGCCGCCACCACCTCGGCACTCAATTGCGTATATAATGGAGGGACATAGGTGCCAAACGAATAGCCCGCCATCTGCTTCATTGCACATTCATGATTCAGCCAGAGACTCTGTAGGCTGTTGAGTTGCGTAACCATCTCGCTGACGTCCTGCTGAAAGAACGGAGATTCTTGAACGTCCGGCTGAGTGATCCACAGGCCTTCCCCGTGGTACGCCAACGGTATATCCGGCACAGCCTGTCGAACCGTTGTCAGTGCGGTCGTTGTCGCCTTAAAGACTTCGAGATAGCCTAGCTGGAGTCCTTGCTCCCTAAGCTTGTTCACCAGATCGAACAGATCAGGAGAATAGACGTCGACTGACAGCCCCATCCCCAGTAGGGGAATGTTCCTGAGGCGACGCTGAAAGTCCTGTTGAACGAAATCGGAATCAGGCATAGGATCACCCCTTGTGCTGTTCTAACAATTGGCCTAGTCTATTCGCCGAACCCCTTGTTTGACAAGGGAAGCCCCGGTCACGGGCCAGGGAGCCTCGTCTGCTATACTTGGCTTACGTCGCCAGGGGCGGACCCTCACGAATCGTGCACGTGCGAATCGGGGGAGGTCTCGAACCCATGCCGACGACGATGATAAGCCCTTCAAGCCGACACATCTCGTTCACACTATGGTTGCCCATATGATGACACCAGGGGTCGTGCAAGTTCCGGGTGATGTCTCCGTCAGTGAGGCGGCAATGCTGCTCGAACGAGAGCAGGCACCCTGCCTGCTCGTCAAGGATACCGACACGCAGTTCGGCATCATGACGCCGACCGACATTGTAAAGAAAGTCGTTGCTCAGGGACTCGAACCGCACGACATCGAAGTCCGGACGATCATGACACGCCCGGTACAATTCATCGAGTACGATGAGGCCTTGGCAGAAGCCTCGACACTCATGATGGCAACGGGTGCGTCTCTCTTGATTGTCACCAAACAAAACCAACCGGTTGGGGTGCTCAGTGCCCAAGACCTGATGCTCACGCCGCCCCGACGTGGCACGAGAATCCCCGTTGTGGTGAGCGTGGTCGGACGAGCTTCGGCGCAGGGGCTCAACTTTAACGCCATGATTACCCAACTGAGCCATGTCGGGGCGTCTAGTCGAATCGACCGCGAAGATTCTAACAGGAACGAACGTCGTACTGGCATTTTCCATTCCTGGTCAAAACACTCCCTTAACCCTTCGTGGGACAGCCCTGACTAGCGGAATTCCGGGGGCAGAGCCAAATGATCCATCAAGCGGGAGCCGCATCTGGCATGTCGATATTCAGTTCACTGACCTCTCATCGACCGATCTCGCTCGTATCAGGGCCTGGGCGCTTCAAACAATGCCTCCTTCACCCAATCGCTCCTAACCTCACACATGTTTTCCGTTCTTTTGACCGACAGGCGATCAGCTGATAGAATTTTATTCCCCAGGATAACCATAACCACATGGATAACCCGATGAAAACCTCGCAGACCCGTTCCCGTCCCCTCCCCTCGAACGAGGAGTTGCTCAGCCAAATTCGCCTCCTGCTCGATAGTCCGGAAGACGACCTGCAAGCCGCGATCATGAAAGAACTCCTGGCCGGGACGCTCCGACTCCACGATTCCCATCTGGATATCCTGGACCTCAAGATCGTCAACCGCGCCGTAAAAGAACTGCGTCACGCCTTCCGTGTCTTTCATGGCTATTGCAATCGACGCAAGATCAGCATCTTCGGTTCGGCCCGCACCGCCTCGGATGATCCGAACTACCAGATGGCGTTCCAGTTTTCCCGTCAGATCGTCGAGGAAGGGTTCATGGTCATTACCGGGGGCGCCGACGGAATCATGCGCGCGTGTCAGGAAGGCGCCGGGCGCGAAAACAGCTTCGGGGTCAATATTATGCTGCCCTTCGAACAAGGCCCGAATGCCACGATCGCCGATGACCCCAAGCTTGTCACGTTCAAATACTTCTTCACCCGCAAACTCATCTTTCAGAAAGAAGCCAACGCCATTGCCTTATTCCCCGGCGGCTTCGGGACGCATGATGAAGGTTTTGAAATTCTGACTCTCGCCCAAACGGGCAAAAGCGATCCTCAGCCGATCGTGTGTCTCCAGGCTCCCGGTTGCGACTATTGGGACGACTGGTACGGCTTCGTCACACGCCAACTCTTGGCCCGTAAACTGATCAACCCTGAAGATCTCAGCCTGTTCACAATCACGACGTCCGTGGACGAGGCAATCGATGAAATCAGGCGTTTTTACTGCCGATTCCATTCTATTCGCTATGTGGGGCGGCTGCTGGCCATGCGGCTGAAAACAGGCATCTCCCCCGAACAGGTAGCCGGCCTTCATGACACGTTCGGCGATCTGTTATCCGAGGGCACCTTCGAGTTGCGCGGGCAGCTCCCTGAAGAACTTGACGAGCCGGACCTGAGGGACTTGCCTCGGTTGACCTTTACTTCAAACCGCCGGAGCGCGAGTCGGCTACGTCAGCTGATCGACCATCTCAACAGCCCTCTGATCGCTCCTCGCAAAGACGCTTTAGTCTCGGAGCAGCATCATGGTATGCTCCGTCACAATGGCTGGTTCCCGCACACAGCACCCATTCTCTGAGCCTCCCACTGTCGTGCTCTATCACGCCGAATGTGCCGATGGGTTCGGCGCCGCTTGGGCGATCTGGAATCGATTTCCAGCGGCTCGGTTCATTCCCGTCAAACACGGGAATCCTCCTCCCTCAGGGCTACAGGACCAACGAGTCGTCATTGTGGATTTCAGCTATGCCCGCGAGATACTGGAAACCATGGCCGCTCAAACGCAGGCGCTCCTCGTGCTCGATCATCACATCACTGCAGAGAAAGCCCTCGCCGGCCTTCCCTATGCCTACTTCGACATGAAGAAGTCCGGAGCCGTCCTGGCCTGGGAATGGGCACACGATCAGCCGACGCCTTGGCTCCTCGACTATATCCAAGACAAAGATCTCTGGACTTGGGCACTCCCTTCCAGCCGGGAAATTAATGCAGCCGTGGCCTCATATCCATTCGATTATCACCGCTGGAGTCACTTCAAGCAGAAAGAATTGGAACAGGAAGGCCGGGCCATCCTGCGTTATGAAAGCGAGATCGTGAGCAAACTGGCAGCGCAAGCGATGTTGGTCGATTTCCAAGGAGCCATAGTTCCGTCGGTCCACAGCGCGGTCCTGACGAGCCAGATCGGCGAACGCCTCTCCGTGGAGCATCCGTTTTGCGTCATTTGGCACGATCGCGATGGGCGCCGCTATTACAGTATGCGCTCGCGAGAGGAAGGGGCCGACGTAGGAGCTATCGCTGCGTCTTTCGGTGGTGGAGGCCATACCCACGCTGCGGGGTTTTCGGTCTCCCTTGGGCCTGATGGCTCCTTGCCGGATAACCCGGCACTTCCTCAATCGGTCACCGACCGTCGCCGTTCTCCCTCCCAATAAGGGCAACCTTGATCCCACTGCATGACGATAACCCGACCGAGCGGACGCCGGTGGTCACAATCGCCACTATCGCAGCCTGTGTCCTCGTCTTTTTCTACCAGGCAAGCCTTCCCGCCGGCTCAGGAGATACATTCGTCTTTCAGTACGGGGCAATCCCGGCCCTCGTGTTCGGGGAGGCAGACCTCCCTGAAATGGACGTAGCCATTCCCGCCTACGCTACGTTGATCACAAGCATGTTCCTCCACGGCGGCTGGATGCATCTCATCGGGAATATGCTGTACCTCTGGGTCTTCGGGAACAACATCGAAGACGTCATGGGGCATGGGAAATACGTCGTGTTCTACCTCACATGCGGAATTCTGGCCGCCTTGAGCCACGCCTGGACCGATCCGTCCTCGTCTATCCCCATGGTCGGAGCAAGCGGCGCCATTTCCGGTGTCTTGGGCGCCTATGTGTTGCTGTTTCCACGAGCCCGTGTGCTGGTTATAATGCCCGGTCTGGGCGCAACGAGGGTGGCAGCAGGTGTCGTCCTCGGCATGTGGTTCGTGATGCAACTGTTGAGCGGGGGGATGAGCGTCGGCAGTACCGGTGGAGGCGTCGCTTTCTTCGCCCATATCGGCGGGTTTCTTGCTGGGATGGCACTGATTGGTCTGTTCAAACGCCCGGACGTGCCCTTCTTTGCATCAAGCCGCAGAGACCGATGGGACAGACTAGCCCAGTTTGTCCGGTTCATCTGGTTTCTCTGGTCCAGATCAACCATCCGATCTTCACGCATCCAGCAGATCACGCACTTTTTCCACCAGCCCGGCTTGTCGATAGGGACGCCTCAAGAGATACCGCGGGTTGAGGCGATGAGACACCATCGTCTCGTCGTCATACCCTGAGACAAAGAGCGGCTTCATATTCGGGTGTTGCTCCAACAACCGTCTGGCTAAATCACGCCCACCGATCTCCGGCATCATGAGATCGCTCACGGCCACATGGACGGCCCCAGGATGCCGCTGCGTGAGTAGCAACGCTTCAACGGACGAGCTAGCCTCCAAGACTTGATAGCGATGCCGCAACAACGTGGAGAGTGCGAGCTTACGGTCGATTTCATTCGGTTCCACCAGCAGGACCGTTTCCTGTCCTTTGGCTGCAACGTGCGCCAGGATCGATGGAGCAGGCGGCCGGCCCTGTCGTACAAGAGGAAGCACCACTCGCACCACGGTTCCTTCGCCGGGCTGGCTGACGACATCAACCTGGCCTGCACTTTGTTTCACAATGCCATAGACCGCGGTGAGTCCGAGTCCCACATTCATCTCCTTTGTGGAAAAGAAAGGTTCAAACATGTGCGACTGGGTCTCTCGACTCATCCCGCTTCCGGTATCGGTCACTTGAATCAGCACCTTGGGTAGATGCCCTCCCCTTCCATTCACCGGTCCACTCTCCTGCCCGGGGAACACCTGCTTCGCTTCAATCCGGAGCCGACCACCACTTGGCATGGCATCCCGCGCATTCACCGCAAGATGAAGCAAGACTTGTTCTAGTCCCTCACGATCGACCTCCACATCCATAGGCGCATCTTCAATGAACATGCTGAGATCGATGGAGGCGGGCAGCAGCCCTCGCATCACACCACGAATCTCCTCCAGCACAGCCTTGACCGAAAGCACCTGTCGGACGTGACCGTCGTGGAGGCCCAACCCAGCCAATTGAGCGGTCACGGCTGCGGCCTGCCCCCCGCTTCGAAATATGTCATCGACCGGCCCATAGAGTGGGTCCTCCGGCTTGAGGCGAGAGAGGACCACACCCGTTTGCCTTCCGATCACCGAAACGAGATGGCTGAGTTCGTTGGCAATTCCTCCGGCAATCCGACCGATCGCTTCCATCTTCTGCGCCTCCTGCAATTGCTGCTCGAGGCCTTGTCGTTCCTTCTTCTCCTGCCGGGCATGCTCATTCGCCCGCGAGAGATCGCTCTTGAGACCCTTGATACGGGCCTCCAACTGATCCCGCGACGCTTGCAAGGACTGCTCAGTCTCTTTCAGCGCCTCAATACTCCCCTGCAATAGTGTTTTTTGTTGCCGTTCGTCTCCGATCGTTTGCAGCGCGAGCCCGTAGAACGTCGCCATCACCAACAAAACCGGTACGCCCAGCAGATGCCCGGGCGACAAAGCACCGGTTTGAACAACCCCTTGATAGAGGATGAAGCCATACCCGGCACAGAGCAACAGAGATAGCCCAATAACATGGGAGAGGCGGCGCACCGAGGCGGCAATGAGCATGAGAATGAAATACGACAGATAGAGTTCCGACCGAGCATTACCCGAAAGATAGATGGTGGCGGTCACAAGAACCGTATCGATCCCGACCACGGTCCCACTGAACCATGCAGCCTGTAGGATTGTGGCCGGCACATACCACAGGCAGAGGACCATCGCCACCAACCCAAGAACGATCACCCCGATCGTTGGCCGGCTTGCGATCAGGTCCGCTCCAGACAACACCTGGTAGGCCAACATGACACCGACCAGCGACTGAAGCACAACATATCGTGGACGTGAAATCGTACTGTCGTGACACGAATCCGCCGAAGGCAGCTCGACATGATTCTCAGAGGGAACGGCAAGGATGGTCATCTGTATAATCTCCTGTACGGGCGACCGAAGACTGGCAGGATGCAGAAAAAGGCCGTCCTCTTCGTTCGCGAAACGTGAAATGTGACAGCGTGAAACGTCAGAGTCCGCAACGAACGACGCTGGCGGACTTTTTCCGCAACCCGCTAAGAGTGGAGCAAGTCTTGTACCGATACCCCTTGGGACGGAACCATGTTTTTCCAGCAGGCTATGGCCTATGGAGGTGAACCGTGTGATCCATCTCCCTGCAGCAAGTCACAAAATAGAACGATGCGTAATGGCCAAAAAATGGCTCACAGATTGGGTTTTCCAGGGTAGTGCGGCGGAGGAGAGGATGTTGTGAAAAGGACTGACCCTATCGGTTGATGCCGGATAGGAACGATACAGATGAATGAAGGAAGCTAGGCAGACAGAGTGGGATCATTTGCCAAGTCGTCACAAAATTGCTTGGCATGATCGAGGGCGAGACCGAGCGTCTCCCCGAGGAACGTGACATGTCCCATCTTGCGGCGAGGACGAATTGTACGCTTGCCGTAGAGATGGAGTACCGCACCAGGAATATCCAGCAGGGTTCGACAGCCTACGCCCTTCATAAAGATTGCGGCATCGTTCCCGATGAGATTCACCATGACGGCCGGGCTCAGCAGACGCACTTCACCAAGGGGCATCCCGCAGATGGCACGAACCTGTTGCTCAAACTGGGATACACTGCAGGCATCGAGCGTGTAATGGCCTGAGTTATGGGGCCGAGGGGCAATCTCGTTGATGAGAATTTCCCCGCCGGGCAGCTGAAACAATTCGAGACAAAATACTCCGACCCCTTCCAGACGATCCACTACTTGACGCCCAAGAGCGGCCGCCCGCTCGGCCACAGCTGAAGATCCTGGGGCCGGCACTTTGGTGGTTCGAAGAATCCCTTCTTCATGTTCATTCTCAGCCAAGGGGTAGCTGCAACTCTGTCCGTCAGTTCCACGGACCACCAGGATCGAGAGTTCCCGTTCAAACGGCACCAAGGACTCCACGATCCATCGCATGCCGGGGCGAGCGGATTCCGACAATGCCCGTTCCACCTCCCGAACATCGGACTCTCGGGGAATTCTCCACTGTCCCTTGCCGTCATAACCGGCCATAGCCGTCTTACAGAGGGCGGGATAGCCGACCTGTCGGACGATCGTCGCCAATTGATCGGGCGCAGTCAGGCCAGCAAAGAGGGGAACGGGAAATCCGTTGGAGGCCAAGAACCCCTTTTGTTCGAGGCGATCTTGAATCACGCTCAGGACGGCACTCGAAGGACGAACCGGCTTCCGCTGCTCCAGTGCCCGGCAGAGCTCCGCTGGGACATTTTCCCATTCATAGGTCACAACGCTGACCAGATCGGCAAAGCGCGTAAGAATGTGCTGGTCGGTGAACGGGACGGGAAAGCTGTGCGTGGCAACACGATGAGCCGGTGCTTCCGGGTCTGGATCCCAGACGGCAACGTGATAACCGAGACGGCGTGCCGCCATGGTGAACATGGCGCCCAATTGTCCGCCGCCCAGAACACCCAGGACAGATCCTGGCTCAATGCACACTGCCTTCACGAGCGGCGACTCGGACGGCCGGGACCTTTCGTTCCAGTCACCAAGCCCTTCGCTTCAGGAGACTGAAGCACGCTGTCCGTCTGTGTCTGACGGAATAATTTCACGCGAGCGGCAATCGCTGGATACCGGCCCGCCAGGATTTGCGCCGCCAGCAAGCCGGCATTCTCCGCCCCTCCGATAGCCACTGTGGCGACGGGAATCCCTCTTGGCATTTGCACGATGGAGAGGAGCGAGTCAAGCCCACGAAGATGCTCAGTCGGAATCGGTACTCCAATGACCGGCAGATGCGTCTTCGCAGCCAGCATCCCTGGGAGATGGGCCGCCCCGCCGGCACCAGCAATAATGACCTCGATCCCCCGGCCCGGAGCTTGTTCTGCATAGGCGAACAAGCGATCCGGAGTCCGGTGCGCAGAGACGACCATCAATTCGTTGGGAATCCCGAGATCCGTCAGAATCGCAGCGGCCTTTTCTAAGATCGGGAAATCAGATTTGCTTCCGCCCAAGACCCCGACCAAGGGGTGCTGACGAACCGTTCCTCGCCGCCGTGATCGTAATCCTTTGCTCAGACGAGGCATATTCGCGCAGACCCTTCTCCCACGACTCTCTGGCTCATGGCTCTCAACGGAGCCCCCACCTTAGCGATTCTCTGACTGATGGTCAAGCTCGTCCCCTCTCCACCAGCAATCCGTGAGACGCGAATTGTGAAACGTGAAGAGTTTCGGAGGGAGTAGCCCTCGGCTGTCCTACGTTTCCCATTTCACTTTTCACGATTCTTTAGACCGATGCAACCTGCCTGTGTCGTGTCCCGCTCGGCATACAGAGACCGCCGCATGTGAAAAGGCACGTCTTTTGGCAAAGCGGCTGTCTTGGCAGCCTCAAGGCGGTCGGGTGAGAAAAGCAACTTTTCAGCATCCTTTGCTAGGCCTGCAATTCGGCTTGGACGGTGTCGAGGAGAGTCTTCATCTCAAAGGGTTTCTGAAGCGTGCTGTGGGCGCCCAACATTTTGGCGACGTCGAGAAAATTGAGAATGCCAATCATGTCGCTGCCACCGGTGATCGCGATGACTTTCACATTCGGGAATTCTCGTCGCATCGTGGCGGTGGCTTCCAGGCCGTCCTGGTTGGGCATAAGAATATCCATAATGACCAGGTCGGCTGGGGCCAGCCGATACTGCTGGAGGGCCTCCTTCCCATCACACGCTTCCGTGACCTGATAGCCGGCCTGCTCCAATGTTTCGCGAATCAAATGGCGGAGTTGGTCTTCGTCATCGACGACAAGAATGGACGGCATCGTGTACCCCGGCTTCGGTGAATGACTCAGGACCTCGGTTCCCCGCACGCTGTGCTTTCTAGGGAAATATGCGCAGACTGTACCATCTTCCTTGGAAGCGGGTAAATAAACAATGCATCATCTTTGGTGCCGATGGCATATCGACAGCGACGCGAAGGCTTACCTAGAGCCGCTAACCAAAACTGCTAGAGGCGTTTGGCTCTTGCAAGTTCGCCGCGCGAGACACGCGAGAGGGGCTTCGTTGTACAAAACAAACCAAACACCATAAACAAGAGAGACCCGCCAGTCTCGCGCTTCATGTGCCAAGGTCTGTGGCGCGAGTGAGCCGTCAGGCCTGACGCTTGACGAAGAAGGTGGCGGCTTGGGCGCGTCGTGAGATTTGCAATTTCTGGAACATGTTGGCGAGATAGTTCTTAACCGTCTTATCGCTGAGTTGCATCGCAGCCGCAATTTCCTTATTGGTCAATCCTTCCGCCACCAATGCCAGGACACGCTCTTCCTGAGGGGCAAGAGATTGTTTCCGCACCGGGCTGGCTTGAGCCGGCATGGCTTTAATCCAATTCAGCGCACGTTGGGTGAGGGTCGGATCGAGAATCGATTGACCGTTGAAGACGGCGCGAATCGATCGAATCAGCAAATCGGAGTCGATATTTTTGAGGACGTATCCCTGTGCGCCGGCCAGCACGGACGCCAGGGCGGAATCATCATCCGCATAGGATGTGAGAAAGATGATGCGTGTCGCGGGATGTCTGGCGAGAATATCACGAGAGGCTTCAACCCCGGAGCCATCCGGGAGTCGGACATCCATCAGCACAATGTCCGGTTTGAGTCGGTTGACCGCCCGCACCGCGGCGGCTTTGGTCCCTGCTTCGCCGACGACGGTAATGCCCTGGTTGTTGTGTAAGACGGTTCGCAGCCCGACACGGACCACTTCGTGATCGTCGACCAGGAGCAGGCGAATCGGGTTGGCCCTAACGACGGACATCGGAAGCCTCTGTCGGCAAGTCGAGTACGATGCGTGTTCCCTCATTCGCCTTTGACAAGACGGTGAACCGTCCCCCGATCTTCTTCGCACGGGCGGCCATATTAGCCAACCCATGCCCAACTCCATTGGCGGCGTCCGGAGTGAATCCACGACCGTTGTCGCGGATGCTCAGCCGGACACCCTGTTTCAGCATCTTGAGCGACACCCTGGCCTCTTGCGCGCGGCCGTGACGTGATACAATTACTCACCGCTTCTTGGATGACATGGAGCAGGTGCAGGGACTGTTCGGCCGATACGGCCTGCACGGCACGGTCATCGAGCGCGAGGCGCACGCGCGTGGCCTGGTTCTCCGTCAGCGATGACGAGCATCTGCTGCAGTGCCGTCGACAGGCCCTTCCCCTGGAGCAGGTCCGAGCCCAGCCCCGCAATGAAATTCCTGATCTCGTGCATGACTCGGTTCAATTGGTCGATGGCCCGATTGAGTGGTGGGCCGGACATCTTGCGTATCCTTGGAGACATCGTCGATTTAGTCGCTTCGAGGCCCAGCCCCACGGCAAAGAGCGACTGTAAGATGCCGTCATGAAGGTCTTGGCTGATCCGCTCGCGTTCCTCGATCGCGGCGCGCAGATCAAGCTCTCGTTGACGAAGAGCTTCTTCTACTTGCTTACGCTCCGTGATATCGAGCACCAGCACTTGCGTCACGGGCGTGTCGCCGAAGGATGTGGGGATTGACGTAACGGCCACGTCGACTCGTGACCCGTCGAAGCCCACATACTGCTCATTCAGCGACGGAACCGGCTGCCCGTTACCCATAAGCGGCCGGGTGAGGTCCTTCACCACTTCATCCGGCCGCTGGAACTCCGGAGCAATCCGGTCCAAGACCGGCGTGCCGATCAGCTGTTCGGCGTTCGTCGCTTTGAGAATTCTTTGCACCTCCCGATTGGCATAGACAAACCGTCCCGCCTCGTTCACGAAGATACCAATCGGGGCGTTGTCCACCAAAGACCGGTAGCGTTCTTCGCTCTGGCGAAGTATCGCCTCCGCCCGCTTGCGCTCTCCGATATTCCGCATAATGGCGCAGCCGTATTCTTTCCCCTCGTAGGACAGATAATTAACGGTGACCTCCGTGTCCAGGACACGGCCGGTCCTCGACCAATGTTTCGATTCGAACGTCATGGACCCTTTCTGCTTCAATTCTTCCCAATGAGCAGGCCAGGCTTCCAGAGGAAAATTCGGATCAATGTCTTGCACGGTCATGGTCGTCAGTTCGTCGCGGGTGTATTCCAGCATCCGACAGACCGCGTCGTTGACATTCAGGATTCTGCCATCGGAGCTGATCCAGAGGAACCCTTCGACGGCATGGTCGACGGAGAACTGAGTCAATCTGAGGGCTTCCTGCGCCTGTCGCAGTGGGGTGATGTCTTCGTTGAGCACAATCGCGCCCAGAACGAGGCCGGCCTCGTCCTTGACGGGAACGGCCGAATTGCGAATCGTCTTTTTTGTCCCATCGAGGCATTCCAGAATCAACGATTCATTGAGACAAGGTTCTCCCGTCGTCAGCGCATGACTCAAGGCCCAGCGATGAAGCTCGTTCGATGATCCGATCGCCTCCTGCCATCCAGCGTGTATTGGTGACATTCTCGAGCCCGACTTGTCTGATGCCGGACCATATCTGCCTGGCGGCGGGATTGGAGAGGACAGGCGCGCCCGATCGATCAGTAAACCAGACACCCACGGGAAGCGCATCGAGGACGGTTCGCAACTGGCGTTCGCTTTGGGCCAGGGCCTCTTGGGTCTTTGTCTGTTCCGTGATGTCGATGTGGGAGCCGGCCATGCGATACGGTTTCCCTTCGGCATCGGAAAGAGAGACCCCGCGAGCAAGGACCCACCGATAGCTCCCGTCTTTGTGACGCAAGCGGTGTTCAAGTTGGTATTGTGAAGTTGTCCCACTCAGGTATGCTCGTACTGTTGCCAATGACCGCTCGCGGTCATCGGGATGGAGGCGCTGCTCCCACTCAAAGAACTCTCCTTTGAGTTCGTGATCTTCATACCCCAACATGTTTTTCCAGAGCGGTGAAAAGTAGGTCTTGTCGGTCCGAAGATCCCAGTCCCAAATCCCGGTGTTCGAACCGTGGACGGCGAGGCTGAACCGCTCTTCGCTCGCACGCAAGGCTTCCTCCACCCGCTTACGTTCTGTGATGTCTTGGCACGATCCGGACATTCGACGAGGCTCTCCCTGCTCATCCCACATTGCCTGTCCGCGCCCGCGAACCCAGAGATAGTCGCCTCGATTGGTGCACAGCCGGTATTCAGCATCGATAGGGAACGCGCTGTTCGACATGTGCGGCCAGTTGGCCGAACACGCGATCCTTGTCATCAGGATGAAGTCTTGCCGCCCATTGCTCGAGCGTCTCGAACGATTCTGACTCCCCCAAGCCCAGCAATTCCCGGACTCGTGGCGACCACCAGATCGGTGTCTGCGGCGCATACCACGGCTCATCTGGAAGCCGGTGGGCATCCCAGAGGATATCGTTCGACCCCTCTACGGCCAGCGCGAAACGCTCTTCGCTTTCGCGTAATGCCTCCTCCACCCGCTTCTTGTCAGACACGTCTCGTCCGATTCCGGTGATGCCGATGGGCTCCCCGTGAGAATTCTTGAGTAGGGCGCCGGTCCAGTGATAGGGAATGAGGCGGTGATCCTTGGTCAACAGATGGCCTTCAAGTTCGGCGTACCCTTCCGTGAAGGCGCGTTGAATTGCGGCGGCGGTGCGAGTCTGTTGTTCCGGAGGCACGAAGGCTAATGCCGGTTTGTTTAACAATTCCTCTGGGCTGTATCCCGTGACCTCACCAACACGACGATTCCATTTCACCATGTTGCCTTGCGTGTCAAGGGTGAACATGATATCCGGGACCGCCTCGATGATGTTCTGGAGGTCGTGCAGGGCTTCCAGGCGTTCCTGCTCTATGTGCTTGCGCTCGGTGATATCACGAACAACGCCACACGTATAACCTCGCCCCTCATACTCCATATAGGTGACCGAAGCCTCTACGGGAAACTCGGTCCCGTCTTTGCGCCGGTGGATTGATTCATAGGTGGCAGCCGCCCCCTGCGTGATCTGATCGAGACGTTGTTGAAATCGAGCGGGGTCGTGGTACGGGGCGATATCGGAGATGCTCAGGGTGAGCAGTTCTTCGTTCGAGTACCCCAACAACCGGCAGGCGGCTGCATTTGCATAAATGAATCGCTTTGAGTCGTCGGCCCACAAGATGCCGTCCTCAGCCCGGTCAACCACACACTGCGTGAAGCGAAGGCGGCGCTCGTTTTCCAGGCATACCGAGTCGGGTTGACGGCGCTGCAACTCCAATATTGCCTGATCCCGCTCGGCAAGTTCGCGCACAAGATCTGCCACCTGCGATCGTAGGGATTCGAGTTCTGACAGATGATCGGTACTGCTCATTGTGCAACTCCTGGCCAGAGGCAATGGCCCTGTGAGATAGCTGAATACGGGTGACGTCGGCAAGATCGAAGATGCGCCATCACATCATAATGTGCCGAGGGTTCACTACGGCGCCGGATCAAGCGGGAGTTATGAGAATGGAGGCAAGAGTATTCGTTGTGGAATTCCATGGGGCGCACTGACTGCTTAGTATTTGGGGGCAGATCGGGTTGCAAAAACCACATGTGCGCCCACCCCAGCTGATTGGTCCTGCATGGTCAATATGGAGGACGTCAGTGTCCTACGGAAAACCGTTAAAAGTCTAGGCCCAAATGGGTCTAGTGGCAGTTCACGGAAGGGTAGTGAGAATCAGGGATATAGAGTGGACTTGGAAGGATAGCTCCCTCGCCATAACGAACAAGTCTGTTCAACAGAGGGGGGGAATTCGGATATTTATTTGGTGCCGAAGGCGGGACTTGAACCCGCACGGCTTGCGCCACACGCCCCTCAAACGTGCGTGTCTGCCATTTCACCACTTCGGCACTCGGCAGGACTTGAAAAACCCCACAACTGCGTTTTCGCGTCACTCAAACCCTCAACGTGCTCAGCAGTTCGCCTCGGGCTTTCGCTCGCTGCGGCCTTGTTGCAGGGATTTTCGAAGCTCCTGCAACTCGGGATGTCAACTTGACTGTCACATTGTTTCGTGCCTGCGCTTCACGCTTCACGAACGACGAGTGACAGTCCGAGGGAGCCGCATTATAGAAGTGGGCCAAAATCCTTGTCAATCAATAGAGGCTCCGGTAGAATCGGGCGGCTCATGCTCACCGGGTCCTCCAACGTTGTGCAAAATCACCACAGCCTCACCTCTACGCTTGATAATGTCGTTGAACCACGGGCACAGGGGTCCGTCGCTGCGCTGTTCGACGTCGATAACACGCTTCTGCCGGGAGAGGCCAGCGAGGTACGATTCTTTCGCTTTCTGTGGCGGCGAGGACTGGTGGGATGGAGCGAGTTGAGCCGGAGTATTGCCTGGGTGGCGAGACACGTGCCTCCATTCTCGCTGCACTCGCTCCGAGAACGAAAAGTGTATCTGACGGACAAGCGCCCCGCAGACATTGAATCGTATGCGCGGGAGTTCTGTCAGGCCGAGATGATCGGCAAACTGTCTCTGCAAGGTCGTGCAAAGGCTGGATGCGCATCGACAGGCTGGCCACCAGCTGATCCTTGTGACCGGCGCGCCTGATTTTTTGATTGCGCCCCTTGCGGAGTTTTTGGACGTGCCTACGGTCTTCGCGGCGAAGCCGGAGCAACGGGATACTGTCTATACCGGTGCGTTGATTCCTCCGTTGCCCTATGGCCGTGGCAAGCGTGAGCTGATCCTCGCCCACGCTCGAGGGAGTGGGCCTTGATTTGGCCGGTTCCTATGCCTATGGCGACAGCCCCGGCGATCACGACCTTCTTGAACTGGTCGGATACCCTCTGGTGGTCAACCCGATCCGGGGCATGGCGCGCACCGCGCAACGACTTGGCTGGCCGGTCACAACGTGGAAGTAATGCCATGAATCGTTCAACGTTAACCGTTTCTACGGTCGTACAATTCTCACAGGTCTCCATCTCGCGTTTCACGATCAACGTTTCACGTTTCACGTCTTGAGCCATGCGCATCACCGAGATCTTCCATAGCATTCAAGGCGAGTCGAGCTACGCTGGACAGCCCTGCGTGTTTGTGCGACTGACCGGATGCCCGCTCCGCTGCACCTGGTGCGATACTGACTATGCCTTTTTTGGAGGGCACGAGTGCTCGATCGATGAGGCGCTGACGCGGTACGCACCTATGAATGCCGCCTCGTGGAGGTCACCGGAGGGGAACCGCTTGCTCAGCCCGAGAGTCTCCCGTTGATGACCAGACTCTGCGATGCCGGCTATACGGTCCTTCTAGAGACCAGCGGCGCCGTCGATATTGCACCGGTCGACCCACGTGTCCATATCATTCTGGATGTGAAGTGCCTGGGGAGCGGGATGACAGATCGGATGCACTGGCCGAATCTTTCTACGCTCACGGCCAAAGATGAGGCGAAGTTCGTGTTGGCCGACAAAATTGACTACGACTGGGCTCGTGAGATTCTTGTCCAGTATGACCTAGCCAGCCGCTGTTCTGTGCTCTTCAGTCCGGTCTTCGGCTCGCTCGATGTGCGTCAGCTGGCTGAATGGATTCTGGCTGATCGCCTGCCGGTTCGTTTTCAACTGCAGATGCACAAGTACATTTGGGCCCCCGATATGCGAGGGGTGTGAGGAGCGAGAAGCGTATTTCTTTAATTGCGCGAGACTTGCAAGAAAAGCGGGACGGGTCGGAAGTATCACCTTCTCGAATCGCGCCTGTCGCGCACGGCTTGCTTGTCTCGCTCACGATTCACAAGCGACGAAAACGAAGGAGACGTGAATGAACATCATGCAAGTCACGGTACAGGTCGGGAGAGCGGAGACAACATCCGCAGAAGCATTGGTGCTCACGCACTGCGAAGGAGAGGCATTGGCCAAACAGGATGCGGCAATGCTCGATCGAGCCCTTGGGGGAGCGTTGAGCAAACTGGTCCAATCCAAGGAATTCGAAGGCAAGTCCAACGAAGTCTTGCTGTATCACACACAGGGCAAGGTGCCTGCGCAACGGCTGGTGCTGGTCGGCTTGGGCAAAAAGAAAGAGGTCACGCTTGAGACGATCCGGCAAGCGATGGGCTCAGCCGCGAAGCGCGTTCGTCAGGCGAAAGTCGGATCCTTTGCGGTAGCGCTGCCAACCGTGACCCCTGGAGGAAAGTCATCGCTTGAAGTGGCACAAGCGATGGTTGAAGGGGCGATCCTCGGCAATTATCAATTCACCGTCTATCGAAGCGAGGCTGCCTCAGCGCAAGATGTGGAGGGGATGACGATTCTCATCCCGCAGAAGGGTCTGTTACGGCAGGTGACTGAGGGGATTCGGCGCGGCGTCGCCACGGCAGAGGCCACCGTCTTTGTTCGAGACCTCTGTAATCATCCCTCCAACGTCCTGACCCCCACCAGAGTCGCCGACGAAGCGAAGACCATCGCCAAGAGCTGAAGGGATCACGATCAAGATTCTCGAACAGAAAGAGATGGAGCGCTTGGGGATGGGCGCGCTGCTCGGCGTGGCGCGCGGGAGCCAGGAGCCGCCCAAGTTCATCATCCTTGAATACAACGGAGCCAAGAAAAAAGACGACGCGTCCGGTCGTGCTGGTCGGGAAAACGATCACCTTCGATACGGGCGGGATCTCGCTGAAGCCTGCCGAAAATATGGAACACATGAAGGCCGATATGACGGGGGGGGCCGAAGTGCTCGCCTCGATCCGTGCGGCGGCCAGACTCAAGCTTCCGCTGCGTCTCATCAGTATCCTGCCCGTGGCGGAAAACATGCCGGGCGGCCGGGCGATGAAGCCGGGCGATATCGTGAAGACGCTGTCGGGGAAGACCGTCGAAGTGCAGAACACGGATGCGGAAGGCCGGCTCATCCTGGCCGACGGCCTCGCCTATGCGATGCGCTACAAGCCGGCGGCCCTGATCGACATTGCGACGCTCACGGGGGCCTGTGTTGTGGCGCTCGGCCAATTTGCGATCGGGATGTTTGGCACCGACCAGGCGCTCAAAGAACAGGTCCGCAAGGCGGGACAGAAGGCCGGCGAGCGGGTGTGGGAGATGCCCTTGTGGGAAGAATATTTCGAACAGCTCAAGAGCGATGTCGCCGATATGCGCAACATCGGTGGCCGTGGCGGCGGCATGATCACCGCGGCGCTCTTTCTGAGCAAGTTCGTGGGGGACTGCCCGTGGGTGCACCTCGATATCGCCAGTACGGATTGGAGCGAGCGGGAACGCGCTTACATTCCGAAGGGTCCCACCGCGATTGGAACCAGGTTATTGGTGCAGTACCTGATCGATCGGAGTCTCTAACATTGGAACGACATCAAATGACTCCGCGCGAAAAGATCGGGCAGCTCTTCATGGTCGGGTTTCTGGGCACATCGGTGACGCCCGATCTGGCCTCGTTCATCAAAGAGTACAAGCCGGGCGGTGTTATTCTCTTCTCGCGAAACCTAGAGTCCGTCGAACAGATTGTCGACCTGACCAACGACCTGCAAGCCTGCAGCCCCCATTCGCCGCTATTGATCTCGATCGATCAGGAAGGCGGTCGGGTCTCCCGTCTTCCGAATGGCTTTACGATTTTTCCCTCCTGCGACCTGTTGGGCCGCTGCAACTCAACCGAATTAGCCTACGCGGCTGCGGCCACCATTGCCAAAGAGCTGAGGGCGGTGGGGGTGAACATGAACATGGCGCCGGTACTCGACGTGAACAGTAATCCGGACAATCCGGTCATCGGCGACCGGGCATTCGGCACAACGCCGGACGTGGTCTGTGAACTGGGATTGGCGACGGCGGCGGGGCTGCAAGACAATAAGGTTGTGGCCTGCGGAAAACACTTTCCCGGTCATGGCGATACCAGTGTCGATTCTCACAAGGAACTTCCGGTGGTCGAGGCATCACGGGAGCGATTGGAGGCCGTCGAGTTCCCTCCCTTCCGCCGTGCCGTTGAGCAGGGTGTCGTGTCGATGATGACCGCGCACGTGCTCTACCGGGCCCTCGATCACGGAATTGCCTGCCACGCTCTCACCGACCATCATCACGAATTTCTTGCGCCAGGAGCTGAAATACGATGGAGTGGTGTTGACGGATGATTTAGAAATGCACGCGATCATCGACCATTATGGCGTGGAAGATGCTGCGGTTCGTGCGGTGCTGGCGGGGTGTGATGTTTTGTTGATCTGTAAAGATCGGGATCGAGAAGTCGCCGCCTTCAAGGCGGTTGAACAGGCGATGGAGGCAGGAACAATTTCCCCCGAACGGTTGGACCTGTCGGTTGCTCGAATCGCCCGCCTCAAAAACCGGTTTATATCGCCCTACAAGCCGGTGACGGTCTCCGACGCGAAGCTCGTTGCAGGATGCCGAACTCATCAGGCGTTGTTGCACTCGATCGAACAAATTCAGGCGCGTATATCTAGCCAGAAATATTCATGAGCGTTTCTGCTCCAATCGCCGATGTTCGGGCTAGAGGCAATGTGGCGACCAGAAGAAATATCTTCCTCTCACCTCGTGCCTCGTACCACCAGCCTGACCCACTACCCCCCTTGCAGGTCGTGGGCTGATTCCCCTACAGTGCACTGCATGATCCGCACATTTCAAGGTATCAAACCCACCATTCCCACATCCTGTTTTATCGAAGAGACCGGCGTCGTCATTGGCGATGTCGTGTTAGGCGAGCACTGCAGCGTCTGGTTCCACGCTGTCATTCGCGGGGACGTGCACTATATCAGGATCGGTGACCGGACGAACGTGCAGGATCTCTGTATGCTCCATGTCACCCACGATACCCATCCGCTGATCATTGGCAACGACGTGACCATCGGCCACGGAGTGATACTCCACGGTTGCACAATTAATGATCGCGTGCTGATCGGGATGGGAGCCATTGTGATGGATGGAGCCGTGATCGGAGAGGATTCTGTGGTGGGGGCAGGCGCACTGGTGGTGGAAGGCATGATTGTGCCGCCGAAGAGCGTAATCCTCGGATCGCCGGGCCGTGTTCGGCGCGCAGCGTCAGAAGCCGAGCTCGTGTGGATTAAGGAATCGGCGGAGAACTACGTGAAATACGCAGGCCAGTACTTAGACAATTCATCGAGAACCAAACCCGGCTTCCAGGTCTAGATTTTCAGACGCCCCGCTTCTTTAGCTCTTGCCAACGTGAATAAAACAGATCGGATCGCCCACCAGCGCCGTCGGATAGTAGCGTTTCCCAACCAAGTAGGGCACTCGATGTCGGTGACACCACTCTGCAATCCACAAGACTTCTTCTGTGGTGGTCGTGACAAGGCCGGGCCGCGCGAGTTTTCCCATACAACGTGCAACCAGCGCACGCACGATGCGACGCTCTTTCCCGAACTTCAGGGGGTCGAGGGTGAGAGGATTGCCTCGTCCATACGACAGAGGCGACAGATGTGGGAACCGTTCAGGATCGTTCAACACGCTGACAATCCAGAGATGGTCGAATCGGCCCTGAGCCCTGGCCGCATCACCTGCATGGAACGTAAGAGGAATCGAGTTGCAGGCAGGGTTGAGGGCTGCGACTTCGGCTCTCCGGAGATTATAGGGTTCCACCGTCCGACCCAGCTCCACCGTTTCCATAATCAAAGCAGGAAGTTCCGCCACGCCGGCACCGACGTAGAGACTGCGGCCGCCCCGTCCTAGTTTTCGCTTCAGCAGAACAGCGACCCGACTTCCAAGACGTTCACAGGGCCTCCGCTTCGCTCGCCAGAACTCCTTGCCACCCTCATAACAGTAGACCGGTCCCAGTGCGCCATAGTCGAGACGGTCATAGATTTCAGCCACGAGACAGCGGGTCGCAGGAGCCAGCTTCGTTCGACTCCTTTTCATGGTTGTACTCCGGCCATCTGCATCGCAGTTGCGGTTACGGTCGTTGCCACGTTGGAGAGAAATTCAAGATTCAGTGTGGCCACGGTATCAGTCTCACGGTGGTAATGCGGATTCCGGAAATTCGCGGTATCAGTCAATACCACGGCTGGATAGCCTGTATCCCAGAATGAGGCATGGTCGCTGCGACGTGTATGGGGCATGGCCTCCCCTCGGCCCGGTACCACCAATGACAAAGTTTTTAGCTTGGCCGCATGCCGCTGGGCATCCTGTTCGAGCTGGCGCACCAAAGACCGGGATGCCTCGTTGCCCACAATGGCGAGAAAGTCTCCCTGGGTCGGCACAGCAATGGGGACGCCCGGAGGAATCTGCTGCGTGCCGGCCTCACTGCTGGCAAACCCGACACATTCCAAGATAATCGCACCGGCCAGCTCACGGCGCTCGGCTTTCAAGCGGGACGCGAAAGCCTGACTCCCTAACCGATCCTGCTCTTCAAGACAGAATGCCACGAGCCAGACCGGTCTCACGAGAGGCTGCGCGCGGAGACGCAATGCCACCTCCAAGAGGACCACGAGCCCACTCGCGTTATCATCTGCGCCGGGTGATCCGGACACGGTGTCGTAGTGGGCTCCGATAAGGAGTGGAGGCAACGCCTCCCCCTGTCGGCCCTGGTCCGGGTTCTTGATTGCCACCACATTGCGATAGGCCTTCCCCCACGCATTCACGAGCTGGCCGCTGGTGCTCCATCCTGACTTGGTGAACTGCGTGGCCAGATAGTGCGCCGCCTTCCGAAGCGCGCGAGGGCTTGTCTCAGGATGGCGCTCGCCGATGAGGGACTCAAGATGGCGGTTGATTCGAAGGCGCTGGGTTAGCACAGCATAACACTGACTGGATTAACCGACTACGATGTGATCTCGGTCCCGATACCTTTACGCGTGAACACTTCGAGTAGAATGGCATGGGGAATTCGACCGTCGATGATATGGGCTTTGCTGACCCCGCCCCCGAGTGCATCCAAGCAGGCATGGACCTTGGGCAACATCCCTTCCCCGATTGTGCCCTTCTTCACCATCCGCTGTACGTCTTTGCGTGAGACCGTCGAGAGATGGCGTCCCTTCGCATCGCGAATGCCTTTGACATCAGTCATCATCACCAGCTTTTCAGCCCCCAGAGCGGCGGCCATCGCTCCGGCCACCAGATCGGCGTTGATATTGTACGTGTTCCCTTCCCGATTCGTGCCGATCGGCGCAATGACGGGAATGTAATGATCCTGCTGGAGTTTCCGCACCAACGTGGGATCGATAGACTGTACCTCTCCGACTAAGCCGAAGTCCTCATCCCCCTCGCCGTCATCGAGATCCTTTTCCAGACTGGCCGCCCAGGCTTTGGCCGTAAGCGGTCGAGACAGCATGAGCCCGCCGTCCTTTCCACTCAAGCCGACCGCAAGGCCGCCATGGCGATTCAAGAGATCGACGATTTCCATGTTGATCTTGCCGGCCAACACCATCTCCACGATTTCCATCGTGGCCTCATCCGTGACCCGCACCCCATGGCGAAACTTGGCTTCGATACCCAAGCGCTGGAGCATCTTATCGATCTGGGGTCCCCCACCGTGCACAATGACCGGGTTGAGACCCACATATTTCAGGAGCACGACATCCTGGGCGAACTTCTCTTTCAACGGCGCATCGGTCATCGCATGACCGCCATATTTGATGACAATCGTCTTGCCTTTAAACGTGCGAATGTAGGGCAAGGCTTCGATCAGGACATTTGCTTTCTTAATCAGTCTGTTCATGACCTGGCTCCCATGGCGAGAAAAGCGCGAACGGCGCGAAATCGCGGGACGGACGAGTTCGAGGCTTTTCGCACGCCTCGCGACCCTGGACTGACACTGAGGGTCGTCGGCTGACCGCATGACGATCATGGCTTGTCGTCCTTCACCATACGCACGCTGGTCGGACGACCTGCTCGCGGATGAGTCTTATCATAGACGGCCAGGAGCTGGTCCGTGGCCAGATGTGTATACTTTTGTGTCGTACTCAGTGAGACATGTCCAAGCATCTCTTGAATCGACCGCAGATCGGCCCCTTCATCAAGGAGATGGGTGGCAAAGGAGTGCCGCAACGTATGGGGACTCACGGAGCCACCGGCAAGCCGGTTCGAATAGCGGGCCACGATGCGAGCGACGCTCCGAGTCGTCAACCGTCCCCCTCGGCTATTTCGAAAGACCGGGGACGAGACACGCTTCGCCTTCGTCGTCGGATATCGAGAATCCATCGGGGGCTGCTGATCCAGATAGGCCTGAATGGCCCGTAGCGCCACATCTCCGATCGGCACGATGCGCTCCTTCCGGCCTTTTCCTCGCAGATGGACCAGCCCCTCGGACGCACGGAGATCGTCGAGATTGATCCCCACGAGTTCACTCACACGAGCCCCGGTCGAATAGAGCGTCTCCAGCAAGGCGCGGTCCCGGAGCGAGCCTCCTGCCTGATCGGCAGGAAACTCCATCAGCGCTGCCGCGTCGTCCTTGGTCAAGACACGCGGAAGATGTTTCGGCTGTTTCGGCGTCCTGATGGCCTCGGCAGGATTGAGTCCGACCATGCCCTCTCGTTGCAGGTAGCGATAGAAACTTCGGAGTGAGGCGAGCTTCCGGGCCATCGACGTGCTTTTCTCATGCTTGCGGTTCAACCAGTGAAGGTAGCCTCGAATGGACTCCGTTTGCACTGTGGCAGGATCAAACACATGAGTGGCCGGAGACTCCGTCGTCATGAACATCCGAAACTGTCGGAGGTCCGAAGTATAGTTGCGCACTGTTTCGTGCGACGCATGACGTTCCAGCTCAAGGAACGTCATGAAAGCTCGAATTGCGTCATCCATGCCGTCAGGTCCTCAAGTGCGCGTTGTCCCGTGAGCCGTCGTTTGCGTTCTTTGTCTCTCACCGGTGTGGCAAGGGGAGGAAAGAGCCCGAAATTCGTATTCATCGGCTGAAAGTGGCGAGGGTCCGTGGTCGTGATATACGACGTGAGACAGCCATGCGCCGTGGTGGGGGGCGGCGTGACCAACGGCAATCCTGCCAGACCACGAGCAGCGTTGATTCCTGCCAGCCCTCCCATCGCGGCGGAATCCGTATAGCCCTCGACGCCGACCAACTGTCCTGCAAAGAAGAGGGTGCCGCGCGCCTTGAACTGAAGGGTATCGCGCAGCAGTTGGGGAGAATTGATGAAGGTGTTGCGATGCAGGCTGCCGTAGCGCAGAAACTCCGCTTGCTCCAGACCGGGAATCATACGAAATACACGCTTCTGCTCCCCGTAGGTCAATTTAGTCTGGAACCCCACGAGGTTGTAACAGGAGCGATGGGCATTTTCCGTCCTGAGCTGTACCACAGCATAGGCTCGTGCACCTGTCTTAGGATTCTCAAGGCCCACTGGCTTCAACGGACCGAACTGCATGGTCTGGCGGCCCCGTTCGGCCATCACTTCGATGGGGATACACCCTTCAAAGTAGGCAGTCTTTTCGAAATTCTTTCGGTTGGACTTTCTCCGCCGCGAGCAACGCGTCATAGAAGGCGTTGTAGGCCGGCTCGTCCATGGGACAATTGAGATAGTCATCCCCGCCCTTGTCGTAACGGGACGCGAGAAATACGACATCCATATTGATGGAATCGGCATCCACGATCGGAGAGATCGCATCGTAAAAATACAAATGTTTCGTATGGGTCAATTGCGCAATCGCCTGAGACAGTTTGTCGGATGTCAGCGGGCCGGTCGCCAGAATGCAGAGACAGTCCGTTGGAATCTCGGTGATCTCCTCATGCAGAATGCGAATGTTCGGATGCCCTTCCAGCGCCTGGGTAATCTTGAGTGAAAACTGCTCGCGATCGACGGCCAGGGCCGATCCTGCTGGCACCCGTACCTCATCCGCCACCCGAATAATGAGCGAGTTGAGACGGCGCATTTCCTCTTTCAAGATACCAGGAGCATTCAGCAGATCCGTGGAGCCGAGCGAATTCGAACAGACCAGCTCTGCCAAACCACCGGTCTTGTGCGCTTGCGTCATCTCTTTTGGGCGCATTTCATAGAGCGTCACTTTCGCTCCACGATTGGCCGCCTGCCATGCCGCCTCAGACCCGGCCAGACCGCCCCCGATAATGACGATGTCATCGCGCATGCGAGTAAAACTCCACGAAGAAAGACTGACGAGCGGTGGCATTGTAGGAAGCGCGTTTTCGGGATGTCAAGGCGACTTCGCTGCTGCATGGCGCCGGCGTCACGGTTGATCCAATTTATGACCCCGTGCTAGACTTCGCAGCCTGTAGGCGATTAGCTCAGGGGTAGAGCGCTTCCTTCACACGGAAGAGGCCACTGGTTCGATACCAGTATCGCCTACCATATTCTCTACCTCCCTCTTCCTGGTCCATACCCCTGCCTAAACTGACGGTTTTCATGATACTGCTGGAACTGCTCCAATCCTGGACAGAATCCTGGAGGTCGGCTACACTTCAGTCTATCGAGAGACCATCAACTCTGAACCGTACAAGACAAGTGAGGTCATCTATGCGGACTACAGCTCTTGCCGTGGGAATTCTCCTCCTGGCCACCGCGGTCGGTTGTGCCGAAAACCGCCAGCAACAGGCATTGGCCGATGCAGATGGAGGCTATACCGCCCCAGCCAGTATCTACAGTGTGATGGACCCCACATCCTTGGTCTACACCGATGTGGCGGCCGGAGCAGCTACAAACGATAACCCCTGGCGCTGGGTCGGCTTTTATCTTGCACCCTGTAGGGGTCGCGTTGGATTACGGTCTGAATCGACCAATTTACAAGCTCCCCAAGCAGATGCCGTACCTTTTCGGATACACGGCTGAGGATTCGCATGCTGGATAGCCAACGGCGATAATTCTTCTTATACATCGCTTTCAGACTCAACGCCCGCTTTTCTCACGAGAGCGGGCGTTGCCTTATCACCCGGTTGGCAAAGCCTTTCACGTTTCGTGTATGCTCCTTTCGTGAGTCGGAATTCACGTGACACGCATACGCCTCGCGCTGTGCCTTTTCGATCATGGGTGGTCTTCGGGCTAGGACTGAGCCTCTTGCTGAGTGCCTGCGAAACTTCGGCTCCAAAACCGATTCTCCCGCCGTCTGAAAGCGATCTGGTCCTCCTGAAGTCCGCGACCCTCTGCACTTCGAAGTCCGACTTTCTCAAGACACATCCTGCCTCAACCCTCAAACCGCTAGACTGGGGCGCCGGACAAGAGTTGGTTCTCCCTGCCGACCGAAGCCCATCACACGGCGACGAGTCCTACTTTTTTGATGAAGATGGCATGCTGGTTGGAACCGTCTTTACCTTTCCGTCCGGGCTCGACTTGAATCCCTATCCAGTCCTCCGCCACACCTTAACGCTGCTGAAGCCGACATTGGAATTCTATCTCAACGTAGCAAATCTGTCCTCAAAGACGAGCATGGATTCCAGCGCTCTGTACGAAACCGGCGACGAGAAAACGACGACACAATACTTGGTCCTTGGCACGCGCGAGAAGCCAACGTTGCTCCAGGCTTCTGTGACGATCGACCCCTACGTACGGCTTTTCTCACCCTATCGGCGCGAGTTCTTGGAACGGCTGCGCCATCCAAGCGGCCCAGAAACCCGGGCAGTCAGCTCGACAGTCAAGGCGCGGAGGACAAGGAACCCTTTCTCTCGCTCCAGCAATTCGCGCGCGGCCAAACTGCACAGCTCTCCTATTGCGGGACCCAGAACTACGATACCGCAGCCACTGCCTATCAGAAGGCGATCGCAAGCGGCTTTACGAATAAAGTGTGGCTGGCAGAAGCTCACCACAAACTCGGTCTGGCATGGAAAGGGAAGGGGGAGCACGAGAAGGCCAAGACGGAGATGCTTCAGTCCTTAGCCATCAGACCTAACAATCCGGAAGTCCTGAACAATCTTGGCACGGTATACCGCGAACTGGGAGACAAAGTGAACGCACTTGCCTCCTTCGAAAAAGCCGTCACGCTCCGCCCCAACTATGCCATTGCCCGCTACAACCTAGCTGAGGCCTACGAGCCCACGAATCCCAAGCGGGCCCTCTCGGAGTACGAGACCTATCTCGCGCTGGTCGAAGGTATCCCCGATGAAGCCAGTCGCATCGCTGTTGTCCAACAACGCGTCAAGGCGTTGAAACACTAGTCATTCGCAAAATGGTCGTGCGGCATTTCGAACCGGTTCGAGGTGGAGCAGCACAACACGTTCAGCGCCGGCTCTTCTCTTCCTGTTCTTCGAGCGTCTTGCAGTTGATGCAGAGGGTGGTGACTGGGCGGGCTTTCAGTCTCGGATAGGGAATCTCTTCTTCGCAACGCTCACAGATGCCATAGATGTTCTGGTCCATTCGCTCAAGCGCCTCGTCGATCTTCTTGATCAATCGTTGCTCGCGCTCACGGATACGCATCGAAAAATTCTGCTCGGCCTCCGCAGACGCCTGATCGCTGACATCCGGAAATGCCTCCTGACCGTTTGGATTGGCAAGGCCCTCGACCGCCTCCTCCAACATGGCCTTGCGCTGCCGCTCAAGGTCACGACGAATAGCCGCGTACTTTTTCCCCTGGGACGATGTCTTGGCTTTGCGCTTGGCCGTGACAGACTTGCGCCGCTGGTGGAGTGGGCGAAATACGCTTGGCGGAAGGGCCTGCTTTCATACATGCAACCTGTCTGAGGGAGTAAAACAGTCCGAAACGATCAAAACTATAGCAGGGGCCTGGAGGGGGGTCAATGGGCAGCGTGAGGCCGGTCAATCTGGTCCATCCGGTTTGTTTGGTTCATCTGGTTGGTCTTGTTTAACCAAACAAACGAGACAAACCAAATAAACCAAATAACAGTCTGCTAGAGATCCCGACGGCCTTCGATCGACTTGAGCAACGTCACATCGTCGGCATACTCGATATCCATCCCGACTGGAATGCCATAGGCGATACGCGAAACCCGGGCGCCGAGAGGTTTCAGTTGGTTCGTTAAATAGATGGCGGTCGCCTCGCCCTCGATCGTCGGACTCGTCGCGAGGATCACTTCCTCAACTCCCCCAAGCTTCACCCGATCGACTAACTCCTCGGCCCTGATATCGGACGGTCCGACGCCGTCCAGCGGAGATAAGGCACCGAGCAACACATGATACAAGCCGCGGTAGGCTCCCGCCCGCTCGATGGCATAGGTCGTACTCGGTTCTTCTACCACCAGGATTCTCGTCTGGTCCCGCTTCGGATCGAGACAAAATTCGCAGAGTTCTCCCTCGGCGATGTTCCGGCATTGCCGGCAAAATGAGAGCCCGTCTTTGACGGCACGAATCGCCTCGGCCAGGCGAAGCGCGTCTTCGCGCTCAGCCTTCAAGACATGGAAGGCCAATCGCTGCGCCGTCTTTTGGCCGATGCCTGGAAGACGGACTAACTCGCGCACCAATCGTGCGAGTAATCCTTGTTGATCAACCGCCATGACGTGCTAGCCTGCCAGAGGAGTCTGCGGAAAAACTGTTGTGGCACAGTGAAAATCCGATTATCCCCGCTTCGAGGGCAATAGGATAATGCCACGCAGGATGCTGGGAAAGGCCAGACTTCTCACCCGCCCAACCCTGGGCACCGAAACGCGCCTTGTCCCAAGCAAGGCCGCAGCTCTACGGCTGACCCTCGCTTCACGTTTCACGTCTTACCTTTCACGGTTCTTGAGAGCGAAGCGAGAACGCCACTGACGGACTTTTTCAGCATCCTGCTAAAGCAGTCCGGGAACGTTCATCCCACCGGTAACCGATTTCATCTCATCCGCCATCATCTCGCGAGCCTTCCTGAGGGCATCGTTCGACGCGGCCATGACCAAATCTTGCACCATCTCCACGTCGCCACCTTTCACCACTTCGGGATCGATGACGATGCCGACAAGCTGCATCGCTCCATTGGCCGTGACGGTCACACTGCCACCGCCGGCCGTCCCGGTCACGGTCTTCAACGCAGCCTGTTCCTGCACCTTCGCCATTTGCGCCTGCATCGCCTGCGCTTGCTTCAGAAGATTTCCCATATTGCCGAACGGACTCTTCATTTTTCGACCTCCTTCTGACTCGACACCTGCCTGACCTCTGCGAGTTCTGCGCCAAAAGTCTCCAGCGCCTGCTTGACGACCGGATGGGTCCGTGCTTGCTCGAAGAGGACCAGCCGTTGTTCTTTTTCCTTCGCCGCTCTGAGTTGTGCCATCGTCTGTCCGGGGGGATCCGACTCCGTCAATTCGACAATCCGCAGCCGAATGGTCTGACCGGTCAGTCGTTCACATATCGATGTAAGCACCGCCATATTGTCAGGGTTCTCGATCATCCCTCGGGCCGCCATCTCCTGCTTGGCAAATCCAATTGTCGCAACATGGCCGTCCACACCCACAAACCGTCCTCTCTCCAAGAAAGCGGCAATCCTGGAGGAGGCATTGCCCACTTCCTCTTGGACTTGTTCCCAATTGAGCGTCACCGCAACCCGCCCGTTGTCAGTCGAGGATGATGCCACAGGAGTTGAAGCTTTCACATCGCCGACAAGACCAGGGGATCTGGACGTTCGGAGGATTCGTCGAGAGGCCTCGTGGAGGCGCCGCATTCCCGATAACAGAAGGCTTCGATGGCATCGGAGCGGTCGGTATAGAAACCGGCGATTGAGGAGGCTGCGGAGGCGAGGAGGGCGTTGGATCTGCAGAACGAGCCGGCGAAACCGGCTGGCCCGTGCGTCCTGGAGTCGGCTGAGGTGGGCGTGTCGTCTGGACTGGCTGCACCACTTGGACCGACTTCTCATCCGCTCGACGCAGCAATCGCGTCGCACGCACGGCCGCTGTTTCGAGCACGAACCGAGGATGGGCACTGAGCCTGAGCGAGTCCTCCGCTTGCGTGAAGATCGCAAACAATTCCTGAAGTAACTCGGGCGAGAACGAGCGCGCATCAGCGGCCATCTGCGTAAGATCTTCCGCGGATGCCTCGATCAACCCCTGCCATTCTTTGGGCGAGGTCACCACCGACACCACCAGCATGTTGCGCAGATACTCGACGACCTCCGCACAATAGGCCCGCAGATCATGTCCTTGGTCCAACAGTTGGGCCAGCACACGAAGCGCTGCAGCGCTCTCCTGAGCCGTGATCGCCTGAATCATGGCACGAACGAGTTCTTGTGGAACCGCTCCCAGCAGGGCCTCCAGATCCGTATGCACGATCGTCTTGCCGCCGAACGCCACCGCCTGGTCGAGCAGACTCAGCCCATCGCGCATGCTGCCTTCGCTGGCCCTGGCGAGCGCCATCAGGCTCCGTTCCTCGATCACGATCTTGTCCTGCTCGACCACATGGCGCAGCCGCTCGACAATCTCGGTTCGCGCAATTCGTCGAAAGTTGTAATGCTGGCAGCGGGAAAGAATCGTCGCCGGAATCTTGTGAATCTCGGTGGTGGCAAAGATAAACACCACATGCGGCGGCGGCTCCTCCAGTGTCTTCAACAGCGCGTTGAAGGCCGAGTTCGACAACATGTGGACTTCGTCGATGATGTAGACCCTGTACTTCCCACGAAATGCGGCGAACTTGACGTTCTCGCGGATCTCGCGCACATCGTCCACG
This sequence comes from uncultured Nitrospiraceae bacterium, assembly GCA_963742465.1. GTDB lineage: Bacteria > Nitrospirota > Nitrospiria > Nitrospirales > Nitrospiraceae > Palsa-1315. Next base: position 40,350 of record CAVUMA010000008.1, on the reverse strand, counting down.
CTTGTATTGGACGCTCCATCGATTTCCATGACATCGACGGAGGTCCCCTGCGCAATTTCGAGGCAGTTGGAACAGGTGCTGCAGGGCGTACCGGTCTGCCCGCGCTCGCAATTGAGCGCCTTGGCAAGAATTCTTGCGACCGTTGTTTTCCCCACGCCGCGGGTCCCGGAAAAGAGATAGGCTTGGGCAATTCGTTTCGTGGCGATGGAATTGACCAATGTCTGAACAACGTGTGACTGTCCGATCACGTCATCAAATGTGCCTGGCCGGTATTTTCTGGCGGAGACTTGGTAATCCATAGACGTTAGCCGTGAATCGGTACAGCGTGAAACGTTGAGATGAATGACTGCGGGAATCCGTATCACCTTACGTTTCACGTTTCACACCTCAGGGATTAAGCGGGGCCAGGTGATCCTGCGGCACACAGAACTAACCGCTTACCGTTGCTTCCTTCCGGACCTGGCGGGGTTCACAGGGTTCTGTTGCACAGGGCCCAGCCCCTTATCTCGAAGTTAAAAGTACAAAGGAAAAAGTGCGGGAGTAAGTATGACCGAAACTTTTGCCTTTTAACTTTCTACTTTTGCCTTGCCTTGGTGTGGCGGAGAGGGTGGGATTCGAACCCACGGTCCCATTGCTGGGACGCATGCTTTCCAAGCATGTCGATTCGACCACTCTCGCACCTCTCCGCACCGATTTTCGCGAGGCGGCATCTTAACATGCGGTCTGATGACCAGCAAGGTGACCGTCAGTGCTCATCGCCGTGGCTTTGACCCTCCCCGATCCCCTTTTCCTAACAGGATGCTGAAAAAGTCCGCCAGCGAAAGGCGACTGTTATTCGGTTTATATGGTTTGTCTCGTTTGTTTGGTTAAACAAGACCAACTAGATGAACAAATCAAACCAGATGAACTAGACAGACCGGGCCTGTCTCAGACCTGCAGGCCATTGAGTTTCCATTGTGGCACAATAGTTTTTTTCGCAGCCTGTCTGTGGCGGAATAGCCCCCTAACGCACCAATCAGTCACAGAAATCCAGGACAGTACCTTCGCATTACCTGTCTGCCAGCCATACATCTGCAAAGATGTTTGGTGAAATGGGCCTATCCCTGTCAACGGCGTTGACTTTGCTTATCTTCGGCAACCATTGCATCCAGATGCGATGCTCGCGTCGCTCACATCGGCATGTATTGTAGTGTATGTCCTTGCCACCCATGATGATTTCAGCTATACGACTGGGGCATTTAGGACTAACCGCCCTATGGCTCTCGATACCTTCTCTTGAGCATGGGAGATGGAATCATGGGCATTCACTCATTGGTAAGGAGGGTTCGATGAAGAAAGGGTTCTGGCTTCTCATTCTTCTGGCTTGTTTCATGACACCGAGACTTGTGGCGGCCGCTGATGCTCCAGTGGTGGTAGATGTTCCACCTCTCGCTCCTGCGCCGCTCGACATCGTGACGTTGAAGGACGGGAGCATTCTCTACGGTGAGGTCATCGGAATGGAGGGCGGCATCCTACACCTCAAGACCCCGGCCGGCCCTGACAATCTGGTGAAGGTGAAATGGGAGAGCATCGCCAAGCTTTCCGTGAGCCACCCAATCCCGTTTCATCTCAAAGAAGGGACCGTGCTGATCGGCACGGCCACCGAGGGCCCCAACGGAACCATCAATGTGCGAGCTGAGCCTCTGAAGGGAACGATGGAGGTTCCGCTGGATTCGATCACCGCTCTGAATCCAATCATCCAAGCCCCGGTCATCTATTCAGGCACCCTGACCGGCGGCTACACGCAAGCAACCGGAAACAGCCATACGAAGAATGGCAGCCTCCTCGGAGACTTCGTGGCTCGGGGCGAGCAACTCCGCCTGACTCTCAACGGTCGGTATGTCTACAGTCATCAAGACGGCGAACTCTCTGCTAAAAACGCGCGAGCATTGATCAAGATGGACTTTTTTATCACCAAACGCTTTTTCTGGTTCGCGTCCTCCTACTTTGAAAAGGATCAATTTCAGGACCTCAACTTGCGAACCGCCCTTTCCTCCGGTCCCGGCTATAACTTTATCGAAAAGGGCGATTATGAAAGTCCCTGGCTCAAGGACATGACACTCTATTTCGAGACCGGACTTGCCTACTTCAATGAAGACTTCAAAAATGATAAAGATCAAACAGTCCGCCCGCGCACGCTGGGCGGTCAGGTTCAACTGGCCGATCTTGGATGATCGCGTGACGTTCTACCACAGCCAGGAATTTTACCCTTCGCTGCAGAATACCAAGAATTATTATTGACGATGGACAACGGCGTCCGTTTCAAATTATTTGCGGGCTTCGTGAGCAACATCCAAGTGACGACCCGATATAACAGCAAACCGACGACGGACACCGGGAAAACGGACAACTTGTACCTCCTGACCCTTGGGTACAACTTCGATACGACCAGGAAACGCTAATATTCGCAAGAGCCAATGCCGTACACTCTATATTTTCGTGAGGAGGAACTATGCTGAAAGAATTCAAAGACTTCGCCATGAAGGGCAACGTGCTCGACATGGCAATCGGTGTCATTATCGGCGGAGCATTCGGAAAGATCATCTCCTCGCTAGTCAGCGACGTGCTGATGCCGCCGATCGGCCTGCTCTTGGGAGGCGTCGACTTCACGGGCCTATTTCTCACCCTCTCGGGCACCACTCAGCCATCGCTCGTCGCTGCGAAAGCCGCGGGGGCCCCGACACTCAACTACGGGGTGTTTTTGCAAACCGTCTTCGACTTCATTATCATTGCGTTCGCGGTCTTCCTGCTGGTCAAACAGGTCAACAGGTTTAAGAAAGAAACGCCTCCGGCGCCTCCAGCACCACCGGCAGGGCCGACCAACGAAGAGAAATTATTGATGGAGATCCGCGACGCTCTGAAAGGCCGGCACTAGGAACCTCTCCGACATTGCTATTCGTGGCGGGGCGAAGGAGGTGCGGCTAGATGCAAGGCCACAGGGCTGGAATAACGAATGAATATTCGCTATATTACGCAACCGATTTTTTGAGGCGAGCATGACGCAGATGGTGGCGGATCATTGGCCGCAGTAGAAAGGTCAATATCGGATACGCTCCTAGGTGTCACCGTTACCACGAGATTTCCCACGATGCGGGAGTGGGAGAACTCACACGATCGATCACCCCCGCGATTCAGAAAGGGAAGATCATCATGCAGCTGTTCAAAACCTCCGTCCTGGTAATAAGTTTGGTCGCTCTGGCAGGCTGTGGGAGCTTGGAGAAGAGCACCAAGAACGCGGATTTGAGCCCCATTTGCGCTAAGACTCACGGATGGACGGCTTGGTCTGACACTCGTTGCAATCCCCCCCCCGAAGCACCGAGGGATCTGGCCGCCGAACTGGCCGCAGCACAAGCAGAAATTCAATCGCTGAACCTCCGGCTGTCGGGGGTGAAGAACTTGTTGGCCGACTGCCAAAAAGAGGTCGCCTCTCTTCGTTCCAGTGCCGGCGATTCCGCCAAGCTCGCGAGTCAGCTCTCCTCAACCCAGGGTAGCCCTCAACCAGTCACAACAACAGCTCGCTGCCGCGAATAAACGCAACGCTGATCTCGAGCCCCGGCCCAGCTCGCGGCGATGGGCATCGCCACCGGCGACAAAGATAAGCTCGCACAGCGGGTGGCCGAACTCGAGAGCCAGCTGGCTGATCGAGACAAGGAACTCGCCGGTCTGCGCGGCGAACTCTCTACCGAGATGGCCAAACTGAAAGAAGCTCAGCGTGGATTGATCCGGGCGCTTCGTCCTCAGATCGAGAAGGGTGACATCACCGTCGATCTCAACAACGAGCGGTTGTTGATTAACCTGGCCTCCAGCTATCTATTCGGGTCCGGCCAAGATGAACTGAAACCGGCGGGCGCCGATGCGCTGAAGCAAGTCGGAGCGGTCTTGAAGGATTTCCCGGAGTACAAGGTGGCGGTGGACGGTCATACCGACAACGTGGCAATCCGGGGCGCACTGAAGAAGAAGTTCCCCACGAACCAGGAACTCTCTGAATCCCGTGCAGCCAATGCAGCGAAGGCGCTGACCGAAGGTGGCCTTGGCGCTGCGACGACACATGGGTATGCGGAGACCAAGCCGGTTGAACCGAACACGACTGCTTCGGGCCGGGCAAAGAACCGCCGCGTCGAGGTTCGCGTCACGAAATAGGAAATGCGGTTTGCCTAATTTAGTTGGGGCGGGGGCAGTGGCTGACCACTCCCCCGCCCGTCATAGAGAAGGATCACCATGAACGCAATCCTAGCAGCCGTCATGGCCACCACGATATCCGTAGTTGTAACCGCCATCGCCATGGCTCAGACGCAACCAGCTGCCACGCTGGGTGAAATGAAATCCGCCGTCGAGCAACAGGCCACTCAACAGAAGCAAGGCTTCGGACAAGGTGCAAAGCCAGGTCGATCAGACCATGCAGAAGGCATCGGATAAATCCGATGCGGCAATGGGAAAAGTCGATAGCAAGTTGGACAACCTGCTCGGCAAATAACCGCCCGAAAGGTGCTCCACATGAACCATTGGGAGGATCGGATGAATACGACAACGAGGTTGGTGCTGGCGGCCATATCCGCCTTCTCTTTGGCTTTCACAGTTTCCGCTTTCGCGGCCGACCTGGATACCATGATGAAGAAGACCGACACGGCCAAAGGTCATGTTGAGAGCATCAAGAAAGAGGGTGGCGAGGGGAAACAGAACGTGAAGGATTTGAAAACACAGGAAACGATGAAGAACGCGGGCCAGATGAAAGATGATGGGAAGAATCTGAAGGACGTGGTCACGGGCAAGTAACTCTGACCCGGCTCTCCTGAGCGAACCAGGGCGACGCATCCATGATGCGCCACCCTCTCTTATGCCATCTTACAGGTGGCAGCCACTCTCTTCACGATTCCTCAAAATTGACTCCCCTGCTACGGTTGCCAAAATGAGGCGAGAACCTGGCCGCTCCCTGCCTCTCTTGCTTCGAGTGAATTGCGGAGCCTCAGAGACGTCCATGCTCACATCTGTGTGCAAGCAGACTTGCAGCGGAGGAAGGTTCTCAATGACAGAAAGCCCTCACGACTTTACCTTGCGAAGTTGTGCTTCGAGCTCGGCAATGCGTTGCTTCAACGGCTCCACATGCTCTTCGACCTCTTCTGCCGAGTAGCGGGGCGTGATGTACTTCGGACAGTTCCAGTCGAACGAGACGACATCGATGAAGACCAGCCGCTCCACCGCCGACTGCATCTTTGGGTCGGCGAGCTGCGCAACGAGTTCTGGATGGGCACGGGCATCCTCGACGCGGGCATGGCCAAGTATCTTCAGCCGTTCTCGGTTCTTGTAGTCCATGAGAAACAACGCCACGCGGTCGTTCACTGAGACATTGCCGGTCGTGAGCAGCTGTCGGTTCCCTTTGTAGTCGGCGAAGGCCAGCGTCGTCTCGTTGATCACCCGCAAGAATCCCTGAGGCCCGCCGCGATGCTGAATGTAGGGCCACCCGCTTTCGCTGATCGAACCCAAGTAGAAACTGTCCCGAGCTGCGATAAACTCAGCTTCTGCCTGGCCCAGAGGATCTCGTTCAGGAGCGCCTGCGATCTTACCCGCCCTCCCGTAGTACTGTTTCTGTGCACGGCACACCGAGTCTGTAAACGTCAGATCAAGATATTTCGTTGCCATCGTTTCTCCCTGTGTGCCTTCAGCTCACCGGCGGTCAGGAGGCTCTCTCCTGACCGCCGCATGAGATTCGGCTCAGAACACGACTGTATTCCACCCTTCTGTGATGTATCGGCGGAGGCTCAAGAGACCTGCTGTTCCGGCCAGAGCATGGTCTTTCACGATCGGCACACCACAAGATTTCACGCTTTCCGTGGCTCCGAAGACCTCCGCACAGCCGCATGAGGCGCCTTGCACGACGTCGCGAACCGCATTGTAGAGCCCATTGGCAGGATGCGAGAGCTTGGTCAGTTCAGCCGGCCAACGTGTACCGGTTCCATTGAACACCACGGCGACCTCGTCGCCCTTCTGCTTGCATTCGGATGCGAGGGCCAGCGCGTTAAAGACTCGCCCGAGCGCTTCTTCAGAACCACTTTTCGGATCGGACATGATGATGATGGCAGTTTTCATGGGTTCTCCTTGGATTGAATGTTTTCCACAAAATTGTGGCTGTCTGTTCGGCTCCGTTGTCTGCATTGCACTGGTCATTACATTCATCCGCTATGGCAAGGCTGATGCCACATGCCACCACAGTCAAAGAAACGAGATAAACCGCTGGCGAGACAAGGAGTTGCTGAACTATTCTCGGCAAGATGAAGCAGAGCGAAAGAGAGACGCCTCTACGAGATGTCGTGGAGCTACGATATATCGTGGGAGTGGAACGTTGGATTCGTTGCTATGCGGTGGGGCGAGATTTCTTGATTCCGAGCTTCTGCATGCGTGACCGTAGCGTGTTGGGATGGAGGCCAAGCCGGGTGGCTGCGCCCTGCTTTCCTTCGATGACCCAACTCATATCCTGGAGGACGCGGAGGATATGGGCTCGCTCGACTTCTTCCAGGGAATCGGCGACCGGCAGCAGTGGAGCTGAGTTTCCATGAAGCATCACGTCGTCGATCTGAAGCATCGATCCTTTTGCGAGGATCGTGGCCCGTTCGATGACATTTTCTAATTCCCGAATGTTGCCGGGCCAGGAATATTTCATGAGGCGTTCCATGGTCGCTTGAGACACCCCGTCGATCTTCTTGCCTATCTTGCTTGAGAACTTGGTGACAAATCGGTTGACCAAGAGTGGGACATCCGATGCACGAGCAGAAAGAGGCGGCACCTCGATTGGGAACACATTCAGCCGGTAGAGAAGATCGGCCCGGAAGGAACCGGCCTTTACTGCCGCATGAAGATCACGATTCGTGGCAGCAATGACCCGTACATCGACTTTAGTCGAATGACCACTGCCAACCCGCTCGACCTCCCGTTCCTGCAATACACGCAGCAGCTTGACCTGCGCATCCAGCGGCAACTCCCCGACTTCGTCCAGAAAGATCGTCCCGCCATCCGCCAACTCAAACCGTCCGATGCGGCGCTGTAATGCCCCGGTGAACGATCCCTTCTCATGTCCGAAGAGTTCGCTCTCGACCAGATTCGCGGGAATCGCTCCGCAGTTGACCTTCACAAGCGAGCGGGCCCTGCGCGGGCTCAGGTGGTGAATCGCCCTAGCGATCAGTTCCTTGCCCGTCCCAGTGTCCCCCCGGATAAGAACCGTCGAATCCGTGGGCGCCACCTGTTCGATCTGTCGGAGAACGGCCATGATGCTCGGACTCTCGCCGATGATCTCCTCGAAATTGTGCTGGGACTTGATCTCTTCACGAAGGTAGAGGTTCTCAGCCTCGAGTCGATTCTTGAGCTGTGCGACTTCCGTAAAGAGTTGCGCGTTCTTGATCGCAATGGCAGCTCCGTTGGCAAAGACCGCCAAGCGCTCGAACTCTTCTTCGCTCAGCGGCCGTCGCCCGAACATCGCGATGACGCCGAGCAACTCCCAGTGGAACTTCAATGGGTAGCCGGCAAAGGAACGGAGCCCGTTGTCTCGCATCCATTGTTTGTTCGGAAGTCGGTCGTCGCCGAGTACGTCGTTCGTATACATCGATCCGAAGCCTTGGGCGATTTTTCCGATCTTCATCGCCCCCAGTGGAATGCGGCGATACTCCCCGTTGAGATTGGCTGTAGAGCCCCGCGCTCGCCTCAAGATGCAGGCAGCGAGCCCGATTCGTACAGTCTGCCGCTTTGTAACAATCGGCGCACAAATCGCCAGGGCCCAAGAGCCAGATGCGGGCAAAAGCGCCATCGAGTTCGTCGACAAGTCCTTGCGTGATGGTGGTGAGAACCTGCTGCAGATCCAGACTCGAGGCCATCTGGAGCGTGATCCGCTCCAGCACGTCGCGAGATGAGGGGGAAGGAACCGAAGAAGGGGGACTGTCCATCGTGTGATCTCCGAGCCGGGTTTCGTCCGGCTCGGAGGACGATAAGTCCCTGACAAAGGATTGTCAATCAGCAGGCTGGAGGGGATGGGCAGCCTGATCGCCCCTCCTCAACTGTACTGATCCCACGAATCGCACTGTTTGATCGCCCAGAACACCGCTTCTTTGAGTTTCTTCAACGGCACGTTCTCCGGATCGCGCATGGCTTGCAGTTTCTTGTCGAGATCGTAGAGTGGCTGGATCGATCGTTTATCCGGAATCTTGCCCAACGCCCAGGCCACTTCCGTGAGCACGGACCAGTCGGTCTTCGGATCCTGCAGCTTGGCGAGCAACGGCGGCACGACCGAAGCATCCCCATGCAGTCCGCCGAGCTGGCCCAACCCCTTGGCTGCCGCGGCTTGCATCTCGAGATCCGGTGACGTCTTCATGATCTCCACCAAGAGCGGAATGCCCTCTTTGCCGAGATTGCCCATCGCCCCGATTGCTTGCTTCGCCAAGTCGGGATTCTTGAGCACCTCTTTCAGCTTCGGCATGGCTTCGTCGGCTTGCATCTCGCCTAAGAGAGAAAGAATTTTGAACTTTCTGGCCTGCGGCGTGTCGGATCGATCGAGCAACTTCAACAGGCGATCCGGCTGACCCCATTCAGCAGCCAGCAACAAGGGAAATTCGTATGTCTCAAGCGCGTTCCTCAATTGGCCCATGGCATAGGTTCCCGGATCTCCCGCCTTGGCCGATTGCGCGGCTTGTCCTGCATCCTCAAACTCGGTTCGGACCTCTTTCTGCCAGTTGACCTTCATGTTACCGAGGAGATAGGTCATCTGACAGGCAGGGCCTTTCCACAGTCGAGACGGGGCATCGGGCAAATCCGTATCGCCTCCGGCAGCCGTCGTGCCTTCCCATGTTTTTCGCTGTTCGCATTTGACTTTGATCACCACGTCATACGGTGTACTGGCTTCGCCCACGACCCTGTATCCCAATTCGCCCATCCGGCGAGCGACAAGCTCGGCAATCGGCGCCGCGTCCACGGCTCCCTTGTCTGTGAGTGCAATCGCCTCGACGCGCACGGTCTGAATTTTCTCCAGCAGCGCTTTCTGCTCCGGCGTGAAATGGTCCCGGTAGGCCCATGAGGGAGGAGCGGGAAATGCCACAACACTGAAAACCAGAGTCGAGAGCAGCAGCGCAATGCGCATCGTGCACCTCCTAACCGGTATGCTGACGATGAATAACGTATGTCCTGTGATTATACCCGTCATTGAAGACCGAGGATACCGTAGGCAGGATGAGGCCCACTAATGACTTCTACGATAGGCCAGATCGAAGGGGTATCCATATATTATAGATTCAGACAGGAGTGGAGCTGTGCGAGCTGCAGCGACTCCTGGGGCATAAGTTGCCGATAATGACGCAGCGCTATGCTCATCACATCCGGAAATTTTGCGGTCTGGGATGGAAATCTTGTATCGGCCGGCCAGAATTAACACAATTTAATATCATCGGCGTGATCACCGACTGAGCTACTGCATGCAGGTGGTCGAAGCGAAGGATTGTCAATCAGCTGATATGTTCCCACGAATCGCACTGTTTGATCGCCCAGAACACCGCTTCTTTGAGTTTCATCAACGGCACGTTCTCCGGATCGCGCATGGCTTGCAGTTTCTTGTCGAGATTGTAGAGTGGCTCGATCGATCGTCTATCCGGAATCTTACCCAGCGCCCAGGCCACTTCCGTGAGCACGGACCAGTCGGTCTTCGGATCCTGCAGCTTGGCGAGCAACGGCGGCACGACCGAAGCATCCCCATGCAGTCCGCCGAGCTGGCCCAACCCCTTGGCTGCTGCGGCTTGCACCTCGAGATCCGGTGACGTCTTCATGATCTCAACCAAGAGCGGAATGCCCTCTTTGCCGAGATTGCCCATCGCCCCAATCGCTTGCTTCGCCAGGTCACGATTCTTGAGCACCTCTTTCAGCTTCGGCAAGGCTTCGTCGGCTTGCATCTCGCCTAAGAGAGAAAGAATTTTGACCTTTCTGGCCTGCGGCGTATCGGATCGATCGAGCAACTTCAACAGGCGCTCCGTCTGACCCCATTCAGCGGCCAGCAACAGGGGAAACTCATAGGTCTCGAGCACATCCCTCAACTTGCTCATGGCATAGACTCCCGGGTCTCCCGCCTTGGCCGATTGCGCAGCTTGTCCTGCATCCTCAAACTCAGTCCGGACCTCTTTCTGCCAGTTGACCTTCATGTTACCGAGGAGATAGGTCAGCTGACAGGCGGGGCCTTTCCACAGCCGAGACGGGGCATCGGGTAAATCTGCATCGCCCCCCGCGGCCGTCGTGCCTTCCCATGTTTTTCGCTCTTCGCATTTGACCTTGAACACCGCGTCATGGGGTTTGCCGGCTTCCCGCACAATCGTATACCCCAATTCGCCGATCCGGCGGGCGACAAGCTCGACTATCGGCGCCGCGTCCACGGCTCCCTTGTCTGTGAGTGCAATCGCCTCGATGCGCACCGTCTGAATTTTCTCCAGCAGCGCTTTCTGCTCCGGCGTGAAATGGTCCCGATAGGCCCATGAGGGAGGAGACGGAAGCGCCACAACGCTAAGAACCAGAGTCGAGAGTAGTAGGGCAACGCGCACCGTACACCTCTTAATCGGTTTGCTGACGATGAAGAACCTATACTCCGCGATTATACCCGTCATTGATAACCGAGGATACGGTAGACAGGGCGCTTCGCCCGCCTTGAGCGGCTGATGTGGATCAGGCCTCTTATTTCGTAAGGAGAAAAGGCCTGGATGGTACTACGTGATGGGAATGGAACGCTGCCTGTGTATCTGGCTCTGATAACTCATGCGGATTATCGTTGCGTACAAGTCTACGTTGATTCACATAGCTGCTCCAAGAAGCAGGCTCGCCACCTGCCACGAAATGAATCTTGACCCCGTTTCATTTCCTGAAATTCAGAATGTCCTCGTTTGTTCCGTCCAGGTATTCGGGCCCCTTACGCTCGGTTCAGGCACCTGTCAGACTTTTGCGGAAAACCCGCGTGCGGCGCCGGTTGACCACCGCAAAGCGGGACCAGAGGTTGACGACCGTCGTGTTGGTTTCGAGTTCGCGATTGGTTTCGAGATACCGGACATTGGCTGCCTTCAACGCCTGCCACATACCCAGGGCCATCATGGGAAGGATTCTCTTAACATTGGCTTGAGGATGGACACCCGCAAAATAAAAATCGACGGTGTCAAAGCGCTTGAAACCCCGCAGGATGTGGAAGAAACCGAAGGGGTACAGCCGGCCCCCTATACGTTGAAACGAACGGCTGAGCGACGGCAGGCCCAGGAAAAATCCCTGGAGGCGTCCAGAGCCATCCACGACCAGCTGCATGAAACGCGGGTCGATGAACCCGAAATATTTTTTTTCGTAGAAGGCCTTCTGGTCATCGGTGAGCGGCGTCACCCCGTAGAGGTGCTCGAAAGAGGCCTCCAGCAGATCCCAGAACTGCCCGCTGTATCCCTTCACTTCTTTCTTGGTCAGGCCTTTCAACAGCCGGTAGCCCTCCGCTTCCGCCGCCGGCATGACTTTTTTTGCGATCATCTGGAACAGCGGCGGCATCTCCTGCGGAAATTCGAGGCGTGTTTCGATATAATCGACGTCCTTTTGGAACCCGAGCGCTTCGATCATCACTGGATAAAAGGGCTTGTTGTAACTGCCGGCGATGGTGGGCAGCGCATCGAACCCTTCGACCAGCATGCCTTCCGGGTCTAAGTCGCTGAAACCGTGGGGACCAGTCATCTCCCGGCAGCCCTCAGCGATAAACCATTTTTCCAGGTACCCCATCAGGGCAGCAGCCACATCAGGGTCCTCCACGCTCTCAAACCACCCGAAGCGCCCCCGCATGTATCCCAGCTTACGGGTTTCCAACGAGTGAATGGTGCCGTATACGCGCCCCACCACACGTTCACCGCTTCGGGCCAGAAGCAGCTTGGTCTTGGAAATTTTAAACGACGGGTTCTTCGCAGGTGAAAAGAAAGCCAGTTCATCACGAAGGATCTGAGGGATGTAATTGGCGTCACCCCGGTATAATGCGTTGGGCAACTCCACCCATTTTTTCAGGTCCGAAGTTCCATGAACCTCGATGACCGCTATTTCCATTTGAACTCCTTGTCGATTCGAAAAGGACATGCGGCCATGAGTCTCTTCCGCGGACGCCACAGGTTGGGCGGTAGGGAAGGACCGGCCGTTCCAAAACCGTGAAGCCATATCACATGGGCTGCAATAACTCTATAGGCACACACGGTCGCATCTTCTGGTTTCAAGAACCTGGAGTTCGTGGTTCGTAATTCCTGGATAGGGTGAGGCCATGATTCAGAGACAGCACCGCGGGTCAATACAGGGCGGCTGCTTGTGTGATGCAGATTACCTTTAGCGTCCACCATAGTCTATGTTGTATTTCACAAAGCTGCCAAATGGGTTTTTGACAGAAAGCATCATCGATGTATTACCATCCATACTAGAAGTCATTTCAAAACCGTTCGGAGCGTCCCGAGGGCACACGCCGGATGGAAAAATTCACTGCTCCGCTGCAGCACTTCCACATCCGCTGCCATCTCCCACATATTGGAGATAGTCACTTCCTCGATGCTCATGCTGTCGCGTGTGGGGCGGTCGTTGCTCATTCGATGCGCTCAACGGATTCCTCTACGAGTCGTTTAATTACGTGCTCCACCCGACTATGCGTCTGCCTCTCAATCGCCAACGTTTCCAGGCCGAACTCCTGGCCCCGGACCCAGCGCACGATCGCAGTAGCCACAACGATGGGTTCTTCGATCGGCAGATTGACGGTCAAGGAACAGGTCTGCCCAACTTGCAGGGGAACATCGCCCGAGAGTTTCCACCCGCTCAGCGAAAAGTTCCAGACAGTGCCTTGTCCTTGGAACAGGCCAGCTTGGTACGTGACGGAGCAGTACACGGGGAAGCGTTGGTAGAGACGAAGCGTGAAGGGCATGGAGGCCTCGCAGGGAGGCGTATTCTAGGAGGGGAATGAGCAAATCGCAAGGCGGAGCCTTTAAAAGCTCTTCTGATGGATGTGGATTCGGCAGAGGGTAAACTCCCCAGGCGTGACGAGCGCCAGTCCGACAAGACAGATCAGATGACCATGGAGAATGTCCTCTGGAGTCATGGTGGACTGGTCACAGGTCACGAAGAACGCGTCACTCGCGGTACCTCCCTGTAGGGCCTCTGACACCCATAAGCACCCGAGGTACCCGCGCAGGTGTCGGACGACTTGCTCCCAGACGGGAGGAGTGTTCCTCGAATATACAACCCACTGGAGTTCGTGGATGCACCACGTTTCGAGCATGACACTCGTGACAAAGATCCCGATGGACGAACCGGAGGGGATGCCGGTCTCGACGTGTTCGACGGACACATCTGGCGCATGTTCCGTGAGCACCTAATCCTCGACCTCGAAGGCAAGCCGATCGCCGTCGCGTGGCCGCAATCGACGATTGTGCTCCAGGAACATCCACAGGAAGGCGACCCCCGCCCGGTCCTCTTCGACCCACTGAACCTGCACGACTTCACATTGCGCGGACGCGGTCCCATCGTTCGGATACACCATGAGTGTCAGGTACTGCCCACGTGTGAGGGGTTTCGTGAGGCGGAGTCCACACCCCCACGTCGTGACATCGATCACCTGCCCAATAGCGAGTCCTGCCTTATCCGCGGCGATCATACGAAAATCCACAACTGCTCGCACAGACCGCCGGAGGTTCATCCGTTGTACGTGGAGATCCTGCTCGGACAACATGAGTACCGTTCCCTCCATGGCGAATTCCTCCTTCACAGTGTGCATCCTCTGACGCACGAGTAGATCAGCAACTCTCGTGCCGAGAGGACGCTGTTCATTCTGATTCGGATATCCGTGACTTTTGAATGTGGATGGTCTTTGGGAGCGGACGGTGTGGATCGAAACCGATTCGGAGGAGAACGAAACGATCCAGCCGTGAGACTAGGAAGCGGTCTTCCACCGCATAAAGTCACCAGGCTTGACCTTTCTCAGGGAAGTCGATGCCATTGAGACGGATGCGTTCAGATCATGGACTTGCTCATCAGTGAGGGTCTCCTCCCAGTTATGCATGCCGAGGAACTGTTTGATAGTCTTCTCGAATTCGGTGTCGTCTTTGATCCGGGAGAGATACGTGTGAAAGTTGGCGGGAGGCGCGCGGAGGGACGCGGGGGCAGGTCAGCAGCATCTTGCCAGGACTAGGCCCTATGCCCAAGTAATTTCTTGGAAGTTGATCGCTGCATCTCTCTATTCAGTGGCTTATACGGTTCCGTATAAGCCTCCCCCCGTTGGATAGCGTAACAAGCCGTCGGCTGAACACCGTATTCGCCCCGCAGGTGCGAGACGAAGAAACCCCGCGATCAAAATCCCCTGGCTCTAGCGTTATGACAACACCATACTTTCCATGGCCAACTCCCAGCAGCGCCAGTCACGGGCTTGTCCTTGGCACACCGGGTCTAGCCAGGCGTCTAGCGCGGGAGAAAGAACGACATCCCGACGTAGGTCAAGACCGCATTCAGGCCATGATTGCGCTCGCCTGTGCCGGCATTGGAAATATGATGGAACCGCGTCCCCATAGTGAGGGCGATTCGCTCCGTGGCGAAGTACTGTAGGCCGGGACCCGCCTCTAACACGAAGTTGAGGGGGGTGCTTTGCTCAGCAATCCTGGGGGCGAGATCTGTCCAAAGCATCCCTACCCCCATATCCCAGTACGGCATCCACCGCCCAAACGAAAGGAAGTTGTATTTTGCCACAAGCGCCCCACCTGCGGCTGAGGCTCCAAACGGTTGATAATATGAGGCGTAGAACGGTTCAATCATCAGCGTCACATTGCCGGTCAAGTAACCAGTCCCTAGTTGATCCGTGACGACCATGCCAATCCTGGGAAGGAAATAGACGGCACTTCGATTCGCTGAGTCGCTCGTCAGCACCTTGACCCCTTGGAGATAGCCCACGGCGGCGCCCACTTCGATGACGCCGCGTTGGACAATGGATCGAGCCTCCGGTGATGCCGGAGGGTCTTCACTTGCTGCGAGGGCCGGAGCGAACAGCAGTCCACCCAAAACAATCAGAAAAAGCAGATGATGAGCAGTCCTTGTGGGGGAGAAGCCGAGCATCTTTTTTTACCTCGTTGTTGATCCTGTGGAGGTCAATTGACAAGTACTTGAGAAGGAGGGACGCTGGCGAGTTTGTTATCCCGATCGCATCGTCAGAAGGAGTGATAGGTTGACGCGAACAATACCTGAAATAACGTTCACCCTACAAGTGGCCTGGCTTGGATTACGGATGTTACGCAACTCGGCCGCAATGGGCCCAACACTTAAGAGTCCACCCAAGACCATAGGATCGTGAGGCAATAGTCTTTCTTGGGATGCCTGGCGTACTCGATGCACGAACTCCTGCTTCACGTTCCCACGGATGTATCTATATGATGGGTGGCGGAGTGGGAGCAGCCGACGCCTCCAGCGGCATGGGAACCGCCCGGTCGCCCAACCCTGCCAGATTGTGATGCGCGACGGGGGCGGCAGATCAGCGGCACGCTGCGAAGAAGAAATGGGGTTTTGTGGCAGATGGTCAGTCAGGAAATTTTTATCAATGAACTTAACTTTTGGACTCTTATTCTCTGGGGAGACCACAATTATGGCTTGGGTCGAAACATTGAGAAATGCCTCATTGATTTGTATTTGAGGGCCAGCAGGAGAGGGAGAGAAAATATATTTTCTCCGTTTTACTGCCTACACAGAGACGGGTTGGAAGGAGGAGGCTATGTAAGTGGTTGATTTTGGGTGGGCCGTGTAGAGGTCGAACCTACGGTCCGCTGATTAAGAGTCCCGACGAAGACCTACCTCAGGACACTCAGCAAGATCAATCATCAGTAGAAAGTGAGAATTCGTGATGGCGCACCGCATTCTGGGTCAGGATATGTCATGGTGTTTTGGCACCAGTCTGGCACCAATAGACATTTTGCCCTAGCCCCCTTAAAGCAGGCGCGCGTAAACTCCAGGATTTCTTGTCGCATGAATCAACTCTCAGAGAGAGCGGGACTGGTGAAACCCCAAGCTAACGAGGTGGCTTAGGGGAGGTGCGCTGGGCCCAGATAATCCACGCGAGTATGGCAAGTCCACAGCCTCCGAGCAGGGCCGCGCCCCACCCCGACCAGGGCACACGGAACCATTCAACGAACACAGCGCCCCTCATCCGTCTTTCCAGGGCCAGTCTGATTAGGATATCTACTCACGGCAGAAGACGAGAGTGTGGAGGTGCGGTGATCGCGGGCAACCGAGTCACCGCAGGCAAGGCAGTAGTAGCTACCCGTCAGATGGCCGTCATGACTGCATTCCAATTCGACTTTGAGATGCTCACAGATTGGCGGCTCCCCTTGCTGGTGCCAATTCACGTGTACTTCAGCCGCCTGCACCTTCGTCATCTGCCCGACCTCCATGCACAAAAGATAACAACTATCTGTCAGATGCTGATGAAATACCCGCCATTACAGGCGCATGAGGCATGCCGCGTCGTACAACGGAAGCCGCGCGAAGCGCGACTGGCACAGAGCGTCGAGAAGGCTCGCTCCTCGTGTCGGCTACGACGCCTTCCCTGACGTTCCTCATCCCCCAATCACCAGACGACTAGCGCACCGTGATCTCGATGGCTTTGGGCTTCGCCTTCTCGGATTTCGGGAGATGCACGTGGAGCATCCCGTCTTTGAAGTCGGCAGACACCTTGCTCCCATCCGCATCCTCCGGAAGGGAGAAGCTGCGCACGAAGCTCCCGTAGGCGCGTTCGGTCCGATGATATTTTTTCCCCTTTTCTTCCTTCTCGAATTTCCGCTCGCCGGAAATCGCCAGGACCTCATTCTCCACCGTAAGTCGCACATCCTCTTTCTTCATGTCCGGCAACTCTGCCTTAATGAGGTATTCCTTCTCATCCTCTGTAATGTCTACCAGGGGCGACCACTGGGCCACCGTCAGGGCTTCCTTTACCCCGTTCCCCGTCACTGCCCGAGTGCCCAACATCGTCGCCACCCGGTTTTCCCATTCCTCCCGATCCTTGAACGGATTCCATTGAGTTCTGCTTATCGGGTCCCAGCGTAAGAGTGTGTTCATGGCGTCATCTCCTTGTGGTCATTGAAGTGTAGGTTCAGTCCCGTCATGGTCCGGTTCACGAGTTGTTTGCTGCCTCAACCGCTTGTCGTTCCGCGTTCAACCAGTCCTCCAAGGCCCGGCCGTCCTGCCGGCCCCGTTGCTCATACAATGCGTAAGCCTCCGCGCGAATGCGGTCGTGAGCCCACGCGCCCTTCGATGTCTGTTTAGCGGGGCCTGTGTTCTCACTGCCAGTACCGGCGTGAGCCGTGCCGGCTGACCTGGTCGGCGTCTCTCGATTTGAAACACGTACCGTGCTCATCTGTATACCTCCTCACGCTGCTGTATTCAGTACATAGCGTGTGTTCATGATTTGCTCCTTAATCGAAATGCAATCGTATGTCGTCAATGTCTTTCGTGAATTGCCTCCTTTCAGTGGGACTTCGTCTCCACAGTTTGCGGCGCCGATTTCTGATGCCACGCGTCTGCCCACTTCATCAGCTCTCTCTTTTCATCGCCATACCCATACCGTTCCTGGACTTTGCCGACAAATCTGTCGTACCGGCCTTCGATCTGTTGCAAGTCATCATCGGTAAAATTGCCCCACCTCTGTTTCAGTTCACCTTTGAACTGCATCCATTTCCCCATGAGTTGATCAGCGTTCATCGGATCCTCCTTTTGTGTACAGAAATACGTTGGTGCCGAGTCATCATGTCGAGAGCCTGTCGGACAGCCCGGCAGCCCCCAGTCGCTCAACCCGCGCGGTGGTGCCCGTGATCATATGGATCGCCACCGACACGATTCCGATCAAGAATAGAATTCAAGAAATCTGGACCGCGATCGCAGACACTCCGGCGAGATTCAGGGCGCCGGCTATCAAGCCGACCACCAGGAACACCAGTGCCTAGTAGAGCATGGCGTACCTCTCTCTATGGAATGCGGGCGTAAGCCGAGCGGTCCTCTGGAGCATAAACAATGTCCTGGCCGCTCCATTAGCAGGCCACGACACATGGCATGCAGCCGTTCAGAGAGATTTTGGCATCGGAGCGGCGGAGACTGGGGAATCGGTCACGCTGGGAAGAAGCGGGAAGCGCAAGAGATGGGACAGTCAGCGGAGCTTCACACCGGACGACATCACCCTGGGCGCTCTCCGCAGGGGAGTCAAGCGCTATAATGTGCGGGTCTGGATCGTCGCGTGACACCATACACGACAATTGCCCCACACAGGATGACGAGCCACTGAAACTCTCGTTAATGTGGTGCGTGTTAGAGGTGCGGATTGGGAATGATATCCCCACATTCAACACAGCGCACCTTGCCGGCCCCGTGTTCCTCTTCCGTGACGCGGTCGGAGATCATGCGACTGTGTGTACAGCTGCGGAGCGCGCTCATTGAGACAGTCTGGGGGGCTCGGCCTGATTCTTCGTGGTTCACGGTGCACCTCCGGGACGACAAATAGGAATTGCTCGCGGATTTGCGCTATCGTCATTTTCTTGTACACGCTGTGTACGCCACGGTAGTGGGTCGGTTTTTGATCTCCGGAAGTTAGCATGTCCCGCCACACGTAAAGCGGTCAAAATTGACCATCTTTTTACACATTGGGTGTATTTATTTATCTATGAATTTTACGAGCGGAAACATACCTCAATTGCACTGACCCAATACCCAAGCCACAAAATATGGGAAAGTGGGCAGTCCGCTTGCTGAGACTAAGCGTGGGGCGTTATTGACGTCATTATATGAGCGTATACGTACGAGACAATGGCCGTAGCCACTGGTGAAGAGTGATCACACGATTGAGGCAACGTTGAGTGGAGGTCTCCCTTTCTCTCTCATTGCCAGTGGACGTTCGTGACTCGGCGTTCCTTGAACCAGAGTCAGCGTTACGTTCTCGTCGCCTTGAGGGGAGCCCGCCCTTGCTCCAGCGACACGCCGTATCGAATACGCCCCCGGCTCCCCGTCGGCCCGTGGAGTTCTTTCCGATTCGCTGTGATCACCGAATCGATGACCTCACCACACATCAAGCATTGCCAGCCGGAGACGCAGAGTGACGAGCTTCCCACATCCTCCAATCGGATGGTCACCATCAAACCATGACAACGAAGGCAGTGCATGAGTTGACTCCTGGGCTCGACACAGCTCACGGTGTCGCCACCCCTACCAGTGCCGATACCCTTTACGGTGCATGGGTAGACGGCTAGGAACCCCGCCTATTTGAACTCCGTCCTGCGAGATACGAACAACGCCGTTCTGCTGTGTCTACGGTGATGCAGTGAGGGCGTAAGGAGTGTTTACGAGAACGTCTGGCGTTGGAGCGGCGGAGACTGGAGAATCGATCGCGCGAGGAAGGACCAGGGAACGCGAGGGCTGGGACAGCCAGCGGAGCTGAAACGTCTTTTGTTCATCCTGCGCGTGAAGGGCCGCTGAGTCAAGCGGTATTATCGGGTGATAGGTCAACCATTCAGGCCGGTTGGGACCTTTCCCAACGCATGAGTTGGTTCTGAAACGGTATGCCTGTACCTTCCTCGCCAACCGCCTTCTCACCGCGCCTTCGCAGCAGGTGTTGTCACGGTTTTTGTATTTACGCAACCTTTCCGCTGATTAAGAGTGGTAAAAGACCAATGATTCGATCCTCTCGATGTTGCGAAGGTTTCCCCGTTTATCGTTAAAATCATGAGCTTGCTGGCATTCTACTGATTCCATTGCTTCTACTGAATTCAGTCGTTTGTGAAGATTTTTAGCACAATTAGCACAATCCGTATGGAGTGCTCTTCGCTTGGATTGGAATGTAGCCAACGTCGCATCATGCTGCTGCAGATAATTTAACAGGCTGGAGGCGATCAACTGATCCTTAATAGCGGAAAGTCGCGCAGGGCATCGGATGATCTGGACCCATGTCATGTTTCAGGCAATCGGGATGGCTGATGTAGGCAATGTGCATTACATTGCACCTCGGCAGGAGATTTTTGATTACAGGTGCGGATAGAGCATACCGCGATATAGTGTTATATTCACCTCAACCAACCCGAGTGCAAACCCATGAGACAGCATTACCTACGCATGCTTTTTTCGCCCAAGTCGGTTGCCGTCATCGGTGCCAGCGAGCGTGCCAATACAGTGGGCGAGATCGTATTCAGGAACATGCTGGGGAGTGGGTACACGGGCTTACTCTATCCGGTAAATCCGGCGCATCAGGAAGTGCAGGGCCAGCGTGCCTATGCCACGATAGAAGCAATCGAAGCGCCAATCGAGTTGGCCGTGATATGCACCGAGGCCGAGACTGTGCCCGACATCATCGAGGCCTGCGGCAAACATGGTGTGCGTGCTGCGGTGGTGCTGTCCGCAGGATTCAGCGAAGTGGGTGGCCGTGGCACCGCGCTCGAACACACAATGCTGGCCAATGCTAAAAACTATGGTGTGCGCATCATCGGCCCCAATTGCTTGGGTATGATGCGCACCGCGATCGGGCTAAACGCCACGTTTTTCAACGGTAGCGTCAAATCTGGTAACCTTGCGCTGGTTTCTCAGTCGGGGGCGCTGTGCGCGGCCATTCTCGACTGGGCACCGGCCAACGACATTGGCTTTTCCAGCGTGGTTTCGATGGGTGCCGCATCCGACGTGGACTTTGGTGAAATTCTCGATTACCTCGCGACCGACGTGCAGACCAGCAGTATCCTGATCTACGTCGAAGGCGTCCGCAAAGCGCGTGGCTTCATGAGTGCATTGCGCGCTGCCGCACGCAGCAAACCGGTCTTCGTGATCAAGGTGGGCCGCCATGATGCCGGATCAAGAGCGGTGATGTCGCACACTGGCGCGCTGGTTGGTTCGGATGATGTGTTCGATGCTGCGCTGCGTCGCGCCGGAGTGGTCCGCGTGGAATCGATCGGCGGGCTGTTTTCTGCCGCGAAGTCACTCGCCTCGCCCCACAGGTACAGCGGCAACCGTCTGGCAATCATCACCAATGGCGGCGGACCCGGCGTGATGGCCATCGACCGCGCGGTGGATGTGGGCGTGAACGTTGCCAGCCTGTCCGCCGAAACCGTCGACAGGCTCAACCAGGTGTTACCTGCTACCTGGTCGCACAACAACCCGGTAGACATCATCGGCGACGCCACGCCGCAGCGCTATCGTGACGCGGTAGGCATTTGCATGGAAGACCCCGGCGTGGATGGTGCGCTGGTGATTCTCACGCCTCAGGCGATGACGCAGCCACTGGAAGTTGCCAAATTGCTGGTCGAGGATGCAGGAAAATTCAGCAAGCCGCTGCTCACCAGTTGGATGGGTAATTCTCAAACCATGGATGGGCGAGCACAGTTCGCCCATGCCGGAATTCCATCATTCAGCACCCCTGAAGCGGCAGTCGAGGCGTATTCCTACATCACCGCCTATTACCGCAATCAGCGCCTGTTGGCGCAAGTACCGGAACCCTTATCGCACCATAATGTTCCGGATGTGGAGGGTGCGCGCATGGTGATTGAGTCCGCGATGGCGGAACGGCGCAAAGTGTTGTCTGAGATGGAATCGAAGGCGCTACTGTCGGCATTCCATATTCCAGTGGCCAATACGGTGGTTGCCCGTTCTCCCAGCGAGGCGCTCCTGCTGGCGGAGGAGTTCGGTTTCCCGGTGGCAATGAAAATCAATTCGCCGGACATCACCCACAAATCCGATGCCGGCGGTGTCAAGCTAAACCTGATGAATGCCGCCGCAGTTCGCGCGGCCTATAACGAGATTATCGAGGAGGTGAAAAGAAACCGTCCGGATGCACGAGTCGACGGCATCGCCCTCCAGCCGATGGTGCGTAAGCCCAATGGGCGCGAATTGATGGTAGGGGTAATCTCGGATCCGCTTTTCGGCCCGGTGATCAGCTTCGGCGCGGGAGGCACCGCAGTGGAAGTGCTGGGGGATCGCGCCATTGCACTGCCCCCTCTGAACGGTTTCCTGGTAAGAGAACTCATCAGTGGCACACGCATCGCGAAACTGCTCGGTTCGTTTCGGCATATGCCACCGGTGCAGATGGAGGCGCTGGAAAGCCTGCTTCTACGGGTTTCCGAGATGGTGTGCGAGCTGCCATGGTTAAAGGAAATGGATATCAATCCGCTGATCGTGGATGAGCATGGCCTCCTGGCGGTAGATGCGCGCGTAGTGGTGGATTATGCGCCGGTCTCAGCCGACCGTTACGCCCACATGGCGATTCATCCTTACCCGGCCCACCTGGTCACTCATTGGCAATTGCCGGATGGTACAAATGTCACCATTCGTCCGATGCGCCCGGAAGACGCGGCGATCGAACAGGAGTTTGTGCGCAACCTGTCGGAAGAAGCGAAATACTTTCGGTTTATGCACGCCGTGCAAGAGCTTTCCGAAGCTATGCTGGCGCGCTTTACCCAACTCGACTACGACCGGGAATTGGCGCTGATCGCCGTGACCGAAGAGAAGGACCGCGAAGTGGAAATCGGCGTATGTCGCTATGCCATCAATCCAGATGGAGAATCATGCGAATTCGCGCTGGTGGTAAGCGACCAATGGCAGCACAAGGCGATCGGCCACAGGCTGATGGGCAGCTTGATCGACGCAGCCCGCAGCAAGGGGCTAAAGACCATGGAAGGCGAAGTAATGGTAAGCAACCACGACATGCTCAAATTGGTTGCAACGCTTGGCTTTACCGTTGTCACCAGTCAGGGAGACTCATCTATAAAGAAGATCACCAAGGTGTTGTAGCCAGCAATTGAAGCAGTATTAATTGAAGAAAAAAGCTTTCGTGCTGACATGCTGCCGAATCCATTGATCGATTGGGCCGGCAAAGAATAACTTGATGTAGAAACCGGGACAGGCTGAGCTGCCCTGGGTTTGACGGACACCTCAAAAGGGGGCACGATGCACTCCCGAGGAGGTGCGACATGGGACAGCGTCGACGATTCACGCCCGAATTCAAACGCCAGGCCGTGCAGCTGTTGAATGCCGGTCAACGTCCCGCCGCCGAGATTGCGCGTGAGCTCGGCATCCCCCGTAATCGTCTCTACAAATGGCAGAGGGACGTTGCCGCGCATGGTGGCGCGTTTCCTGGGTCGGGTCGACAAGCGGAGCCCGCCGCTGAGCTGGCACACCTCAAGCGAGAATTGGCTCGGGTCACCGAGGAGCGGGACATTTTAAAAAAAGCCGCCGCGTACTTTGCGCGAGAGTCCACGTGAGATACGCGTTTATTCGGACTCACGAAGACACTCATCGGGTCACACGCTTGTGCGCCGCCCTCGCCGTCAGTCGCAGCGGATACTATGCCTGGCGGGATCGACCGGTGAGTGCCAGGGCTGTCGAGGATCAGCGGCTCCTCCCGGTGCTCCGGTACCTGCATCAGCAGGCACGAGAAGAGTACGGCGCAATCAAGTTATGGCGGGCGCTGAAGGATCGCGGGATTCGGTGTGGTCGCCACCGCGTGGCCCGGCAGCGGAGGCTTGCGGGGCTCGAAGCCCGGCGCATCCGTCGGTTCCGGGTTGTCGTCGAGCACCAACAACTACCGCCCCCCGCCCCCAACGTCTTGGGGCATTGCTTTGTGACCACGACGCTGAATCGCGTGTGGGTCGGGGATTTCACCCACGTCCCGACGCGAGCCGGGTGGCTCTATGTGGCGGTGCTGTTGGATCTGTATTCGCGACGGGTGATCGGCTGGGCCATGAGTGCGAAGCCCGACCAATACTTGACGCTGGAGGCGCTCGCCATGGCCGTGCGCCAACGGCGTATCCGACCGGGCCTGATTCATCACTCCGATCAAGGGGGTGCAATACAGCTGCCTGGCGTATCAACGGCGTCTCGCTATCCTCGGTATGACGCCGAGCATGAGCCGGAAGGGCAACTGCTATGATAATGCGGTGGCGGAGAGCTTCTTCAGCACGCTGAAAAATGAACTCGTGCATCATCGGACGTATCACACCCGGGACGAGGCGAGCCGGGAGATCTTCGCGTTCTTTGAAGGGTTCTATAATCGCCAGCGGCTGCACCAGAGTCTGCGGTATCTCAGTCCGCTGGAGTTCGAACGACGGATCAGTGACTCTTAACCTGGTGTCCACAAAACCCGGGGCAGCTCAGCTATCAGCACCGTCTATCAGTGGCTACAAGGGGACAGGCGAGATCGAATATGCCGCGATACCACTCTAGACCACATGGCAGTGATGGATGAAAACGAAAGTCCGGTCGAGGTACATGTAACGAAGAACTGATATTTGAACTTCAAGGATTTTGCCGGCGTACTACATCGAGAGCGGAACTGGTGGTTTGCTGAATTGCAGGGAGCCGGCTCCCGCACTATAGACTAGGAGGTGCCTTATGGATTTATTTGATAAGGCTAGACAGGACATGGAGGCCGAATTCAAGAAATCGTTCAAATGGGTGGTGTTAACCGCCATCTTCGGGCTCGTGTTGTTGACGATTTATGTCATGGTCAAGTGAGCCCGCTGAATGTTAATCAGCGTGTAGTCTGGTTAGCCTCAGTAGACGTGTCGCGTTGCCCTTTGTTCCCGTATAGGATTTGTTTTTCAGCTCGCATAGTTCCAGGAAAACGAGCCTGGAAGTTTTTTAACGTCTCGCCCCCCGAAAACAGCAACAAGAGATAAGGTAAACTATTCCTGACACCATTTTCCTCTTCAGGAGGTGGAGGCGGAAGAGACGTCAGAATTGGCTGGAAAATTTGGCGGACCGTATAGGGGGCGAACCTATGGCCCGCTGGTTAAGAGCGGCAAAAGCCCAATGATTCGAACAGCTCGATGTCGAGAAGATTTCCCTGTTGATCGTTCAAAACCATAAATTTCCTGAATGCAGAAGGGAAAATGCGTCTTTAGTTCGGGCTTTTGATTGTGGTCTTCTTCACAACCCGAAACGGGTGATAATAATATGCCTTGCTCTCGCAGAAGCGTAAATAGCCTTCCCATTCTTGCTTGACTTTTACCCGTATCCTTATACGCAGAAAATTTCCCGCGACTCGTCTATAGGCCGGCGAATATGTAAGATTATATCCCCCAGCCTTATCATGCTTGGAGGAAAATTGAGGAGCACGGATATCAAGGTCTTTCGCGTCTACGATGGCGATAACTGATTTCTCAACGTCTGAACGTGGGCTTTGTACTTGCTTGGTATCGACAGCAAAACGCAGATTGGCAGATTCGACTTCGACTGTTCGCTTTGCCCGAATCATCACATCTAACACATGCTCTCCTATTTCAATTGTTTTAAAATCGGCGCCCACATTCACCTGGTCATCGCCCTCACTGAAGTACACGGCATAGGAATGCTTCTCCGTCCACTTACGGTACAACCACTTGAATACAAAAAAGCCGACAACGAGCAATACACCAAAAATCTGTAACGTCTCGGTACAATCGGAGTCACGTATTGAAGCAGGCAGTTGAGTGAGGCAACCCACGATTATCCACCACCATCTGTTTGCGCGGGCGTGAGCCGTGCGTCGGGTTGGTGCCGATCAAGCCATTCGATGGTTTCTGCTCCTGAGAGCGCCAAGACATATCCGGCCAATAACGTGGCAATCATGGCTATCCGCCCAAGTCCTGCAGAACAAAGGTAAACGCAGAGTATCAGGTATCATAGCCTCGGTGCCTTTGGAACAATAAATTTCAGCGAAAGGTCGTGCGTTGTGAAGGGAGTCAATGTAGACAGGTTATTGAACATTGCAAACCATCCATATCGCAGAGATTCCAGCCTTCTTCAGTTCTCCATTTCTCAAGATACATTCGGGCGCACTCGCTCGGTACTCTGTTGAGAGGGCCTCGGCTGACCTATTCTCTATATTTGCCGACGCAAGGGTCACGCGAACATGACCGGCACATTGATCGTCGAATAGGTTTCTTGTCTCAGTCCGCACCGCTTACCGCACGGGACGTGGCCAGGGAGTGGATGTGTGGAACAAGCAAAACAGGAGAGGAGTTATAGCGGTTCCTGAAACTGGAACGGGGCGTGCTTTCGATCTTTCGGCAACGTGAATTTGAAATGCCAATCCTGTTGCCCGCCTTCTGGTGCGACGTGGAACCAGCCTTCTGCGCCGAGATGCTGGGCTGACTTAGACTTACCCTCCGGGTAGAACTTGAACTGCAAACGTCCCTGTTGATTGCCTTTCACATCACCAGAATCGAGCGTTCCCATGATTTCGATGTGGTCTTCAAGTCTGTCGAATGCTTGGTTGAGAAGTGAACGGAGCAGACTCGTGCTCAACCCCTGTTGGAAGGGTGCCTCCGGGTTGAATGGTTCAACCTCAGCGGCCCACACCGGACCGACCGTACACACCAAGAAAAACACTAATGCGATAGCTCGTACCATGCGATTACTCTATTCGCTGAACGCTGCGCCGTCAAGGGCTCACCTCCTCGTCTCGCTCGTCCCGCCTGTCTCGCACGTCTCGCGTCAGCCTTTCCTGTCCTAGCGAACGGCCTCCATGCTTTCCTCATTCATCGACCTCTTCTCATCATGTTTGACGGGTTTCACGGGGACATCTTTTTTGCGCATCTCCTGCTTCGCGGTGGAAGGATTGCTAGAGAACGCGCAGCCGGCCACGGTGAGCAAGAACGTGGAGAGGACTACCGTAGTCACAATAGTCATGGGACCTCCTTGATCCAATCAGCTACTCGAGACACTTGGCCTCGAACTGAGCCAGGGCATCGTCTTCGACGGTGTAACTGATCTCGAGGGGGTTGCAGCAGACCTCACAGTCTTCGACGTAGCTGTGACGGTGAACCGAGAGGTCCAGGACCATCGAGATCTCTTCGCCGCAAAAGGGACAGGTGAAGGAATGTTCCACGACACATACGCTACCGCAATATTCTGTTGCATGACAAATGGAGCGTGAAGAACGGGCCCTTATTCTTTATTCAATGTGCGTGTGAACAGCTCCAGCACCATGTCGTAACAGATCCTGGCCTCAGCCGGATCGTAGCGGGGACCTTCGTCGCGAAGAAAGGCGTGCGCGGCGTTGAACTCATGCCAATGGAAGTACACGCCGGCATCACTCAGCGCGTTGTAGATCAGCGCCCGTCCCTCGCGGGGAATGTGTGGGTCCTGCCTAATGGGCCCAGTGGACGTGTGGATATCAACCGACTCGGTATCTTTGATGATCATCCCGTTCTCCGATGTGGAGGGAATCGAGCCCCAAAGAAGACCAGCCATGCAGCCAGGGGGAAGGAAGCGCGCATCAGATCAATTGCTTTGAAGTGTCACTATCAAGGTCCTTCGCAGTCAGCCGAAATTGTTCGAGGGCGGATTCGAGATCGTCGACGATTTCAAATTGGAAATGGGTCTGTTTTACTGCCTACAAGGACAGGTTTAGTGGAGGGGTTTATCCGGCGGCGTCAATAAAGAGAGGCTTTGCCTGAATAGCCGCCGGGACGCACGAAGTGCGGTTTGGTGGGCCGTGTAGGGGTCGAACCTACGGCCCGCTGATTAAGAGTGGCAACAGGGCAATAATTCGAACCGCTCGATGTTGCGAAGGTTTCCCCGTTTATCGTTGAAAATCATGAGCTTGCTGGCTTTCTACTGATTCCATTGCTTCTATCTAATTCGGTCGTTTGTGAGGATTTTTAGCACAGCAAAGTGGGGTGAACCCCTCTGATGAGACAGTTTGGAATAAGCACAATTTTTGTGATGCGTCGATTAGCCTCATTATTCGACGCATTATATGCGTATAATATATTGACTTTGCGTTGAATGATGTTCATAATCTACGCAATAGGTGCGTAGAATGAGTCCTTACATACACAACCATCAAGACTGGCCAAGGTTTCACTGGGATCGAGACCGTCTCAGCGAACACCTGTCCGTTGTTCGCCACGAACAAGGCCGTTTACTAGGACGAATGGAAGCGCTCGGCTTCAAGCTGCGTCAGGAAGCGGTCCTCAAAACCTTGACGGAGGATGTGCTCAAGAGCAGCGAAATCGAGGGGGAACAACTCGACGCAGAACAGGTCCGTTCATCAATTGCACGCCGTCTCGGCATGGACGTTGGTGGCCTGAGGCCCGTTGACCGGAATGTGGAGGGAGTCGTTGACATGATGCTAGATGCCACGGGCCACTACGAGCAACTGCTCACTGTCGATCGGCTGTTCGGATGGCATGCGTCCTTGTTTCCGACGAGTCGGAGCGGGATAAGGCGAATCAGGGTTGGCGCCTGGCGCGATGATAGCAGCGGTCCTATGCAAGTCGTCTCAGGGCCCATCGGCCGGGAGCGCGTACACTTTGAAGCACCGGTCGCCGAAACGCTCAACCGAGAGATGCAGGTGTTCCTAGATTGGTTTGATGAAAGCACGGAAACTGATTGGGTCTCGAAGGCTGGGCTTGCGCATCTCTGGTTTGTCACGATTCATCCGTTCGACGACGGCAACGGCCGCATCGCCCGGGCTATTACTGATATGGCGCTCGCGCGCTCAGAAAAGAGTATGCAACGCTTCTACAGCATGTCGGCGCAAATCCGACAGGAGCGCACCGCCTATTACAATGTCCTGGAGACGACACAGAAGGGAACGATGGACATCACGCTCTGGATGGAGTGGTTCCTGGGGTGCCTTGGCCGCGCCATTGAAGGCGCGCAAATCACGCTCTCGACTGTCCTCTCCAAAGCGCGCTTTTGGGAAACATTCGCGGATTTTTCAATAAACGACCGCCAGCGTCTTGTGCTGAACCGGCTCCTCGACGGTTTCGAGGGGAAACTCACAACATCCAAGTGGGCGAAGCTCGCAAAAAGCTCCCATGACACCGCGTTGCGTGACATCTTGGCTCTCGTTGAGCGCGGCATACTTATCCGAAATCCTGAAGGTGGCCGCAGCACGAGCTATGACCTCGCTAGCATTCCAGAGAGTACCAACAAAAAACAGTAGCCTGTTGAGAACATGCCACCTCTCGGTGTTCATGCGACGGCTGGTTCTAGGATGGCGCCGTGTCCTAGACATTCCCCTGCTTAAGGTACCATCAAGTAGCGTGTTTTCGATCGTGTTGAGGGAAGCCCCCGGAGGGCCGGAGGCTTCCCGGTGAAGCAACTCAACGTTTCAAGACGTGAGCGGCAATCCACTCCTTGGCGTCACGCGCAACGGTGACAAGCGCTTCAAGGTCGTTGAGACCGAACGAAGTCCCATTGCGCCACGCTCCAGACTGATCCTTGAACGGGCGAGAGAAGGTCGTTGAGAAGAACGGGCCATTCTCGCTGACGTTCTCCCAGATCGTCGCCTTGATGTTGCCGCATCGCAGCTGGTTCGCGGGTTTGTTGTTGCGAGGAGCCTGTCCGATATTGACAGTTCTACTGCGGCGAACGATCCGCACCCAGCTGCGTCGTGCTCGGCCCGAAAAAATCCTCAACGTATTCCAGCTTGGAGTCAGACATTTAACGCAACGGATATGAGTGCTATGTATCCGTATGCAGACCACCACACGATACCGGCGGCTTGTCATCCACTGAGCGCGAGGAAGTCAGCCGAGGCCTAGCGCAAGGGACAGGGCTCTCAGCCATAGCACGGCGGTTGGGTCGCGCGCCGAGCACCGTCGCCCGCGAAGTCCGTCACAATAGCGGAAAGAGCGGGTATCGCGCCTTCTCGGCGGGGAACCGTGCGCACGCGCGTGCCTCCTCCCGCAACCAGGGCAAGAGTCGGTTGACCCGCGACGCGCGCCTGCGAGGCTACGTCATGGAGAAACTGCGGAAGCGCTGGTCCCCCCGCGAGATCGTCAAGCGCCTCGCAGCAGAGTATCCTGGTGAGAGGACCATGCGTATCTCGCACGAGGCCATCTATCGCTATATCTACGTGCTCCCGCGCGGGGCGTTGAAAGCCACGCTTATTCAGGCACTGCGGCAAGCACGCGCCTACCGGAGAACGCAGAAGAGCCGGGACCATGAGGAAACACGCGGCAAACTCGTGGCCATGCTCTCGATCGAGGAACGGCCTCACGACGTGGCTGACCGCACCATGCCCGGCCACTGGGAGGGCGATCTCATCCTGGGTAAGCATCAGCGCACCGCGCTCGGCACCTTGGTGGAACGCACGACGCGGTATACCCTGCTGGTCCCCCTCAAAGCAAAAGACGCGACCTCGGTGCGGAAAGCCTATGCCAAAGCCCTCAGATCATTGCCTCGGGAAATCACCAAGACTCTGACCTATGATCAAGGCAAAGAGATGAGCGAACACACACAGTTTACGATTGATACCGGGATCACCGTCTACTTCGCACATCCCGGTGCTCCGTGGGAACGTGGCACCAATGAAAACACCAATGGTCTACTCCGGCAGTACTTTCCGAAAGGCACGGAGTTTGACAAGATTTCGACGCGGGAAATCAAGCGGGTCCAGCGAGAGCTGAATGACCGTCCCCGCGCCGTGCTACACTGGCAGAAACCGACGGAGGTCATTAATCACCTCGTTGCGTTAAACGTTTGAACCCAAGCAGCGAATACGCCTCCAGTTTTTCCGGGCCTGCGGCCTCGCATCTGGCCTCACATCCTTCGCCTCGTCACGAACGGCAATGTCAGACAGGCTCCTTGCCATCTTGCTTCCTCCTTGTTGAAATGAAGTTGGCTCTCGCACAGGAAGAGGAGAGCCAATGTACATTTCACAGAGGAAACGCAAGCCAGGATTATTCATGAATGCCGTCGCGAGGCTTTCGAGACCGAAGCCCGCCGGGGCTTCTCGCAAGTAAGGCCGACGCAGGCGTACTGTCGGTCCGTCGAGGAGGCCGAACGAGAAAAGCCTCGCCGGGCGAGAGGATCGGACGACGTAGCAGGTATTCATGAATCGTCCGGGCCAGGCAGAGGCTGTCGCCGGCGTGCCGGAGAGGAACAAGCGGCGGGAGTGACAGTGAAACTGGCGCGAGCGGTGTACCTCGCAGGTGATAGCCGGTCGGCCACTTGCCGGGCCTGGCTACGACAACAAACCTGTGAGCCGTGGTGTAGGACTGATGTGTCAAGCCGCCATGAGAACACGGGAGCGGTTCAGCGAATGGATCAGCGTCCTTCAATTCGGAGGCCGTGGCCGTAGGGATTCGTGGGACTGCTGGGGCTGTAGGGATTCCCGGCGCCGAAGGAATTGTTGATCGAGTCCGGCGAGAACGGAGAGCCGTAGCGTCCGTAGGGATTACTCGTCGAGTCGGTCGTACGGGTTTGCGCTCAGCTTGCCGCGATAGTTCCCCTGCTGGTCATAGAGCCGTGGTGCGTCCGTTGCAAAGGGATTCGTCGCTGATTGATTGCTGAAGGGACTGCCGTAGGGACTGAAGGGATTGTTGATGCCGTCCGACTTGAAGGGGCTGCCAGCTCCGAAGGGATTGGACGTGGAATCAGGATTGAACGGATTCGCGCTCAGCTCGCCGAGATCTTCCGCGTGGACGGAGAGAGGGAGCAGCAGGAACAGAAGGAAGAATACAACCCACATGGCGAGCCTCCTAAAGCAGATCGACCAGTGGATTCAGCCTACTCCCATGCTGGAGATCGATGCAAGGCTGTCAGGCACTTCAGGAAAGGGAGAATATCCCGGTTTTCCGACTTATTTGCCTCACAATGTACTATTGCAAGACCTGACCCCAATTCACTTGTGCTGCAGCAGAGTCAGTAACATGACCGGCTGATAGATGTGGGACATCCGCATCCGCCGTTCAACGAAGTCAACAAGTTGATCATACGTCATAGTAGTTTCCGATTGAGCCCGATGCCGTACTCCCAACCGACTCAAAAACCCTAAAAGCACACCAAGCGGTGGCCTCGTTCACTGGGGCATGATCCCCTCACTCCAGCTTACCCGCCAGCTTGCCTGGCCATGCGAAGAACATTTTCCTGGTGATAGTCTAGGAAATGGCGCTGTCCTTCGCTAAAGACACCAACGTTGACGCTATGGTCAACATCGATACCCATTTTGATCAGCGACGGCGATGCGCCACCGGCGAGATAATCAGCCGGCCATTGCCTTCAAAGGAGATGAAGCCCTTATCGAATAGATGGTCGATGGTTGGCGTCAGGAGTAATCCGTTTTCGCCGTTCAGACGCTCGTCGTTGGTGGAGTCGCGCCAAGGCTGGCAGTGACTGGCAATTAGATGTTCTGGCCGATTGACCTTGGTGATCCGACAATGGGTCTCAATTCGCTGGACGTTAGCCCGGAAAATTCCCTGCCCACGTCGAGCCTGGATGAGCGATTGCTTTTCCGTCTCCTGTAGCGTCGGCATGTCATGAATCATCCGTTCGACTCGCTGTTCCCATTCTTCCAGGGTGGCTTCGGGCTGCAGAATCTCGGGAGCCAGCCCGTTGAGAGTAGTCGCGGTATCTCTCACAGAAGTCGCCTCAGGACCAATCAAACGGAATAGCGATGCAGTAAGTTCAGGGCTGACTTCGGCCAGATAGACGCTCTGGAGTCCATTGCCATCTTTCTGAAGCGGTGAATATTTCCCTGGCAGGAAAGGGCGCAGATTCCTGAATATGGTCTTTGGGCCGGATTCGATTGGACAGCTCCTGAAACCGAACATCCACTTTCCAGCCGATCGCGCTCCAACTGAGGCCTGTGGCACCAAACTCATCCGGTTTCGGACTCTCATAGCAATACGATTGGGCGATACCAAGGGCGGCGATGCGCGTGTCGCAGAAGGAAAGAATCACATCCCCCGGAGACACTTCACGCATAAACTCATAGAACGGATTACGACGATCACCCACTGATCGCTTGGGCGACCAAAGATAGCCGCCCCCGATCTCATGTAGGTACGTCTGATTTTGATTTACCCACCAATATCGCATCAGTCATAGACCAATGGGAACGTTTCCGGGCGAGAAGTCTCCTGCACGCTCTACTAAGGTAGCTGACACCGCTCTTTTCTCCCTGCCGACTCTCCTGCTGGAGATCGGCACAGGCAACTTTCAGCGCTGCCGAAAAAGTAGAATGTCCTGGGTTTTCCTATTCCAAAAACATGGTATCAGCATGCCACTCAAGAAACTCGCGCTTTGGTCGGTCTTGAACTCGTGGCGGCACCCATATTTTTGTTCCTTCCAGCTGGAAATAGTGCTCCCCATTGTCGAAATCTGCCTTGAGCCTCCGACTGACTCGAAACTGAAAATCGGGGCTGACCGTTACATATCCTCGATCAAACAATGTATGCACGTCGGAACGCAGCAGAAGGCCATTGTCAATTTGATGTTGCCCACCTTCAGCAATCGGTTTGATATGTGCCGCTTGCAGTACCGGCAGAGCCTTCTCTCTCGTGATGGCACATCTCCTCTGATACGTATCGGTCACCAAAATCCGGAAGGCACCCTGCCCTAGACGAGGTCGTACGAGCACTGGCTCCCCATACACAGGACGCGGGCTGTCTGAGGCATGCTCGCTGGATGCCATTGGTGTCTGGAGTGCCGATTGAACAGACTCCCAAAGCATCCTTCCGTCCTGTGAGGCTAGATCATAGGTCTTCCCTTGAACAATGTTCTTGGCGAAACTAGAGGGAACACTGATCAGGGCTGATCTATCGAGGAAAAATGGCTGCTCGAGGATGATGCATCCAACTTTATAATCTTCGTGTGGATCAGGTGATGACCTTCGGTACTTTTCAATTCGTCTCCTCATTTCGGAAAACGTCGGTGCCCCGTTTTTTTCTCCAAGTGTGTCCCAGGCAAGACTACAAGGCAGGATTGATGATGTCGCGAAAAAGCCACCGCCCACGATGACATTCTCAGGATAATGCAGTTTGAAAAGAAACATTTCGCCAGGCGAAAGTGCATTGAACTCTCGATTTCCCCCCGGCTGCCAGAAATTCACTTCATCGAGGTGTGGACGCTGGCTTAGAAACCGATACCAGTCCCCGTCCGTTACCCCGACCCACAGCTTCATTTCTTTGGTCTTTCTGCTTTGCCCTTGGATTTGTCGGCGGGATAGTTCCTAGAGTTCGTTATCATCTTGCTTTGAATTACATCCAGCAAATCTACGCCGATGCGGTCACAAAAAAGGAAGAGAGCTATTCCTACATCAGCAGCTTCGGCAGAAATTCTCGCATGCCGATCTGGGTCTTTCGTGTGCTGATCGGCTTCGGTGTTTGATATCCACCGATACTCGGCCAAAAGTTCCCCCGCCTCGGAGGCTACTGCCATGGCAAGATTCTTGGGGTCGTGAAATTGGCTCCACTCCCGTTCCGCTACAAACTTTCGAAGGTCTTTGATGACAGTCTGCAGACGATCCATAAGAGGCTCCCCTTGAGGTCAACATCGCGCCGCAGAATACCCCTTTCCCGCTGAGAAAGCACCCTAACTTGCGAGGAGGTTCCCTGGAAATGGAACCATTCATCCCCGTCACTTGCGTACAAACCTGCCGGTATTGAAGGGGCACGCTTTTCGTTCATGTTTTCCACTGTGCGCGCTCGACAGCCTGGTAGACCCCTGCTCGCCCTTCTTACGTAACATTCAGAATTTCTATCTGTGTACGCCGAAGTTACATTCCCTTCGGCTTGCTTCTGACCGTTGTCCCTAAGAGTCCCTAACTGTCCTAAGCAGGCCTAAGCAGGGTACTTCCCTACACTCACTCACACCGGTATGGTCAGCGCCGTGCTGAGCCGCACCGACAGAAAGGACTGGGCATGAAGAAGGAGTTGCTCACGGTGAAGGAATTGGCGGCGGAACTCCGCATGAGTCCGAAGTCGATCCAGCGGGCCTATCGCAAGGAGGAGATCCCCGTGGAGTGGTTGGGTCGCATGGCTCGGTTCAATCTCGCAAAAGTCCGACGGGCGATGGAAAAGAGAGCGAAAGCGATGTC
Source organism: uncultured Nitrospiraceae bacterium (assembly GCA_963742465.1). Classification (GTDB taxonomy): domain Bacteria; phylum Nitrospirota; class Nitrospiria; order Nitrospirales; family Nitrospiraceae; genus Palsa-1315. The sequence continues at coordinate 5,504 of CAVUMA010000008.1, read as the reverse complement.
GGACAGTCAGTGCACGAAGGGCAGAGCGGAATTCGTTCACGCCACGTAATCGAATACGGCGACACGAATGAAGTGCGGTCTCTGATGAAAGGACAGGTCTACTGGAGGGGTGTATCCGTTCGCCCTGATATCTAGGCGAACGGCACGAACGAAGTTTGGTTTGGTGGGCCGTGTAGGGGTCGAACCTACGGCCCGCTGATTAAGAGTGGCAGAAGGCCAATGATTCGAACCGCTCAATGTTACGAAGGTTTCCCCGTTTATCGTTGAACATCATGAGCTTGCTGGGTTTCTACTGATTCCATGGCTTCTACTGAATTTGGTTGTTTGTGAAGAATTGACGCACAAAATTATATATGGACCCAGCCTTCGCGGCAACGACGGCGTGTCACGCGATGCACCAGATAAACACAGGGCTGCGTCTATATATCCGGCCTCTCGGTGGACCACAGCTGTGTCCGGGCCTTGATGAAATACGCGCGCGTTCTCCTCATGAGCACAACGGCCTCGTTGGGGCCGACAATTTGTCCAGGGTCTGAACGCGCTGGGTGTCCCTCTGGTGTCATCACGGATCGTCCGCGCTGCACTCCTTGGTGTGAATCCTCCTGGTGTGATGCGGCTCGCGTCTCCTCTCCTCCTGAAGACCGTGCGACCCTTCCTGCACCTAGGCAGGTGGTCGATACGCCTCATCATGGGCCAACAAGGCCCAGACCACTCGGGCATTTTTGTTGGCTAAGGCGACCGCGGCCACATTGGTGCCTTTGCGGTGTGTGAGCGCGCACAGCCACCGTCCCTGCGGATCGGTCCGCCGCTCGGCCCGCTGCACGACGGCGCGCGCCCCATGAATCAGCAGCGTCCGCACATACCGACTGCCGCGTTTCGAAATCCCGCCTAACCGCTCCTTGCCCCCACTGGAATATTGCCGAGGCACCAGGCCCAACCAGGCCGCCAGGTGTCGTCCGTTGCGAAACGCTTGGGGCCGACCGACAGTCGCCAGCAGCGCGGTGGCCGTCAACGGACCAATCCCCGGCACCGCCGCCAGTTTCTGGCAGACTGGATGCGTTCGATACACGCGCGTGATTCGGTGCGTCACCCGCTCGATACGCGCGTCGAGCTCCGTCAGTTGCTCAGACAACTCGGAGAAGGTGTCTCGGGCAAAGGCGGTCAATCCCGACGCCGCGTCATCCAAAAAACGAACGACGGCGGGCCGGACCTTCTCCGGGGATTGTGCTATGACCAACCCCTACTCCGCCAGCAAGCCCCGAATCTGATTGATGACGGCGGTGCGGTGTTTCATGAAGAGCGATCGCGTGCGATGCAAGGCCTGCATATCGGCTTGTTCGACCGTCTTGATCGACACAAAGCGCATGGTGGGTCGGCACACCGCTTCGCAGATCGCTTCCGCATCGCGCCCATCATTCTTGTTGGTCTTGACGTAGGGCTTGACATACTTCGGGTGCATCAGCTTGACCGTATGCCCGAGCGGTTCAAACGCTCGACCCCAGTGCTGCGCACTCCCGCACGCCTCCATCCCGATCACACAGGCCGGCAAGTTTGCCACCGTATCCAATAACTGCTGGCGCTTGACGCGTCGGCTGAGCACCGCGCGCCCTCGCGCATCCACCCCGTGCAACTGAAACACAGACTTCGCCACATCGATTCCCAACGTCGTGATGTGCATGAGAGCCCCTCCCTTCGTTCTGACGATGAGTGTGCGTTGCGCGCGCAACAACACCCATTGTGCCTCGTGTGAGACTCGTGTGGGAAGAAGGCTGGGTCCATTTCATTAGCACAGGTGCGGGTTTTATCTGGCGGGGCTTCTCTAAGCTACTGAAAAAATGGAGCCGGCGATCCGGATTGAACGGACGACCTGCGGTTTACGAACACGAACTAGGTAAAAACACCAGGTCATAGTAAGCCACACCATACACCGGCAGGCCCTAGCCTATCAATGGGTTTGTGGCCTGCCGTTGCCTTCTATCTCCCCCTGTGTTATCCCCTCACCGTGACTCTTTTCGGACTCGAACCGTGACTGAAACCGGAATATCACGGTCCAACAGTGACGGAAACCTGAAAGATTTCTGGCGGCGAACGGGTCCCCTTTTTCTGGTTCAGATTGAGGCCGGTACGGGGGGAAATTAGTTGCGAACGCTCACATGAGATCCCACTCACATCTTATGTGCCATAAAATTTTGTCTCGCGTGAAAAGGACCCGTGTTCAAGCCAGCAACTAGGAAAGAAGTGGGGGGCGCTTTGTTAGAAAACTAAACGGCTAGAATCTTTAATGTTTTCGCCTTTTCATTATGAGTATAAGGTCATTGCCAACGGGGGTTGCAGAGACAAGATCCCAACCTTCTTTTCCTGCATGATTCAGCGTATTTTCCAAGCTGCCTCGATTTAACATGTCAGTCAAGGCCCCATCCATTTCCAGTTCTACCGAGTATTCCCATGTATCCACGATTTACCTCCTTACTTCTACAACAAGCATATTTAAATTGTGGCTCGATTTTTCAGCAAACTCACCTCTTCCGCCACTCCCACGGCGGCACCGGCTGCGGATCAGCCCACAAACTGGCGAACAACCAACATCCAATTGACTCCGAAAATGCGGCAGAAAGCACAGTTCACTAAGGGTATCTGTGCATAACTTGAGTGCGAACGCCGCTCGCAGCACAGAAATCAAAAAAGATGATGCGTGAATTTATTGATATTATCTAGGAATAGTTGTTTCTGACTTATTTTTCCTAGAAGCACCCCCATATCTTGTGGTACGTGGCCCGCTTCAATCAATGCTCAATTTTTAGGCAATGACGTCTTAGAGATGGAGAAATACGCGGTTTTTTTATGGCAGGGCGATCTTATGAACAGACTTATCCCCAGAAGCTGGGGAGAGATTTTTGTGAATAATTTTCTTGACCTTTCTGTAAATATTTCCCACCTCTTCCTGCGCAACATCTGCCGGATAGAACATCGCTAGTGCGTCGCCCCATTCACCACCCGCTGTCCCATCTCAATGATCCGGCTCAGCCTCACTTCTGCTTCGCCACAATCTTGTACTTGATCCCCTCATACGTGGCTCGTGGGAGAATCTGCTTCTGCACCAACTCGTCTTTCCTTGCATACGGTCGGCCCTTGATGATCTTTTCTGAGTAGGCATCCCCGATCCCTGGTAGGGCTTTGAGTTGATCCACCGTGGCGGTATTGATGTCGAGGAGGTCAGCCTGCTCGGCAGCTTGGGCCACTGAGGCATCAGTCATCACAGAGGGGATCAACGAGAGCGCAAGCAGGAGCATGCTCCCTAGTCCTACACGGAGGGTCCATCTGACAAGCGTTGATCCCATATCAGCCTCCTTGTTAGTGCGTCGTCCCCTCGCCACCCGCTGCCCCATCTCAATGATCAAGCCCAACTGTTCGAGAACGGCCCGATCACTTCTTGCCGCAGGCAAATGTCCACTGGATTTGACCCATGCTGCCTGGAATGACTGGTGCCCAATTACGTGGGTTTGAGTCGGAACGCACTAATTCACCGTTTCCCATCGGACCTGAGTACTCATACTCCGCAAGGGCTCGTATTTGTTCTTCGGCGCAGTCGTATTCCCATTGCGACTTGTTAGACATAAACGAGTTGCCCCGATACGTTTCTATGGTCTTGTAGTCGTGCAAATGCCACATCTTCACCAGATCCCCTTTGCGGCGAATGGTGTCTGGATCCACGTACAAGGTTTTCCCGTCGTCGTTTTCCCCAACCTTCACCCACTCCGCATAGGCCGGAGCACTACTCAACACCAGGAGCGTGATGAGCACCCCGAAACTCAGAAGGTGGATGAGAGGCAGCTTGATGAAAGCTCCCGTGTCATAGGTGGCAGGGCGTTGCACGAAGAAGCGACGGTAGGGACGAATCGTGAAGGGCATGGGAGGCCTCGCAGGGAGGTGTATTGTAGGAGGGATGCGAACTATGGTGCAAGGGCGGGCCAGGGTAAGGAATGGTTGGATTGTATGGCGAGTCTTCACTACTAATTAAGTAGTCAGCTACCTCCGCATCCGCCACACCCACGGCGGCACCGGCTGCGGATCAGCCCACAAGCCTTTCTTTGCGTCTCTTGCTTCCTTCTCTAGCCCCTTCAACACCAGCCTTAAAATCGACACCTGGGACACCTCGTGATCACGAGCGCCCCTGTTACGGTACGGGAAACGCTGTGTAAAGCAGATCCCAGCCTGTCTCCCCTCTCTTGAGTTACGTCCATTTGAGGGGATTGTCATCATGGGTTCATCGCCCTACGGTATGGCATCTCGGGGAGTCGGCATTTCACTGAGTACAGAAAGGAGTGTTGACATGAGAAGCAGGAGAAGCACAGGGGGATGGAGCGTCGGAGCCGTGGTGCTGCTGGTCGGAGGACTGGTGCTGGCGAATTATGGGGCTGGCGTCACACCAGCTGTGGCGGAAGGGCAGGCACCAAACAGCGGCATAACTGCCGGCTGGGACAGCGCACTGCCAGCGGCGCACCGTTTCGTCATCTTGAGGGCCTTCAATGGCGCCGCGGTGTTGGATAGGAACACCGGGCTGGTGTGGGAAAAGGAGCCGACCACGCCAACTGCCTCATGGTTCAACGCCCGTAGCGAATGTCTCGACAAGAATGTCGGGGGCACGAAAGGCTGGCGGCTGCCCTCGATAGTGGAGTTAATGAGTGTGTTCGACCCCTCACTGCCGGCGCCCTTTGTCCCGGCGAGCATCTTCACCAGCGTCCAGGTGAACGACGGCTATTGGTCGGCGACGACGAAAGCCGAGTTTCCGACCGTCGCGTGGACCGTGAACTTCAATACTGCCCTCGTGAGCGGCCTCTTTAAGGAGGCCGACGGCCTCTTCACTTGGTGTGTGCGCGGTGGCATGAATGCGGATGTGTATTGAGGCTTCGGTGATTGGACTCATTTGGTGATTGGGGGGTGCAGGGGGCGCAGGCTCCCTGCCCTCTTGACCACCGCACCACGGCTATAGGAATCTCGATGCGTTCAACGGAGCTACAAGGGAAATTCTTTTGCCCGACGATTCAGGTCCCGCTGCGAGCGACGCAGGCCAAATCCAAACGCGCCAACGCCAAGAAATAAGCCTGCCCACTCGTGCTATTTCCGCTTCCGCCACTCCCACGGCGGCACTGGCTGCGGATCAGCCCACAAACCTTTCTTTTTCTCTCGCACTTCCTTCTCCAACCCTTCCAGCACCGTATCCCCTGGCGCATACTTCCGATACCACCAGCACCAGCCCTCTTTGACGAGTCCGTGATTGACGTTCGTGCCATCCGGCAGCAGCACATCGGCAAGCGTGCGCTTGTACTTGTCGTAGCCGTGGGTCTGGAGCGTGACTTCTTTCCCAAAGACCAGCGCAGAGGCGGCATGCTTGGCGTTGTTGCCGAATGCTTGGCCTTTCTCAGGGCAGTCGATGCCACTGAGGCGGATGCGTTCAGGATGGGTGTTGTGCAGGACTTCGATGGTGTCGCTGGCTAGCCAGCGAC
>CAVUMA010000007.1:0-163705 GCA_963742465.1 uncultured Nitrospiraceae bacterium | reverse complement strand
TCGCGTCGGTCCGTGACCACCTTTATCGATTCTTTGGTCATGGTGGTGTTGGTGGGCTTCGTCCCGGCGACGCAGCGGGGATCCGGTCTATCTGTCACGATATATAGGATTTCTTCGTCCGTCACGTCGAAGTACTGCAGCAGCATCAGCCGAAGCATAATGCGCCCTTGCATGGGCATGGCATCGATGACGGATCGGATCTTCTCAACGGTCAGGAGTGAAGCTGGTGCGGTTATTGTAGTCATGGAGTCGGTCTCGTTTATTTGGTTTGTTTAGTTTGTTTTGTTTATTTGGTTGAACCAGATAGACCAGACAAACCAGATGAACCAAATCAACCTAGTCTGTTACGCCGTGCCGGAATGACGCGATTCCAAATAAAGGGCGACATATTCTCGAATCTCTTGAATGGTCCCGCTGACGAACAGATCCCGTGGGATTTCCACGCGCGTGAGAGTGGCTGGATCTACCCCCCGTTCAATCGCGTAGTCTTCATCGATGTACAGACTCACCGACCCGTCTGGAAAGCGGATCGCGTAGAGTGCGTTGTTGTCGGTCATCGATCGTGTAGAGCTTCTCCGAAAGGTTAAGGCTAAGGCGAGTCGCAAGATTTTGATCTTCGCTTAACCTTGACCTCAGCCTCAGCCTCAGCCTAGTTAGGAATAACGCATTACAGGTAACATGCGGGTGATTCAGCTGTCAAAGCGGGGAGCCCGCTCTGAGGGAGGGGCTACATGAATACAGCGTCGCCCAGGAGTCGACAGCAAAATCATCAGGGCAAGTCCTCTTTAAAAGCACGGCCTTCGATCGTAAGACCGAAGGCCGTGCTCAAAGTATTCTTTCTCGATCGCGTCAGCCGCCGAGCGTGTCGAGCGTTTCCTTGAGGCTCTTTCGAATGCAGGTGAAAATCGGTGTATCGCGCAGCGTATAGCGTGAGCCTTCGGTTTCACGGAGCGCCATCACGAGATCCAGGAAGTCTTCCGGCTTATCGCTTTCAAACGCCACCACCCATTCCTGGTCATCCAATCCGAATGAATAGGTCGTGTTCAGCTTCACTGAGGGGAAGCGATGGCCGACTTCGATGTGCTCGTCCATCATGCCCTGCCGCGCCGCCTTCGTGAGCAGGAACCATTCGCGCGTCTTCAGGAACGGGTAGACGAAAATATACTTGCCTTTTCCTGGCACGACGGTCAGACGCTTGCTCTCTTGATTTTCGTGGGTGTGATGATCCACGTAGACCGAGCGCTTGGTGATCGAGAGATAGGAGTAGGGAGTGGTCAGGTATTGTCCCAGGCCCGAGGCCAAGATCTTCGTGGTCATGTCCTGGAATAGTTCCAGCTCGTAGCTGATCCGCCACAGCATGATGTCGCAATCGCCCCTGATCCCGATCGAGGAGTAGGCCACCACGAGGACCTTGCCGGTATAGTCCTCGACCGCACGCAGGAACTCCTGCTTGCCTTTGGTGCGTTCACTCTCGGGCAGGCGCCGCCAGGCCGGGTCGACTTTATAGAAGGCGAAGTTCACATACTGGCGTTTAGGTGCTTGGGGCGCTGGGGGTGTTGGGGTTTGTTCAGGGGTCGACATCGAGACTCCTCCGTATAGCAGCTAGAAAAGGCCACTCACTGGGGCTATTTATGAAGACTTCTTCCGCCATCGCCGATGGGTCAGGCGAGAGGCACAGAACCAGTGGCTTCTCAGCCTGTTCAGGACAGCCTTCGCAAATAATTCCGGCTCAATAGCGGCTCGGTTTTTATCACTTCGTCTTTGCTGTTGTCAACTTTGTAAGAGGGGACGGGCCATTCGTTGACAGGAGAAGAATGATCTGGTACTGGCATGCGCATGTGGGTCGCTCAGGTCCATCGAAAGAGAAGCATCCTGCTGTGTGTGGGCATTGTTGCGCTAAGTGGGCTCTGTCATGTGTCGGCTCATGCCATCAATGTGAACCCCACCGATGAACAGATTCAGACCGCTCTTGATCAAGGGAAAGAGGCGGCGCAGAAACTGAAGCCTCCCGATAGTTTCTATGTGCGGTTCGGAATAAGAGACGAGGTCCAGCCCAAGGGATTTTTGATCACAAAAATAGGAGCCCTATCGGTCATGGCCACACATATGGCCTTGCGGGGATTGCAGCCCAGTAAGGCCGATGTGGCTCAGGTGCTGGAGGGCGAGACGATGCTCATCAGCACCGTCATCTTAGGCGACACGCCGAACTTTGCGGTGGACAGTTATATGGTGCTCGATCAGAGAGGGAAGACGATCAAGCCCGTGATGGTGCGATTCGATGCACAAGCCGACCGCAGCGTAGTGTGGCCGAAGAGTCCTCGGTTCAAGGCGAAGGTTGTGGCGTCGTTCAACTATGCCGACTTCGATCCGAAGGCCAAGACGACGCTTACTGTCTATCCGGCGACTGGAGGAGAGTCGAGCTTCTCCATAAATTTTGGCCAGATCGATTAGCCCGGACTGTTCTCTGCTGATTATGTCCAAAGCATCCGCTGTTCAGCCACTCACCGCAGAAACTATTGCGATTGGCACTGAACTATTGATCGGGGGCCGATCTGATTCCAACTCTCTCTTTCTCGCCGACGAACTCGGCAAGCTCGGGATCGCAGTTCGCTTCAAATCGATCGTCGGTGATGAACGGCAGGATATCGTCACGGCTATTCACACAGCCGTGAAGCGAGCCCAGGTGATCGTCACGACCGGCGGACTTGGCCCGACCGTGGACGATTGCACGAGAGAGGCGATGGCCTACGCGACCGGACATCGGCTTGGTCGTCGCAAGGAAGCGTTGGAGGGCATGACGGCTCGACTCTCGCAATGGGGCCGCATCCGCAAGCACCGCGCAATTGCGCCAGGCCATGATTCCATCCGGCGCCACCGTACTGAAGAATCCGGTTGGCTCTGCGCCGGGATTTTGCCTGACATGGAAGAAGGCGCTGCTCATCTCGTTGCCCGGCGTGCCGCGGGAAATGGAAGAGATGATGCGGCAGGAAGTTGTGCCATTGCTGCACGCAGCAAGTGAATCGTCCGGCCGGCTTCCAGGAACGCCGATCGTTCGTCAGGTGTTTCATACGTTCGGCCTGGCAGAGGCGGACGTCGATGCCAAGTTAAAAGGTCTCATTCCGAAAGGAGCGCCGGTCGACCTGGGGCTGCTCGCATCGCCCATGGGCGTGCTGGTCTCACTGACCACGAGGGGGAGCCAATCTGCCCCGGAGAAGACTCGTGATCTGTTGCAGAAGCTGGCGAACGACGTCCGCTCACGACTCAGTAACTGGCTCTTCGCCGAGGGGCGCGACACAATGGAAGAGGTCGTGGGGCGGGAACTCACCACACGGGGGCTCATGCTGGCGGTAGCGGAATCCTGCACCGGCGGATTGATCGGCCATCGGCTTACACAGGTGGCTGGTTCATCTGCCTATGTGGATCGTGGGGCCATCTGCTACAGCAACCGGGCGAAGACGGAGATGCTGGGGGTGCCGGCGGAACTGATTGCCCAAAATGGCGCGGTGAGCAAGGAGGTCGCAGCGGCGATGGCCTGCGGCATTCGTGAGCGAGCCAACGTATCGGTGGGACTCAGCGTCACCGGCATTGCCGGGCCAGGCGGCGGGACTGAGACCAAGCCGGTCGGGTTGGTCTATATCGGATTGGACGATGGAACCGGCCGTCCGATCACGCAGGAATTCCGGTTTCACGGCGACCGGAATCTTATCAAACAACGGACGTCACAAGCCGCATTGGATCTCCTTCGCCGTTGGTTGCTCGATAAGACCAAGCGAGACGGGCGAGACTTGCGGGAAAAGCGCGACTAGATAGAACAGGGCTAACGCGTCACGCGAGTCTCGCTCTTCGCGCTTGTCGCGCGCCGCTGCGGCATTTCGCGACGAACCGTCATGAATAATGCGGGCTTGAAGTGATCCGGGCGTTCCTTGCCGTTGAACTATCTGAAAAGCTGCAGGCCGAGCTTGCCTCTGTCCAACAGGAGTTGAAGCATAAAATTCAGCCGGAGATGAAGCGAGACATGCGCATCTCCTGGGCGCGGCCGGCCTCGATCCATCTCACGATCAAGTTCCTCGGCGACATGGATGAGCAGGTTGTCGATCCCTTGTTGGTTGCAATCGAACAGGCGATCGGCAGTCAGACAGCTGTGAATGTGCCGCTTGAACGACTCGGTGCTTTTCCCCGTCCGCAAAGTCCCCGCGTGCTGTGGGTCGGGCCGTCAGAGAATTGGGAAAAGGGAGCAGAGGCGAAGCGAATAGCGGAGATCCATGGCGCGGTCGAACAGGCTTGTGAAGGCCTAAGCTTTCTCCGCGAGACGAAATCGTTCAGTCCACATCTGACCTTGGCGCGGATCAAGGTGGGAGAACGGCAAGTTGGAGTTGCGCTAGCCAAGAGCGGAGTGCTGGATCGGCCGCTTTCATTAGGTTCGCTGGCAGTGGAGTCGGTCGTGCTGATGAAGAGTGAATTGAAGCCGACCGGGTCGGTCTATACGAAGCTGTGGGAGGTGAAGATAGGAGGGAGTGGCCAGATGCCCTTCTTGCTCGCAGAACGCGCACGATAAAACGGTGCTCGTTCGATGCGCGCAGTAAAGGGCAACCTTGGCCGCTCCCTTTATAAGAGAGGTATAAAGAATCGGAAGACCCTCGTTGGACACGCGCAGTGGGAGACCATCTAGCCCGCCCTCAAGGGAGAAGATAGAAGAGCGGTACATCGTTCGATGCGAGCAGTAAAGGGAATCCTTGGCCGTTCTCCTGAAGAAAGGCATCGGGAATTGGAAGGTCATCGCTGGGGCCAATGGCAAACCGATGCACATGAAAAACCCTTCCCATCCTGGACTGTCGGTGCGGTATGACTGCCTCGAACCGCTGGGGCTGTCTGTAGCTGACGGCGCGGAAGCGCTTGGTGTGACGCGGCAAGCCATCAATAACCTCGAGCGGGGCAGGGCCGGTATTTCTGCGGAAATGGCGATCTGTCTGGAAAAAGCTTTCGGCGTTGGCGCTGAGACCGGTTGGTAGGGGGCTAAGGGAATGTCTCATCAACATGCAAGTTTGGCAGCAGGACGCTGGCAGACGTTGACGCTTACAGAACAACTGGCCAATGTCGGCAGTGATGTCGCTCGCGCGCGTCGCTGGCAAGTGAAGGACCCTCAACAGTGCGATAAGGCGTTCGTCCGTGCGTTGGAACTGCTCGATATGACGATCGGCGATCCTCGCTGGAAAGGTCGCAGGAAAGAACTCACACGTGTGCGGGAATTCCTCTGTGATGCGATGCTGGGCGGGAAAGAATATGGAAGTGACTTCGCAAGCCTGGATCGCTATTTCTATCCGTTTGCCGTCGCGGCACGAGCTGGCCGCTAAACTCCCTCTCAGCCCCCTAACAGGCTACTGAAAAAGTCCGCTAGCTTTACTCAACCTTAACCTCAGCCTGTCTCATCTCGCTATGACCTTGTCGGACTAAACCGTCCCCGGCTCGATCGCACCGCGCTTCACATCGCGCAGCAATCGTTCGACGATCAGCTTCATGAAGAAGAAGCCCAGTTTCGGGTTCTGGTAGTAGAGGCGATAAATCTGCTCGTCGGTCATATGGTACAGCTCGCAGTCGGTATCGCACACCACCGTCAACGTGCGGATCTTCTCGGATGAGAACAGGCCGATCTCGCCGATCAGTTCGCCCGGGCCGATGAAGTGGTCGATGCCCTGCAACTTCAGCTTCCCGCTGGCCACGTACATGAGCTCCTCGGCCCTGTCGCCTTTCTTGAATAGCACCTCGCCGGCCTTGTGCTTGCGCAGGTGCATGTGCGGCAGTAGCCATTCGGTCACCGGCGATTCCACGGTAGCCTGCTCGATCTGCTTGATCAGCCTGATGATTTCTATCAGCCGCTTGGCATTGATTGGCAACAGGATCAAGTTCACAAGGAACGTCGGCATGACGATCAAATGCGTGATTTGGTAGTCCGTGTGCAGCGGACTGTAGATCAGATAGAGGACGTTGCTAACCAATGCCAGCACCCGCAGGGATATCATGTCTTTCTGGAACTGACTGGCGACATAGAACGCTCCGGCCAGTATGCCGATGATGGTGATGATGTCGAAATGCATGAGTCCTGGTTCCTTCTGATAGTGCTTTGCGCGAGTGACCTGCGCGGCAATGCCTGACTCAAAGCCACGGACGAGCCTGTCAAGGGCGGCGTGCCTGAGAGCTTAGCCCGGCCTATTCATGAATGTCATTGCGAGACGTTCGAGGCCGAAGATCGCCGGGTTTTCTCGCACAAAATGCGGCGGAGGCGAACTGGCAGTTTGTCGAGAAGGCCGAACAAGATAACGTCGGCCGGGCGAGCGGATCGGACGGCGTAGCAGGTATTCATAGTTAGTCCGAGCTAGATTGTGCGACATGTCTTGTGCTAACCAGGACGAACTGCCGGAACGCGACGGCGCCTCCGGCCGCGTTCTGGCGGTGGATATTATAGGATGTCGTGCGTCTCAATCACCAGGCGTAACTTGGCGTTGAGTGTAGTAAACGTGCAGCGGCTAGATCGTGAGCGTGTGGTCCTCCTCAAGGACAGTTAACCCGGGGATAGATAACTCCCGAAGTTCACGCAGAATCTGATCTTTGTATGCCGGTTTCAGATGATAGGCATACACCGATATATCGGCTCGATCGAGCTTTCTGAATTCCTGAGCGAGCAAAGCCGGTGTGAGATGTTTACTCATGCGGGCGAGTTCCATCATAGAATTTGGATAGGAACATTCGATAAAGGCGGCTTTGAGGTGAGGGATGAGTTTCGCTTCGTGCCACAGTTCATCAGTGGAATAGGTGTCTCCGCTATAGACAAATGCAGAGGAACGATCTTGCACAATAAATCCTGTCGTTGGAACGGTGTGATTCACGAGAATGGGCGTGATGTCGACTCCTGAGAACGAATACGTATTCCCAGGCTTCAGATATGACGAAGTCAGCGTGGGTCGTTCCGGCGTAGGGATGCTGAAAAAATCGGGATACACATCCGCATTGAAGATGTGACGCTGCAGTCCGTAAATCACTTCAGGAAGACCAGCCACAATGATCGGGGCGTTTATCTGCTCGCTCAGATTGTCGGCTAGCATGGGCAGCCCCTTAATATGATCGAAATGAAGATGTGAAAGGATAATGTGACGGATCTGCCCCTGCTCGCTCATTGAGAGTTTGCTTGCCACAGTCCCGGCATCAAGAAGAAGGGTTTCGTTTACTAAGAAGCTACACGTATTACATCTATTAGGCCCGGTGGCATGTTGCAGGAGGGCATCAGAGCCATGACACCCGAGAATTCTAATGTCCACGCTGTAAGCTCCGCCAGTGGCTGTCTTGTTCATTTGGTTTATTTGGTTTGTTTGGTTCGTCTGTTTATTTGGTTGAACCAGATCAACCAGATAGACCAGACAAACCAATAAACAAGACAGGGCTTGTTTCAACGGGTTCTAATCTACTGGGCCGCGAGATCGGAGTGAATAGACTCAAACGAGGGGGGTACCTATTTGAGGGGATAGCCCAGAGGGAGATAGAAGAGTACATAATTCAGACAGGATGTGCGCGCAGTTGACTGACCTCATTTGGAGTGTGACCCAACTGCTGCGGGAAAACTATGTAGCACGCAAGACGAATTGATCTGGTTAGTCTAGTTCAACCAAAAACCAGACAAACCAGATAGACCAAACAGACAAACAGACCATAAAGTGAGCGATCATTTCACAGTTGGCGCTATGAGGATGAGCATGTCAATGGGAAGAGTGTTCATTGTTGACGACGAAGAGCATGTCAGGAAAACAGTCGGCCTTGCGCTGAAACAAGGTGGCTACGAAGTTCTTGAAGCAGCTGACGGCGAAGAAGCCATTGCCACGATCCAATCCTATCCAACTGGTTTCCCGGTCCACGCAATCATCTGCGACATTGACTTGCCAAAGGTGAACGGAAACGACCTCATCGCATTCATCCGGGCGAAGCTTCCATCTGTGCCCGTCATCGTGCTGACTGGGTATCCCGATGTCCAGTCAGCTGCGTTCTCTGTTCATGCAAGGTGTGGTGGACTATCTCGTCAAGCCGGCCCAGGCAGACACGCTGTTGGATGCTGTCAGGCGGGCTATCGGAGAACAGGCGGTGTTTGAGTAGGACTCCGTTGTGTTCGTGAATCGTGAAACGTTACGCGTTAAACGTCCGAAATTAATCCGGAGAAAACGCAAGACCAGCAGATCGGCCGGTCTGTGTGCAAACCCACCTACAGCTCCGCGGATGCCCCGCGTTTCACGGTTCTTAGCCCGCATTATTCATGAACGCTTCTGCTGCAATCGTTGATCCGCGGCTGCTACAAGCCTTCGGCCGGCGGGCTCGCCCCTCGGACCCTCGGCGTACTGCACGAGTACGCCTCGGGGCCTCACGGCTCCGCGCGCCGGTCTCGCGACGCGGCTCAGCGATTTCGCGACGAACCGTCATGAATATGCGGCTAGGAGCGAAGCGATTCTCCCGGCTTTAGCGGCAGTCGGATGTGTATCTTCGTTCCAGTTCCAAGTTCACTTTCAACCCAGATCGTTCCCCCATGAGCATCGACCACGTCCTTCACGATTTTCGTGCCGAGTCCTGTCCCGCCTGGCGTGGTGCTAATGGCGTGTTTAGTGAAGAGCCGATTTCTCACGTCCGGCGGCATCCCTCCACCCGTATCGATGACCGAAACCACAATCGCTCCTTCAGACGTAGGGGGTTGTCCGTACACGGTCACGGAACCGCCTGCAGGCACTTCAGTGATCGCGTTGTTGATCAAATTATAGAAGGCACTGTAGAGCCGTCGCTGGTCTGCCACGATCAACGGGAGTAGCTCCAAGTTCTCGGTGAGCAGTCGGACATGTTTTTCCTGGGCAAGAATCCCCAGAGAGCGAAACACGTGGCCGACGACGTCGGCCACTTCGCACGCGGAAAATTCAAGCGGGGTGCTGAGTTCTTTGACCGCGTCGGCGATTTCCGCGACGCGATCGTGAATCCGGTGCGCGTCGTCCTTCAGCATCGCAATCACTTCGTTGCAGAGTTCGCGACTGGCCTTGGCCCGTATTGATCTCAATATCGGGTAAGTGATCCAGCAGCTCGTTGATTTCGGTCTGCAAGATTCCTGCGCCACAGACGATCGGCATGAGGAGATTCTTGATGTCGTGGGTAATGTCGCCCATCAACTTCGCCACCTCGGCAAGCTTGGCGGCTTCCACCAAACGTGTATGCTCAATCGCGACAGCGGCGAGTGCAGAGATAATGGTGAGAATAGCCAGGTCGTCCCGGTTGAGGACTTCCCCCCCGCGCTTGTTCATGACCTGAATGACACCGATCGGGTCGCCCCCCCAACGTTTGAGGGGAATCGTGATCATGTCATGAGTAATGGTGCCGGTCGCCTCATCGACTTTCTTAAAGTGGCGGTGATCGGTCTGTGCGTCAGGGACGATTTCAGGCACGCCCGTCCGATATACCGTTCCGGCAATACCCTCGTCCCAGGGCACCGCTGTACCAGGTGTTACAGGTTTTTGACCAATAGAGTGATAAAACACGAGGGCGCGCTTGTCGGTGTCGGCCAGCAGCACGGACCCGTTTTCCGCATTCGTAATATCGAGTGCGATGTGAAGCCCCTGTTCCAACAGATCTTGGAGTCTGGTCTCTTGAGAGAAGACCTCCAACATTCGCTGAGCAGCCGCAAGCTCCAATTCTCGTCTGGCAAGAAGCTGCGTCGAGAGCTTCTTGCGATTCTGGTTGGGGCAATTGATGGGATGCGGTGTCGGAGAGTCGTGGAGACATCATGCCGTTCCATTTTCCAGACGAGGTCGAGACATTCAGGACTGATTATCTTCCTATCTGGATCACCAAGTAATCCCCTCAACTAGGTATCCCCTCATCTGAGGGGATAGGCATTGATCTCTATTCCGTATACCTGATACCGTGACCATCCGGAGAGGGTTAGAGGATTAAGGGCCTAACCTGAAAAAGGAGGATAGACGCTATGGGTAAAGGGAGAGCGCTGGTCGTGGACGATGAGGTGGATGTAAGAAGATCCGTGCGCCTCATCTTAACGAAGGCAGGGTACGATGTGGACGATGCCGAAGACCCAGAGGCGGGAGCCTCCCTGGTGAAAACGGGGGCCAATAAGCAACCCTTGAGCGTGATTATTACCGATCTCAATATGCCGACGGTCAACGAGATCATCGTGATCCCCTATTTGCACTCCCAGTTCCCGTCATGTCCGATCATTGTGCTGAGCGGATCAAAAATGCTGGATAGATCCGCCAAACTATTCAAGGCCGCCGGCGTAGAATTCCTCGCGAAGCCGATCAATCAAGAGCAGTTATTAGCCGCCGTGAAGAGGGCCGTCAAGGAGGCCTGATCGAGAGACAAAGTTAAGGCTGATGCGGTGTGAAGGCTGAAGGCTGAAGTGTTCGGAACTCCGAGCCCCGACCTTCGGCCTTCGGATCGCGCCTGTCCGACTTCACATGCATTAAGAATGCGGTCTCCTGGGGTCGAGGGGAAACCGGAGATGGAATGTCGTTCCCACGCCAGGCTCGCTTTCTACCCAGATCTTCCCTTTGTGCGCATCCACCACGTCCTTTATGATCTTTGTTCCCAAGCCAGTGCCGCCCTTCTTGGTGCTGATCGCCTTGGCTGAGAAGAGGCGGTCTCGAACCTCGGGAGGCATCCCGCGCCCGGTGTCTGCCACAGCGAGCGCAATACCCCCTGTGTCCTGATCGAGATGCCCCCGCACCGTGATCGAACCTCCCTGTGGCGTTTCCGGAATAGCGTTATTGATGAGATTGTAAAACGCGTTGTAGAGCCTCCGCTCGTCGGCGTGGAATTTCGGCAGCGAGTCAAGGCCCTCAGTTCGCAAGGTGATCTTCTTTTCCCTGGCCAGGCCCTGCAGCGTGTGAAACACTTCGCAGGATGACCTGCCCGACCGAACAGGGCGCGAAGTTGGGAGGCGCACTCAATCCCTTGACGCAGTCGGCCATTTCCTGGACGCGATCATGCAGGCGCCTGATGCCATTCTGAGCGATCTCGACTGACTCATCGCAGATCTTCTTGTTGGTCTCATTGCGAGTCAGTCTCCGCGCTGTTCATCGCGCCGAACAGATCATTCGCGACATCGCGCAATAATTCAACACCCGTCTGCACCGGTGTCAGCAGATTCTTCATGTCATGGCCGATGTCGCCGAGCAGCGTCACCACTTCAGCTTTCTTGGCGTCCTCGAATTGCTTGGCCTGCTGAATCGCCAGCGCGGCAAACGCGGAGATGATCGTGAGCAGTCCCAGGTCGTGGTTCGTGAACGGCCCCTCCCGCTTGTTCAGCACGTTCAAGACACCGATCGGTTCGCCTCGCCAGCGCCGGAGCGGCACGGTGATCATGTCGTGGGTGACGAAGCCGGTGGCCTGGTCGATCTGGTGAAGATGGCTGGCATCGTGGGTCGACCTGGTTCGTAATCCGGGCCTCGCCGGATTGGAAGACGGCGCCGGAAATACCTTTATCCCAGGGAATGGCCGTACCGCGAGGAACCGGCTTGTCGCCGATCGAATATTGAAAGATCAGCTCTTCTTTCTCCGGGTCTGCGAGCAGAATCGAGCCCGCTTCGGCCCCCACCTCTTCCAACGCAATATGCAGGGTCGTTTCGACCAGCTCGTCCAGATCCAACGACTGAAACAGGGCCTGGCTGATCCGTTCGACCGCTTCGAGTTGCGTCTTGTAGTGGAGAAGTTCTGCAGCATCGGCCTTGCTCAATTGCGTGAAGTCGGTGCCTGGCTGGTTCTTCGCATCAGGGGAGGGTGGTTGCGTCATCAAAGAGGTCCTTGGGAGAAGGCTGAGATTAAGGTTGAGGCTGAGCGAGGATCTGACTGTCCTCATCTGAGCCTCAGCCTTAGCCTCGACCTCAGTCTGCTACGGCTTACCTATAGCGACTTATCTGGCATCGCGGTATCCCCTCATTTGAGGGGGCTTCGTCTGTGGGGATGGTTCAAGTCCCTTGGAATGATAAGAGGAGCGGCGCACGGGTAAGAAAGGCCTAGCAGGATAAATACGCGAGACTGACGAGAAAAGCGATATACGAGGAATTAGGATTTTGTGCGTCGCGCTAGGCGTGTCCGTCGCGCGCTGTGATGAGGCTGGTGGCTTTTTTAACATTCCTGTTAGCTTTTCCTGCCTAACCGGGAAGGACTGGACATTAACTAGTGGCCGGACTAGTATGTGCGAAAAAGAGCCGCCGGTCATTTTTGAAAGACGACGATGAATGAATTGATTTTCATGGTTGAAGAGGCCCCAGAGGGAGGTTTCGTCGCGCGCGCCCTCGGAGAATCCATTTTTACCGAAGCGGACACGATTGCCGAGTTGCCTGGCAAGGTTCGTGACGCAGTGCGTTGTCACTTCGAGGAAGGGAAGGCCCCGAAAATCGTCCGTCTTCACCATGTCCGAGAGGAAGTTATTGCCGTATGAGGCTTCCCCGTGATCTGTCGGGAAGCGATCTCGCGCACGCTCTTCGCAAGCTCGGTTATTCTGTAACCCGCCAAACCGGTAGCCATCTTCGCCTCACGACGAACGAGCACGGCGAACATCATCTTACGATTCCACTACATTCGCCACTTCGTATTGGTACCCTTTCGGCGATCCTGGCCGACGTGAGTACGCACTTCAAGCTCACCCGAGAGCAGCTGCTCCAAAACCTATTTGGCTAACGGCGCTCATTCAGCTTGTCGCGCCTTTCCTGCCCACCCAGCTCTCCCGCTTATCCCTGCTTTCTTGCCAGTCTCGCTTTTCTCGCCCTTCCCGCTGTCTCGCTCATTCGGCCCGTCCCGCCTGCCCCCCTCATTTGAGGGGGACTCGTCTGTGGGTATTGCTTATAAGAAGACTGGAAATGTATACAAGGGCGAAGAAATAGAAATCCGTGCGGATTAACCCTATTAATCTAGGAGGTGCCGTATGAAATATTTGCGGCATATTGGGCTTGTATTTAGTCTACTGATCGTCGGAGTTCTGGGAGGACTGATGGCTCCGCTTTCGTCGGAAGCGGCACCGCGACGCTTATGATCGATGGGGTGCCTGTTGGGCTGACCTTAAACGGGCCAGGCTGTGGCGGTGACACGGGTTTTAATACCTGCTATTCCCTCAACGGTACTAATGCTACTACTGAGTCTACCCGATCCGCAACCATTCGAATCGGCAACTGGTACGTGGGGGACGTCTCTGCTAGTAGTCCTCCGCCATTTGGGAACCAGGCCAGAGTGTTAATTAACGACGTGTCGCGCAGCGGGCAGTGTCGATACCATGAAGTTGACCGGAGTAACCTTCACGCCGGTGATTCCTGGAACTGTTGCAACCCCGCAGGTGGTCCATGCCATCGTCACGAATACTTACAATGTCGGTGGCGGGAATATAGCCGGCGACTATACATGGGGCATGGTGCAGGGCGGCCAGTTCGATCCACCTACTATTGAGAACGTCGTAGGTGACAGGCTGAAACTCACCGGTACCGGCACAGCAAACGGGGTGAATTTTCCTCTGGGGGTGCTTGATACCGGTTCATTCACGACCTCCACAGTCAATAATATTGTTGGATATGTCGCTAGATCTAAGGCGGCATCAGTGGTCAAACCCGCTTGCAATACAGGCAGCAACCGGTGCGCTCCGGTGATCACGTACGACTATGAAATCACCGTTCAAGGAGTAGACACGTTGTTTCTGACCGACAGTATCTTTGGCAACGGTGGACCTTGTTATAAAGGGGCCAAGCTAGCGTTGCTGAAGCTCATCGATCACATTTTCGATAAATTTGACCACTTAGCAGATGATGAACATCCTCTAGGCTGTAGAAAGTTTGTGGAAAATCTTAACGCACCAGGTGCCCCGCAACAGAGCGCCTTCAATGCGATTATAACAGCGGGGCAAAATACCCCTGGCGCAGTGTTAGCGGAAACCTGTGAGGGTGCGTGCATCGTGATCAACAAGACGATGGATCCTGAACTCAATGTACCAGGCCACGCAAACTTCGACTTCACTGCGACAGGCGGGGGGACTGGGGAACTTCACCCTCATCACTGGTGATGCGCGACTCGCGCGGGGAGACCATAACTTTCAGCGGCCTCTCCACTGGCGGGTCAGCCGGTCGCGACGATTACGGAAACCGGTTTTCCGTATGTGCCCGACACCTCGACCATTATCCTAACGGCCCACTCCTCCCACCGAATTTATCCGACCACGACGCGTTCTGGTGGACACATACCGTGAGCTGCGTGAGCGCGCTTAGGGAGGACAGAGTTTACCTTCGGCCACCACCTGGACAATGTCCAATCCGACTTTTAATGCTGTCAACGCCCAACGCTCGCTCTCGGTAATGATGCGTCGCTCGGTAATAGGATCCGCTGCCGACAGATCCCGAATCAACATCTTGAGGGCAAGGGCAGGTTAACGTGACCAACCTGGCGGCCAACGACACCCTCACCTGCACCTTCGACAACAGGCTCTTCAACGATGACTATCCAAATAACGATCCTGATAACGATAACGAGGGATGAAACGCGTATCGAAGAAGACAGTCAAGTTTTAAGACCTGTGGGTCATGCAGCCCACCAGGGCCCTTCGCTTTCGAGCGAAGGGCCCTGGCTCGGTCTCACACGGGGTGCTTCGGTTCCGTCGCGGGGCTGACGTCGAGATCGTGTGAGATGCGTTAACTCCGCGGACTCGTTCAGGTAAGAAAACAAGTCGGTTTCCTCAGCAATGTGGGGAGCAGCAGCTGCTCCCTCTGTCACGAACGGGAGGTAGATCACTATGGATGAGAGCACCGCGCGGTCGCGCCATCCTGATTCATTAGGGCAGGCCTTCCTATGGGCGCTCCTCCCGATGCTCGCTCTTGCTCCTGATTGCGCCGTCTCTCGGAGACCCGCAGGCCACGAGGTGGTGACGACGATCATCACCTCCACAGCGATCTTGGCACCGTCGTTCCACTTCAGCACCCCTATCCGACTCGGTTGGAACTACCAACATTACCGGTGGGACCAGACCGGGAGATGGTCCCAACCTCTTTCACAGCTTCGGAGACTTCAGTGTCGGTTCAGGGGATATTGCGAACTTCCTCAACACCCCGGTGACGGATCTCTGCCTCTTACCTCAAATATCCTCGGTCGCGTCACAGGCGGAAACATCTCAAACATCTATGGCACAATTCAAACCACCGATTTTGGCAATGCGAATTTGTTTCTGGTGAATCCATCCGGCATCGTCCTGGGGCCGGCCGGCTCGGTGAATGTGGGCGGGTCGGTCAGTTTCACCACCGCGCAGTACCTGCGCTTGTTCGATGGGGTGAACAGCGCGAATTTCTATGCCAATCCCGCCAACGACGGCCTGGCTAATAGTGTCCTTGCCGTGGCGCCTGTGGTCGACTTTGGATTTCTGTCGCCGGCCGCCTACGGGTTTTTAACCGCGCCCGATCCGAGTGCCACGATTACGGTCCAGGGAAGCGCGCTGTCCGTGCTTCCGGGTCAGTCGATCTCGCTCGTCGGCGGAAAAATCTCGATCCAAGGCGGGCACGCTTCCAGATGGAACCGTCCAACCGTCACACCTGTCGGCGCCAAACGGCAGCATTCAACTCGCGAGTGCCGCATCGCCCGGAGAGTTCGATGTGGCCACACTCAGGGTCGCTTCCGAATGTGGACGGGGTATCCGGGGTATCGTTTACCTCTTTTGGGTCCGTCTCCCTGTTGCCGGGCTCGAGCATCGCCGTCAGCGGCGCGAGAACGGTCTTTGTCAAAGGCGGTCAACTCGTGCTCTCAATAAACGATGCGACGCTCAGCACCTCTGAGAATCCCGTCCAGAACCCCGTGCCAGCCGAGACAATCTTACTCAGCCAAGGTAGTTCCATCTGGACGTCAAACTCGGGGACAGATCCTGGCGCGGACGTTCAGCTCATCGCCTCGAACGTCCAGATGGACGGGGTTTTCATATTAAGCCAAACAACGGGCGACGGGTCAGGCGGCAATGTGACGATTCAAGGCCGTACAGGGGCTGGCAGCGTGGCGGACTCGGTCGCAATCATCAATGGTTCCAGCATCAACACGGTCACATCTGGAACCGGAAAGGGGGGGAAGTGCAGCTTACCGCTCGTACCCTGACGATAGAGAATGCCCCCCAGTCTATTTTGACGGCAACTGTTGATGGAGGTGGCGTTGGAGGGGATGTGGTCCTGAACGTGGAGACGGTAAGCCTCATGGGTGGTTCCCAAATCCTGAGCCTAAGTCAGACCCCCCCCCTGAGTCAGGTCTTGGGTTAGGTCCTGGGTTAGGTCATGGCGGGAATGTAACCATCCAAGGGCTGCCGGGGGCGGAATTCGGCGCGGCAAAGTCGGTTAACCTCTCCGGTGACAGTAGCCTGTTGAGTCTAACGGTTGGTGGCCCCGGCGAGGGGGGAGAAGTGGCCATCACTGCCAAGTCTTTGACGATGGATGGGGCTGCCACCTACTTTGCGTCAACAACTAATGGTGTGGGCCTTCCAGGAGACATCGTCGTGGGCGTCCAGCATGCCACTTTGTCAGGCGGGGCGACCATCACAACTCTCAGCGGCAGCGCCGATTCCAATGCTTCAGCGGCCGCTAGGGTAACGGTGCAAGGACTAGGGGATCCGGAAAACATGGCGGATTCTGTCGCCCTTTCAGGACTTGGTTCCGGCATCGTCTCCGATACCCAAGGTCAGGCTTCTGCTGGCGACGTTGCGGTGCATGCCAAGACGCTCAGCCTGACGGATGGGGCCGTGATCCAAGCCGGTACTCCGAGCACCACAGGGGCGGGAGGGAATGTGGCCATCGATGCCGGCTCGGTCGATATCTCCGGTGGGAGCCGCATCTCGAGCCAAGCAAACGAGGCAGATGCCGGCGAGGTGACCATCACGGCGAATGAGTTAATCCTGGACAATGGTTCCATCGAGACCAGCACCTTCAGTAGCGGCCGAGGGGGGAACGTGGTGCTGAACGTGGGGACCGTGAGTCTTTCGAACAGCGCGACGATTAACAGCAGCGCCTCCGACACGGGCCGGGCCGGCGACATTACGATGAATGTCGGCACGCTGAGCCTCGCTAACGGCAGCAGCATCAGCAGTGCCAGTACCGGGACGGCCGCCGTCACCAATCCTGATGGTGTCACGACCGAACCACCGGGAACGGCAGGGAATGTCACCATCACTGCCACGGGCAGCTTCACGAGCGACGCGAGCAGCATCGCCACGTCGGCAGAAGCGAACCATGGCGGAGATATTTCCATTACCGCTGACAGCGTGCAGCTTTCCAACGGTACCGTAATTACGGCGAACAGTAAGGCTCCGCTTGTGGTGACCAAGCTCGTACTTGATCAGGATGGTCTGCTGGTCTCACAGGTGGTGGGGGATGGCAATGCTGGGAACATTACCGCTCACAGTGGCTCGACATTTGTCATGAACAATAGCTCAGCGACGACTGAAGCGAGCCAGGCCAGCGGAGGCCAGATCGTGATTACCGCTCCGGACATGGTCCAGCTGATCAACAGCCGAGTCAGCACGTCCGTCAAGGGCGTTAAGGATGTGAGTGACGGTGGCAATATTAATATCGACCCACAGTTCGTGGTGCTGCAGAATAGTCAGATTATTGCCCAGGCCAATGCCGGAGCAGGCGGGGCATCACTATCACTTCGCAACGTGTCTTCATCGCAGATCCGAACACCCTGGTAGACGCCTCGTCCCAAACAGGCGTCAGTGGAACCGTCAATATCCAGTCGCCGCTGCAGAATGTCGGTGGAGAGCTGACGGCTTTGACCCAGGAATTCTCCAGTGCGGCCGCTCTGCTTGCCCAACAGTGCGCGGCCCGGGCCGCGGACGGCAAGTTCAGCACCTTCGTGGTCGCAGCCCGTGAAGGATTGCCGGTGGAGCCTGGTGGATTCTTAGCGAGTCCATCGTGGGTGACGGGTACGGTGTCAGGAACCATTTCTGCGGCAGAAATGGTTCCTGACACCCTTTCCCCTCCGAAGTACGATGCCAGGCCCATCCAACTGGCGAAGTTTGGGGATTCATGTCACCGCCAGTGACCGGGGGAACATTTCAGGCTGAGGTCGAGGTCAAGGTTGAGCGAAGACCTGACTTTCTTTCATCTCAGCCTTGGCCTCAGCCTTAACCTTCCGATAACGCTGATGTGACTCTTGGGACTCTTGATGCGCCTACGTGCGGGACTGGTTGTTGCGACACTGGTCCTGCTGGCCATCTGGATCGTGCCTGACCCAGTGTCGGCACAGATTGTCCCTACTCCTCCCCCTCCTCCGTTCATGCCTCTTCCTACTCCGCTGCCCAAGGAACTCCCGAAGCCCGAGCCGCCCCTGCCCAGTATCCTGCCCCCCGTTCCTGTTCCGGAACGGCGCGGGCCCGTTTCCACGGTGAAAGTATACGTCCGGGAGATCCTGGTCCTGGGGAGCACGGTCTTCACGCCACAAGAGTTGGCTCAGGTCACTGATCCCTACCGGAATCGGGAGATCACGTCGGAAGACATCGAATCGCTGCGCGTGGCCATGACGTTGCTGTACGTGAAACGTGGCTACAGCACGTCCGGTACGGTGGTCCCGGATCAAGCGATCGTAGACGGACTGCTCACGCTTCAAGTTATTGAAGGGACATTGAGCCGGATTAACGTGGAGGGCAATTACTGGTTTTCGTACCGCTATTTCACCAGCCGGCTCCTGCGTGACGCCGGTCCGCCGGTCAACGTGAATGCGCTTCAGCAGCGGTTGCAGCTTTTTCAAACGGACCCGCGTATCGAGCGGATCAACGCAGAATTGAAGCCAGGCGAGACTCGCGGGGAAAGTGTGTTGAACGTCCGGGTGGCTGAGCGCCGGCCGATCAAAGGCTGGCTTGAATACAACAACTTCTCGGCGCCGGGGGTTGGTTCCAATCGGGTGTTGGGGACGATCGTGGATGAAAATCTATTGGGGTTCGGGGACAGGGTCAGTGTCCAGTACGGTCAATCGTTTGGCACCGATAGTCAATGCGCATGGCAGCGGGATCAATCCGAACTTGAACGTGAACTATGTCATCCCATTCACCCCCTACGACACAACCTTCGCCGTGGACTACCGGCGGACCGATTTCACAGTCATTGACAGCAATGTCAAGGCGCTGGACATCAAGGGCAAGTTCGAATCGATCGGGCTTACTTTCCGGCAGCCTGTCTTCCGCACGCTGTCTCAGGAATTTGCCTTGTCGTTGACCGGCCAGTCGGAATCGTTCAGGACGTCTCTACTTGGAAACCCGTTTGAATTCCAGAGTGGATCCACCAACGGACTGTCCCAGGTGTCGGCGCTGCGCTTCGCGCAGGAGTATGTGCATCGCACGCAGGATCAGGTCATCTCGGCGCTGTCCCGGATGAGCTTCGGTCTCCCCGTGCTGGGGGCGACTGTCAACAGCGGGCCCGACCAGGCCACCGGAGAATTTTTTTCCTGGTTGGGCCAGACGCAATTGGTCAGGCGGTTGAATCCCACGCGCGTCACACTGCTGGCGCGAGCCGATCTGCAGTTGTCGAACAAGCACCTGTTCCTTATGGAGCAGATGGCGGTCGGCGGGCGGTACAGCGTGCGAGGCTATCGGGAGTTCACGCAGCTGGGGGACAATGTCTTTCTGGGATCCCTTGAGACTCGTATTCCAGTGTACACAACGGCGGTCGGGGAAGAACTTGTGTATCTGGTTCCATTTTTCGATTACGGCCGGGCCTGGAACAGCAATACTGTCATCAACCCTTCTCCGGAGTGGTTGGCGAGCGTGGGAGTGGGAACGATCTGGAATTTCTGGCGGGGGAGCCGATTTGAGTTGTACTGGGGGCAGCGTCTGAATCCTCCTGAGCAAGTCCACCACACCAACCTGCAGGATTATGGCGTGCATCTGCAGTTGGTGGTCCAGGCGTTTTAACAGGATGCTGAAAAAGGCCGCCAGCATCGTTCTCGCATCGCTCAGAGGCTCAACGTACCGCAAGGGTACGCCTCGCCTCATCGCTCGCTGCGGCCTTGCTGAACGGCCTTTTTGAGCATCCTGCGGACGCAGGTTAGCAGAGCGGGACGGGCGGGACGAACGAGATCGCGATTGGGAATGTAAAGATAAATGCTGAATTTTAGATTATCGGAATCGGCAGCAGCTGGCTGTGAAAAGCATCTGATGAATTCAGGACATTCAGCATTCAGCAGATCAACTCGGCGATTGCGCAGAACGTTCATGAGTCACGCGCGACTAGGAGGCGGAAGGAGAGCTGTCATGAAACGCACTATTCTCGTGATGCTCTCCCTCTGGCTCTCGGTGGGATTTGGCTGCCGGTATCCATGCGCAGGAAGCGCCTTCGGTCGATCAGCTGATGCAGGACGGCAGCCAGGCGTATCAGCATGGCGATTTCGAGCAGGCGGTCGAGCGCTGGACAGAAGCGGCGGCGGTTTACGAGCGGTCCGCCGCGCGCCCGGAGCAGATCGACGCGTTGATCCGTCTGTCCGAGGCCTATCAGTCGCTTGGCCGTTATCAGACCGCGGCGATTCGCCTTGATCAAGCCAAGGATCTCGCAGCGGGCACCGACAATGCTCTCTTGTCGATACGGATCCTTTGGAGGACCGGTAACCTGCATCACGCTGCCGGTCAGTACGCGGAGGCTGAGCAGTCGCTACAAGAATCCCTTCGGCTGGCTAGAACGCTTCCCCAGGCTGCGTTGACTGCCGCCATCTTGAACGATCTGGGGAATTCGGCCGCTTCGCAGGGAAAGTTTGCCGCGGCGCTGGCCGCCTACACCGAAAGTTTCCAAACGGCTCAAGCGGTTCCGGCGAAGCTTCTGGCAGCCACGAGCCAGGTCAATGCCGCCCGCGCGTTGTTGTCCTCCAAGCAGTATGGTGAAAGTAAGACGCGGCTCGACCAGGCTGCCGGCATCTTACGCGAACTTGAGCCCTCGCACGAACAGATCAGCGCGTTCATCACGGTTGGGCTGACCTATGCCAAGCTGCGCGCCTTTCTGGTTGAGCTGAACACTGACCTCACGCTCGCGGCGTTTCAGGCGCTTCATGATGCGGCTAAAGCTGCTGATCAACTTGGCGACCGTCGGGCCTCCTCCTTCGCCTGGGGGCATCTGGGGAAGCTGTATGAGGATGAGCATCGGTACGCGGAAGCGCTGGATGTGACGCAACATGCGATTCTGATGAGCCGGCAAGCGGCTGCGCCTGAAGCGCTCTACCGATGGCAATGGCAGGCTGGCCGGCTGCTAAAAGGGCTCGGACGGCCCAAGGCTGCGATTGACGCATATCGGCAGGCGATCAGTGCAGTTCAGTCCATCCGTCCTGAAGTTTCAGCAGTGACCGCCGAAGAACAGGCGGGCGCTTCCTTTCGCGAGACGGTTGGCGCTGTGTACTTTGAGCTGGCCGATCTTCTGCTTCGGGGTGCTGATCGGGATGCCGACCCACAGCATCGTGAGGCCGTATTACGCGAAGCCCGCGACACGGTTGAACTGTTCAAAGTGGCGGAGCTGCAAGACTACTTTCATGATGATTGCGTTCAGGCCGCGCGGTCCCAGGCCACGGGTCTGGAGCTGGTTTCAAAGACCGCCGCGGTGATTTATCCCATCATGCTGCAGGATCGTTTGGAGATTCTGGTGAGTCTGCCTTCGGGCATGGTGAGAAAGACCGTTCCAGTCGGTGCTGAGGCCTTGACGGAGGAAATCCGCGCATTTCGAAACTTCCTGGAGAAACGCAGTACTCGAGAATATCTTTCCCATGCCAAGAAGTTGTATGGGTGGCTGATCCAGCCGGTTGAGCCGCTGTGGGCTGATGCCGGGATCGACACTCTGGTCATTGTGCCTGACGGTGCGCTTCGGACGATCCCGTTGGCCGCGCTGCATGACGGCACACAATTTCTCATCAAGAAATATGCTGTGGCGACAACCCCCGGCGTCACGCTCACGGATCCTCGCCCGCTGGATCGCAAAAGTATCAAACTTCTCTCCGTGGGCATCACCGAAGCCGTGCAGGATTTTCCGGCGCTGCCACATGTCTCGCGCGAACTGGAGACCATCCATGGACTGTATGGCGGCACCAGCCTTCTGAACAAACAATTTATGATGTCTCGGGTGGAGGAAGAACTGAAGGAGCATTCCTACTCGGTCATGCATATCGCGTCTCATGGTCAGTTCCAGAGCGACAGCAACGAGACGTTTCTGCTGGCCTATGATGGGAAAATGACGATGGACCGGCTGGAAGAGTACGTGGGCATGCTGCGTTTTCGAGAAGAACCCTTGGCCCTTATCACCCTGAGCGCCTGCGAGACCGCTGCGGGGGACGACCGGGCCGCGCTCGGTTTGGCCGGTGTGGCGATCAAGGCAGGGGCACGGAGCGCGTTGGCTTCGCTGTGGTTCCTTGATGACCAGGCTTCCTCCCAGCTGGTCACCGAGTTTTATCAACAACTGCATGACGATTCCGTGGCTTCCACGGCGATCGCTCTCCAGCGCGCGCAAATCAAATTCCTCGAACATCCTGAGTACAATCATCCCGCCTACTGGGCGGCATTCTTGTTGCTCAATAATTGGCTTTAGTCTACGCTTTGGCCGTGAGCAGTCTTCAAAAGTTGAGCCAATCGATTGTTGCCGTGAGCATCCTTGCGGGAATATTGGGTGCGCTCTCCATCCTCGGCATCCGGAGCACCTCGATCCTTGAGCCCCTTGAATTAACTGTCTACGACTGGTTGATCCAATCCCGTCGTGGGGCGGAGGGGGCTGATCCCCGCATTGTTCTGATCACGGTCACCGAACAGGATATTTTACGACAAGGACGTTGGCCGATAACCGATGCGATCCTGGCTGAGGCGTTGACGCGGCTCATGCAATTCCAGCCGCGTGCGATCGGGCTTGATATCTATCGTGATATTCCTGTCGATCCCGGTCACACAGAGCTGAACAGGGTTCTCGTCGAACACCCCCAGATCATTACCGTGACAAAGCTCGGTGGTGGCACGGTGGCCGGTATTCCTCCGCCTCCGGTGCTGGCCGGGACCGAGCAAGTCGCGTTCAATGATATCCTCATCGATTCCGACGGAATTGTTCGTCGTGGGTTACTCTTTCAGGAGGTTGGAGAGCAAACAGCGTATGGCTTCGCGCTTCGACTGGCGTTACTGTTTCTTGCTGAGGAGGGGATTGGCCCGCAGCCACGACCCGGAAAATCCTGAGCAGCTCCGCCTGGGACCGACCACCCTCAGACGGCTTGGGCCCTACGACGGTGGATATGTCCGCGCTGACGCCGGCGGGTATCAAATATTAGTGGATTTTCGCCGTGGGCACAGCCAGCCACGCTCATTCTCATTGACCGCCCTGCTCACTGGCCAGGTCGATGCGGACGCGATTAAAAACAAGATTGTCCTTTTTGGTGTCACGGCTGAGAGTGTTCCCGATCTGTTCCATACACCGTTCAGTTCCGGGAATGACACAGGCCGGATGATTCCCGGGGTCGCGGTCCATGCCCATATCATCAGTCAGTTACTCGGGGCTGGTTTGGAAGGACGGCGCCCGATTGACACACCCGGTGAATCACAGGAGTGGCTGTGGACTATCCTGTGGGGTGTGCTGGGCGCCGTCCTTGGTGCCTGGACACGTTCTCCCTGGCGGCTTGCGTTGGGTTCGGCGGGCGGGCTGTTCGTTCTTGGCATCATGGTGGTTGTTGCGTTTGATCAGGGATGGTGGATCCCGCTCGTGCCACCATCCCTGGCTTGGGTTCTCTCCGGGTCCGTCGTCACGATTTGGGTGTTGAGCCGGGAGCGGAAGGAGCGCGCCCTTCTGATGCACCTGTTTTCCAAGCACGTTTCGGGGGAGGTGGCTGAAGCAGTCTGGCGACAGCGCGAGCAGTTTCTGCAAAATGGGCGCCCTCGTTCGCAACAATTAGTTGCGACTGTCTTTTTCTCAGACTTTAAGGGTTATACGGCCGCTTCAGAAAAAATGACTCCGGAGGCTCTGATGGACTGGGTCAATGCGTATCTGGATGTCATGGCGGGGCTGGTGATCAAACATGGAGGTGTCATTGATGATTACGCAGGGGATGCGATCAAAGCAAACTTTGGTGTCCCACTCCCACGGAACTCCGAGGAGGAGATCGCCCAGGATGCGGTGAATGCCGTGACTTGTGCGCTAGCCATGGAAGGGCAGATGCATCGGCTCAATTTCCAACATGAACGAGAGGGTCTCGCGACGATCGGGATGCGGATTGGAATTCACACCGGACTGGTTGTTGCCGGGAGCGTGGGCACTTCGGATCGACTGAAATATACGACGGTCGGTGATGCGGTGAATACGGCGGCGAGACTAGAAAGCTTGGATCGAGATATCGTTCA
This sequence comes from uncultured Nitrospiraceae bacterium, assembly GCA_963742465.1. Taxonomy (GTDB): domain Bacteria; phylum Nitrospirota; class Nitrospiria; order Nitrospirales; family Nitrospiraceae; genus Palsa-1315. Next base: position 139,341 of record CAVUMA010000007.1, on the reverse strand, counting down.
GGAGACACCGGGCCGGCGATTATGCCGGATCTTGATCGACGAGAGCACGAAGCGTTATCTAGGGGATCGCTTCGTGCTCGATCGGATCGGAGAGGTCAGCGTTAAAGGCAAAGAACAAACCCTGATGGTTTACAGAGTCATTGGTCATGTAGGGGAGGGAACAGCTACTCGAGCAGTAATCCCACCAGTTCCCCCGAGATAAATGCCTCTTTCGGTCCTCACCCGGCCTTTCCATCCTGAATCGTGAGGTCAAAGCTTCCGACCTCCAGTAAGTCGACCTGATCCAACAATTCGACCCTCTGCTTTCGTAAAGCCATATCGTTCGGCGCCGATTCGATCATCTCCGAAATGACCATCACGGCGTCATACCATAGCCCATCTGCCGCAAATCGATAAAAAGCATCGGTCGTGGGAGCCGCTGCGAGAAATGCAGGATTCATGTCGGCGCGTTGCACTCGCTCGATGGTGCCCACCGCAATGACATCTTTGGATCGACGCTTCGGGTCGAGGACGAGGGCGATGGACCAGTTGTAGCGCTCGCCAGGAATCAGTTTTACTCCATAGTCTGAGAGACGCACCCGCTGTATTCCGGCCTTCAATGGCACCGGCAATCGTTTTTCCAGGAGAGGGGTATCGCCTTTCTCAAGCGTCAGGGTCAATTCTACGGGGTTGGTCACTACGTCGGAGGCAAACCAATAGAGATCCGGCTGCTCACGTACGGTTAAGCCGGTATGATCTGGTGCAAGCACGGACAGAATCGGGACAGACTTGTTTGTCCCTCGAGTCCCTCCTCCCACCCGCCGCCCGGCTGAAGGGGCGCCCAGACCGCGAGGCGGCTGATACAGGAGAGTTTTCGTCACCTGTCCGGCCTGTGCACTTTGCCCTTTGACCTCCTTCGCAAGCGATGAGGGCGCGGTTGAATTGTCCTCGGCGATCGCCATAAGCGGCAGGCTGATGAGAAACCCGATTATGAAACCCCACCGCGTTACTGTTGTTCGTTTCATAGAAGCACCTCCTATTTTCCGATACCGTTGCTATCCAGAACAAAGCATTGAATAGACCTGACAGGGTCTAGAATAAGATGATCGAAAGCCCAGTGACGGTGACACAATCATACTCTGATTGCCCATCGGTTGTATGATGAATCGGGCCGAGGCGGTGTTCGTAGGGTGCTAAAAAAGTCGCTCGTCTCACCCGCCCGCCCCGGCGCACCGGGACTCGTCTATACCACCAGGCGTTCTCGCTTCGGACCCAGAAATCGTGAAGGCGACTGATATACGACCGTAGTGATCAATCTCAGTGTGCGATGTGCGGCACTTGGTGTTGGACTTCTATCGTTCCGGAAAGAATGTCCGGGATGTCACCTTGAGGTGTCGGGAAAATCATGCGAGCCAAGAGGCCCGTTCGGGTAGTGGTCTGGGTTTTGTGCATGATCCGTTTGAGATGCTCTTTGACGGTGTATTCGCTCAGGTGGATCCGGTTCGCAATTTCTTTATTGGTAAATCCGAGCATGAGATAAATGATGACCATTTGCTCTCGTTCGGTTAGGTGGTAGCGTCGCTGCATGTTGGCGTCCGGGTATTTGAGTGTTTGCTGATCCAGTTGTTCCATGATGACGAGGAATCTGCTGTTCTGCGCGAGAGGTTCATCGGGAATACAGAACCCGCGAAGGAGGAACCGCTGATCGTTGGCAAAACAGAGCCGTTCCACTTGGATGGACTCGCAATCCTTGGCATGCCCGCACTGTATCAAACGACCGATGAGGTCCCGAACTACGGTATGGATCTGTTCGGGAATGAGACAGGTGCCATTCTCTCTGGTCGATAGGGGTTGCAGTTGCTTGATAAAGGCCTGGGCTTCGGTGTTCATAAACAACCGTTGCCCCGTGCTCGTGAAGAGAATGACGCCGGTAGCGCCTTGTTGCGGCAGTCTCTGTGACTGCTTTCGCCCATTGAGCGGACGGGCCATGTCTTCTGCAGTGATCATCGACATAATCCCCTCCGAATCTTTGGTATGTGTAGTTAAAAATTCACTTATGTCAAGACGCTGTCCTACATATCAAAGCAATCTCTAGGCCAAAGTGTTGTCGTGCTGACGAGGGATTGGCGAAAAATTCTAAACGATAGAACTGGAGCGATGTTTGGCAGGTGCGCATCATCGCTCTTCCGCACAGTGGGTGGTCCAATACGACATTCTGTCTGAATCTAAAACGGTTCTGGCTGAATCTGATTTGATTCTCAGAAGAAGAATCCTTTTCTGATCTTGGCCGCATCTTCCGGCGAGAAGCTCCGGTCGTGTCAAAGACAGCGGATAGTCACCCACGTATGGCCACTTCTCAGTTTTTCCCGCCATTAGGATCATCTGCACCATCGCGATTCAGTCAACTCGAATGCGGTCAAAAAAAACGTCCTCTGGCCCGCTGGGGCCGGAGGACGCCATTGTCCTTGCCATAAATTCTAGTGGCATGTGGGAAACGTCGTTGTTCCCCAATCCGATACGCAATCTTTGATGATGATTTATAGCATTCCCCAGAAAAATCTGTCAACGCCCTCCGCTTCCCGGCCTGTCAGCCGGCGTGATATGCTTGCACGCACCCGGGAAGGTCCACTACCTACTCACCCGCATTCCTCAACTTGCGACTAGATCTCCAGGCGGGGGCTATGTCAGTGGTGCGGGGGCTGCTCGCGCATGGTGCGGCAGAAGAGTTCGGTCAGCGCGGGATCGAAGGCGGTGCCGGCTTGCTGCTCGATCTGTTGCAGGGCGTCGTTGATAGGGAGGGATGTTCGTTCCATTTTTTCGGCGGTCAGGTCGTCAAACACCTGGGCGATGCCGACAATGCGAGCGAGCAAGGGCGTGCGTTCTTCTCGCAAGCCAAACGGGTAGCCCATTCCGTCCCATCGCTCGTGATGCAGGGCAATAATCTGCACGGCGTCGGGCGGTAATCCCATTGCTCGGCCCATCTTCGCACCGAGGTCGGGGCGATGGGTCTGCGGGTTGGATTCCACGTTCAGCACGTACCTGTTCGGGACGCTGATTAAATCGAGATCATGCACGAGTGCGCCGAGCGCGAGCGACTGCTGTTCGGCGATGGGAAGGCTGAGTCGATTGGCAACAAGCGTTGCATAAAAACTGACACGGCTTCCATGATTGAGCAGGTGGCGATCCTTGGCTTCTAAGAGGTCGGAAATCAGGGGAACCAAGGGCGACGTCTCATCGCTCTGCGACGCGGAGAGCGATCCCGTGCGGTTCATGGTGGTGTAGTCGTTGACGAGGGCCTTCCAAGCCTTGGTACAGGCTGGTTCCGGATCCCAGAGTGTTGTCGAATTGGTGAGGACCGGACGCAGTTGATCGAGCCGTAGTTTCTTCTGAGCAGTCTGCAAGGAAATAGCCAGCAATTCTGAGGCATTGAACGGTTTCAGAAGGAAACCAGCCGCGCCGTCGCGAATACAGTCCATAGCCGACTGAAGACTGCCATAGGCCGTGACCATGATGACTTCGGTCTCTGCATGCGCGAGCTTGATGTCGTGCAAGAGGTCCGATCCGGAACGATCGGGCAATTTCAGGTCCAGCGTGACGAGATCGACGCCGTGGTTGTCGAGGACGGCTAGGGCTGCGCGTGCATTGTCTGCGGTGAGAATGTGGAAGTCCTGCCTGAGGATCTGCGTGAGGGCCGCACGCGGGGCTGCCTCATCGTCGACGATCAGGACGGTTGGTTTATGGTCGCTTGCGTTGGGGACGAGAGTCGAATGCATAGTGTTACTTGTATCTCCATCCCCACTGACTGGTCAATGAAATCTCTTGAATAGGCCGATGAATAGGCTGAAGGCTGAAGGTCTGAAGTGTTTCGGAACTCAAATCTGACCCACGATCTTCAACCTTCGGCCTTCAGCCTTTCAACCTTCAGCCTCGAATTGTGGGCTAGGTTTCTTTCTCTCAACTTGGGTATAATCCCCCCCGATCTCTCTACCACAAGAGGAGCACCCATGGCTGAAAAAGACGACAAGAAGCGTGCGCTGGATCTGGCCTTGTCCCAAATTGAGAAGCAATATGGAAAGGGGGCCATCATGAAGCTGGGGGGGGCCGATGCCCCCGTGGATATTCCGGCGATATCGACCGGATCCCTTGGACTCGATATTGCCCTGGGCGTCGGCGGGGTTCCCCGCGGCCGGGTGATCGAGGTCTTTGGTCCCGAGTCCTCCGGCAAGACGACGCTGACCCTGCATGTGATTGCCGAAGCACAGAAGGCCGGTGGCACCGCGGCCTTTATCGATGCCGAACATGCGCTGGATTTGGGCTATGCCAAGAAGCTGGGCGTGCAGGTGGATGATCTGTTGGTGTCGCAGCCCGATACCGGTGAACAGGCGCTGGAAATTGCCGAGACGCTCGTCCGGAGCGGGGCGATCGATGTCATCGTGGTGGACTCTGTCGCAGCGCTTGTGCCAAGAGCCGAAATCGAAGGCGAAATGGGCGATGCGCACATGGGGCTGCAAGCGAGGCTCATGTCGCAGGCCCTTCGCAAATTGACGGCGGCCATTTCCAAGTCGCAGACGACCCTGATTTTCATTAATCAGATCAGGATGAAGATCGGCGTGATGTTCGGCAACCCGGAGACGACGACCGGCGGCAACGCACTCAAGTTCTATTCGTCCGTGCGGCTGGATATCCGTCGCATTGAATCGATCAAGGAAGGGCAGGAAGTGACCGGCAGCCGCGTACGCGTGAAGGTCGTGAAGAACAAGATGGCGCCTCCGTTCAAGCAGGCGGAGTTCGACATCATGTTTGCGCAGGGCATTTCGAAAGCCGGCGAGTTGGTCGACCTCGGAGTCGAGAAGAAAGTGGTGGAGAAGTCCGGGGCCTGGTATTCCTATCAAGGCGAGCGGCTCGGGCAGGGACGTGACGCGGTGCGAGACTTTCTGTTGAGTAACCAGCCGTTGGCGCGTGAGATCGAAGGGAAGCTGCGTGACCTGGCCGGTCTGCCGGGGCGTACGCCTGAGAAGCCCGCTGCTGTGCCGGTGAAAGACGAAAAAAAGACTGAGGAGAAACGCGAGGAGCGGCGGCCGCACAAGGTGGGCGTCTAAAACAGCCGCCTGACACGGTCGTTGGTGAAAGGTGAAACGTGAAACCTGAAATTCGTAGTTTCGTGGTTGAGGTTTCGGCCCAGACGAACATACCGTGATCTCGTGATCACGTTTCACGATCTCACGTTTCACCAATAACGGGCTTCGAGTAACGGCTGGTGAGTAGGCGACTCACAAGCAAGGCGGCACCGTCTCCCGATCAGTGGCTGCAACTGGCGATGCGCGCACTGGCCCGCAGTGATCGCACGACGGCGCAGATCGAACGATTGCTTGCAGCGAAGGGGGCACTCTCCCGCGCAGATACGAGCCGCAGTTCGACGGCTGACATCGTTGAGATACCTCGACGATGTGGCCTTCGCTGCGCGGTGGGCCGATCGGCGACTTGCGCGCATGCCGATGGGTCGTGCGCGCCTGCAAGAAGAGCTGCTGGCCACCGGTTGTCCTGAACACATCGTGCGTGAGACGCTACGGGCCATCTACCGCAAGGTGAGTGAACAGGACCTGGCGCTACAGGTGGTCACGACGGCCGGCCGGACCACCTCGGCGCAGACGCTGGCCGTGTAGCGAGACTGTTGAACCAACGCGGCTTTGACGAAGACACCATTGAGACGGTGATGGGGCCGCTGCTGCGGGAAGAACGTAGCCCGCATTATTCATGACGGTTCGTCGCGAAATCGTTGAGCCGCGTCGCGAGACCGGCGACGGAGCCGTGAGGACCCGATGCGTACTCGTGCAGACGGTGAGGTCCGAAGCGACCCGCGCGAAGCTCGTCGTAGCACGGATCGGCGATTGCAGCAGAAACGTTCATGAGTAATGCGGGCTGAGGCTGGCATGAAGAACAGTACTCAAGAATTGCGACAAGCCTTCATTCGATATTTTGAACAGCATGGCCATCAGGCCGTGCCGAGTTCCGCCTTGATTCCTCAGGCCGATCCCACATTGCTCTTCACCAATGCCGGGATGAACCAATTTAAGCGGGTGTTCCTCGGCGAGGAAACGCGCGCCTACAAGCGAGCGGTTACCGTGCAGAAGTGTCTCCGTGCGGGGGGCAAGCACAACGATCTGGAGAATGTCGGCTATACCAGACGCCACCATACGTTCTTTGAAATGTTGGGAAACTTTTCTTTCGGCGACTACTTCAAGGAAGAGGCCATCACGTTCGGCTGGGAATTTCTGACTCAGACGGTCGGCTTAGCGAAGGATCGGATGTGGGTGACGATCTTCCGCGACGACGACGAAGCGGACCAGCTGTGGAAGAAGGTCGGGGTCCCGTCCTCGCGGATCGTGCGGTGCGGTGAGAAGGACAACTTCTGGCAAATGGGGGATACCGGACCCTGTGGGCCCTGCTCGGAACTTCATTTTGACCAGGGACCGTCGGTTCCGGGCGACGATCGGCCGAACGGCGAAGGCGATCGCGTCATCGAGATATGGAATCTCGTCTTCATGCAGTTCAATCGGGATGCCGGGGGGACGCTGCATCCCTTACCCAAGCCCAGTATCGATACGGGCATGGGATTGGAACGGCTGGCGGCCGTGGCACAAGGCGTCTACAGCAACTATGACAGCGATGTGTTTACGCCGTTGCTCAGCGCCGTGGCCACCAGGGCCGGGGTTCGGTATGGGGAGCAAGATACAGACCGATCGGTCGATGCGCGTGGTGGCGGACCATCTTCGTGCGATCACGTTCTTGATGGCTGATGGTGTGTTGCCGTCGAACGAAGGGCGCGGCTATGTGTTGCGCCGGATTCTGCGCCGGGCCGCGCGCCATGGACGGTTGCTGGGCATCGTCGAGCCCTTCCTCCATGAATTGACGGCGGCGGTCGTGAGCCAGATGGCCGGGGTCTACTCAGAAGTTCGAAGCGCGGCCGCGACGATTGCCGAGGCGACGAGAGGCGAAGAGGAGCGGTTCATCGCCACGCTCGATCAAGGTTTGCCGATTCTGAACGAGATGATTGCGAAAGCGCGCTCGACCGGGAGTAAGGTCCTCACGGGTCCTGACGTGTTCAAGCTCTACGACACCTATGGGTTCCCGATGGACTTGATGGGGGAGGCTTGCCGTGAGCAGGGGATGACGCTCGATGAGGCGGGGTTCGATCAGGCCATTGAGGAACAGAGGAATCGTGCGCGCAAAACCGGTGGGTTTGAACAGGAAACTGCTCGGCCTGCGGTTGCGGAACTGGCCGGGCGCTCGGGACGACGAAGTTTATCGGCTACGATCGCCTGGAGAGCGAAAGTCTCGTGCAGGCGATTTTGAAAGGCGACCGGTTGGTCAAAGAAGCGGCGGAAGGCGATGAGGTTGAAATAGTTCTGGATGTGACTCCGTTCTATGCAGAAGGCGGAGGGCAGGTCGGCGACCGGGGCCTGTTACTGGGCCATGATGGGCGGGTGGAGATCACGGAAACCACGAGGCCGGCGCCGACCGTGATTCTGCACAAGGGGACCGTCACGAAAGGGCGGATTCGCGAAGGCGAGCAGCTGCGCATGACCGTCGATGCCACGACGCGGCAGGACGCTCAGCGAAACCATACCGCTACCCACTTGCTCCATGCTGCGTTGCGCGATTTGCTGGGTCCTCACGTGAAACAGTATGGGTCGCTCGTCGGGCCGAATCGCTTGCGATTCGATTTTGCCCATTTCAGACCGCTGTCCTCCCGCGATGTCGGATGAGATTGAAACGGTCGTGAACAACGAGGTGCGGAAGAACGAGCGGGTCGCGACCGAGGTGATGAGCATTCAGGATGCGGTGGCCAAGGGCGCGCTGGCCTTCTTCGGCGATAAATATGGCGAGCAGGTGCGGGTGGTGACCGTCGAGTCCTTCAGCAAGGAACTCTGCGGTGGAACGCACTGTCGGCACACGGGGGACATCGGCCTGTTCAGGATTGTGTCGGAGACCGGCGTCGCGGCTGGTGTGCGCCGTATCGAAGCCCAGACCGGCAGCGGGGCGCTCGCGCACATGAAGCAACTGGAAACGGACATTCGAGAACTCTCGGACTTGCTCAAGGTCGGCCAGTCCGAGCTGGTCGCCAAAACACGCAAGGTCATGACGCAGCTGAAAGACAAGGAACGTGAGCTGGAAGAGCTGAAATTGAAAATGGCCGGCGGCTCAGCCGTCGAGGCCATCGGCGAAAACCATAGCCGGCATCCAGGTGCATGTGCAGCGGACCGATGGCCTGGATGTGAACGGCATGCGGGCGCTGGCTGATCAGTTGCGGGACAAGTTGAAGAGCGGTGTCGTGGCTCTCGGGGCCGCCAACGATGGCAAGGTCTCGTTACTGGTCGTCGTCACGAAGGATCTGATTGCCCGGCTGAAAGCGGGCGACCTCATCAAGGAGATGGCGGCGGAAGTCGGCGGCACCGGCGGCGGCCGGCCTGAGATGGCGCAGGCCGGCGGGAAGGATCCGGCCAGGCTGGATGTTGCGTTGGAAAAGGTCTTTGGGCTGGTCGAACGCATGTTGGAGCGGTAGACTGATGGAGGATGGTAAACGAATACTCGCGCTCGATTACGGGACCAAGCGGATCGGGGTGGCCCTGAGCGATGAGCTGGGCTGGACCGCCCAACCGCTTGAGACACTCAATCGGCGCACGTTGGACCGGGACATTGCCCATATCGCGTCCCTCGTCGGGACGTATGAGGTCAGGCAAGTCCTGTTGGGCTTTCCCCTTCAATTGGATGGCCGCGAGGGTCCGGCGATCCAGGCGATGCGCGAGTTCCAGGCTCGGTTGGAACAGGGAGTGACCGTTCCCGTTATTCTGTGGGACGAACGGTTGACGACGAAGGCGGCGGAAGACCTCTTGATCGCGGCCGATGTCAGCCGGAAAAAGCGGAAGGGTGTGGTGGATCGCATCGCCGCTTCGATTCTGCTCCAGAGTTATCTGGCGAGCCTTGAACCGGCGCCGAAGATGGAGCCGGAATCATGGGCGGATGAGTATTCGGACGGAGAAACGGTAGAACCACCTCATGAGCCTACGGATCATTCTCGGATGTCTGCTGGTCGCAACGGTCGCACTTGGCGTCGCGGCCTATCAGACGATTCGCTGGGCTGAAGGCCCGGTTATTCCCGCGGAAAAGCACCCTCCCTCGAAAGTCGTCGTGATCCCGGATGGCTCGACGTTTCAACAGGTCGCCGACGCTGCTTGAGCGCGAAGGATTGATCAAGAGCAGTTCTGTCTTTGTCCTTCTTGGAAAATCCCAATCTGCCGACCGGAAAGTTCATGCAGGTGAGTATGAGCTGAATCCCGGCATGACTCCGGCGGAGATCCTTTCGACATTGCGTAACGGCCATGTGCTGCTCCATCCGCTGACTATTCCCGAAGGGCTCACCATCGTCCAAATCGCCGATTGGTCTGCGCAACACGGCCTCACAGATCGTGCCGAGTTCCTCCGGCTTGCGAAAGATCGGGAGTTCATTGAGTCGCTTGGGATTAAGGCGGAGACGCTGGAAGGGTATCTCTATCCCGATACGTATAAATTTCCTCGTGCGGTCAAGGCGCGAGAGGTGTTGGTGGCCATGGTCGAACAGCTGAGGCAGGTGGTCGGACCGGATCTTCTCGCCCGGATGCAGGAACTCAAGATGACGATGCACGAAGTGCTGACCCTCGCCTCCGTGATCGAAAAGGAGACCGGGTCTGGTGGCGAACGGCCGGAAATTTCCGCGGTATTTCACAACCGACTCAAGAAGCATATTCCGTTACAGAGCGATCCAACTGTCATTTATGGTTTGCCGGCATTCGACGGAAATTTACACAAGAAAGACCTGTCGAGCCCCAGTCCCTACAATACCTATCGCGTGCAGGGACTGCCGCCTGGACCGATTGCCAATCCGGGCATTCAGGCGATTCGCGCGACACTCTATCCGTCTAACTCGCGTTCCTTGTATTTTGTTTCCCGGAACGACGGAACGCACCAGTTCTCTGCGACGCTGATCGAGCACAACAAAGCGGTAGAGAAATATCAGAAGCGGCCCTTTCGTCGAGGGGCTCATTCCCAGACGTCAATTATTTCAGGGGAGGGAGCTCTTGCCCACAAGGAAGGAGTGTCGTGAAGTGATGTCTGAATGGAATTTGCCGGAACTTATAGACCACACGGTGCTCCGGCCGGACGCCACAAAGATGGATGTCCTGCGGCTGTGCCAGGAAGCGAAGGAGTTTCGGTTCACCGTGATTTTTGTCCCGCCTTGCTATGTGGATGAAGCGGTGGCTGCTGTTGCTGGCACGGCAATCCGTGTCGGCATCCCTATCGGGTTTCCCCTGGGCGGTCACACGACGAAGACCAAAGTCGCCGAAGCCATTGAAGCGGTCGCGCGCGGTGCGCGGGTGCTGGATATGGTCATGAATGTGAGCCGGCTGAAGTCAGGAGATCGATGAGTATGTGCGAAAGGACATTGCCGAAGTGGTGAAGGCGACCACCGGGCGTCGAACATAAAGTCATACTCGAAACCTGTTATCTGACCCAGCAAGAGAAGCGTACGGCCTGTCAGTTGGTTGTGGAGGCGGGAGCCGACTACGTGAAGACGTCGACCGGTTTTGGCGCTGCCGGTGCGACGGTTGAAGATGTGAGGCTGATGAAAGAGGCTGTGGCTGGTCGCGCCAAGGTGAAGGCCTCCGGAGGAATCAGGGACTGGAAGACCACATTAGCCATGCTGGAGGCCGGTGCGGATCGAATCGGCACCAGCGCAAGTCTCGCGATCATAGCCGAGTGGCACCCGCAGGCTGAAGGCTGAAGGCTGAAGGTCGAAGTCCGACATGTCAGGGATCGGTATTCCGATACTTCACCCTTGAGCTTGCCTCACTCGTCCAACTTTTCTCGCCATTCACGCTTCCCGCTTGTCTCGCGCCACGCCGGCATATCCGATGCGTCTCACTTCTGCTATAGTGCGCCCATGATTACTCGTGTCATTGTGCTGGTGATCGATGGACTCGGCGTCGGGGCCATGCCCGATGCGGCGGAATACGGCGATGCCGGTTCCAACACCTTGTCCCATCTGGCCGATGCTGTCGGGGGACTCAACCTCCCCACGCTGGAAGCGCTCGGGCTTGGTCACATCACGGAGATCAAAGGTGTGCGGATGATGGGGCAGCCGGAAGGATGTTTCGGTCGTCTTGGATTTCTCTCCAAGGGTGTGGATTCCATAGTCGGCTATTGGGAAATGGCCGGCCATCTGACGGACGTTGCCGGGCCGCTGTATCCCAACGGGATTTCCTCCTGACATGGTGGCGGCCCTCGAACAGGCATTTGGCCGGAAGATCATCGGCAATCGTCGCGCGTCAGGAACGGCCATGCTTGCGCGAGTGTGAAGCCGAACATCTGTCGTCTGGCGCGGTGATCGTCTGGACGGATGGACGACGAACCTGCCATGTGGCGATGCACGATAGCGCCATGCGTCGGGACGAGTTCTTTCAGCGCTGCCGGGACGCAAGGAAATTACTCAAGGACCCTTGGGGAATTGTTCGTGTTTCCTCCCATCCTCTCTTGGGCGATGCCGGTGCGGTGCAGTTCGCCCCGCAACCCCGTGAGTTCGTGCTTGAACCTCCCGGACCGACCATGTTCGATGTGCTCAATCGTGCGAGCCAGATCCTGATTGGGGTGGGGAAAGTCGGCGATCTCTTCAGCGGTCGCGGGCTTACTCGTTCCGTTCCCGTTGGGCACTGGACGGCGTTACTTGCTGAGGTCACGGGGATGTTGAAAAAGGTTCCCCGAGGATTGATTTTTGCCGGGCTCGATGTCCTGGAATCGGATGCGGCACAGTCGGCCACGTCCCTCCATGATTTTGATCGACGGCTTCCCGTGTTGCTGGAACAGCTTCGTCCAGGCGATCTGCTCGTCCTGACGGGCGATCATGGACGCGATATCACCAAGGCGGATCAGGTTCCGACGCGCGAATATGTTCCCCTCTTGGCCACCGGGCCGAAGTTATCACATGGGGTTCATCTTGGTATCAGAGCCTCTGCTGCTGATCTGGGACATACCATTGTGGAAGCCCTGCAAGGGGGGCAACTTCCTGTGGGTGAAAGTTTTCTCGACGCGCTCCGCGCAGGGTAGTGCGGGACGGAAACGTGAGACGTGAAACGTGAAACGCAGAGGTGAAGGGAGTACGCGGGTCATCGGGATGTCCTACGAACGCAAACTGAAGGAACTAAATCTTGAGTTGCCCCTGCCTCCGCAACCGTTGGCGACCTACGTTCCGGTGGTCCGGGCCGGAGATCTTTTGTTTTTGTCCGGCGTTCTTCCCATGCGAGACGGGCAGTTGGCGTTCTCCGGCAAGCTTGGACGCGACCTGACGGTCGAGCAGGGGATAGAAGCGGCCAGGCTCGCTCTCTTGAACGCACTGGCGATTGCCAAGCAGGAACTCGGGACGTTGGATCGAATTACGCGCATCGTGAAGGTCGTCGGGCATGTGGCGTCGGCGGAAGGTTTTGTGCAGCAACCCCAAGTTCTCAATGGGGCCTCGGACCTCCTGGTTGAGATCTTTGGAGAGTCCGGTCGTCATGCACGCGTGGCTGTGGGGGCTGCTGAGTTGCCTCGCGGGGCTCCTGTCGAAATTGAACTGATTCTCTCCGTCTCCTGATTGATCTCTCGAACCTGCTCCGAACGCTGATCGGGTGCGAACTCGCCGCTTTGACTCTCGAATAAACTGCTTGCTATAGTTCGATCGGCGTCGTTTATTTGGTTTTCTTGGTTGATCAAGACAAACCAGATGAACCAAGTCAACTAGATGAATCAGACGAGACTAGACGTACTTACTTGACCAGAGAATCTAGTTCATGAATGCGCTTATAACCGGCGTGGTTACGTTGACGTTGTGGACCAGCCTGAGCATCGTGGTGTTTGCGGCCACTCCTACCCCCCTTGAGCTGCATCCGTCAACAGCGGTCTCAGGCGCTACCGTATCGATCGGTGGAAAAGGGTTCGGCGTATTTCGATCCGTGCATGTCAATCGCGTGACAGTCGGTGGCGTTCCTTGCGCTGATTCAACGATGGGAACCCGACCTGATCGAGGTGAAGGTTCCCTTCCATGCCCAATCCGGTCCCGTTGAAATCCTGGTCGGGAAGAAGAAGTTAGCTGCCGGGAAATTAATCATAATGCAGCCGACGATTACCGCAGTGACGCCGGCAGAGATTGAACCAGGCCATATCGTGCAGATTGCCGGCGCACATTTTGGTCTCACGGCTGGCCCCCGCGACCCCAATACGATGTTCGGAGTCAACGATGTGATGATCGGAAGCGTGGTCGTCAGGCCGCGCCGCTGGAAAGACGACATCATCGAAGTCGAGGTTCCCACGAATGCTGTGTCGGGCGATGTGGTGGTTCGATTGGCCTCGTCTGATCCTTTGCCGGATGGTTCTTGCTGCGCTCCGGTCCAGCACAAAGTGAGCAATGCCTTTCCTCTGAAGCTCGTTCCGAGCATTCGCGTCGATCCCGTGAGCGGGCCGGTCGGCACTAAGGTGGTTTTCTTCGGTCAGGGTTTTGGCGACGCGAAGGGGGCCGGCGACAAGGTGACGTTCGGCGGACATCTCGCTAGCATCGCCCAGTGGTCCGACAACGCCGTCGTCGTGCATCTCCCGATGGATGCGGAGACAGGACCCATCGTTCTGAGCCTGCAAGGGCGTGAGCGAACGGTCGGGACCTTTACGGTTCATGTGCCAAAAGTGATCGCCTTGACCCCTCCGTCCGCCCCAATCGGTACGCTGCTCCGAATCAGCGGGGAACATTTCGGATTCTATTCGGAAAGTGGATCGACGCCCTACGCCTTTACCGATTTCAATACGGGAGAGAATCGAGTCGATATCGGCGGGGTTCGCGCCGTCATCTATCGCTGGCAAGACGATCGCATCGATGTATGGGTGCCCTTCAGTGCTAAGAGCGGGCCGGTCGTGGTGTATCGAGGTGCGACGAAGCCCAATCCCGACGGCTCATGTTGTGCGACGAAGGAGACCTTAAAGACGGAGGCGGGGATCTTTACGCTGGTGACGCCGAAGGTCGATTCCTACAGCCCGCAATCAGGCGGACTCGATGAACTGATTACCATCAAAGGGTCAGGATTCGGTTCTTTTTTGAAAACAGCCGAGCATGCCTATTTAGGCCTCAACCAGAAGGCCTACAAGCGACGAGACGATATCGAGTTGGACGAGAACGTCTCGCGTACGGAAGTGCTGTTCAGCAACGTCGCAGCGCAGGTGATGTCCTGGACGGACACGGAGATTGTCGTGCGAGTGCCTCATCGGAATCTATATGGTTTAGGGAAGCGCAATGAGTTCTTCAACGAGCTCGCGACTGGGCCGTTGATCGTGCGGCGCGGCTCCTGGGATGTGCAGCCAGACGAAACTTGTTGTACTCCGAAGAAGTGGCTGACGGTGGACGTTGGCACCTTCACCATATTAGCCAAGGGCATGCCCGATCAAGGCTACTTTAATAACAGTCGCCCTGACGCCGACACCAGCCAGTGAGATATGGATTGCGAAGATCATGGAGGGGGTTCTCTCTATCCCACGCTGGATGCCTCGCGCTCGTGGCACTGGTGACGCTGTTATGCGCATCTCCCTCGTGGACTGCCGACTCTCCTCTGACGATCACCCCTCAAGTGAGCCATACGAAAGCCATCCTGATGGGGCTCTATTTTCATACGCCTCAGCTGGGTTGGGCAGTAGGGTCTGGCGGCACCATCTTGAAGACGGTCGATGGCGGGAAGAAGTGGAAGAAGGTCGCCAGTGGTACCACGGCGAGTCTCTTGTCCGTCTTCTTTATCAACGAGAAACAGGGATGGGTTGTCGGGGCCAATGGGACGATTCGTCAGAGCCAAGACGGGGGACACACCTGGCATCAGCAACTCGTCGATACCCAGGTGGCGCTCTATGGCCTCTCGTTTGTGTCGTCCAGCGAGGGGTGGGTGGTCGGTGGTAACGGAACCATTCTTCATACGAAGGACGGCGGGACCCATTGGGTCGATCAAGCGAGCAAGACGAGTGCGGCTCTCTATGGCATTCAATTTCTGACCACACAGCATGGAACGGCGGTTGGAGCAGTGGGGACTGTCTTGATGACGGACGATGGCGGGATCACCTGGACCCCACAAGAGACGCAGGGAGCTGTCACGCTATTTGATGTGTACTTTTCCGATACGTCGACCGGATGGGCCGTCGGGAACGCCGGCGCCATCTTTCACACGACAGATGGCGGTCATCAATGGATCGATCGCACGCTGCCCTGCACCAGTACCTGCACGAAGCTGACCGATCTCTTGCGAGTGCGTTTTACCGACCCACAGGCCGGATGGATCGTGGGGGAACGGGGCATGGTCTATAGGACCACCGATAGTGGTTTTACCTGGACAGAACAGGGAGCGATCGCGAAGGTCTCGCTGTTCGGTCTCTCGTTTCCTGATGGAGCACAGGGTTGGGCTAGTGGAGAAAACGGCACGATTATTCATTTGAGCACTGGCCGCTGACCGAGCCGTAAAACGTGAATCGGTATTTGCACGAGACTCGCGCGAAAGGCGGGATGGGTCGAATGTTTCATCTTCGCTAGTCGCGCCTGTCGCGCACGTCTTGCTTGTCTCGCTCAATCTCATCGAGTCTTGATTGGAGAATGCTGACCGCGGCGATCGCTGCGGTTTCGGCCCGCAAGATTCGTGGTCCGAGGGTGAGCGGGAGGAAGCCCTGCTCCTGTGCAAGGCGCTGCTCGTCCGGTGCCCAACCTCCTTCCGGTCCTACCAATATGACAATCGGGTGCTGACGGTCTGGCGATAACGGTATGGTGCCGAGCGAAGGACTGCTGGATCGCTCCACGAGTATACCCTTCAGAAGAGTCGAGGCATATTGTCGGCAGATGCCTGCAAGGTCGATCGGGTCCGT
This sequence comes from uncultured Nitrospiraceae bacterium, assembly GCA_963742465.1. Lineage (GTDB taxonomy): Bacteria > Nitrospirota > Nitrospiria > Nitrospirales > Nitrospiraceae > Palsa-1315. The sequence continues at coordinate 123,414 of CAVUMA010000007.1, read as the reverse complement.
GATGGTGGGAACGGTCCACCGTTCCGACTGTTGTGCCGCGTCACGCGCAATGCGCTCCCATCTGAACCGTTGATGCTCCAGGCGTTCCGGGTTGGGCTTGATGACGCTGTGTATGCAGAGAATGGGCACAATGGTAGCGACTCCGAGTTCTGTCGCCTTCTGAATCACCCAGTCCATCTTGTCGCCTTTGATCAACGCCTGGCCAAGCACGATTGGCGAGGTTCTGCCTGCTGGCTCGGTGTATTGATCGATGATGCGGCTGTCGATGGCCTGTGAGGTAACGTGCGTCACTTCCACTCGATAGCGGGTTCCGCATCCGTCGTTCAGAGTGAGGGCATCTCCCGGGCGTAAGCGGAGACTATCACGAAGATGATGGAGGAGGTCGCCGGTGATGCGGATCGTAGGGGGAGTGATGGCGCCAGGGTCGACGAAGAACGTGGACATAGTGCGGGTATTTGGGCGATCCGCCGGCGCTATTCGAAGAAGGTCTTCATCTTGTCGAAGAAGCCGTCGCTGTCCTCTTCCATTGTCATGCCGCTCTCTTTGGCAAATTCTTTGAGCAATTCTTTCTGACGAGCGGTCAGTTTGGTGGGAATCTGAATCTTGATGACAAATAACTGATCGCCGGTACTCTGGTTCTTGAGACTGGGAATGCCCAAGCCTTTGATGCGGAGGGTCTTATCCTGCTGCGTGCCGGCAGGAATCTTGATGACCGTATTCCCTTTCAGCGTGGGAACTTCAATCTTTCCTCCGAGTACGGCTGTGACGAACTGAATCGGGACGTCACAGAGGATATCGTGCCCTTCACGCCGGAAGATCGGGTGCGGTTTGACGGTAATTGCCACATAGAGATCGCCCGGCGGGCCTGCGTTGACACCGTGTTCCCCTTCGTTCGAGAGGCGCAGTCGCATGCCTGATTCGATGCCGGCCGGGATGTGCACGGCGATGGTCCGCTCTCGATAGGTGCGTTGACGGCCCTGGCAGGCAGGGCAGGGCTCTGTAACGATTCGTCCCGCTCCTTCGCATTGGCCGCAAGGACGGGTGATGCTGAAGAATCCTTGCTGGAACCGCATCTGTCCGGCCCCTTTGCAACTGGGGCATGTCTTGACCGATGACGCGCTCTTGGCGCCGCTCCCTTTGCAGTCGTTGCACACTTCCCATCGCGGGATTTTGAGTTTGGCTTCTTTCCCGTAGACGGCTTCTTCGAAGGTCAGTTCCAGATTGTATTGGAGGTCGTTGCCGCGCTCCGCCCGATTGCCGCCTCGCTGGCCTCCGAAAAAATCTTCGAAGATGTCATTGAAGGCATCGCCGAAGCCGCTTCCACCGAATCCAAACCCATCCTGGCCGCCTCCCTGCTGGGCTCCGGCGTGGCCGAACATGTCGTAGCGCTTGCGTTTATCCTGATCGCTCAGCGTCTCGTAGGCTTCATTGACTTCTTTGAATTTTTCTTCTGACGCTTTCTTCTGGGCCTCTCCCGTCTGGAGATCGGGATGGTGTTGGCGGGCCATCTTCCGATAGGCCTTCTTGAGATCGTCGTCGGACGCGCTTCGTTCGACGCCTAAGGTTTCGTAGTAGTCTCGTTTGGACACGGACGCCATCTCTCAGGGTGAAAGTGCAGCAAGACCGAGCCCCCTGTATCGGCGAAGCTCGGTCTCACTGACGGTATTCTAACTTACTTTTTCTCTTTGTCTACTTCTTCGAATTCCGCGTCGACGACCTTTTCATCCGTCTTGGTCTCGCCAGATCCGGCTCCGTTTCCGCTTGTTGCGTCGGGGCCGCTGCCGGCTGCAGTCGATGCCGAAGCCTTCTTATACATTTCCTCAGCCAACTTGTGGGACGCCGTCGTCAAAGCTTGGGTGGCGGACTCGATCGCCTCGGGGTCCGTTCCCTCCATCGCTTTCTTCAATGCGGCCACGGCTTCCTCGATCTTGGTCTTGTCTTCTGCCGCGATCTTGTCGCCGTGTTCACTCAGATTCTTTTCCGTCTGGTAGATCAGGGTATCGGCCTGGTTCTTGGCTTCGGCGGTCTTCCGCCGCTTCTTATCCTCATCCGTATGGGCCTGGGCATCCTTCACCAGCTTTTCGACTTCTTCTTTACTCAAGCCGCTGGACGCTGTGATCTTAATGGACTGTTCTTTTTGTGTGGCCAAGTCTTTGGCTGAGACATGGACGATGCCGTTGGCATCGATATCGAAGGTCACTTCCACCTGCGGCATTCCACGGGGCGCGGGAGGAATACCGACCAAGTCGAACTGGCCGAGGAGCTTGTTGTCGTTCGCCATCTCGCGCTCGCCTTGGAAGACTCGAATGGTCACAGCCGTTTGATTGTCTGCAGCCGTCGAGAAGACCTGGCTCTTTTTCGTCGGGACGGTCGTGTTCCGCTCGATCAACTTCGTGAAGACACCGCCGAGGGTTTCGATGCCCAGCGAGAGCGGCGTCACGTCGAGAAGCAGCACGTCCTTCACGTCGCCTTTCAAGCACGCCGCCTTGAATGCCGGCCCCGATCGCCACCACTTCGTCAGGATTCACGCCCCGGTGCGGTTCTTTTCCGAAGAACTCTTTGACGGCCTGAATGACTTTCGGCATGCGGGTCATGCCGCCGACGAGGACGACTTCGTTGACGTCGCGTGCGGATACGCCGGCATCGGACAGGGCCTTTTTGCAGGGCTCGATCGATCGCTGAATCAGGTCGTCGACTAGCTGCTCAAGTTTCGCCCGGGTCAATTTCACGACCAGGTGTTTCGGTCCGTTGGCGTCCGCGGTGACGAAGGGCAGATTGATCTCGGTATCCTGTGACGATGAGAGTTCGATCTTGGCGCGCTCCGCCGCCTCTTTCAGGCGTTGCAGGGCCATTCGATCCTTTCGAAGATCGATGCCTTGATCTTTCTTGAACTCATCGACCAACCAGTCCATGACGCGCTGGTCGAAGTCGTCGCCGCCGAGGTAGGTGTCGCCGTTGGTCGACTTGACCTCGAAGACGCCGTCGCCGATCTCAAGGATGGAGACGTCGAACGTGCCGCCGCCCAAATCATAGACGGCAACCCGCTCGTCCTTCTTCTTGTCCAGACCGTAGGCGAGGGCCGCGGCGGTCGGCTCGTTAATGATCCGGAGGACGTTCAAGCCTGCGATCTGGCCTGCATCTTTGGTGGCCTGGCGCTGGCTGTCGTCGAAGTAGGCTGGGACGGTGACGACCGCTTCGGTGACTTTCTCGCCGAGATAGTCCTCCGCGGTCTGCCGCATCTTCTGCAGAATCATGGCGGAGATTTCCGGCGGACTGTAGCGTTTGCCGCGCAATTCGACGTGCGCATCGCCATTGTCTCCCTCGGATATCTTATAGGGCAGCCGCTTGGCGGCGTCTGCCACTTGCTGGCTACGGAACTTGCGGCCCATGAGACGCTTCACGGAGAAAATCGTATTCTCCGGATTCGTAATCGCCTGGCGCTTCGCAATCTGTCCGACGAGACGCTCGCCCTTTTCTGTGATGGCGACGACGGACGGTGTTGTGCGGGCCCCTTCTGCGTTGGCGATTACAATAGGTTCACCGCCACTCATAATGGAAACGCAGGAGTTCGTGGTTCCAAGGTCGATGCCGATCACTTTGCCCATGTGCCTACTCCTCCCTCACTAGGTCTATCTTTGATGATGTGGTTACGATGAACTGATTGTGTTGTCTGTTCCCTGTGCCCCATTGGCCTGTCCCGCTGATACGCTCACCATGGCTGCCCGCAAGATACGGTCATGCAGGAGATACCCTCGCTGAAACTCGTCCACCACGTGTTGCTCCGGAACCTTTTTGGACGCGACGGAGGTGACGGATTGATGCGTGGCGGGATCGAACAGCTGGCCGATCGTCTGGATGGGCGTGACATGAAATCTCGTCAAGGCTCCCGTCAATTGCTTGAGAGTGAGCTCCACGCCCTGGATGAGAACATCGCTGCTCCCTCCTTCTTGTGAGGCCTTAATGGCCCGTTCGAGATTATCGACGACCGGTAAAAGCTCCTTGAGTAATTGCTCATTGCCGAATCGAATCTGATCGCGCTGGTCCCGCTGGATCAACCGTTTGTAGTTATCAAACTCAGCGGCGAGCCGAAGATACTTATCGTTGAGCTCCTTGAATTTTTCTGTCATCTCCGTGAGAGCCAACTGAAGCTCTGCGACCATGCCTGTGCCCTCCTGTGGTGGAGCAATCGGCGGGCGATGGAGTGTCCAAGTTCTCGATTGTATTCGCGTTCTTGTACTCTTCAGACATAAAAACCTCTCTACCGATGGTGAGATAGCCACAGGGTCAATAAAGTCAACTGGGCCAGAAAAATTAATTACTTGTGTAAGGAATGGCAGTCTTTAGACCTGCATGGTGGGAGGGGAGCTGCCCTGGGTTCGTCGGTAGAGAAGCTCAAGACCTTCTAACGTCAGGAACGGTTCAATTTTTTGAATGGAAGTGGCTTCGGCTGCCAGGATGGAACTGAGTCCTCCGGTACCGATGACGTAGGCTGAGCGTCCGAGTTCCTGTTCCATTCGCCGGACGACAGTATCGACCAGTCCTGCATACCCAAATAACAGGCCGGCTTGAATACTGCCGGCGGTGTCGGTGCCGATCACAGTCTTCGGACGGATCAATTCCACCTTGGCCAGTTTGGCGGCGCGTGCAAACAGGGCCTCCGCCGAGATCCCGAGCCCGGGGGCGATGACGCCTCCGAGGTAATGGCCCGCTGCCGTAATGGCACAAAAGGTCGTGGCCGTACCGAAATCGACGACGATGAGGTCACGGCGATATTTATGATAGGCGGCTGCGGCATTCACCAGCCGGTCGCTGCCGATTTCTTTTGGGTTGTCGTAACGGAGTGTGAGACCCGTATCCGTATCCGAGGTGACGATCATGAGGATGCTGATGAAAATATTGTTCGAGCATGTTTTCGATAGTCCCGGTCAGCGAAGGCACGACGCTGGAGATGATGGCGCCGGAGAGGAGTTGAGTGGGAACCCCTGCTGCCGTGAGAAGATTGGTAAAGAGGATGCCGTACTCGTCCGAGGTTTTTTTGACGTCTGTGGCCAGCCGCCAATGGGCTGCCAAGGTACGTCCGTCATAGACGCCCCAGACAATGTTGGTGTTGCCGATATCAACGACGAGGAGCATGGGGCCTATTGTACGTTTCGGTTGGGTGACTTGGCTAGGCATCCGTTTATCTGGTTTGTTTGACTGATGTCGGCCAACAAGCCAGCAGATGAAGAATTGTCATGGCTGATGATTCCGAACGCAAGTTGCTGGTTGCCTGAGGTCGCACGCACAAGGATCCATCGTGGCCGATGTATTCGGCAATCCCGACGACCAGATCCCCATTGGCCAGCGTCGCTTGTACTGTGTGGCCGATGGTCGAACAGCGCTGGCGATAGGCCAAGGCAAGCCGATTCGTTCCGTGGAAGGCCAATTCATCGAGGCAATGCTCCAGTTCGAGGAGGAGTTGTGCGAGTAATCGATTGCGGTCAACGACGCGTCCTTGACTACTGCCAAATCGATGTGGCCGACTCGCGGAGGTCCTCCGGCCAGTCCTGCTGTTCGACATTGACGTTCAGATGCCAATTCCGATCACCTGGAAGGGTTCTGATCCTGCTCCTGTGCCGCTCTCACAGAGAATTCCTCCGACCTTCCGTTCCGAGATGAGGAGATCGTTGGGCCATTTCACCGAGACGTGGATGGACGAAACCAGTTCGATGGCTTCGGCCGCGGCCAGGGCAGAGATCAGCGGCAACCAGGAGAGCCATTCTGCGAGTCGCTCCGGTGGGCGTGCTGTCTCTGAGAATGACGGAACAATAGAGATTGGCACCGGGCGGAGAAAACCAGGTTCTGGAGAGCCGTCCGCGGCCAGCGGTCTGGCTGTCGGCGACCACAACCGTGCCATGTTCCACGTCTGCCTGTGCGAGGCTGAACGGCCTCCCGGTTCGTTGAAGGAATGGCAGTCGAACAGTTCGATGCGACGCCCCAACCACGTGGTCGACAGGGTGCTGTGGATCGTGTCTCTGGTGAGTGGTGGCGAGGGTTGCACGAGTTACCTAGCAGAATGCTGAAACAGTCCTCCAGCATCGTTCTCGGCATCGTTCAGACCCTCAACGTACCCCAGAGGGTACGCCTCGGCTCTTCACTCGCTGCGGCCTTGCTGGACGAACTGTTTGAGCATTCGGCGTGAGAGTTGTTGTAGCACATGTGCGAATCCTTAAAGTTCATCGCGTGTGAACAGATTATTTCCGCTACCTGCTAGGCCGCCGACGGGGTTCGAGTACCAGGCTGAGCGTTGCGGCGGGAGCTGAATGGGTGAGGGCTCCGATGGAGATGCGGTCTGGGCCAGCCGCCGCCATCGCTCGCACGTTCTTCAGGGTGATGCCTCCCGAGACTTCCACCAGTGCACGGCCGTCGATGAGTTTCACCGCCTGCTTGACTGTGGCGGGAGTCATATTGTCCAGGAGAATGATGTCGGCCTTGCCATGAAGGGCGTCGTGAACTTCCGATAACGTTTCCACTTCGACAATCACAGGCTTGTCATTGGAAGCCATTGCGTGCGCTATACGGCAGGCTGTAAGGACAGCGGGTTTCTTGTTTTTCATCAGGGCCAGATGATTGTCCTTGATCAAGATACCATCGCCGAGCGACATACGGTGATTCGTTCCTCCACCAAGCAACACAGCCCATTTCTGAAGCGCTCTCCAGCCGGGGAGAGTCTTTCTTGTATCCATAATGGTGACGGGATAGCCATGAACGGCGTGGCAGAAGCGACTGGTCAGGGTGGCGATCCCGGAGAGATGTTGGAGGAAGTTCAGGGCTACTCGTTCAGCCATTAAGATGGATCGTCCATCTCCTTCGATCCGCAATAGTACATCTCCATTTTTGGCATGCGATCCATCTCGTCGGGATGGAGTAAGCGTGAGGGATGCATCCACCGCGATGAAGGTTTGAATGGCCGCTGCCATTCCTGCAACCACGAGGGCTTGTTGGGCAATGATCTTGGCGCGGGCAGGGGCAGGTTCGGGAAAGAGTGTCGTTGTCGTGATGTCGCCATGGGCGAGGTCTTCTTCGAGTCCCATCCGGACAGCACGTCGAATATCAACAGCCGGAAGCGCGACCATACTTAGGCTCCCAGCATCGCGCGCAGCTGCTGCTCGCTGCTGGTCAACATGGCGCGGTCACGAGAGAGAGCACGGAGGCGGTCCTGATGGTCGGTGATCACTTCTGGCGGAGCTTTTGAGACAAAGTCCGCACTTTTCAGCTTGCCGTCGAGCCGCTGGGATTCCTTGTCGGTTTCTGTGATCTGTTTCACTGAGGCGGTCGAGCGCTTTGTTGAGATCCACGTCACCCTCAACGGACACGCCTACTGTGACGCCGCCCGTAATGAGCCTGAGCACATTCGAGGTTGGCCACTGGGAGGTGGGAGCGAGCATAGTTTGCACTCGTCCGAGATGCGTGAGATTCTGTTCCAGAGTACCCAGTGTTGCCCTGGCTGGCGCCTCTTCATGAGTCACGAAAGACGCGTACCTCTTGCCCCGGCGGATAGCTGAGGAGCACGCGAGCGGTGCGGATGAGGCCGATACTCTGTTCGAGTACAGCCGAAGATGTTTTCAGCCGAGGCATCGTGCCAAGTTGGGAGCGGGGTCGGGTAGGGCTGGGTAACGATTGTATTTCCGGTATGGGGGAGAGTTTGCCAAATTTCTTCCGTAATAAACGGCATGAACGGATGAAGCAACCGCAGCCATACTTCCAGGGTGTCTTGCAGTGTCTGCCGGGTGATGGGACCTTGCGGATGGGCGGGATCTTGAAGCACCGGCTTGATGAGTTCGAGATACCAGTCACAGTACTCGTGCCAGAAGAATTGGTAAAGCGCAGTTGGCAGCGCGATCGAAGCGATAGGCATCAAGCTCTGTCGTCACTGTCTGGATCGTTTGGTTGAGGCGGCTCATGATCCAGCGATTAGGGAAGGGGTGATCGGCCGGGGGGCGCGACTCCTTTATGCCCACGAGGTACATATGGGCAAAGCGAGCCGCGTTCCAGATCTTGTTCGCAAAATTGCGGTAGCCTTCGATCCGTTCCTCTGCGAGTTTGATGTCGCGCCCCGGTGAGGCCATCGATGCGAGCGTGAAGCGGAGCGCGTCGGTGCCGAACTGCTCCATGACATGCAGTGGATCGATCACGTTGCCTTTCGACTTGCTCATCTTCTGGCCTTCGGCATCGCGGACCAAGGCATGGATGTAGACGTCGCGGAAGGGGACATCGCCCATGAATTTCAGCCCCATCATGATCATACGGGCGACCCAGAAGAAGAGAATGTCGAGGCCGGTGACAAGCGTCGAGGTCGGGTAGTAGGTTTTCAGCTCAGGCGTTTGATCAGGCCATCCGAGCGTAGAGAAAGGCCAGAGGGCTGATGAGAACCAGGTGTCCAACACGTCCGAGTCGCGAATGAACTGTGGTCTCGTGGCAGTCCGGACAATGAGTCGGCGCTGTTCGAGCCACTAGGGGTTTTGCGCCCTGCAGAATTGTGAATCCTATATGTGCCGTCGCAGGGTCACCGATTCGCATCTTTTTGACAAAGAGTCCAGCATTGCAGTTCTCGCAATACCAAGCCGGAATCTGATGTCCCCACCATATTTGCCGTGAGATACACCAGTCTTTGATGTCTCGCATCCAACCGAGATAATTGTTGGTCCATCCTTCTGGAATAATGCGGATACGACCGTCTTCGACCGCTTTGATGGCCGGTTCAGCGAGCGGCTTGATCTTGACGAACCACTGCGGAGACAGGTACGGCTCGACGACCGTCTTGCAGCGATAACATTTCCCAATCGCCATCTTGTGATCGTCAACATTCGTAAGCCATCCACGATCTTTCAGGACCTGCTCGATCTTCGGGCGTGCTTTCATGACGGAGAGTGTCGCGACGGCATCGATGATGGCCGGTTCGACGCCAGCCGCTTGCAGCCCGGCTCGATCAAGCAGCGCTTGATGATCCAAGATCGGCAGTCGCGGCAACTTGTGCCGTTCTCCCGCTTCAAAGTCGTTGAAGTCATGCGCGGGGGTAATTTTCACGGCGCCGGTGCCGAATGCGAGGTCCACCAATATCGAATCGCCCACGATGGGTATTTCGCGGGTGGTTAGCGGCAAGCGGACTTTTTTACCGATGAGATGACGATAACGCGGGTCGTCTGGATGGACTGCCACTGCCGTGTCGCCTAGCATCGTTTCAGGTCTGGTTGTCGCCACGATAAGTGCCGTGTGGGGATCGTCCACAAGAGGGTAGCGGATATGGTAGAGCTTCCCTTTCACATCTTCGTGTTCGACTTCGATGTCCGATAGCGCCGTCAGACAGCGCGGGCACCAATTGATCAGCCGCTCTCCTCGATAAATCAGCCCGTCTTCATACAGCCGCACGAAGACTTCCAGGACAGCTTTTGATAACCCCTCATCCATTGTGAAACGAAGGCGATCCCAATCACAGGACTCACCCAGCTGTTTCTGTTGACGGATAATGGTATCTCCGGAGGTGGCTTTCCATTGCCAGACGCGCTCGATGAAGCCTTCGCGTCCTAGTGATTCCCGGGAAGCGCCTTCGGCCATGAGCTGTTTTTCCACGACGTTTTGCGTGGCAATCCCGGCATGATCGGTGCCGGGCAGCCAGAGCACATTGCGACCCTGCATACGTCGCCAGCGTATCAGGATGTCTTGGATCGAATGATTCAGCGCGTGGCCGACATGGAGTGAGCCAGTGACATTGGGTGGAGGAATCACGATGCAGTAGGCTTGGCCTGGGTGGACAGGCGAGGCGTGGAAATAGCCTTGCTGCTGCCAGACCTGAGACCAACGGGCTTCGACCGCTTTAGGATCGTAGGTCTTTTCGAGTTGATGTGTGCTCATGAAGTGGTACAAGTCTGGTTTGTCTGGTCTATCTGGTTGATATGGTTTGTTTAGTTTAGTTCGTCGAGTTGGTCGTAATTTAACCAAACAAACGAGGCAAACCGAATAACGCTCTTCATCTACTGGCGGACTTTTTCAGCATCCTGCTAGAAGCGCGGCGCATCTTAGCATGCAGGTGCGTGCCCCTCAAGGCAAAGTAGTGGACACACATAGCTTGAGGGGTACAGAGCCGTGTGTTATACAGACTCGCACAAGGCGAGGGCGAGGGATTCGTTCCGCTTCCACTTTTTACAATTTGGAGAGACTATGGCCACAGGGCGTGAAAAAGACCGCAAGACGAGAAAGAAGCATCGGAAGAATGTCGCGCGGGTGAAGGCACTGGTGACAGCCAGACGGAGTAAGGGTAAGAAGAGCAAGAAGGGGTAAGTCGGAACGGAGGCGAGAGTCCTACGCAGCTCGTATGAGGCGTGTGATCTCTGCTTTGATCTGCTCTTCGGCCAGATTTGGCACGAGACGCAGGACTGCCTGTTCGACTTGTTCTTGGGCTGTCGTCCGGACGAGTGCTTCGGCCATTCCAGATGTCTGCTTCGCAGCAGCCTGTGGATCTCTTCCTTGATCGAGTCCCTCAAGCGAACCGAGTTGTTCCCGAACCATATCGGACAGTGCGGTGCGAACAGCATTGATTTCTTCGCGGACGAATTGATCGATGCGTTCTTTGATCACGGGGCTCGCGGTTTCAAAAACGCTGTGTCGAATGATGGGTTCGAGGAGAGACATTTCCTGTGAGAGGACCTTTGGGAGTGCCGTCATGAGCACCGGTTCAAGCACCTGAGTCAGCCGCTCTTCCGAGAGCGACGCACCCATTTGTGTGCGTACCTCTGTTTCCACGGCTTTTGGCCACGAGGGTTGCCAGGTCTTTCCCCACCATCTGGGGGAGCAGGTCGGCAATCTTTTTTTCCGTCCGTTCTGACATGGACTGAAGGAGTTGACCGAAGAGGCCCTTCATCGCTTCTTCCGGTTCGGCTGTCGAGGCCTGCGTTGCTGTGGTGGTGGTCACGGGGGAGTCTTTCGGTTGGGGGTGGGGTGCGATCGCCTGTTCCTCTTCTTCCTCGATCAGGCTGTCATCGTTAACATCATCGCCATTATCGGAGTCCGTCGCGCTCGAGACCGGAGGCCAGGAGCGAGATTTCTTCTTTGTTCCGTTTGTCCTGGATGCCTGCTGTGCTTCCAGGTCCTTGATCACATCGATGAGGTCTTCTGACTGAAATGGTTTATTGAGAAAGGCCTTCACCCCCAGCGAACGCAAGTGGGTTTCATCCACACGATCCGAAGGGCTGGTCAGGGAGACAATATAGGTTTCTGCCAGGTTATCCAGCTTGTGGACTTCTTTACAGAACCCCGAGAAGGTCATGTTCTCCAAATGATAATCTGCGATGATGAGATTCGGACTCATCCGGCGTGCCGCTTCCAAGGCTGCTGGGCCATCCTGGAATCCCACGACATCACACCCTTCCGGTTTTGATATCTGCTCGACCAGCCGGCGGACGGCGGGACTACTATCGATGACAAAGATGGTTGAAGCCACCTAACCCTCCAATGTTATTGGACTATGTCGAAGCTAGCAGCGAGGGTATTCTTTGTCAAGAAATCACATGATCGATGCGCGCTTTGACTTCGAATTTTTGAACTGACTACAATTCGACGCAACAAGGATTTGCACGACCAATGAAGACGCCGATCCAGGTCATCTTTTTCGACGCAGCCGAGACGCTGTTTCACGTGAATGGCTCGGTGGCAGATATCTACCTCACGCATGCGGTCCAGCACGGGTTTCGGCAGACTCCAGACTCACAGGCATCGATTGCGCAAGCCTTTCAGCGGGCCTTTCACGACGCGTCACCACCGGTCTTTGCCGCAACGGATCCTGGCACGTTAAAACAATGTGAGCGGCTCTGGTGGTTCGACATCGTGCATAACGTGTTTTATCGCGTCGGGATGTTCGAGCGGTTTGATGAATTCTTCGAGAAAGTCTTTCAGGTGTTTGAAGATCCTCGCTCCTGGGTATTGTTTCCTGAAACTCATGCCGTGCTGACCAGGCTGCGTGAAGAGGGGTTTGAGCTTGGGATCGTATCCAACTTCGATTCCCGGCTCTTTCCTGTGATGCGGGGACTCGGCATCGACCGGCTCTTCGATACCGTGACGATTTCAAGCATGGCTCGGGCTGCCAAACCAGCTCCGAAAATATTCGAGATTGCCCTGGAGAAACATGCAGCCGATCCGGATGAAGCAATGCATGTGGGTGACAGCGTCCGGGACGATGTGGAGGGTGCGGCGAAGGCCGGGCTGACCGGCGTGTTGCTGGATCGAGCAGGGCGCAATCAGGTGTCGGGCGGGAACGTGATTCGGACGTTGGAGGAGCTCCTTCCGCTGGTGATGGCCTCAAAGAAGTAGCGGAACCAGATCTTTCGCGCGGCCCTGCAGCGAGAGATCAACCAAGTCCGACTGCGGGGTGCTCTCGAGATTGATCTCGATGACCAGCGCGCCGACATCTTTCGCCACCGACGCAAATCCTGCTGCTGGATAGACGACTCCCGATGTGCCGATCACAAGGAGGAGGTCGCAGGCCTTCAGTGCCTCATCACAGCGGCGGAGGTCATCCTCCCAGAGCGATTCTCCAAACCAGACGATATGAGGCCGGAGCAGTGCATGGCACAGGTGGCATTCCGGCAGAATGGAAAGAGGAACCTCCCGGTTTTCGGAGATGACGCCACAGCTCGTACAGCGAACTTTCCAGATATTGCCGTGAATTTCAGAGAGTCGTTGTGATCCGGCGGTTCGATGAAGTCCATCGACATTTTGCGTGATCAGCCAGAACGTATCGGGCCTGCGACATTCAAGTTCTACCAGGGCGATGTGGGCAGGATTTGGCTGTTTTGTGGCAATCAATTCACGCCGCCAGTTGTACCATTCCCAGACCAGCCGCGGGTCCCGCTCAAAGGCTTCGGGGGTCGCGAGATCTTCCGCGCGAAAGTTACGCCACAAGCCATCCGTTCCGCGAAAGGTCGGTACGCCGCTATCCGCTGAAATTCCAGCTCCTGTGAGGATAGTCACGTACCGAGCGGAGGCGAGGTGCATGCGGGCGAGGAGGATCTGATCGTCGGTGGCCATGGCTAAATGGGCTGATTCTACCGTATTTCGAGCCGACGAATCTGCGTGGTATAGTACGCGTCCGCTATTCTTGTGAGGAACATAATGAAACAGATTCTTATGGTGGGAGCTGGATCCGTCGGTGGGTTCTTCGGCGCACATTTAGCGAAAGCGAATCTTTCTGTGTCGTTCCTGCTGCGGCCCAAGACGCTCGCAGCCGTGAAGCAGAATGGTCTCACGATCCGCAGTGCCAATGGCTCCTTCACCGTGCATCCGCCAGCCGCTTCCGATCCGCGGGATCTCCCGAAGCCGGACCTGATCATCCTCTCCGTGAAAGCCTACGATCTGGATGAGGTGCTGACCCAGATCGAGCCGGTCCTGACCGATCGGACCGTCATCTTGACCCTGCAGAATGGAGTCGATACGGAAGATCGCATCCTGGCGCGCATTCAACGGGACTGTGTCGTCGGTGGTATCGCGTACATCTACACCAAGATCGCGGAGCCTGGCGTCATCGACCATTATAAGAAAGGGGCTGTGGCGATCGGGGAGCTGATGGGGAATCAGAGCGCTCGTCTGCTGGCCATCGCGGATCTGTTCAAGCAGGCAGGGATTCCTTGCCAGCTGACCGACGATATCCGGCGCAGCAAGTGGGAGAAGCTCTGTTGGAATTGCGTCTTCAATCCCTTGACCGTGATGATCGACGACAAAGTCGCCAAGGCGCTCGATCATCCCGAGATGCTGGGAGTGATCCACCAGATCGTGGGTGAAATCGTGGCGGTGGCGGCCAGCGCGAAGGTGCCGTTAGCTGCCGATATGGCGGAGAAGGTGGTCCGTTGGACTAGGAGATACGGGATATCCATACCTCGATGTATGACGATTGGAAGGCCGGTCGGCCGACCGAGATCGACTTTCTGAACGGGTATGTCGCGAAGCTCGGGCGTCAATTCGGCATTCCGACGCCGCTGAACGACCTGCTGACGGCGGTGATCAAGACCATCACCGAGCGGGATCGAACCGGTCCCGGCATCGTGCGGATCGACGGGGCGGTGGTCCAGCCTGTCTCGCTTGATCGTGCCGCGATCGCATCGTTGCCGGCAGAACATCAGCTCGATATTTCGACGGTGATGCCAGGCATGCAAGGGCAAAGGGATTCGCGTGAAGGGTCTGCTCGATATTCCGGCGCTGGCGATCGGGGCGGATCATGTGACGGTACATTCGGGAGACGGAAAATATTCAGCCTGTCTCACGCTTGCAACAGGCGAGAGAGTACGGGGTTCTCGTCTATGAACTCGATGGAGCATCGTTGCCGGATGCGAAAGGTGGTCCGTTCCGATTAGTCACCCCCGGTCTCGGTGATCTGTGCGCCAACGTGAAGGGAGTTGCGAGAATCGAGGTGACCATCGGAACTGGAAGAGACACGAGGCCAACGAATTGCTAGTCCGTTCAAGGTGGTCTCATGGCTGAAGTGTTCGGAATCTTCGAACCCCGGCCTGGTCGGATCAACGACGCTTTCTCACGAGGTCTCGCGCTTCACGGTGCGACAGGTCCTGTCACCTTGGTCCGTAGAGCCACGTCGTCCGGCAGTGTGGATGTCGCTGAGAAGTCTTTGAATCGACACGACAATCGCAGCGGAAGTGTGCAGGCAGGTCTCGCGCACGATGCCGAGTCAGTACACTCAAGCGTTAAGCATTGTGCCGCTCACATCATAATCCAGGAATGTCCAGCAATGACGCAGCTCGTCATCATGACCGATGGACATGAATCATCGTGCGCCAGGCGTTCAACCGTTTGCGACCTTGAGTCACGTTTCGAATTGCTCTCCGCAGTATTCATATCTCGTAATCCGAGTGGCTTCCACGAACTCGCCACAAAGGAGTCGTATACCGATGAGCCCGTTCTTAGCTCTTCCCGAAACGTTGGCTGCATGTTTCGTTCTTCCTGGGCGTTGGTTCGACCAAGAGCAGCGATCCGACCTGAAAACCCTTGCTACGCTTCGCGATCGCTACGCCCATCACCGTCACGCGAAGGAGTTTTATGACGAGCCAGACTACTTCGCTCTGATCGCTAAACCAACCTCTGCATAGTATCAACCAGTCACAACTGGACGCTCTTCGCGAACGTGACGATGCTCATGCGCATCAAGGACCAACTTATGTTTGATCTACGCAAAAGCTTGAAGGCTTTCGGAACGTGTTCAGCGTTGGAGTCCGTGGTGCTTAGATGCCTTGCTCTTCGCTCCATCCGATGTGCAACGGCATGCCACCGTTGCACACTGCTGAGCTCATACGTTGGGTAAAAAAAATGGGGCGTGCCGTTAGGCACGCCCCCTGATTCTTTGTGCGGTCAGCAGACTGGAACGGTTACTTCAAGGCGTCGATGCCGGCGCCGAAGTTAATGTGAAACGCCGCTCCATTCATCACCAGAGCCGGGACCGACTTGACGCCGGCTGCTTCGGCTTCTTTCACCCGCGCTTTGTTCGTGCCGAGATGGACGTGTTCCACATCATATTTCGACGGATCTAGAGCGTTGGCGACGCTGTTCTCGGCTGCGACGCACACGGGGCATCCTGCGTGGTAGAAAGTTGCTTTGGTTTTCATCTTAATCTCCCTTCAAATGTGACGGTTTGGGTAATGCTGTCGTATCGAAGACAGAGTAGAAACCAGGTCTTCTCAGGCTCGCAAGCACTTCTCGGCTTCTCTGCCACCTTGTCGGATAACCTACTGACTATCTGACAATGAAATCAATAAAAAAATTCCGCCCCCGGTGCGTGACATTCGGCCAGTTTCTTGCACTTGGTTTGTTTGGTTGAACCAGACAAACCGGACTAGCGAATGACCTGAATTGCTTTCCACCGTTCCGATCGGTAGCGCCAGAGTAGCAGCCCCATTCGGACTGTCCAATCTGCAATCATGGCACCCCACACGAAGAGCACGTCGAGTGCGAGCCAGGGGCCTGCGATGGCCGCGAGGGGCAGGCGAACTCCCCACATGCCGACCGTCGTTGCCACCATGATGAACCTGGTATCGCCGGCTCCACGTAACGATCCGGCCAGGACCATGGTGAGGGCAAGCGGCACTTGGAGGATGGCGACGATGCGTAGGAAGATCGTGCCGAGTTCGACGACGGCTTCGTCGTTGGTAAAGGCACGGAGCAACGCATAGGGAAAGAAGAAGAACAGCACGCCCATCGACGCCATTGCGATGCCGGCCAGGCGGTTCGCCTCCCAGTTTTCCAATTTGGCCCGGACATATTTCCCCGCGCCGATACTCTGCCCCACCATCGTGGCTGCTGCGATCGCGAAGCCATATCCCGGCAGGAACGACAGGGATTCGATCGACAGGCCGACTTGATGGGCGGCGTAGGTCACAGTGCCGTACAGCAGGACGATTTTGGTGTAGAGAATAATCCCCGCCTGTTGAAATATCCGCTCGCCGGAGACCGACGCTCCGATCTGCCAGGTGGAGCGCAAGAGATCGCGCCGAACGTGGAGTGATTTCCTCAAGAGCTTTCGGCAGGCCCAGAGGAGGTAGGCCACGCCCGTCCCTTCTGCAAGACCGGTTGCCACGGCTGCTCCGGTGATACCCAAGGCAGGGAAACCCCAGAGTCCGTAGATCAGTGGATAGGCGATCGTGAGATACAGGAGATTCACTGCGATCAAGGCGTACATGGGAGTTTTGGTGTCTCCGGTGCCTTGTATAATCGAAGAGAGGACCTGCAAGAAGATCGTGCAGGGAATGACCAGGAAGATGAAGTTCGAATAGGGAAGGGCCAGTGCGATGACGTCGTGCTCTGCGCCCAACAGCTCCATGA
Organism: uncultured Nitrospiraceae bacterium; assembly: GCA_963742465.1. Taxonomy (GTDB): domain Bacteria; phylum Nitrospirota; class Nitrospiria; order Nitrospirales; family Nitrospiraceae; genus Palsa-1315. Next base: position 106,563 of record CAVUMA010000007.1, on the reverse strand, counting down.
TGACACGATTCAGAGACAATCCGAGTACCACGAGCAAGCAGGACACGATGGCGGCCAATCCGAGGAGATGCGTGGCGGCTTCTCCGACGTCTTTGGTGCGGCGAGCGCCCCACAGCTGGGCGATGAGGACGTTGGCACCCACCGATAATCCGGAGACGAGCGTGGTGGCCATGAAGGCCAGCAACTGGCCAAGTCCGACAGCCGCGATGGATGTGGCGCCGAGACCACCGACGAGGAAGACAGCGGCGATGCCTTCTGTGCGCTGAAGCAGGGTGCTGACCGTGACTGGTAAGGCCAGGGTCAGGACGGACTTTCTGATCTGTGCAATGCTGGATGCCATGGCGGGCCATCCTAGCAGGATGTTGATAGAAGGCCGCCAGCTTGCGTTCTCGTCTCGAAAGCATCGTCAACGTAGCCAGGTGCTACGCCGACCGATGCTTTCGATCGGCTGCGACCTTGCTGGACGACCTGTTCTGAACTAGCCTGCGACTAATTCTGGCTGATCATTCTGCGCTGCTGGACAAACGTGTGTCTGTCCGATTAGTGTCATCTGCATCATGACTGAACTCAGCGATCTCTCGCCCGCTCCTCTTCCGAAGGCCCCGCGCCTGTCAAAGTCGAAATTCCTGTCCGGTCTTCAATGTCACAAGCGCCTGTACCTCGAAGTCCATCATCCCTCTCTCGCGACCAAGCCGGATGCGGCGACTCAGGCGATGTTCGATATGGGAACAGAAGTCGGGGAGTTGGCCCGGAGTCGCTTTCCCGGCGGGGTATTGGTGACAGCTGGGTATCGCCAGACAGAAGCAGCTCTTGTGCAGACGGCCGCACTGATCCAGGACCTCACCGTGCCGGCCATCTTCGAAGCGGCGTTTTTGCACGGCGGGGTGCTGATTCGCGCCGATGTTTTGGAGCGTGTCCTGACCGCGGAGGGGCAACCCTGTGGCTGGCGTCTGATCGAGGTCAAGTCTTCTACGAAGGTCAAAGACGTGCATCTCGAAGATCTCGCCGTGCAAAGCGAAGTGATACTGGGCGCAGGGCTGACGCTTGTTTCCGTCAGTCTCATGCATATCAACACCGGGTATCTGTATCGAGATGGAGCGATCGATCTGACCGAATTGTTTGAAGATCCAGGATCTATCTGAGGCTGTGGCCCAACGACGGGCTGCGGTGCCCGAGCGGTTGGCCACGATGAGTCGAATGTTGCTCCAGACGCAACCTCCTGCCATCGAGCCGGATCGTCATTGTCATACGCCCTACGAGTGCCCCTTCTGGGAACATTGCACCAAAGACAAACCGGCGCGGTGGATTCATTACTTACCGGGGTCGAAACATGTGGTCAGTCAATTGACTCAGCAGGGGGTGACGACGATCGACGAGATTCCAGCTGGCACAAAGCTGTCGCCGGTTCAGCGTCGTGTGAAGGAGAATGTCGAGTGGGTGTCTGCGAAGCTCGGCCCTGTGTTGAAGGCTGTGCAGTATCCGGTGCATCACCTCGATTTTGAAACGGTCATGTTGGCGGTGCCTCGATTCTCGGAGACGAGACCCTATCAAGCCCTACCGGTTCAGTGGTCGAATCATATTGAGCAGGCGACCGGTGAACTGCAGCATGAAGAGTTTCTGCACAAAGATGTGAGTGATCCCCGGAAGGTTCTTGCCGAATCCTTACTGGAGTCTCTGGGGGACCGAGGGAGTATCTGTGTGTACTCGCCCTATGAAAAATCTGTCATCGAGCAGTTGGCCCTGGCTCTTCCTTCGTTGCGAACCGCTCTTCAGGCATTAGTGAAACGCATCTGGGATCTGCATCCGATCGTGCGCGATCACTACTATCATCCACACTTTGACGGTTCCTATTCGCTGAAAGAGGTCCTCCCTGCTCTCGTACCATCGTTGGGATATGCCGACCTGGCGATCAAAGAGGGAGGGCATGCCGCCAGTCAGTACTACCGTATGGTCTTTGTCGAAACGGATTGGGTGGAGAGGGCATCCATTGAGGAAGCCCTCCTGCGATACTGCGAGCGGGATACCTTGGCGATGGTCGAACTCAGACGAGCGTTGCAGGAAAAGGCGCAGGTGAACAGTGAACGAGGTATTGATCCGCCGGCCTGATTGTCAGGCCTGCGGCATGAGCGAACATGGTTTGGCGGAGAGGGTGGGGATCGAACCCACGGTCCCGTTGCCAGGACAGCAGTTTTCGAGACTGCCCGATTCGGCCACTCTCGCACCTCTCCGCTTGGTAAAACTCGCCCCATTTTCAGGGGTTGGGGTGAAAATGTATCGTCGTTGCGATGGGCTGTGGAGGGAGCTTACCCTGGGAAGTGTGATTTTTCAATCGGATTTCTTCATTTTCTGTAAATCGGAGTCTAGCTAATACAAGTTTAATATGGAGGACTGTCTTTGTAGAAAAGTGAAACATTCTTTCGAGTTAATGAGAGGTGTATTACTCTGTCCATAGGCGTGGGTGATGATGCGAGAATCACTCCTCGCCATGGCTAAACGCAGGTCTTATTCCTCTGGATTTCAATGGTAGATAACCCTTCCGAAGAGTATCATTCACAGTGTGTTATTGTCAGAATCCTTTGTAGTTTCCTCGCTGTATAGGCTGTATAGATAGGTCTAACCATTGATGCCAAAGCCTCTGCCTCCGGCTATTCACAGTCTCGCTGACCTCTTCGAGTATTGCTGCCATCAAAAGCCTCAGGAACTGGCCTATGCCTCTGTTCGCGACACCCTCGAACTTGAGAGTCAGCTGACCTATGGCGAGCTGGATCACACGGTTCGTTCACTTGCCGGCCATCTAGCACGCAAGGCTTTACCTGGAACAAGAGTGCTTCTCCTCTACCCACCGGGGCTCGATGCCGTCTACGCGTTCTGGGCCTGTATATGTGCCGGACTGGTGCCGGTTCCTGCTCCCGCTCCGGACCCCGTCAGGCGAAAACACAGTCTGCCAAGGCTCCGCGCCATTATCGAAGATGCTCAACTGTCGCTGTTGCTCACAACCTCTGGCATCGAGATCATTTCCTCAGAACTATCGATCGCTAAGGATGGAAGCCAGATCGAATGGGTGGCCACTGATCAACCCTATGATCTAGCCGATGTGGTTGAGTTACCACGTCTCAATGAAACCGCCCTTGCCTATTTGCAATATACCTCAGGATCAACGGCCAGTCCTCGTGGCGTCATGGTCAGCCATGGAAATGTGCTGTCTCATTGCAAGGCCATGAGTCTGGCCGGAGGAGTGTCGGACCGTAGCCGGTCGCTTTGTTGGTTGCCGTATTTCCATGACTATGGATTGCTGCATGGAATCATCGCCCCGTTCTATGCTGGTATCCCTGCCTACTTGATGTCACCCGTTACATTTCTCAGGCGACCGTTGCGGTGGCTTGAAGCGGTATCCCGATTCTCCATCACGCATAGCGGTGGGCCGAATTTTTCCTACGAATCTTGTCTCCGGGCCGTCCGGCAACAGCCTGGGTGGCAGGCTGATTTGAGTACGTGGACGGTCGCAAGTTGCGGCGCGGAACCAATTCATGCGGCTACTGTTGAGCAGTTTATCGAAACCTTTGGGCCGCAGGGTTTCCGGCGAACGGCGTTTGCGCCGGCGTATGGGCTCGCCGAAGCCACGTTGTTGGTGACGATGAAACAGGTTGGGGCTGAGCCGACGTTCCTGAAGGTAGAGGCAGAGGCGTTGGCTGACTCGATTGTCAAAGAGTCTTCCGCGTCAGAAAGAGGGACTCGGACATTGGTCGGATGCGGGGAGCCCCTCTCGGAGACTCGTGTACTGATTGTGAATCCTACGACACGGAGCTCATGCCAGGCCGGTGAAGTGGGAGAGGTGTGGCTGGCCGGGGCTGGGATTGCCACCGGATACTGGGGGAGACCGGAGGAAAGTGACGCTACGTTTAAGGCCACCCTCGCTGGCTCAGGAGAGGGCCCCTATTTGCGAACTGGAGACCTCGGCTTCATTCACAGGGGAGAGCTGTTTCTGACCGGCCGGCTCAAGGATCTCATCATTGTGCGGGGACGGAACTATTATCCCCATGATTTGGAGTGGGCGGCCGAGCAAGCGCATCCGGGATTGCGGCGAGGAGGTGGAGCGGCCTTCTCGATTGAGAGCGAGACAGGAGAACGCGTGGTGCTGGTCTGTGAGATCGAGAAGAAGTTGCCGGAATCAGAGATGCCGGAGGTGATGAGCTGTATCCGTCGCGCGCTTGCTGACGAGTATGAACTGGAAGTCCACAATGTGGTGCTGGTCAAGTCCGGAACGATTCCAAAAACCTCCAGCGGAAAAATTCAGCGACACGCCTGCAGGGCGGACTTTAAGTCCGGACAGCTCTCCGTGGTTGGGATGAGTACGCTGGACGCAACTGAGGAAGAGGAGAACGTTGAGTCGCTGAGCGAGACTCCACAAACCACAGTCGAGAAAAGGCTGGCTGATATTTGGCAGGAGGTGCTGGGAGGACCTCAGCCACGACGCCATGAAAACTTCTTCGCGCTCGGGGGCAATTCTCTGCTTGCTGCGCAGGTTACGGCACGAATCCTCGATGTGTTCCACGTCGAACTCCCTCTCAGTGTTGTCTTTGAATGTCCGACATTTTCTGCGCTGGCCGCTCGTGTCAGTGAGCTCAGCACCAGTAATAACAATGCGGAGACTGCCGTGGAGGGGCTTGGATTATCAGGTAGCGACGGGCTGCAGCTTCCTCTCGTACCTATTTCCCCTGAGTCAAGAAAAGGCAGGATCCCACTGAGTTTCGCGCAGCGGCGACTCTGGTTCTTGGAGCAGGTTCATCCAGGCAGCTCGATTAATCATATCTCCATTGGTGTGCGTGTACGGGGTCCTCTCAACCCCGAGACGTTGGAGCGATCGGTACAGGAAATCATCTGTCGACACGAGATTCTTCGAACCCGATTCGGATCGGAGAGGGGCGAGGGATTCGCGGAAATATTTGATGAGCCTGTCTTTACCATAAGAAAGCATGATCTCCAGGCACTGAATCAGGCAGAGCAAGAAACAGAGGTCCGGCAGTTCATGCGAACCGAGGCCGGCCAACCGTTTGATCTCGGAAGTGGACCGTTGTTCAGGGTCGCGTTGATGGCATTGGACCAGGGTCAGCATGTCCTGGTGCTGACATTCCATCGCCTCATAGCCGATGGCTGGTCTCTGCGTGTCTTCTGTAAGGAATTGGCTCTTCTTTACAATGCCGGCGGTGACGTTCGAGGGGCTCGATTAACCAATCTGAGTGTTCAGTATGCGGACTATGCGAATTGGCAACGAACCAGGCTCAATCAAGGCTTTCGTGAGGTACAGCGAGAATACTGGGTCGGACAGTTGAACGGTGCGAGCCCGCCCGTCGAGTTGCCAGCCGACCGCCCGCGGCCACGCGTGAGGACATTTGAGGGAGGCGTGCGGTCACGGCCTCTCTCTCCGGGCCTTGTGGCTGCCTTGGATAGGCTCTGCCAACAGCAAGGTGTGACCACGTTCATGGTGCTGTATGCCGTTTTTGTGACATGGCTGCATCGATACACACAAGAGTCTGATGTCGTGGTCGGATCGGTGGTGGCCGGCAGGCGTCGTGTGGAGCTCGAGGATATGATCGGGTACTGTGTGAATACGGTGGCGTTGCGGTCTGAAATCTCGGACGGACTTACCGGACAAGACTTGTTGAAACATGTACGCCGTGTGGTGATAGACGCCTATGATCATCAAGAACTGCCGTTTGAAGAGGTGATCGAGGCGCTGTCATTACGACGTGAGGGGACGCATTCTCCGCTCTTCAACGTGATGATTGTGTATGAAGACGACCCCTTGTCCGCGTTCAAAGTAAGAGACCTTGAGGCCAGCCATCTTCCCTGGGAGCCGACCGCGTCGGAGTTCGACTTGGTCTTGATGGTCGTGAAAAAGGTTCACGGCTTGGATCTGGCGTTGCTCTATGATTCCACGATTTTTGATGACTCGACCGTCAGTCGCATGTTGGGACAGATTGAGACGCTCCTTGGAGAATTCATCAGGAAACCTGAGTCCCGTCTTTGCGAGCTATCGTTACTCACGTCGGAAGAGCGTCGGCACATTCTCCTGGAATGGAACGGAACCAAAGTTCCGGTTTCGCTTTCTGCCGGTATCCATACCCTCATAGAGGCCCAGGTTGAGCGGACGCCCAATGCAATCGCCGTAATCTGTGGAGACAAGTCCCTGAGCTACCAGGAGTTGAACCGACGTGCGAACCGAGTTGCCCGTGCCTTGCAGAAGTTAGGAGTATGCGCCGATCTGCCGGTGGGTCTCTGCGTCGAGCGCTCGGTGGACGGTATCGTGGGCCTCCTGGGTATTCTCAAGGCTGGGGGGGGCTATGTTCCCTTGGATCCCTCTTTCCCCCATCACCGACTCCGGCTCATTCTGGATGACGCGCAGGTTTCTATCGTGGTGACGCAGGGGCACCTCCGCAGCCATTTGCACAGTTACGGTGGCCAGATATGTGATGTTGATATGCTCTGTGAACCCACGGTGAGCGGAGAGGGCGAGAATCTCGCAACCCCCGTTTCCCCTGATCAGCTTGCGTACATCATATACACCTCGGGGTCAACCGGGAGGCCCAAAGGTGTAGCAGTGACACACCGCAATCTGGTGATCTCTCTTACTGCCAGACTTCGTTATTATCCGGAACCTGTATCCCGGTTCTTGCTGACCTTCTCTCTAGCCTTTGATGGATCCGTGACAGGTATTTTTTGGACGTTGTTGCAAGGAGGGCAATTAGTCATTCCTTCTGAGGCCGCCCATCGCGATCCCACAGGGCTTGCAGCACTGGTTGAACATCACCATATCTCCCATGTTGTGTGGGTTCCCTCCTTATATAATGCCGTGCTCGGGGATGCATTGAATGCCCAGTTGGAGTCACTTCGCATTGTCATTACCGCCGGGGAGATCCTTCCCCTTGAACTTGTCCGAAGGCACTACCAGCTACTGCCTCATGCCGAACTGTTCAACGAATATGGGCCGACTGAAACCACGGTCTGGTGTAGCGTGTATCGAACGTCACGCCAGGAATCAGGAGCCCGAGTGCCGATCGGAAAACCGATCAACAATATGCAGCTCTATGTGCTGGATGCGGACCTGGAGCCGGTTCCCGTTGGTGTACCGGGGGAGTTGTATGTGGCGGGGGATTGTTTGGCTCGTGGGTATGTGAACCAGCCGCAGTTGACCCTCGAACGGTTTCTTCCGCACCCCCACGTGGCTGGTGAAAGGCTGTATCGGACTGGCGACCGGGTTCGGTCCCGCGAGGACGGCAATGTGGAGTTTCTTGGGCGGGTGGACCAGCAGGTCAAGCTGCGTGGGTATCGGATCGAATTGGGTGAAGTCGAATATGTGTTGAGTAATTTTCCTGGCGTGTATCAGGCTGCAGTGCTGCTTCGACAGGATAAGCCAGAGCAGCAACGCTTGGTGGGCTATGTGACTGGTCAGCCTGAAATCAAAGCTAAGCTCGATCAGATTCGGAATTATGTTGCAACCACGGCTACCGCAATATATGGTGCCGTCCGTGATCCTGTGGGTCGAAGTCATGCCACTCACTGCGACAGGAAAAATCAATCGAAGTGCCCTTCCGGTTCCAGAAGAGGCAGCAGGCCAAGTGGTAGCCAAGATTGCTCCGAGGAATCAGGTAGAAGAAACATTGGCCGAGTTGTGGAAGTCTGTTCTTGGTGTACCAGAGGCAGGCGTCCATGACAATTTTTTTGAGCAAGGAGGCCACTCTCTATTGGCCACACAGCTCGTCTCCCGGATGCGTGAGGCCTTTGATGTTGAAGTTTCGCTACGGGTGATTTTTGAGCGACCGACTATCGTGGGCTTGGCCGATGAAGTGACGCGGCTGCGCAGTGGAGAGCGGAAGGCTGCAGCGATTCCGCCGATCGTTCGGGTGCCCCGAGATCAACCTCTGCCCCTTTCCTATTCTCAGCAACGCATGTGGCTCATGCATCGGCTTGCTCCCGAAGGAACGGCGTATAACATGCCATTCGCCTCGCGTCAGATGGGACCACTTAACAAATCGGCCCTCCGATGTACGATTGACGCTATCTGTAGCCGTCATGAGGCATTCAGGACGACCTTCGCGATGACGGGTGAGGGACCGGTCCAACTCATCAGCCCCTTCCGGCCTCCTCATTGGGTTGAAGTTGATCTCTCTCGGCTGCCGGGCGAACAGCGACGACAGGAGGCTGCCCGGCTTGTAGAGCATGAAGCGAACCAGCCATTCGATCTTGAGAAAGGCCCCTTGGCAAGATTCTTTCTTATTGAGATCGAGCCCGAGGATCATGTGCTGGTGCTCACGATGCACCATATCATCGGAGACCAGTGGTCGTTCGGGGTGATCGGGAGTGAGTTTGCATTGTTCTACAACGCGTTCTGCCAAGGGGAGGACTCCGTCTCCCACACCGGTGCTCCTTCAGTATGCCGACTATGCGGTTTGGCAGCGGCGATGCCTCACCGACGAGTGGCTCAGTTCACAGTCGGATTATTGGCAGAAAAGGCTGGCAGGGCTTTCCAGGCTCTCGTTGCCGACTGATTATCCCCGGCCTGTGGTCCAGACGTTTAACGGTTCGCATTGTATGCTGGAGTTGCCGGCCTCGTTGATCGAACGACTAAAGCAGTTCAGTGCGGAGCGAAACTCGACGGTGTTCATGACCCTGCTGGCCTGTTTCCAGATCCTCTTGAGTCGATACTCAGGCCAGACCGATGTCGCCGTGGGCTCTCCTATCGCGAACCGGACTCAATCCTGCGGTCGAATCGATCATTGGTTCGTTTGTCAATACGTTGGTGTTACGTGCCGATCTCTCCGGCAATCCCACGTTCGAAGAGATGCTTGAACGGGTCCGTGAAACGGCGTTAGGGGCCTATGCCAATCAGGATTTCCCGTTCGATAAGCTGGTGGAAACCATGGGTTCAAATCGCGACCATAGTTCTGCCCCGCTGGTGCAAGTGCTCTTCAATTTAGCGAATGCTCCCATCGGAGAGATTAACGTCCACGGTTTGAGTTGGGTGCCATTTGAGGTAGATACAGGAGCCGCGCAGTTTGACTTAAGCCTGACGATTGAAACAGAGATTGCCCGTAAAGCCTACTTGACGTTCAATACCGACCTCTTTGCGCGTCAGACAGTCGAACGGATGTTAGGACAGTACAAAGTCCTGCTCCATAGCGCATTGGCAAATCCCACAGCCAGGCTTTCTGAGCTCCCCATGCTCACGGCGCCCGAGCGCACCCAACTGTTGCAGGACTGGAATCGAACTCAAGAAGACTACCCGCAGTCTGAATGTTTTCCTCAGATGTTTGAAGGACAAGTTGAAAGGACACCTGATGCCGTCGCCTTGTCGATGGGGCAGGAGGTGTTACGCTACGGGCTTCTCAATGCCAGGGTCAATCAGCTGGCACGCTATCTCCGAACGCTGGATGTCCGGCCAGGCGTGGCGGTGGGTATTTGTCTTGAACGGTCATTGGAGATGGTCATCGCGCTGATGGCCGTCCTCAAAGCCGGCGGGGCCTATGTCCCTCTCGATCCTGATTATCCGCGCGACCGCCTTCGGTTTATGGCCGAGGATGCAGCTGTCGCGATTGTGCTCACGTCCGAAGGGCTTTCCGATCGGTTTGATGCGCGATTCTGTCGCATGCTGTGTCTAGATCGGGAGCAGAAGAGGATTGCACAGGAGGCCGACCATAATCTTCCGCCGACCGCAACCTCTCAAGACTTGGCGTACATCCTATACACATCAGGATCGACCGGACAGCCCAAGGGAGTGGAGATCCCTCACCGGGCGCTTGTGAACTTCTTGTGCTCGATGCGGCAGGAGCCCGGATGTTCTGCTCAGGATGTGATGATATCCGTCACGACGCTGTCCTTCGATATCGCCGGATTGGAGTTGTATGTGCCGTTGCTGGTGGGGGCCCGTGTCGAGATAGTTGGTCGAGCTGTTGCGATGGATGGACGGAAATTGCGGACCGTCTGTGAGGCCGTGCAGCCCACGATCATGCAAGCGACCCCTGCAACATGGCGAATGTTGATTGAGGCGGGCTGGTTGGGCAGCGACAGACTGACGGTGCTGTGCGGAGGGGAGGCACTTCCGCCGGACCTTGCGGTGGCATTGCTGGATCGTAGCGCCGCCTTGTGGAATATGTATGGTCCGACTGAAACCACAATTTGGTCCACGATCGAGAGAATCGAACGGACAGATCAGGAGATTACCATCGGGCGTCCGATCGCCAATACGGAAATGTATATCTTGGATCAGTTCCTCCAGCCGGTTCCCATCGGAGTCTCCGGGGAACTCTATATTGGGGGCCATGGGTTAGCCCGAGGATATCGGGGTCGGCTTGAGTTAACGAAGGAACGGTTCATTCCCCACCCATTCTCGACAGAGCCTCTCGCGAGACTGTATCGAACGGGAGATCTGGTTCGCTATCGCCCAGATGGGCGCATCGTGCATCTCGGTCGGTTGGATCATCAGGTCAAGATCAGAGGGTTCAGAATCGAATTGGGCGAGATCGAGGCAGTGCTGAGCCACCATCCCTCCGTCCGCCAGGCGGTGGTAACAGCACGGGAGGATCGGCAAGGTTTCAAACAGCTGGCAGCCTACTTGGTCTGTCAAGTGGGGCAAGCGCCAAGCCAGACAGAACTTCGATCATTTGTGCGGGCGGCGCTTCCCGACTTTATGGTGCCTTCTTTCTTTATGTTTCTGGAGGCGCTGCCCTTGACGGCCAATAACAAGGTCGACCTGCTGGCATTACCTGATCCGGCCCACTCTCTCTCAGACGACATGGTTCACGTTGGGCCGCGCGATCGGGTGGAAGTTCAACTGACGGCCTTGTGGCAGCAGGTGCTGGAAATCCCAAAGATCGGGATCCATGACAACTTCTTCGATCTCGGTGGCCATTCCCTCAAGGCAGCCCAGCTATTTTTTCTTCTCGAACAGGTGTATGGAAGGCATCTTCCGCTTGCCACGCTGTTTCAAGCGCCGACCATAGCAGAGTTAGCGTCGGTCCTTTCACGCGAACAGTGGGTACCGCCATGGCAATCGCTCGTAGCGATTCAGCCGAGCGGAACAGCGATCCCGATATTCATGGTGCCGGGCGTAGGAGGCAATGTGTTGGTCTTTGCTCAGTTGGCGAGGCTGTTGGGTTTGGATCAGCCGTCCTATGGATTACAGGCACGAGGACTGGACGGAAGAGAGGCGCCGTTTACCTCGGTGGTGGAGATGGCGAGGCATTACATTGCTGAGATCCGCAAGCTTCGCTCGCGAGGGCCATACAGACTCGTTGGTGTGTGCACAGGTGGGTTGATCGCCTACGAGATGGCTCAGCAATTATGTGAGAAGGGGGAAGCCGTCACCCTGGTCGTGATGGATACCTGGCATCCGACATCGTATCGCCCGCATCGTCATAAATGGCCGATGAGTTTCTGGCTGCCCCTCTTTATTTTATGGAGGACCATGGGAAATATTCACTTGCTCCTCCGAATGCCTACGAAAGATTGGATGCCGTTCGTCAGCCGCAAACGCGAGCGGCTCTTATCCTTTTTACGAAGCAGAACCAATGAGGACGAACTGTTTGTCGAGTTTCAGGGCGAACGAGTGGTGCAATCGACACGCCGGGCAGTGGCCCGCTATGCAGTGCGCAAATATCCTGGGCATATTCTCAATATCGTGGCTTCGAAACGGAGCATGTCTGAGACGGTGGTAGATACCAGATCTGTCTGGGCAGAGCTTAGTGGCGGAGGGAGTCAGACCGTGCCGGTCGCTGCCACCGATTCAGGTCTCCTCCTTACCGCACCGCATGTCGAAGAAGTGACAACGCATCTCCAGGCCTTTCTTGCCGTCGATGCTCAAGACGAGACAGACCACGACCACCGCACACGTGATATGAGCGCATAATTTTCCATCTCCCTCCTTCATGAACGCGAGGCTGGTCGGCGATGCCATTCAGACGATTTCTCCACTTTGTTGTGCAGCGTTCGAGAACCATGGCCTGGCTTATGGTCTGTGTCGGTGTCGCGTCAGGTCTCTTGAGCGCCGGGGTTCTGGCTCTCGTCAATCATGTGCTTCATCATCCCTCCGACCATTCCTCTCTCGTGATACTAGGGTTTGTAGTCCTCGTCGCCGGGAAGCTTCTGTCGAACCTGGGGTCACAGCTCCTGCTCGTCCGATTCTCACAAGACACGATTTTAGACCTCTCCTTAACACTCTGTGCGAAGATCGTACGGGCTCCGTTGCGTCGTTCCGAGCAGCGAGGGGCCGCCAATATTCATGTCACCCTGACGGATGACGTCAGTTGGGTCACCTGGGCCATCCAATGTTTCCCTTCGTTGATCATGAATGTGGCAGTGGTACTGGGTTGTGGAATCTACCTTGCCTGGCTGTCGTGGGGGGTATTTCTTGGAGTGGTCTGGAGTGACCGTCGTTGGCGCTCTGGGGTATCAGTGGCTACACACCAACGCGAGCAACATTATCTCTGCAGCCCGGGAGGCTCGGGCCGAGTTATTTCGACATTTTCGTTCCCTCACAGATGGGCTGAAAGAATTGTTGATGCATCGGGCGCGTCGGCAGGAATTTGTGAATCATGAAGTGCGAGGAGCGGCAGAATCGTATCGGCAAACGAATTTGGAGGCTACTCGAAGGCAAGCTCTTGCGGAAACCTGGACTCAGGTCTCGTTTTACTCCCTCATTGGCTTTGTAATCTTTCTATTTCCATCTATGGTGACAGCATCCCCGGAAGCCCTGACGGGGTATGTGGTGGCGATCCTCTATATGATGGGTCCCATCTGGGGCATTATCGGTGCGGTACCGACGATTGAGCGAGGTCAAGTGGCATTGGAGAATATTGAACGATTAGGTGTGTCTCTGGACATCGGCCACGAGGACGCCAAGACGATGGAAGTGACAGGCCTTGAGGCTGGGATCCCTCCTATTGTGCAGTGGGACGAAGTCGTGTTTTCGTACGGTGAAGAGAAAGGAGTCGAAGCTCCCTTCGTGCTTGGTCCAATCAGTCTCGAGCTGCATCCTGGCGAACTGGTATTTGTCATCGGAGGGAATGGGAGTGGCAAGTCTACCTTCGTGAAGGTCCTCTCGGGGCTGTATCAGCCCCTACAGGGGAACCTGACGCTGGCTGGCACGATGATCACCGATGCAAATCGGGAGTGGTACCGTGAACACTTCTCGGTCGTATTTTCAGACTTTCACCTCTTCAATAAGCTCCTGGGCCAGTCGGATTCTCAAGCCGAGAGGCTCGCGCTCCAATACTTGCGATTGCTGCACATGGATCAGAAAGTCACGGTGCGTGAACGCACGTTCTCGACTCTTGACCTCTCGCAGGGGCAGCGAAAACGATTGGCACTTGTCACGGCCTACTTGGAGGATCGCCCTATCTACGTCTTCGATGAATGGGCTGCTGACCAAGATCCGCAGTACAAGGAAATCTTTTACAAAACATTGCTTCCAGACCTGCGTGAGCGGGGAAAATTGGTTATCGTCATCACTCACGACGACCGGTACTTCCATCTCGGCAATCAGGTCATTAAATTGGAAGACGGCAAGGTTGTGGAGCATTTGAAGATCGAGGTGGGCGGTCGTCGGCCGTAATTATCACCCACGATGTCGAATGCCTGTATTCAGGACAGCACTGTGTTGATTCCATTCCAGTCAATTGAGCATCTGATGGGTACAGAGTGGCTGAGGCCATTCCGCAGCCTCGAACGGAACGTTGTTCACCTCTGGGGAATTGATCTCAACGGGTCGCCACGCTCTCTGGAGCGATGCGCTCAATGGTTAGACAAAGAAGAACGGCACAGAGCCGCGCGCCTGGTTCGAGAGGAGGACCGGCAGCGCTACGTGTTTGCGCACGGAGGTCTTAGGGTAGTGCTCAGCCGGTATCTTGGGGTCGGCCCCGATGTCTTAGAGATGTATCGACGTGAGTCAGGTAAGCCCTCTTTGGCGAAGGAGTTACGAGGTCAGCCTGCGATCACATTCAATATGTCCCATGCTCATGGCCGTGCACTTATAGCGGTCTCAAAGGGGCAAGAAGTTGGAGTTGATCTCGAACGAATTCGTTCGGACGTAGAGGTTGCGAAACTTTCCGAGCGTTACTTTGCTCCCTCCGAACACGCCACGATCATGCAGTCGACTCAGGAGCAGCGTGCAGCGAAGTTTTTCCGTTACTGGGTTGCGAAAGAGGCGGTGCTCAAGGCGCAAGGTATCGGGCTCAGTGCGTTAAGTCAGTGCGAGATCATCTTGGGGGCGGACGGAGTCAGCGCGGAGGTTCTGATCCCGCTGGACTCTCCGCTCCAAAACAATTGGCAAATTCGTCTGCTTTCTTGTGGTGAGGGATGGGAAGGGGCTGTGGCTGCTCAGGGAGATGGACCGAGTTGTGCTGTGCGGTCGTAATCTGTAGGGCTCTCACACCTCTATTGAGTTGAAAGTGGGTTTGTTGCTGGCGTTGTCGCGCGAAGATCCTTGAAAAACTTCTGAATAAGGGCCTGACTCTCCTGTTCGAGGACCCCGCCGGTCACGACCACCCGATGGTTCAGCTTCGGTTCTGAAGGCAGGTTGAACAGCGATCCACAGGCGCCGGCTTTCGGATCCCATGCTCCGAAGACGACTCGGGACACCCTTGCTAAGATTATGGCACCGATACACATTGCGCAGGGCTCCACGGTCACGTAGAGGGTCGTGTCGGTCAATCGCCATGTACCCAATGCGCTCGCTGCGGCACGGATTGCAATGATCTCCGCATGGGCCGTGGGGTCCTGCCAGAGTTCGCGATAATTGTGTGCCTGCGCCAGAACCTGGCTACCTTGAACGATCAAGGCAGCGATCGGTACTTCGCCGACGGCAGGTGCCTTGGCCGCTTCTTCCAGGGCCATCCGCATAAATATGAGATCTTGTGCCTGTTCGTCTTCTGCCACTGTTGTCTCTTTAGAAGATCGTTATTTAGTTTGTCTGGTCTATCTGGTTTTTTGGTTGAAGGAACTAATCAAATAAACCAAATCAACCAGATAAACAATACAAACCAGATAGATCAGATGAACCGGGTTACGAACGAGAAAAGACCCGCCAGCATGGGCGGCGAGGAAAAACTCACTGGATATCGGAGAGTGTGGAAGATTGAGAGGAACCGAAGAAGAAAAAGTACCCGACATTATACCACATGTGCATCAGAATCGAGGGTACCACGGAATCGAATCGATCACGAAGATAGCCGAATGCCAGGGAGGGAAAGAACACCAGGACCGCCCATATCGGGCTATGGCTCCAGAGGTGAAAAACCGTAAACAGAAGAGAGACGAACATGTTGGCGCCACTCAGACCACATGCCCAGGGCCGTATCCAGCCACGCTCGATGAGTTCACCTTGCAATACTCCTCGAAATAGCAGCTCTTCCCAGAAAGGGTACCAGATGACGGCCGAGGCAAAGCCTAACGACCATATCTGGACAAGGGGCATCGAATAAACGGGAATGGCCCATGCCATGATGGCCCACGTCAACGGAGCAGCCACGGCACAGAGGAGAAAGGCTAGGTCTCCAAAGAATTTCGGAGGCCAGCGAAGCCCTACCCGACCGAGTCTCTGATAAAAATCGGCTCTCGTCACAGTTGTCCCATAGCAACGGGGCGGCTTCACGTAACTTATTCGAGGAAGCCGCTCAGACCGATGTGCGGTCAGCCTTATTCGCTCGCCGCTTTATTCTCAATAATAACAGGCCAAGGACAACAAGAAACAACGCCGGTAGCATCGCATCGCCTGCTCCCGTTCTGTCGAGCGTACAACCGCCGCCACCACCATCGTCACCACTAGGGTGGGGGGAAGGAATCGGATCGGTCGTGACCTCGTAGGTGGCGGTATAGGTCGCAGCAGCGGTTCCTGTAATAGTATGCGATTGGTTGCCTCCATCGGACCAGGACACAAACTTATAGTTTGTACCTCCCAAGGCCTGGGGTGTGCCGGCACTCACGGAGTTCTTGGATCCCAGGATGACCGTTCTTGTAAATGGGGTGGGAGTGCTGCTGCTCCCTACAGCCAGCTGTAAGCCCGAAGGAGCTGACACAAAGTCCAGTATGACAGTTCGCGGATACAGGAGAACACTCTTGGTATCCGTCAGGCCCCCCGCATCCGTCACCGTGAGTTTAATCTCGAGGTGCGATGGGTAGTCGTGATCAGGAGCCGAAAAGGATGCTGTCGTGACGCCGGAGAAACTCTGAATGGGGTGCGTGTGACAGTTCGAGGGACAATGATGCAAAATAATTTCCCACGAAAATGCAGCGGGTGGGAGCGCCTCGTTTGGATCGGTGGCGTGTCCGGAGAATGTGATTGATTGGCCGACCTGCCATTGGGTGCTCGCGCCCGGAGTATCAATAAACGCCGTGGGAGAAGAGTTCCCTGCCCTGATCGAGACGCTTGCGATGTCCGCTGCTCCTTGATTGTCCGTCACTCTGAGCTGCACATTGTAGAGTTTTGCCTGCGTGTAAGTGAAGGAGGACTGAGCCGTCAAGGCATCGCCGAAGAGTCCATCGCCGTTCAGGTCCCAGGAATACGTCAGGGTATCGCCTGGGTTCGGATCGCTTGAGGCCCTCCCATCAAAGGTAACCGTCAGCGGCGTAGGCCCCGACAACGGCGTGGCCTGAATGACGGCATTCGGGACCTGATTGCCACTCGTGTACTGGATTCGTCGGATGGTCCCTCCATTGAAATCCACATAAAACAAGTCGCCCCCTGGCCCAATTTGCAGGTCGACGGGAAGCGCCGCGTCGGCCACAAACGTGGCGCGGGTCGCTGGATCGGGCAAGCCGTTCGCCCCTGCGAACATGCTCCAAATACACTTCCGGGAAGAGTCGGAGAAGAACAGCGCGCCCTGATAGGCGGCGGGATAGGTGCCTCCACGATTGAATGCGATTCCTGATATTGCCGAACTGCCGGTGGGGCAGGTTTCTCCAGCCACCACTTTCTGACTGTGACTGTAGGTAAAGTAGGGAGAGATTGCACTCCCGCTCGTATACAGGGTGTTGCAAATGTTGAGACCAAGGGCTTTGAAGCTCCCATGCGGGCTGGCTCCTTCGTAACAAGGCCAGCCGAAATTTCCCACGGTGGACGCTAAAGGATTGGTGATCCGGTCAATCTCCTCCCAGTTGTTATCACCAACGTCACCGACCCACACTTCATTGGTTCCGGGTCTGAACGTAAACCGAAAGGGATTGCGGAACCCATAGGCCACGATGCGGCGGGCGTTGGGGTCGGCACTAGCGGAGAGGGGATTATTAGCGAGGGCCGAGCCCGTGAACGGATCAATCCGGATGAGGGTGCCGTTCAAGACCGCTGGCCCGCTGACCCGGCGCAGACTCTGGGATCTGGTCCTGCCACCCTCCGCCGTGGGCGGGGTCTGAAGGGCCCCAATGGCGACCGGTGGATCTCCTAACGGATTCAGTGGGCTACCATCCTGGCCGTAATCGGTAAAGGTAAAGCTGGCCCCATCCCCTGCAGATGCATACAGCGCCCCGTCTGGGCCAAACATGACAGTGTCCATTGAGTGACCTGGATATTGTTGTCCCCACCCTTCGACCAAGACCGATTCGGTTCCGGTCGAGACATTGCTGCTGACGGAGGAGGCCTCCAGCCGAGACAATCGTCCACTTACGACGCATCCGTCTGTGGTGGCGCCGGGAGGGGTCGGACAACCATCGGATGTCGCGCCGGGCGTGCCCCACCGGGGCACTAGGGAGTTATTGGGGTCTTTGTCATAGGTGTAGATGACGTAGACCGAGGGCACCGTGGGAAAGTTGGGGTGCAGTGCGAGTCCCATGAGCCCCCGGTCCCAAAAATTATGCACCTTCGTCCGCAAGTCATGAAACACGGTGGGCGTGGTGGCGGAGAGACTGGCGAAGACCTTAATGAGCCCGCTTTTTTCCGTGACGAAGACCCGCCCGTCCGGAGAAAAGTGGACAGAGGTCGGCCGCTCCAACCCGGAGAGGACGACGGACTCTGAGAACCCCGTCGGCAAGGTCGATGCTGCGAGGACGGGGCTGGCAATCGTGCCGAGGAGGCAAGTAATGGCCGCACAGGCCACAAGCAGCGGGGAAACACATTTGTTGATCATGCGCATCTCCTAAGAAGGAATATTCAATTAATATTGCGCTCGCAAAGCGTTCAGGCCCCCGATTGAACATCCGCAATACGGGAATCCGTCAGGAGAAAGACGGCCATAATCCTTGAGGAAGGTGGATAAAAAAGAATTAACATAGTCAAATTTAAAAACCCAAGGTCGGTTTTGATAGTAGTGCAGCACGCTCAAGGTGTCTAGCCTCCCCCCCGGAAGAGGGATAAGAGTCACAATACGAGAACACCAAGCTGATACCCTTGGTGGAGGACTTGTCGTTGTACAAAGTCATGCTTCAGGATGACCCGTCAAACAAACTCTAGGGCCCTCGCGGAAGCAGGTTGTGGTGACGTATCAGTGCACCGCGTATGCGGTTGATGAGCGGCGAGCCTGTCGAACCGTCCGCTGTGCGAGGGTCACCTATCACTATCAGAGTCATCGAGATCCCCGTGCCACACTCCGGCAGCGGATCGGGGAGCTGGCCCAGGCGCGGCTTCGGTACGGCTATCGGAAGATTCGCGTGCTGCTCGATCGGGACGGGTTGACCGTGGACAAGAAACGAGACAGACCACACTCATGAGAGAATGCCGGGTGGTTGTAACGGGAGAGAGGTCAAGCGTTGGGTGCTGTTTGCGCTACGAGCGGCTCAAGAGATACATCGGTCCGGTTGGTTGTGGGCGGCCGCCTGAGGGTTCAAGGCTGACGGCAAATGTTTTCGCATTCGCGAAGTTCAGCACCTTTTTGACCAATAGGTGGGCGGTTTCTCCGGTATCCATCTGAAAGGTCCCGATACTCACGGGTTTGTCGTAAATGGCCCACAGCTGATAGGTCGTGCCAGCGGGACATTCCGGAAGGTTCACGGAGTAGAGCCAGACTTTTTGGGTTCGAGGTTCGTAAAGCAGAACTCCCGTGGCTCGTTTCGCCATCTCCGATCCGGTGAGGGAGATGGCCGTGACGTTGGGAATTCGAAGGAGTGTGGCTAATTCGTCTTGCGGAGTCTCGCCGGTGCGAGCGCCGCCTCGCTGGCTTAGTTGAACACGCGTCTCTTCCAGCTCAGCTTCACGCTGGGCCAGCTGTTCCTTGGCTTCTGCAGCTTCATTCGTTCGTTGCTGTAGTTCGTTGCGTAATTCGGTGAGGGCCTTGGCTTGGCCGTCGACCTCACGATGCATATCGGCAAGCTTCGTCGACTTTTCCTGGAGCGATGCTTCGAGCTTCTGAATGTTCGATGTGGTGATGGAACGTTGTGTCGACACGTTCCATGCGAGATATCCGCCGACCGCCACGATCAGGACCGCGGCCACGCCCAGGGCCCAGGGGAGTGACATCGATCGGGCAGGGGCGACGGGAGGAAAGAGGTGGTTCATCCATTCGCCCGGTTCCAGACTCGGCCGGGCCGGTTCGTTTGACACCGCTTCAGCTGGAATCGGTGCGGGGTTTCGCTCAGCCATGACCTTGGCTTTGAGGGAGCGTGGAGGCCTCGTCGGACTGAGACCGAGCGGAAGGAGGGCGGCGACGGATTGATAGTCCCTGAGAGTACCGTGACAGGAAGCGCAGCCGGAGAGTAAGTGGGCTTCCAGCGCCTGTCGCTCGACCCGGTCCAGTGCGCCGGCAGCATACAAGGGAACCGATTCCTCGAGTTCTTCATGTGTCATTGGAGAGCACCATGGCTCCACCACTGTTGGAGGCTATCTCGGAGTTTGGACATCCCCAGTTTGATCCTGGTCTTGACGGTCCCGAGCGGCTGGTTCATCCGCTCGGCGATTTCGGTATGGGAGAGTCCTTCGTAGTATGCGAGTTCAATCGCTTGTTGCTGCGCCTGGGGCAATCCAGCCACCGCTGCCCCGACCGCAATACGCAATTCTTGATCGGCCTGCGTCTCCAACGGACTTGGACCAGGGTCGGCCACCTGTGCAGCAGTTGCGGCTTCCAGCGAGTTCGTGGTCCGATAGCCTCGTGAGGCCCTGGCCCGCAGTCGGTCGATGGCCCGACTTTTGGTGAGGGTGACCAGCCATGCGACCGGGGTTCCACGCCCGACGTCATAGCGGGAGACCTTCCGCCAGACTTCCAAATAGACATCCTGCAAGAGCTCCGCTGCTTCTTCGTGATTCCCCAAGATCCTGACCGCCAAGGTGAACAAGAGCGTGCTCGAATGGTCATAGAGCTGGCTGAACGCTTGCTGATCGCCTTTGACCACGCGGGCCAGCAAGGTTGGGTCGATCATCGAGGTGGCGTGTTGTGAAGGTTTGTCCATAACGCGAGAGAGTTGTGAGGGAAAGCCGGCATCACCCATGTCCGCCACGACTATAGCATCCTACGGAAGCCACGGGCAAAAGGATGTGTGTTTCTGAAGGATGCTGAAAAAGTCCGCCAGCGCCAGAAAACGTAACGCGTGAAGCGCGAGACATGCGGGAAAGGCGCGACGCGGACCGATTGGATTACTGCCTCGTCTCGCTCGTCTCGCCTTTCTCGTTCGTCTCGCGGGCCAGCATAGTTTTTCCGTAGATTGCTAGTTTGTTTGACGCTGACAGCAGATTTGCCGAAACAGCGACTCCAGACCGGCGTCTCGGAGAGATTGGCGGAGCAGGAGCGACCCTGTAGCAGGGTCGTATTGCGCCAATCGCCACGGTCCAATCCGGATGACGTAACATGTCGGACTCTGTCCGATCGAAGCAGCAAGGAGTTCGGCCATGCGCGGAAACACTCGGAGTGTGAACGAGGTGACCTTGGAGTGGGAGGGGAGAGACTGGAGCGGTGCAGGAGTAAGGACATCAACCATGGCTGTCCACCGGAGCAGTCATGGCCAGCATAGGCTGGAAGAATGACAGTCTCGCAAGGACACAAACACTCTTGATCACTGACCGGACGGCAACAGTTCGAACGCGACTCGTGAGGTTTGTCGATTGTGTTGCGATGGATGACATGTGGGGGCCTTGCCCGAGGGACACGTGGGTGCCCCCACGCATCATTCCCGTGACCACTCCGATTACGGAGTCTGGTTGAACGACTTCGCATGCGCCCTGCGACGCGTCGCCCCTTGTCGAAAGAGTGCCTAGTGAATTAATGGAGGTGATGCGGTGACAGACGAGCATAGTGTCGATTCGGAATACCACGATCGCACCTGGGGTAAAAGAGGTCGGAGGACTGAGTTCAAGTCTGTCGCCTTCTTGAATCGCCGGCATCATGCTCGATGACACGATACGAGGTACGACCATGCCATTTAGGAGAGGTAGCAGAAGTTCGTCCGGTAAATTCTGTGCAGAAAACCGACCATCCAAGGTGAGAGAAGGTTCGAGATGAATCACGAGGTCGTCCTTGCCGTTTGGCCAATGATGAGCCGGGTCAGGATGCGGGAGATTAAGATACTTCCGGCTCTGGCCAGTTGCCACCATCTGGCGATTTTGGTTTGCCAGGGCTGCTTCACACTCTCATCCCCGTACCGATAAGCCAGAAAGATCATTGATGGGAAGAGGGTGCGGCAAAGCCAGGCAAGCCTGTACCCCGGCGGTTGCGTAATCCACAATAAAAAATGTCCGAGTTCGGGAAGAGGCTGGGTTGTCACCAATCGTCGGAAACAGAAACTCCAGTGTCTTTTCAGTCATGGTTGTCGGCGCAAGCTGTTGGATTACGGTAGAAGGAATTTCTGTCGTTGAGTTCGACAATGCTAGCTGATACAGGCCGTGGTAGAGCGGAATCTTCAGGTGACGTCGGTTAGCTTCCTCGACAAGTGTAGGCCCAATGGAGCGGTTCCTTTCTCGATCAGCAACTCGGAGATCGGTGAAAAAGGAGGGACCGAGGTGCCCTCGGTGGACGACCGCATAGGCCGTCAAATAGAGCAACAGGTCGTCGGAGGCCAGTTGCTTGACCGTCAACTGACCGAGCGGTCGGGATCGAGCCCGCACCCACAGCGCTGCCAGTCCCTCGTCGTCGAGATACCAGAGCTCCGAGACCAAGTCCAGAGAGAGTGTGCGAGTGGGATGAACAATAGGCCGGGTTACCATCGATCTGTTGTGCAAATCCAATCTCGATCAGCAGTCGATGAATGGCTGGAAGGTCTTGTTCATGGACCAACAAATCCACATCGGAGAGGGGCCTCGTCCCGCGCACTCCATAGAGGCGTGAGAGCAGATCGGCCCCTTTCAGGAGGATACAATCAATGCCTTGCCGCTGGAACGCCAGGCCGACGAGCTCATACTCATCGAGCAGTCGTTTGTTGATCAGGCTGACCTGGGTGTAGGCGTCAGCGAGGTCGTCGAGGGTCGAGGAGGACATGGATCTGATGCTCCAATTGCGCCCACTCCTTAAAGTGCGGGAGGCACGGAACTCATGTCCCCGGTTTCAAGCCATGCATCGCTCCGTCCCTGGCGGCAGTGAGGGCGCACTTCACATGTTGGGCATTCGTACGTGTTGACTCGGGTGCGCCTGGTCGACGGTCAGCTTGAGCATCTCCCAGCCTTCTTTCACCGTGCCGGTGTGGAGATCATAGCGAGGGATTGGAAAGGCCGTGCAGAGATTCATCTCGCCGTAGGGCGTAATCGCAAATCGACTCTGACCGCAGGCGCACTCGATGAAGGATTGCTGGGTGGCGCATGATTTCTCCTGGACATCGGTCCACCTGTGAGGGAGCAGTTCCTGATCGATCCGCATCATGACGTCGAGGGCGAGGCGATATTGAAGCGGCGTTCGATCGCCGGTGATACCGGTCATGATCTCCATGGAATATTGGAATTTCATGTGCAAGGATTCCACCAGCTGCCGGCAGGCGTGAATCTCTTTACAATTGATGGTCGTCACCGGCATCCGGACGACGACGGGCAGCGCCGCAGCGGCAAGATTGAGCATGCCTTGCCGAAATTGTCGATAGGAGCCCGGGGTTGCGGTCATCCGTTCATAGACCGGCTCGGTTGCGCCATAGATCGAGATGTTGATCTGAGTCACACCGACCTCCTGAAGGAGGTCGGTGAGTAATGGAGTGGCGCGGGTGGCGTTGGTCATGAAGTGAATCATCAATCCCTGCCGGCGCGCATGCCGGAGAATATCTCCGATGTCCGGCCGCACGCTGGGTTCGCCGCCGGTGAAGATCACCGTCAGTACCCCGATGTCGGCGATCTGATTCAGCAACGCGCAGACTTCGGTCGTCGTGAGTTCATGCGGCAGGGCTCGATGGGTGGGGTTGTAGCAATGAACGCAGCGGAGATTGCAGCCGTAGGTCAGTTCGAACGTGACGCCTTCAGGCCGGCGAGAGGCCGCCGATCGAGTCGAGAGCCGGTCCAGGAATTCGTCGGCGTGTATCTGCCTCATGACGCCACCGCTGCGGATGATGTACACTGGCCCTGGACGTAGTCGACCACGTCAGGATCTTTGGCAAAGGCGAGACTTCTGCAGGGTATATGCCGGATCAAGCCGTTGAGGAATACCAGCGTCGACTCCATCGCGGCGCGATCCCAATGGGGAAGAAAACATTGTGGAAGCATCCAGGACAGCACGGCGCCTGGAGTCATGTGGTCAATGCGGTGTACGCTTCCATGCCGGATGCAAAATATCTCCGTCAGGAGCCCCGACTCGTTCTTGGCGTAGGCGCCGCTGCCGATCCAAGGCGTCCCATGCATGACAAAATCCTCGCCGAGTTTCCGGATAATCATCCGCTCATCGCTCAGCACCGATGCGCCACGTTCGGCGAAGAAACCTGAGAGTGTGGATTTGCCGGCGCCTGAGGCCCCGGTGAAGAGGTAGCCGTCTGTCGGTGCAAGCGCGCCTGCCGAGTGGAGCAGAATGCCGCCTTCTCTGGCGAGTTTGGTCAGCAGGCAGACTTCGGCTATCGGATTGATGATCTTCATCGGCACCCAGGCCGGCACCGAGTGCCTCTGTTCCCCGCATGCCCATACCTGTATCCGGGTATAGCCCTCGGTGATGAGCGCGCGAGCGCAAGGCTGTTGCGTCTGGGTGTCCAGAGACTCCAATAGCAATCCTGCGTCGGTCTCGTAAAGACGCCAAAGGCCGTGGCAGGCATCGAAGTGGAGTGATCCATGCAGGATGTAGGGGAGTTCCTCGACGATCGTAACGGCGATCTCAATGTCAGGGTCGACGTCGGAACGGTCAAGGAAGTCGCCGAAGGGGTGAAGTGGCCAGCTGATGCAACGAGAATCCAGGGCTTCCGTCAGTCTGATCCGATAACCGGCAATATGAAGGTCGATGTTCACTCACTGCCTCACGGCTTGTTAGGAAAGACGTGGCCCGCTGTTTCCAAGGTTGACGGATATCCTCTTGCACGGAATGAGCGTCGTATTGCAACGGGCGTTTCCACCGTTGAACGCGGCAGTGGTTGCCAGGCTGCAGGCTGAAAGAATGGCCTGTTCCTGGTTCAGTTCGATGCGAAAGAGCTGAGGCGGGCTGTAGGGCTTTTTATTATCCACCGGACAGTCCCCTTTTAAGAGGGTCGCTGGCCACTGTCGCCCACACCGGCACCGGCGGCCTTCTTGCACGCTCCTGCCCTGCAGCTCACGTCCATGCCACCCGCCATAGGATTCGAGGCGCTTAAGCTACAAGCGCTCAAGATCGCCTGCTCCTGGTTCAGCTCGACGCGGAACATTTGTGGGGGGCTGTACGGTTTTTTCTCAGTCATGATGCCTTCCTGCCTTCTCGTGACCTGCGCAAGGGGTGAATCAGTGTCTGGTGCAGGGCGATTGTGCCCGCGCAAGACGCAACGTCACAATCATAGGGGATTGGAGCTTCGGCTGTGCCACATTCCCAGCGCGCGTCCGAGGGCGTCTTGTCGCAAAACGTATGGACCTCGCAGGCGCGGCAGGGCGACTCGCCCTGGTACTGCAATCCTCGAACCTCCCGGAACAATATTCAATGGCATCAGCAAGCGGATGCGCTCGAAGTGACACCCGCCGTTCGTATTGCAGCGTACAGGTGCCGAGTTCTCCCCAAGCATTGATATGGATGGTGTCGGTACCACAGCCGCAGCGATAGAGCCGGTCTGTGTGAGGAGTCGTAACGTCGGCAGACGAGCCGCAGTGTTCCTCGTCCCCCCGGCAGCCGATCTGATCTCTCTGCAGCGCGGCCACATCGTCTGGAGCCATTCGATAGCTGAGCGACGAGAGATCGCCGTTGAGTCGTGGAGAGAGCGAGGTCGTGACTCCAAAATCTTGCCCAAACGATTCCACGAATTGTCTGATGGCCGGCATCTCCTCTCTGTTCCAGTTCATGGCTTTTGTCTTCAGCGTAAGCGGCAGGCCGCTGTCTCGCAACATCTCCAAGCCCGGATAAAAGCGCGGAACGATCCGGGGACCTGCGTGAACCAGTCGAACGGTTCTTCAGCCACCGAGTGGCAGGAGATGTCGATGGTGAAAGGCGGCATCTGCTGCAACCGTTCGATGGTCGCTTTCGTAAAAAGCGTGCCGTTGGTATAGAGCTGGAGCAAGAAGCCTTTGCGAACGGCGGCTTCATAGATCTCGAAAAAATGGGGATGCATGAAAATATCGCCGCCAGTCAGATTGAGCCACGCGACGCCCAGCTTCTGCATCTCATCGAGAAGGCGATGGATTTCGTCGAGGGTCAGTTCTCGCGGGAAGAATTCCTTGCTGTTGTAGGGATCCGTATAGCAATGGCGGCAATGGAGATTGCAGCGGTAGGTCAGTTCAAGTTGCGCCTTGATCACGGACTGGTTGGCGGCAGCCTGCTCGTGGACACGTTGGCTAAACGCTCCATACTGGATGATAGGAATGGTTTTCTTGTCAGGCATGGTGCATCCTGGTCCGAATGAAAGCCAGTTCCTGGGGCGCTTTCCACTCGCAAATAAAGGCCGGCAGGGCTTCGAAGAAGCCTGCTTGGAATGAGCCGGTTCTCAAATCATAACTCTTTCGGCGATTGCTCGAACACAACTGCAATTGCCCATAGGCATCAATGTGAAATGATGCATGCCGCTTCGACAGGGAGGAGGCTCCAGCAAATCACGTCGGCATGCGTCTCTCCATAAATCCTGATCTCGTCGGTTCAATTCGGTAAGGTCCTGTTCAGACAGCGCATACTGAAACGGGCCTGCACCGCCGTCGAGTTCCGGACGCATCTCCTCGCCGAGCTTGTATTGCACCGCACCCAGAGTCTCGACGTACCGTTTGATATCGATGATTTCCTGATGGTTCAGCGTCATTGCCGTACTTTTGAGCACCAGAGGAATCTGCCGATTGAGGAGGAACCCGATTGCCTGAAGACAGCGGTCGTAGGAGCCTTGCCCCTGGGTAATTTGCTCGAAAGTCTCGCGGGTTATCCCATGCAGGCTGATTTCAATGCGATGGGGCCGCAGTGCGGCGAAGCGATCCGCGTGCGCTTCCGTGATCAGGGTCCCGTTTGAAAAGACGGTGACCAGGAAGCCACAACGGATGGCATGTTCGTACAGTTGGAAAAAGTCGGGGCGGGCGAGCGGTTCGCCGCCGGTGAGGCAGAGTTCCAAGGTTCCGGCCTCGGCCAGCTCATCCATGATACGAAAGATTTCAGCGGTGCTGAGCTCCTGACGGATCGCATCGGGACGATTGAAGCAATCTGTGTAGCACATGACACAATGCAGGTTGCAACGGCAGGTAATCTCCCATTGGCAGGAGTAAGGGAAGCGCTCGGGGAGGTGCGTGAGTTTATCCTGTGCAATCATGAGTCATGGTCACTTCCTCGACCGCCCGGATGGAGAGGAGGTCGTCAAGTAACGACGTGAAGTCCTTCGCCAGCTGGTCTGTCTCAACCTCATACTCGCCGCAGAAGTCGGTGACGATCTCCTGCGCCGTGCGGTGGCCGTCGATTCGATGCCAGAGCGCCGCCCCAGTTTCATTCAACACATAGATGCTATTGGCTTCGGTTAACGTTCGTCGGATGGGGACCAGAAGGCATTCCCCTGCGACATCACGCTGCACATAGTCAGGATTTTTGGTGTAGATTGCAGTGGGTGTCATCGGTAACGGCAGGATAACAAATCCCTCGCGGCCCTTCTAGCGCTATTTTGGGGAACAATCAGGCCCCAGGCCGACTCATAGGGGTAGGCCGTTACGAGGGCCATGAAAGAACCGCACATCCTTCATGCCAGTGCAATTGGTTAACCGTGGCACCTGCATCGCGTAGTTCTGATCTGATCTCTTCTTCATCGACGAAGGCATGCAGGAAATGGTTCTGAGAACAGGTGTCGCCCAACTGATACGACTGGTTTGCACCAGGCAGCCTTGTGAGCCAGAGATTGAGTCTGTGAATGAGCCGGTGCGTTCTTGTCTCGATTTCCCGAGCGATCAGGAAATTGAGCACAAGCAGCCCATGTTCGGTCATGCTAGTACGGAGGCTTCGGAGCCACGCCTGCCGTTGCTGCCGACCGGGAATTGAACTGTACATAATGCCAGACATAAAGACGTAGTCAACTCTAGCTGGGCCGATTGGGATAGCCAGGAAGTCCGCCTGTGCGAAGAGAATCCGCATGCCTTTGGCCATAGCTTGCTGAGAAGCGACGCACAAGCTTTCCCGGTTGATATCGAGGCCCACGACGAGAAATCCTCGATGCGCCAGCGCGATAGATTCGCGACCCACCCCGGCTCCAAGCACCAGAATGGTTCCCGACGTCATCTTGTGGCGAACGATCACGTCTTCTTCCCAGCTCTCTAACGTCCATTTGTAGCAGGTCTCGGGATGGCGCGCTGCCACGTCCTGGTAGCTGTGATCGTAGTGATTGCGGATCAGTTGGGTCATCTCCTTTGGTGTCAATAACACTGGGAGGATTCCGGTGAAGAGTTGTTGAATACGGAATACGAGCCCCGCGATCTGATCGCAGATTCGGACCATAATGGTGATGAGTCGAGCAAGTAAGCGCACGGTCTGGGCTCCTCACAAGTAAAGGTCGTCAGAGCGATCGGTTGATCGGTGCTCCAAGGTTTTTGAGTTGCTGCGCAAGGAAGGCTGCTGCCTCGGCTGCCCCAGTTGGAGGCGGTAGTATCAACACAGGTAACGGTGTGTCCACCGCTTGCTGTAAGGCTCCCTCCCACTGGCCCCGCATGAAGTCGTCGATCGAGAGTTCGATGCCTCGTCCGTAGCGATGCAGGTAGTTAACCAGCGTCGGTTCGTCGGCAAAATTGTATCGGCGGACGTACACGACTGGCTGTCCAAGCGCAACGGCCTCAACGATGGTGCCGTAACCTGGTTTGGTCATGATGACATCGACAGAGGCAAGTAAGGTCTTAAAGGAGAATGGGAGCGTCTCTGTGGAATGAATCACGGGAATATCCCGGTGGGACTGGGCCGTCGATGAGGAAACGATAGTGGCGCAGCTGTTCCATTTGCTTCAGCGGAAGGGACGTCAGAGGAATACCGCCGAATCCCACCAAGACGGTTCGTTCGTTGGCCGCCAGGGCAAGGGCTGAGGCTAGTCGGTCTCGTTCAGGGGAGGCGGGGCTGGCTATGGGGCCAATATCGATCATGTTGGAGAAGGCATCGATGTTGGGAGCAGGGGTGATGCGAAGGGCCATGTCGGCTTTTGCATACGATTCACGGATATACTGAATCAACCGCTGGTGTGAATTATCTGATGCGTGGCAATACTCCTTGAGCACCAGGTCCCATGTAAAGCTCGCCAAGGCGACGGTGGGTATCTGCGCGCGGGAACCGGCCTCGATGGCGAGGTAGGGAGTGTCGGCAATCACCAACGCGGGTGCTGCCGCCTGCATGGCGGCGACTTCGTTGAATAGGCGTGCTTCCCAGGTTTCGTGGAATTGGTGGTGCGCCGCCCAGGTCGCGTCGATGTCGATCTTGAGGGGTCCGTCTTGGATACAGCCGACGTCTTGTTGTGCAGGACTAAGTGTCCACTGGATCGTCAGGCGGTCGCGGAAAAATGAGGCTGGGACCGTGGTGCGGAGGATGGCGGTCGCTCCGGGCACGAGAGTACCCAGCGCATTGAGGACTGGCACCACTTGCGCCGCGTGACCGTAGCCATGTCCGGAGATGGCACACCAAATTAGCGGCATAGTAGGGTGCTGAAAAAGCTCCTCAACGTCGTTCTCGGCTCATCGAAATCCTCAACGTACCCCAGAAGGTACGCCTACAGTTTCGACTCGCCGCGGCCTTGCTGGGAGGAGGCGCGTCTTGGCGCGCCGGGGTTGGGTGGGTGTGCACGATAAGTTTTTTGAGCACCCAGAATGAGATGTGTTAGGCCGTATGCCCATGGCTTAGCTGCTGGAGAATCCCGGTTCTATCGGGGCGATGTTGTATTGTAATTCGAGGTCGAACTCGTCGATCAACTCGTTGGCCGTGGAAATGCCGAGATCGGACTTCACCTCGCTGATCACAAGATCGATCGCTACCCCGGCATGTGCCCCATACTGTGTCATCGCCGATTCAATTCGCTGTCGAGCCTCTTCAATTTTCATGTTGTACTCCTCGCTCTATCACAATCAGACTTGTTATCCCAATGTCTGTAGCAACGCTTCCAGCTCAGGGACGAGGTCTCCCCCTCCGTTGGATCGACCGGAGCGCGCAGCGTCGATGCCGGCTTGCAAGACAGGCTTCGCTTCGTCCTTCCGTCCCAAAGAGACTAAGGCGCGACCGAGGCCCAGATGCGACGCAACGTGGGTCGGGATCCAGCTGCGTGGCGACGGTCAGGTGCTCAACCGCTTCTTCGAGATTGCCACCTTCCTGAATGAGTTTATTCCCGAGCCCGTAACGGCCGAGAAAGCCCTTTGGGTTTTTGGTGACCATCTGTCTGAACGCATCGAGATCCACACCGGCCTCCTGTGATAGTGGGGCGTATAATACCACTGTGCTGAAGGAGAGAGCCAGACCTATACGGCGTTATGAACGGTTTTGTATTGGACTACTGAGGAGAGGAATCTGCGATCGGTTGAGATATAGGGATTGCGCGGGGAGACGAATGGCGGATTCCGACCGACACGGTGCGACTCGGGTTGCTCTGGGGTTGTTCGCTACTTGCGAGGTAGAAGGTCGCATCTTGAATCACCTGATTGAGTAGGGACGACAGGCAGGCTTCCGTGACCTGACCTTTCAATTGTTCGATGACCTGTGGGTTCGCCCCAAACAGGTTGTAGTGGGCTGATCCATTGGATATGGCGGTGTATTGCTTGATCTGCCCGTCCCATCGTTCCATCTCAAGCGACATCTGGGTGCCGTAGTCGTAATTGAGGGAGATGAACGGCGACAGTGTAAACATCGACGCACCGACCAGGAAGCCCCGCCAGGCAGCTTGGCCGGCATGGGGCTCGACAAGATTATCGATCGACAAACGCACCGTGACACGAGCCTGGTCTGTTGTCGGTTGCGTGTACCCTGATTGATAATGTTGAGAGAAGAGGCGAGTCGCTTCAATGGCACCGAGTACCTGCCGTTCGAGGTTTACGGGAGGAGCGATCGACGAGCCGTTCTGGGTCACCCGTATCGTCTCAAGGAGAAGAGGCACTCGTACATCGGTAGCCACTGTGGCGCTGGCAGGCGGTGCGGTGTCTATGGGGGCAGCCAGTTCGATCCAATGGGAACAACCGGTTCCCAGGCCTACGGTCATGGCGAGAACGCTGCCGATCAATGGTCGTATAAAAGCTTGGCCCATCATCTCTCGCCTCCTCCTAATTTAGAAAAAGAATGAGAAGCCGACATAGGGCAGACTGGCATTGAGTCCGAGGTTCGGGTACTGCGTGCCGGCATTGGAAATATGATTAAATCGATAGCCGACGTTGAGTGCGGCTTGATCGGTCAGGAAATAGGAGACCCCGAATCCTGCCATCAAGACAAAGTTGAACTGGCTGGACTCTTCCGGGATCTTCCCGGCGAGATCGGTCCAGAAGGGGCCTCCGGCGAATTCGGCATAGGGTCGGATCCGGTCCAGTGCGACGAAGGTATATTTGATTTTCGGGGCGAAACCGACGCCGTGCGTGACGAATGGTTCCTGGAACTGGATATAGACCATCTCGGCGCCGAGTGAAACTTGACCTCGGTACCAACTGCTGCCGATGGGATCGGTGAGCGTGATCATCCAGGAAGGCATGAAGGCAACGGCCTTGCTGCTTCGTGGTGTGGTCTTGTGTGAGACGATGAGGCAAAAGATATCCTACCGAGAGGCCGACTTCCTGTGTCCCTACCGTGATCTGAGGTTTGGGGTCTTCGGCGTGAACAGGGGAGGGTAGTGCAGGCATGAGCATGACCAAGACCAAAAGGATATAGAAAAACAATGTCCCCACCTGTCTCCAAAATTCATGTCAATATCCTGTCGGTCGTTGAAGGGTGAAGCTTGATAGACAGGTGTGACAATCCAACACGGTAGCAGAGGATTTGAATCTGTCCAGAAAGTTGTGAGATTTCACCGCGCGATTGATATGGAACCAGGAAAATGAAGCCTTAGGGGCGGGGGAACAGATTGA
Organism: uncultured Nitrospiraceae bacterium; assembly: GCA_963742465.1. GTDB lineage: Bacteria > Nitrospirota > Nitrospiria > Nitrospirales > Nitrospiraceae > Palsa-1315. The sequence goes on along the minus strand of CAVUMA010000007.1, from coordinate 75,065 downwards.
CGGATATGGTTCAGCGACTCCAGGTCATGGTTCAACTCCGGTAGGTTGTAGTGCGTGGCGAGAAACACGACGCGTTCGAGGCAACGGATGGCCGATACTCGATCGGCAATGCGGATATATACATCGGCTAGTAGACGCAACACCACGGCCTCGCCCGGGGCGTTCCCGAGCTTGATAAAGTGTTCAGACGCATTATTGAAACATTTCTCCGCTTTTCGCACGTCACCGGCATCCAGAAATGTTTTGCCCAGCTGACTATAGGTGAGTGCCAGCCCTTCCTCATTGCCGACGATCCGATGTGCATCAAGGGCCTGAGTAAAGTAGGCGGTGGCTTCATCCCACTGTGTCTGGCGGGCCTCTTCCATCCCGAGGTTGTGGTAGAGAATGCCGAGCGCCCGGTAATCGTTCAGGGGAGCGAGGAGGTCAAGGGCTTCGAGATAGTAGGGACGGGCCTTTTCCGGTGTGCCGGCTCCAACGTACAGGTTGCCGAGATTTACCAGCGTGTGGGCGATGGCGTGTTGATTCTGCTCCGTGCGTTGGATTGTGAGAACTTCTCGGTAGCAGTTTTCTGCATGATCAAGGTCGCCAGAGAGGGCGCATACGTTGCCCAGATTGCCGAGCGAATCGGAGAGAGCGCGCGGGTCATTGGCCAGGCGATCATCTACGACTGCCTGTTCGTACGCGGCTTTGGCCTGCGCCAGTTGGCCTCGGTGGAGAAAAATTCGCGCGCGATGTTTGTCGGCATCAGCCATGAGCTAACAGTCGTCAGCGATCAGCTTTGGGCATTCCCAGACTCAGCTACCACTCTGAAAGCTAGTCTCCTCCCTTAGGTGTGTCCCGTCGAAACTCGACTTGAATCTCATCTTCTTCATCGAGCCCCAATCCATCGCGAAATGACCCATAGAGTTCCGTGATCTGTTCGACGTCTGCTTGATGCTTGCCATCCGGAGAAGCAAGAAAGGTTTCACAAAGCCGGAGGCCGGTCTGGAAATGATGCGCAATGGTCTCTTCCGTCACCTGCTGCCAAGTGATGTAGATGCAGAAGGCCTGGAAGGAGTGGGCTAAGGGGTAACGTTGTGCAATGGCAAGAAGTCCCTCATAGGCCTCCCGCGCCGTGACTCCGGCGTTTGACGAAAAGGTCACTTCGGCCTCGACGGCTCGTCCCAGTCAGCACCGAGTTCGTTATCGGTGTCTGCTCGGCAGAATGCCTGCTGAGCGGCAAGAGCTGGATCGAATTGCATGAGGGTCTCCGTGACTATGCTGACTGCAGCATACGCGCGTGGAGAAATGGAGGTCAATGCAATGCGTGCGTTTACTTTCCTTCCTGCTGCTCTGTAGACTGTGACTGAGTAATACGATGGCCACCGAAATCCCCTTGTACCGCGAACCAGTCGAGACCTGTACCGACCGATCCGATCGATCGCGTGATCCACTATCACATCCAGACCAAAGCATCATTTCAATCGCTATGCTCGTGCGCTTGGGTATCTGGATTGGGCGAATCAGCCTGATCCGTTTCGGCGGTTTGAGGGAGCACCTCTTATCGCTTTGCCGCTGCTGACGCCGGATGAAGACCCGATATCGCCTGCCTATGACGCCATCTACAAGCCTGGGACGGTTCCTTGTCAGCCAGTCACCGTGCGCACGCTTTCCAGATTTTTCGAATTCGCTCTTGCCCTGTCGGCGTGGAAGAAGGCAGGGGAGTCGGAGTGGCCGCTGCGGAGCAATCCATCCTCAGGCAACCTCCATCCGACAGAAGGCTATGTGGTCATGCCGCAGATCGAGGGACTCGATCTGACCCCGGGTCTCTATCACTACGCACCCAAAGAACATGGATTGGAGTTACGCGCTGAATTTCCCGCTGAACAGATCGCTCGACTGCTGTCTCCATTTCCTTCCGGAGCATTTCTTTTCGGCCTGACGTCGGTCCATTGGCGGGAAGCCTGGAAGTATGGCGAGCGAGCATTCCGTTACTGCAACCATGATGTCGGCCATGCGATCGGTACGGCGCGGATTGCGGCGGCGACGCTGGGCTGGAAGATGGCGCTACTCGATGGCGTGTCAGCAAAATACTTCTGCGCTGCTGTTGGGGACCAATCGTACGGAAGACTTTCAGGGCGTCGAGCCAGAACATCCGGACTGTCTGGCTGTGGTTTGGCCTGTTGGGGAGGTGAAACGTGAAACGTCAAACGTGAAACGTGGGGAGCTGGCAGAGATTCCGCTGTTCCTTGACTCAGCGGTGGTGAAGGATCTTGCTGAATGGCACCTGGCATGGGAAGGCCAATCGGTTGAGTGGTGAGCACGGGGTGCATTGGGACATCATTGATGAGGTGGCGGAGGCGAGCTGGAAGTATACAGCTGAACAACACTTCAGTGGCTCTTCCGAGCCTTCTCACGAATAACGTTTCACGTTTCACGCTTCACGAGAACCAATTCGGCCGGTCAGATCATTCGCCAACGCCGGAGTGCCGTATCGTTCGACGGCAAGACATCGATCTCCTGCTGCGACATTTTTTCGCATGATGCAACGCGTGATGCCTCGTGCGGACCGGCCGCAATTGGATCGACCGATGCCCTGGGATGTCTGGCCCTACGAGCCGGCGATTCATTTATTGCTCTTTGTCCATCGCGTCGACGGTCTCACGCCAGGGCTCTATTTTCTGGCCCGTGATCCGAAGAAGCTGTCGTTCATTCAGCAATCCATGAATCCAGAGCTGAGCTGGACTCCGGCGCCAGGTTGTCCGGAGGATCTGCCGCTCTACTGGCTGCTCGAAGGCGATGCGAAGAAACTGGCCATTCAAGTAAGTTGTCATCAGGACATTGCAGGAGACAGTGCATTCTCGTTCGGCATGCTGGCCGAGTTCGAAGGGCGCTTGCGGGAAGGGGGAGCCTGGTGGTATCCACGTCTATTCTGGGAGTCCGGTTTGCTAGGGCAGGTGTTGTACCTGGAAGCGGAGGCTGCCGGGGTACGGGCAACCGGGATTGGATGTTTCTTCGACGATCCTGTACATGAGATTGTCGGAATCAAGGGACGTTCGTTTCAGTCGCTCTATCACTTTACGATAGGCGGACCGGTTGAGGATGGACGATTGATGACACTGCCGCCGTATGGGCATGTGAATCGTGATGCATAGGAGATGAAAGAAACGGTGAGGTATGTTCAAGATTAAGAAAAAGATCATGGTTCCGAAGCTGCCGATTCTCTACAACGTCATTGAGGACTACTCCGAGTTCGATGCGCCGGGGAATGTGACGGCCTGTGCCATGACGCTCCAGGAAGATTTGGCAGCGCATGCCAAGGTCTTGTCAGAAAGCTACGAGGTTCCACTCGACACGATGGCCAAGCTGCTGACCGAAGGCGGGGTCTATGTGTATCCCCAGGTTGGCGGGGTTCTGACGCGCGGGTTGTTCGCCTGCCGGATCGATCCGACCGGGGACGCTCCCAAACAGACCTGGACCTTGGATCTCATGCAGTTTGCCGAGGCGGAGCAATTGGCTCGCGCGCGTGGTATTCCGCTCGATGAGGTGGCAGCGCTGGTCTTTCATCGAACATTGCCGGTGGAGTTACAGGCGAAACTCGATCAGAAAAATCTTGGGATCGACTACCGCACATTGGATCGTGCCGTCGCGAAAGGCGGCGATATCAAGTACATCGACTTCCGCAAGGACTGGTCCCCGCATTTCAAGCGACTCTGCATCATGCCGGATGGACGATTGGTTGAGACGGGAGGACTGGAGGAGTTCGCCCAGCTCCATGGCATTACGTCGGCGCAGGCCAAGACGCTGGTCGAGCAGGGGGGCATGCTGGAAGTGAACGGCGAGATCCTGGCTTGTCAGATTGTGAACGGTCAGCCGGCAGTGGCGCGATTTACTGCGAAGAACTATGCAAAGGCCAAGGAGTTGGTCGCGACGAAAGGACTGCATATCATGGATGCCTTGAGTGAGGTGGCGTACAACGATCCGGTGATGATGCGTTCATTGGCCAGGAAAGAACTCTCTGGAGGCCGGTGAGTCAACGAAATCCGTCCAGTCGCGGTGATGGTCGTAGGCGGATGACGTGATGGCTCGATCACGTCGCTTGCTTATCATCATACTTCTTGTCGCGGGCTGTGCGGCACCCAAACCGATTCTCTAGCCCAATACCCATTTACAGCAGGTCGGTAAAGAGGTGGCGGATCGGGATATCGACTGAGTGCCGCGAGATGGCCAAAGATGCCGGTGCGACCGCGAGTCAGGCAAGAGCGGGCAGGTCGCCGGCAGCACTGCGGCAGGGGGCGCGATTGGATCTGCAGCCGGGGCAGTGGGTGGAGCCGTGGTTGGTCATCCAGGCCGTGGCGCAATGGTTGGGGCCGCCGGTGGTGCGACAGCGGGGTTCCTGCGCGGACTCTTTCGTCGCTCGCCTCCGAGCATTGCCTATAAGCAGTTCGTTCAGCGCTGTCTTAAGGAGCGTGGCTACGATCCGGTGGGCTGGGAGTGAGAGTCGGATTCTCCGAGACTGGCAAGGCGTTTTTCCTGGAGAGAGGAAAGTGGACCCCCATGAGCGTTCCGGTCACATTGGTGATGACGTCAAATATTGAGGGAAAGCGGTTGTGGCAATAGACCTGATAGAACTCAATGCCAAGTGAAAGCGTAACACCGATCCCAGCAGCGAAGAGCAATCGCCGTTATAGGCCTGGAAGAGAAGAGAAGCCGCCTCAGAAAATAGCCAAGAGGAAAAAAGAGCGCGGTATTTCCGACAATATCGGAGAAGATGTCAATAAGGTATTTTGGTGAACGGAGATCTTCAACGGTCGGAATCCACTTAATATATTCCCAGTGCGTGTGACCCACAAAGTTGCTCAGGGGCAACACGCCCACCATGAGAATAAGCACGATCCAGAGGATAAGGCAGCTCAGGTCTAGCGTTCTTGTGCGAGCACTCATTTCGAACATCGCGATTTTCTTCCTGCCAGAATCATGACGAAACGAGGGTCCTATTGCCAGGCATTTGCATCTTCTGACGGCACAAATGGGGGAAGCGGCTGTACGCAACAAAGATGATGAGGCCGAAGAAATTCGGTTGGGTCGTTATCGCTACTTGGCGAGTTCTTCGTTGACGGCTTGGACGAGTTTGTCGAGGTCGAATGGTTTTTCGAAAACGCGGCGGGCTCCAAAGAGTTTCGCGACATCGAGAAAGTTGCGGTCGCCTTGCGCGCCGGTCATGGCGATGACCTTCGCATCGAGATATTCCCGTGTCAGCTGTAACGTGGTTTCAAGGCCGTCGGTACCCGGCATCAGAATGTCCATGAGGACCAGAGTCCACTTTGTTCTGTTGGTAGAGAGCCAGGCCTTCTCGACCATCGCGGGCTTCGAGTACACGATGGTTGGCCCTCTCAAGGACTTCCTTCAGAAGGTTCCGGATCGATTCTTCGTCGTCGATAACAAGGATCGTAGCCATAACGTGTGTATACCCCTAATGTTTTGAATCTTACCTATGTTGGGCCCTCCTGTCTAGGGAGAAGTTGTTAGCATGCAAGGTAATTGGAATGACGGTGAGGATGGATCGAGCCATTGCGGGTTAGAAGGCTGGTCGCCGGGGGTTTACATAGGAATGCTGAAAAGGTTTGCAACATACGAAGATCATTGCTCGATGTGAGACGTATCACGAAGATCACCGTATCTCGAATGTTATGATAGGGTAAAAAGCTGGAGGAAGGAGTTGACTGACCTTGGCACTTTTGATACAAGCACATGCATTGTCCTGACAGACTGCAGCGCACCTTCTTCCGGAGCGGCTTCTTGCAGCATCCAGATTCCTGGTCTTGGACTCGTCGATCTTTCTTGAAAACGTCTGTTGTCGGGCTTCTATTGCTCGGTAGCAGGCTGCTACAGCCTGCTCCCGCGCGCGCGAACGAACTTCCTGACGCCGAACTCACCTTCTTCAACGTGCACACAGACGAACGACTGCGAGTCCGCTATCGAGATGACGCAGGGAACTATGACCTGACGGCGCTGGATGAGGTGAATCATATTCTGCGTTGCCATCACACAGGAGAAGTGGCCGCCATCGATGTGCGAATGCTGGAGCACGTGAATCTCGTGCAGAAAACGGTCGATAGCGCCGGAGAAATCCATGTAATTTCCGGCTATCGATCGCCCGAGTACAATGCGCAGCTTGTGAAGCGGAGCCGGCGAGTCGCGCAGCATAGTCTACATATCCAGGGGCAGGCGCTCGACTTCTATATTCCCGGTGTCAAGCTTCGCGAGATTCGCCATGCTGCGTTGAAGCTGCAGTACGGTGGGGTGGGGGTTTATCCGCGCAGCCAAGTTCATTCATCTCGATTGCGGTCCCTTCAGGACCTGGTAGCTCCTTCCTAGTAGTCTGCGGAAAAACTATTGTGGCATGCTGGGCCTTTGGTGATCCGCATGTGTGCCACAACAGGAGAACATTCCCGCAGAACGCTCAAAAAGTTCGTCCAGCAAGGCCGCAGCGAGTGAAGATCCGAGGCGTACCCTTTGGGTACGTTGAGGGTCTGAACGATGCGAGAACGCTGCTGGTGAGCTTTTTCAGCGTTCTGCGACTATCAGATCCGCTTGAGGAACAACACCGACAGTGGCGGGAGTGTGACTGCGAGCGAATGGGGCATGCCATGAGAGGGGATGGCGCTTGTCTGGAGCCCTCCCGCATTTCCCATGTTGCTCCCCCCGTAGGCCGAAGCATCACTATTCAATAGTTCGCGATAGTAGCCTGCGCCGGGCACGCCGATTCGATAGTCGTAGCGGGGAACAGGGGTGAAGTTACACAAGCACAATATTTGATTCTCCTGGTCCTTGGCTTTTCGGAGGAAGGCGATCACGGAATGGGCTGCATCGCAAAAGTCGATCCACTGGAAACCGGTCCAGTCGTGATCGAGTTCGTGCAGCGCCGGCTCCTGGCGGTAGAGCCAGTTAAGGTCTCGTACGAGCCGCTGGAGCCCCACATGCCGATCGAAATCGCAGAGATGCCATTCCAGGCTGGTGTCGTGGTCCCACTCACGCCACTGCCCGAACTCTCCGCCCATGAACAGCATTTTCTTGCCGGGATGCCCGTACATCAAGCCATAGAGGGAACGGAGATTGGCAAAGCGTTGCCACTCGTCGCCGGGCATTTTGTCGAGCAGCGACCGCTTTCCGTGCACCACTTCATCGTGCGACAGCACCAGGACGAAGTTTTCATTGAAGGCATAGAGGAGCCCGAACGTAATCTGATTCTGGTGAAAGCGGCGGTGGACGGGATCGTGGCTGAAATAATCCAGCATGTCGTGCATCCAGCCCAAGTTCCACTTGAATGTGAAGCCCAGTCCTCCGGCATAGGTGGGGCGTGAGACTCCCGGCCAGTGCGTGGATTCCTCGGCGATGGTCATGGCGCCAGGGAAATCACGATGGACCAGGACATTCAAGTCTTTCAGCAGCGTGACGGCTCCGATGTTTTCGTGCCCGCCGAACTGATTGGGAATCCACTCTCCCTCCTTCCGGCCGTAATCGAGATAGAGCATCGAGGCGACGGCATCCACCCGCAAGCCGTCGATATGGTATCGATCCAGCCAAAAGAGCCCGCTGTTCAGAAGGAAGTTCCGGACCTCGACGCGATCGTAATTAAAGATGCGGCTGTGCCAGTCAGGATGGTAGCCGAGCCGTGGGTCGGCATGGTCGTAGAGATGCGTGCCGTCAAACTGGGCGAGCCCATGCGGATCGTCTGGAAAGTGCGCGGGGGTCCAGTCCATCAATACACCGATTCCAGCCTGATGTGCCGTATCGACGAAGGCCATGAAGTCTTCGGGAGATCCGTGCCGGCTGGTGACGGCGAAATAGCCGGTGGTCTGATAGCCCCACGATCCGTCGAACGGGTGCTCGGTAATCGGCAACAGTTCGACATGGGTATAGCCCATATTCTTCACGTATGGGATGAGCTTTGTGGCAAGCTCTGAGTAGGTCAGCCAGCGATCTCCTTCCTCCGGGATACGCATCCAGGAGCCGAGATGGACCTCGTAAATTGAGAGGGGCGAGGCGAGGGGGTTTTGCTGTGCACGCGCCGTCATCCAGGACTGATCTTTCCAGCGGTAGGAAGAAAGTTCACGGACAATCGAGGCGGTCTTCGGGCGCAGCTCCGATGCCACCGCATAGGGATCGGCTTTCAGGAGCGGTGCCTCATGATGGCGCGACAGAATTTCATATTTGTAGAGCGTTCCGTCTGTAAGTTCTGGAATGAAGAGTTCCCAGAGGCCGGTTGATCCGCGGTTCGTCATGGGATGGCGGCGGCCATCCCATTGGTTGAAGTCGCCCACGACACTCACTCGCGCAGCGTTCGGCGCCCAGACGACAAAATGGACTCCGGCGATACTCTGCACTGTTCGGAGATGGGCGCCCATCGTTTCGTAGGCTTTGAAGAAGGTTCCCTCGGCGAAGAGGTGCAGTTCAAAGTCGGTGAGGAGGGGCAGGAAGGCATAGGGATCGTGCCGCTCCGAGACCTGTCCTGCATGGTTGGTTATGCGAAGACGATAGGGGCTTGCTTCCGAGCGGCTCCTGGACGATCGCTTCGAACAGACCGGCCTCATGGAGGCGCGTCATGGGAATGGGTTGTCGATCTCTGCTCACTGAGGAGTAGGGCAACGTCGTTGGCTTCCGGCAAGAAACACCGAATCGCAACGGTAGGGGAACTGCCCTGGGCCATCGGATGGGCACCAAGAATCGCGAGGGGTCCCAGTGGTGACCCTGGACGAGTTGTTCGAGTTGCTCGAGCGGCAAGTCTGACATATCAGAAGACCCCTCAGTGTGTAGCCCACATCATTCATGAAGGCTTTTACTGCAACCGGCGATATGCAGCTACGACAAGCTTGGATGCGTCGTGGGAAGCGTTCGGGCGGACAACTTGCTGCTTGGCTCCGCGCGACTGTCTCGCTTGCGTCTTGTCGGTTTCGTCGCGAACCCCCTGAATAATACGGCTAGCCACATCGTAAGATGGGTGGGCTAGGATTGGAAGAGGAAAATGTCTTGAGATTCAACCTACAGAACGTAGCGTCCCGTGGCTGGGCAACTAACTTCCGTCATCGATTCGCATGGCAGGATGATAAAAATGCTTGGCGATGAATGATTCTGGCGCTTTTCCAAGCTAACGGTCCAGGAAAGAAAGCCTGAGAGGACAAATGCCGGGGGCATTTTACACAGACTGCGGAATATAAGAAATACTGGGCGATTAGCAGCAGAGCCTACAGCGCTCCACAACCAACGAATCAAGAGGGCTCACCACACGCAACGAGACGTTGGATTACAGGACTTGAACCTCATTTATCTAATGAGTCGCACCTGGCGGTTTCGCCAGGTGCGTTAGCGGGCCTCAATGCGGTAGTATTAGAAATTATGCTTTCGTCCGTGAGCTGCTCGACACATTGCTCCATCGCCAAACCCGGCTCTATCAAAATCAGGGACATGAGGAGGGTGATATGGAACCTGCTCATTGAACAACGCAAGCACCGACGGCACCACGTCAATTTCCAAGGGATCTATTCCTCTGGCTCAGTGCAGGTCAAGGAAGCAGTTGTCCTAGACCTCTCCGTGGGAGGATGTCGGGTGGTGAGCACGATTCCCATGCCTCCCGATACAGGGATTCAACTTCAGATTCGGCCTCATCAAGCTGCCCCCATTTTTGTTCCCAGCGCGATCGTGCGTTGGGCAAGTGGGCTACGCATTCGGCGTGCAGTTTCAAGAATTGCCTGAGCACGAATCGAAAGCGATAAATCGCCTGCTGTGGTCGTTGCCCCCTTCAAAGCAGGACGGTTCATCGAATCCGCATAGCGGGACATGATGCTCTGCCGATGGCAATCGATGAAGGCAGACAATCAGCTCCGATCCTACTTGTATGCTATGGGCTACCTGGCACTATGGACAGAAGCCGAATGAATCAGCTTCCAGCCACGCGCCGCAAAATGGTTTCGTAGTTTTCCCAGCGCGCACTATAAGTCATTACTCATGCCGCCCCCACATCCAGAGCACCCAATTTCTTGGTCGACCCGCGCTATCCCATCGCTACCCAGATTTTCTGTGCATTCTCACCCGTAAACGTCATGTCATCCTGTGCAGTCGAGCTGCGCTCGAAATAGAGGTGCAGCAATCCCCCTCCGAAGTGAGCTTCTCGGACTAGGTCGAGATTGATCGCAACTTCGCCTGCACGTTCCTCATCCTTCACTTTGACAAACCGCATAACTCTTGCCTCCTTTGTGAATGTAAAGATTATCTTTTCACCTGAGACTCATGAGCTCATTTCTGTGAAAAGGTCAGCTTAAACTATGCGGCTAGGAAGAATGAGTCAAGGTGGGAGAGGACCAGGTCACTTTTTCTGCTCGGCCTGGTCCATACCTACGCTGTGCATCGAACGACGTCTGCTGTCTTGCTTGAGCCTATAAGTAAGGAAGGGACAATTCAGGGACGGTCTATCTGGTGCGCGGGTCTGTCTTGTCTCTCTGGTTCGTCGAACCACACATATGAGTACTGTTTTCGACACCCCTGCCTCAAGAGAGACATGTGCGACAATATTTCAAGTTGTTGGAGTTGGCACGGTCGATCGCGCAGCGTTTTTCAGCTGAGACTTCTTGATCATCATAAGGCCTACCTGCTTCTCGGTCGGTGCATAGGGTTTCGATATTTTCCCCTTGTACCGTTTCTCAAACTGTTCGATGAAATGGAGCGCTTTAGTTGTTTCGTCCTTGCCTGGCCAAGAGTTCCACGAGACGAAAATACGCTGGCACGATCAGAGGCATATGTCGAACCTCCATCGCATATTCAAGCGTATCGCGGTATTTTTCCATTGCGAGACTTGGATTTGCACAATCTCCCAAAACAGCTTCCAGCACGTAGATACCAAACCGATCGGTGTTGGCGCTGATGCTCTGCTCCCAGGGACCAAAAATCATTTCCCTCAATTCATTCTGATCTAACTGTATCGGTTCTCGCTTACGGGACAATCGTAATCGCTCGACGATCCGGTTCGCTTCGGGCCATGCGCCGTACAAACCGACGAGGAAGCCGATGCAAGGGTCGGGTCTCTTGCATATTCCCTTGATCGGCGAGAACTGGCTCTTCATGACTTCACTGGGAGGGAAAACCGTTCCATGCGCTGAGCGGCACACCTCGCACGCCTGTAGATCGTCAGTCACGACATAGAGATACATGCGGGTGCCCGATCGGTCGAAAATATCGATGGCCAGGATTCGCCCCTTCATCACACGAAGTTGGTAGTATTGCCACAGGACGAGCAACCCGAAAATTGCCAGTAAGTAGGGGAGGAAATCTGGCAGGACGATACTGGTTGCGATTTCCACAGGTATTCCCTCAATATCCGGACAGCACTAGGGCATTCTTGGGAAAAGTATAGCGAGGAGATGTCAATAGACCTAGAAATAGAGTGATTTCTGAAGAGTCCAATGAGGACATTCACCCCGATCACATTCAAAGTTATCAGGGATGACGTTCGGGCCATGCCTTCATCGTGATCGAACGACGACATCTGTTTTGCGGGAGCCTTGAGTGAGTGGGAGAGAGCTGAGCAAATGGCTTATAGCTGATGGCAAGAGCGAGAGGGGATCGGCTCGTTAATCTTATTTATGTCGCACCCTAAACAAGACAAACTAATTAATCCAAACAAACCTCGTAAACCAACTCCCCGCCACGTGCTGCGAACTGATTGATTGCAAGAGCAGGCACTGATTCTTCCAGGAAGGGCCAGTCCGTATTCCGCTGGCCCATCCTTCCTGACAATACTGCTGCCGTCTGCCTAGTGTGATGGGTAACTATCGATCGGGAGCATCAAGTGAGCATAGGGTGTGTCAGGCCACATGATCCATGGTCCCCCGTTTTTCGGATTGGTCGAGACGTTTTTCAGCGTCTCCACGTTGGGCACGAGAATCATGATGTGCGCGCCGAGTCCTTCTACCCATTCATCTCCCGGCTTTGGCGCCTTCGCATATGGATCCGTATTGCTCACCGCAGTATCGCCTAGTAGCATGTATGCTATACCGACTTGTGTGTAAGTCGGCTTCTTTTTGTTCTTCACTGCATCCCTGAAATTGAGCCAGGGTTCGTTCATGCACATTGGGTCTGTGCCCGGCGTATTGGGATTGTCGGGCATGCACGTCCAACCATTTGTGCCCTCGCGTACCACTTTCCCATCCCGATCCATGATCGTCGCATTTTTAGAAAGTGAGGCAGGCCCAGCACCTTCTGCGCCCACGAGCTCAGCAGCATGACGCACAACGTCTCGCCGCGCACCACCTTCGCCAAATGCCGGCAGGAGGGGAAGTGCGACTCCTAATCCGACGATCAGAACCCCTGCTAGCACGGCGGCCATTGATTTTCTGAATCGTGTCATCGGTATCTCTCCTTTCCCAAAGTGACGGCAAATAGTTTTCATGGTAATCGCGAAGGTATTTGGAAGTCCAATTGAAAATGCAGGAAGTGGCAAGTGACCCTCCCCCAATTCCGTGGACACCTGGTTAAGCCACAGCCGTCCTCGCTTCGAACTCGGCCGGGGAATAGTAGCCGAGCGTGGAGTGACGCCGCCGCCGATTGTAGAACACCTCAATATACTCGAAGATATCCTGTGTCGCTTCGTTCCGAGTGGCGTAGCGCCGATGGTACACGAGCTCGCGTTTGAGTGTCCCGAAAAAACTTTCGACACAGGCATTGTCCCAGCAGTTGCCCGTGCGGCTCATGCTGCTGGCGATGCCGTGCTCGCCGAGCAGCCGCTGGTAGCGGCGTGCCGCGTACTGGCTGCCGCGATCCGAGTGATGTAGCAACCCCGCCATGGGCTTCCGATGCGTCAGCGCCATGGTGAGGGCCTGCTCGGCTAGATCCACGGTCAGCCGATGGCCCATCGCCCAGCCGATCACGGTACGCGAGTACAGGTCGAGCACCACGGCGAGATAGAGCCAGCCCTCCGTAGTCCAGACATAGGTCATGTCCCCGGCCCACACCCGGTTGGGCTGCTCGATCTGGAACTGCCGGTTGAGGGTGTTGCTGGCCACCGGCCACGGGTGGTCCGAGTCGGTCGTGGCGCGCCACTTCTTCACGGTCTTGGCCCGGATCCCTTCGACGCGCATCAGTCGCGCGATGCGATGTTCGCCGACCCCGTGCCCTCGCTTCATCAATGCGTCCCAGATGCTAGGACTGCCGTAGGTCTCGCGAGACTCTCGGTGGATCATTCGGATTTCCGAGAGCAGGATGCGGTTGTGCATTGCACGGCGGCTCTCGGGCCGATCCTTCCAGGCGTAATAGCCTGCAGCCGATACCGCGAGCGCCCGGCACATAAGCCGGATGGGATAGCGGCAGCTGTACTCGCGAATCGCTCGATATTTCATCGGGACTCCTTCGCGAAGAACGCCGCCGCACGTTTTAAAAAATCACGCTCCTGGGTGACCCGCGCCAACTCCCGCTTCACACGCGTGAGTTCCTCGGCCTCGGCGCGCTGGGCGGCCCGTGTGGTGCCATGGGCCGCCGCCTGCCGGTGCTGGGCGGTCCAGCGATACAACACGTTGTCCGACATCCCCAGGTCCCGCGCTACCTGGGCCACTGGGTGAGCGGACTCACACACCAACCGCACCGCCTCCCGCTTAAATTCCTCGGTATACCGACGTCGAGTTCTTGCTGGCATGGGCACCTCCGATTTCACCATTCTCCCCCTTATGGAGGTGTCTGTAAAATCGGGGGAGGGTCAAAGTGATAGTTTGTATGGATTGCAATCCCGGAGCTCATATGTCGTCGATAGAAGTCCGTGACATGGGGAGCGCGTGAACAGGAACATTCTAGGTTTTCAAGATGACCTGGCCGATTAGTGGGGAGGGTCGATTCAGAGGCAGTCAATCTGGTACGCAGGCCTGTCTTGTCTGTCATGTTCGCCAAACCAAATAAAAGAGACAAACCAGATAGACCAGCTCCTCCGCACCGCGACATGGTTTACGGAGCCGGTTCGTGAGTGGGTCTCTTAGAAGGAGGCAACCAATGATTGCACAAGACAAAATAGACTCATCGCAAAAGAGCCGTAGGCCGTCAGATATGCAAAGCTACGAACATGTGTGGGACCCCAAATCATCTTGACCACTGTGGGAAAGTAGATCACAGATGTCCATTCTGGGGGATCGATCATCCAGCGCCACTGCTGTCTGAGTCCGTAGGCCAACACTGCGCCATACACGACGCCGCTCGCACAGACTAAAACCTCCATAATTTCGACGGAACGAGCTTCTTCCATCCTGCTTCCCACAACATTGACGAAACCAGCGCATTCTACGTTTTCTGGCTTGGCGGGTCTATGGCTGCGCTGTGGAGTGAAGTTCAACATTATGGATCGACAAATGTGTCGATAGTCTTTTCTCATATGGCCTGGTGCTATTGCTGGGTGAGAGGTGGGTGATTCGCAGACAGTGTCTCTGGTTGGTTTGGATTATCTGGCTTGTCTCGTTCCCAACCAAACGAATCAAACAAACAAAATAAACCAAAGAAACCAGATGAACCAGTTCCCCATTACTGTCGCAAATATGTGCCTACAAGACCAGGACCCATTTTCTGGGCCTGGCCATGTTCACTCCCGACGCTTAACTGACAATCGCAGCTTGTGTTTGTCTTATGGTGAAAGTCCCCACGCCTCTTGTGATTTTCACCTTACCCGCTCGACTTAAACGCGAGATCTCCTGATCGATCTCGCTAGAGGTGAACTCCGGATAACGCGCCACCAAGGCTTCGAAATCGCAATCCTTGGAGTCCTGGAGTAGTTCGAGGATGCGGTCGGTAATGGGCCTCTGCGGTGACATGTGGGTACCTCCTTGCCGTGATGTGATCGTCTCGGGACATTGTGCGGAGTGTGCTACCTGCGTTGGAGCGGCGGAGACTGGAGAATCAGTCGCGTTGGGAAGGGCGAAGAAGCGCGAGAGATGAGACAGTCGGCGTGGCTGAAACGTTCTGGTTGTCATGCTACGCGCCCAGAGACCGCTCAGTCAAGCAGCCGCAGCGGTGCATGCTCCTGTCATCGAACCAAGCAGACGATAAGCAACCAGATGAACCAGCTCCCCGCCACACGCCACAAATGATTCTTGCCGGTAATTCGTTTCGTCACCGTTCAACGCGGACATCCCACACGGCGCACCTCGATTTATCAAGTTCATCGGCGTATGATTTCTCCCTAGTTCAATAACAAGTGGTTCGAAGAGAGTGGCCACGTATTACTTTCAACGGGCTACTCCTCAAAATGATTCACGAAGTAAAAGTATTTCAGTGAGAATATGAGCGCCGAACAAATTCCTTCACATCTTTCCTCCGTACTCATTGTGGACGATGAGCCGGATATCTGTCTGGCTCTCGAAGATCTCCTTCGACATGAGGGTTATACGGTGCACAGCGTGATGACGGGAAGGGAAGCGCTGCACGAAGCCGAACACCGACAGTTTGGGGCAGTGATCTTGGATCTGGGACTGCCGGATCTGAGCGGTTTCGCGGTACTTCGGGGGCTGGAGGAATTCGACCCCCTGCTACCAGTCATAATCCTCACCGCATCCGTACAAGACAGCCACACGGTGGAGTCACTCCGCCGGGGCGCCTCTGCCTACATTACTAAGCCTTACAACCCAGATGAGCTCAAAATCATTCTCCGTCAAGCCGTTGATGCACGGAAGATTGGTGCTCAAGATGCATCGTGCCGAGCATGCTCTGAGTGCGAGTGAAGAGCAGTTTCGGCAAGTTGTCCAGACTGCACCAGACGGTATTGTGCTGGCTGATAACGACGGTAAGATCGTCTCATGGAATACTGCTGCCGAACGGCTCTTTGGACATACAGCGGGAGAGATTCTGGGGCAGCCGTTGACCACCATCATGCCAGCTCGGTTCCGCGAGGACCATCAGCGCGGGCTTGAGCGTGCCAAGGTCACTGGCGTATCACCCTTGACCGGGAGAACGATCGAGCTTCACGGCTTAAAAAAAGACGGGACCGAATTCCCCATTGAGCTCTCGATCGGCACATGGAGATTCGGCGGTCAGATGTATAGCTGTGGCATTGTCCGCGACATCACCCAGCGGAAGCAGGCTGAAGCGAAGCTTCTGCAGCAGCAGGTCGAGCAACAGGTCTTGTTGGATCTCATTCCGGCCATGGTCTGGTACAAGGACACCCACAATCGCATCGTGCGAGCGAACCGGCACGCGGCTGAATCCATTAACAAGACGGTGGCAGAGGTGGAAGGCCAGCTCACCTCTGACCTCTACCCGGAGGAAGCAG
Source organism: uncultured Nitrospiraceae bacterium (assembly GCA_963742465.1). Taxonomy (GTDB): domain Bacteria; phylum Nitrospirota; class Nitrospiria; order Nitrospirales; family Nitrospiraceae; genus Palsa-1315. Next base: position 58,795 of record CAVUMA010000007.1, on the reverse strand, counting down.
AACAATACTACCAGGATGACCTCCAGGTCATTGCTTCGGGCCTGCCAAAACTCGGCATCGTGGAACTGTACCAAGCGGCCTCCGGTAAGAAACGCTGGGTACAGACGGACAAGGTGCCCTATCGTGATTCCCAGGGGAACGTGATCGGGGTTCTGGTTTTCGCTCAAGATATTACCGAGCGTAAGCAAGCGGAAGCGGCGCTGCAAGAAAGTGAACGTCAGTATCGATTCTTAATAGAGGAGGCATCGGACGGGATTGTTGTATTAGATCGAGACGGATATTTAAAGATGGCGAACTCGAAGGTCTGTGAAATTTTTGGGTATACGAGAGAGGAGTTACTCCAACTGCATGTGAAAGACACCTATATTCCCGCAGAGAACCACCTCGCTCAGCAACACCTCGAACAAGTTCGCTGTGACAAGCCTTCGCGTTGTGAACCGATTGTTACAGCGAAAAGACGGAACTGTTATTCCAGTCGAAATCAGTACAACGAAGATGCACGATGATTGCTATGTTGCGATGGTCCGAGACCGCACTGGACAAAAACTCGTGGAATAAGCGGGGTCCGTCTACTGTTTCAGGTCGGCTTGACCTATGCCATCGTCTGGCATCGAAGGACGGCGGTTGTCTAGTGGGCGCCTTGTGTGAAGGGAGGGCGATTCAGAGGCAGTCTATCTGGTGCGCAGGCCTGACTGGTCTTGCTCGTGCGTCGAACCAAACAAACCAGAAAAACCAGACAGGCGAAATGAGCTAGTGAGAGCATATTAATCAGTTCCCCGCCACGCGCCGCGAAATGATTCCCGGCACCTTTTTCTCTCACGTACCATACGACGAAAGGCCTCGTGTTGCCGCAGCCGACGAAGACGCTGTATCGGAAAGGCTCGCGGATTACTTTTTTCGGAGATTCGTCAAGAACTCCAGGATGTCGCGCACAGAAATCATGCCGACCAATTTTCCACCCTGCGTCACGCCGAGATGTCGGATACGCTTTTCGGCCATCAGATCGCTGACGTCTAATACGGTTTTATCCTCTTCGATCGTCAGGATCGGCGCCGACATAATCTGTTCAGCGGTTGTCGTGAGGGTATCGACTCCAGTTGCGGCTACGCGCCGGACCATGTCGGTATCCGTAAGGATGCCGACGATCTCCTTCCCATTCGTCACAAACAGGCTGCTGATGCGGCGATCGCGCATGAGCCGTGCCGCCGTCTGCACATCCGTATCCCGCTCAACCGTAATAAACTTTTCACTCGGAACCATAAAAGACTTGATTGGATCCATGCAATGTCCTCCCTTGGCTCATTCAGTCCGTCACCCTCCACCACGTTGTGTGTTTCGGCCCATTCGCGCGGAGAGCAGGATGGTAGCGATTGATTGGGGCAAGCAAATTGTGGAGATCATAGACAGTCTCAGTAGTCTGGCAAGGGCAAGTCTACTGTAAAACCGTGGACATATCTATCATTCTGGAAATGGTGTGCGAGCCGTCTGTGAGGTGGGGGGCGGTTCAGAGGCAGTCTATCTGGTGCACGGGTCCGGTTGGTCTCTCTCGTTTATCGAACCGAACAAACGCGACTGACTCATAAAACCAGATGCACCAGTTCCCCGCCACACAGGGTCTCTGTATTTTATCCGTGTCCCTCATACGTCAATACTCATGTCTGATCCCACACCTTTGTGATGCGACATCATTTTGCCGTTCTGATGATTGATGTGGTGTCGACTTGGGCACGCGTACCGAAATTCACAGACCTCGCATGTTTGAGAGTCTTGACCCATCCTGTGGTCACATCCACCGTGATTTCTGCATGGTCTTCCATGGAAATCGCTTTGGGAAATTCTCCCTCCAGTGGTTCTTTCCCCAAACGTGCATTCATCTCGTTGAGCATTGATTCAAGAATCCGTGAGACCTGCTTGGGATCGGCTGTTTGGCTCCACGCAATGACGGCTTGGCCCGCCTGCTTGTCGAACGTCTTCAAAGCCATTATTGCATGGGTCGGGAACGCATCACTGCCGAGAGGATTTGGCAACAGGCCTTCGTACTTGAAAGGGTCGTTGTGGGCGTACCGCCTCCCGAGCACCTTAAAATATACCTGCGCCTCGCGGGCGCACAGCTCTTCGACCTGTTCTTTGGTTCCCAGCATGGATTCCCATTGTGCCCGCAAGCTAGACATGAGTGCTTTGTCAGGTTTCTCTTTCTGTAAGTCTTCGGTTGCAGCGAGGGCATCCAGGGATTTCAGTGCCGCGGCTTTGAGTTCCTTCCAATTCTGGACGCCTCGAATGGCGCCGTGCGAGTCGATTTCTAGAATAATCTGAAGGCCATTCATGAGATTGACGACTTGTCCAAGGAAGGATTGCTCAGCCTGAGATGGAGAGTCGAACTTGGTCTTGCCCGCGGTCCAGCCCACAAGGTATCCATCGTCATTGGCGCTGAGCACCTCAATCGTAAAGGGAGTGTGAGTCTTCCCGGTAATCGTAGACGTGCCATCGGCGGACTTCACGCGTGCCCGCGTGATTTTGAGATGAACCGTGTCTCCTTTTTTCCAGTGAGGCAAGACCTCGATGGAATGGCTATGAACATCGACGAGCCCCAAGAGTGGCACGCTGATGAGAACAAGAATTGTCGAGCGAATGATCGCAGCAATCATGGCATCGTGCAATGTTTCACGAATGACTGAGAACAGTCTACGTTTCTGCATCAGCCTGGTCCATCCCTGAAAGGGGTGTCTATGGAATCGGGGGTAGCCAGTAAGGGGTGAGCGGTGAGGGGATGAAGGCGAGGAAGGAGCCAGTCTGTGGTGAACCAGTCGAAGCAACCACCACGCGCCGCGAAATGGGTCCTGATACCTTTCCGTTTCTGAAGCAATCAGACTGTTCCGTAGTTCTCTTTTTTGCGGCTCGATTTCGAGTGGGTGCGGAACCGGGCAGGAGGGAGGCCGAATTCCCGTTTGAATGCGCGATTGAAGGAGGGCTCGGACTCGTAGCCCACATCGCCCGCCACTTCGGCCACGCTCTTGGACGTTGAGGTCAACAGTTGTGCTGCGAGTTGCAGCCTCCAGCGCGTGAGATAGCCAATCGGCGTGTCCGACAGGTAGTGCTGGAATCGTTCAGCGAGCACAGAACGGGACACTCCGACCTCGTGGGCGAGGGTGGCAATGGTCCAAGGGTGAGCCGGCTGTCGATGCAAGAGCGCCAGAGCTTTTCCCACGTCCGGATCGCGCACACCGGCAAGCCATCCGGTCTGATTGTGCGGCAGCTGTGCGATGTAGCGCCGCAACGTTTCCACGAACAACGCCTCGGATAACTTGGCAACCACCGCGGAGCTGCCGGGACCGGAGGCATCCGCATGATCGACCGAATAGCGGAGCGTATCTTCCAACCACTGTCCCGAGGGGTTGTCTCGGATATTGACCTTGATGATCGGGGGCAGCCCAGCCATAAAGACCTGGCTGAGCTGCGGGTCGCAGGTCAGATACCCACAGATCAGCTTCGTGAGTTCCCCGCCTCCGCCGAACTGCGAAACCATACGTCCCTCTGCCAGGACCTGCTGGAGTTGCTTCGCACTGTCGATTGGTGTGACGGGGGGACCGTTTCCCATGAGATGCGCATCGCCGTGCGGGATAATGACGATGTCGCCGGCCTTGAGGGGCACGGCAGCGCCGTCGCGCTCGACGCGGGCATAGGCCCGTCCGTCGATGATTAGGTGGAAGATGATGACGTGCGCGGAAGGGGCGGACAGGAATGACGCCATGGTGCAGGAGTCGGGTTCACGCGCACACCAAGGCGCAGAGAATTCGCCGTTAAAGAACACCGCACCGTCCAGTTTCACGGCTTTGAGCACTTCAGACAGCACATCCATAGGGGCTCCGCGTGACACGGACGGACAATCCGCAAAGAATTCTGGACCCTTCGATAAACGGGATGCAGCTTAGCATGCTCCGGATAAGAGAGCCAGACGGGCTGATAAGACGCCGGAGGGCCTGTTCCCTATAGTGCGAGCAGACACAACGTGGCGCAAAGGGTGGCCGCGTACACCAAACACTTGAAGGAGGAAAGCCATGGTCACGAATACGGTGGCGCCAGAAATAGAAGGCCTGAAAACTCGTCTCAGGGCGATCTGGACGGCGGGAGACTATGATCGATTCTCGCGGTACATGGAAGGCAGCGCGCGCGAGTTTTACGAGCGCCTGAATATCCCACCGCGATGCCAGTTGCTGGACGTCGCGTGCGGCTCCGGTCAGCTGGCGTTGCTGGCGACAAGAGATGGCGTGGAGGTAACCGGGGTCGACATCGCCGGGAATTTGGTCGAGCGGGCGCGGGCACGCGCACGCGCGGAGGGTCTACACGCCCGCTTCGAGGAAGCGGATGCCGAGGCGCTTCCGTTCGAAGATGCCAGTTTCGACGTGGTGGTGAGCCTGATCGGCGCTGTGTTCGCTCCGCGGCCAGACTTCGTGGCGAAGGAATTGCTGCGCGTGTGCGTGTCAGGGGGAACCCTCGCCATGGCCAACTGGACGCCACAGGGATTTATCGGGCAGATGTTTGCGACCCTGTCGAAATTCATCGCCCCCTCCGGCATGCCCTCACCCGTGCTGTGGGGCGACGAACCTACGGTTCGTGAACGACTCGGTAAAGGGCTGTCGGAACTCAGCATGATGAGGAGGCAGTATACGTTCGCGTATCCCTTTCCACCTTCGGAGGTGGTAGAGTTCTTTCGCCTCTACTATGGGCCGACCAATCGAGCCTTTGCGGCTCTCGATGCCGGGAGCCAAGCACGATTGCGCCAAGATCTGGAAGTGCTCTGGACGGCTCACAATCGAGCAGGAGTAGGTTGCACCACCGTCTTTGCAGAATACCTGGAAGTGATCGGCCTTCGGGCGTGATTGACGAGTAACCCAAAGGGGAACGACTATACCGGTACAGATGTTCGTGCGCTGCGTAGACCTGGCAACGCAGGATTATGCCCATCTTCATTATCCAAAAGGAGGCCACCATGAAATCATTTCGACTGCTTGCGCTGACCTTGGTGCTGCTGCTCACCGGCACGGCTCTCGCCTCGGCGGAAATTTTGGCCCTGATCAACTATGAGAGTAAGCCCAACCAGCCGGTGAGACGGGAAGGGATCGCGATCATGGACATTGATCCAGAGTCTGGGGACTTCGGGAAAATCTTAATGGAGATTCCGCTGCCGTCCGACCTCGTGGCTCACCACATCTTTTTCAATCGGGATCGTAGCAAAGCCTATATCACGGCTTTGGGGAAAAGCCTGCTGCACGTGATCGACCTCACGAAGTTTCCCTACCGGCTCCGCGCGATCGACTTACCGGACTGCCAGGTCGGTGAGGATCTCGTCGTCTCAGAAGATAACAAGACCTGGTATCTCACCTGTATGGGTTCGAGTAATGTGATTATGGGTGACGCACTTATGGATAAGCCGATCAAAACGATCAGCGCGACTGAGCCGGCCGTGGCGACGATTCTGTATCCTCATGGGATTGCGATTCACAACGGCATCGATCGCGTCCTCCTCACCAGCACCGTCAAGCCCGATATGTCCGACGCGGGTGAGTCGGTCACGGTGCTGGAAGCCGGTACCGGCAAGGTGCTCTCGACGCACAAGATTGGGTCAAAGCCGGCTCCGTCTAAATCGGCCCCCGTCGAAATCATGTTCAGCCCGAAGGCGAATCCGCCGGTCGTGCACATCACCAATATGATGGAAGGGACGTTGTGGGCTGGGGTCTGGGATCCAAAGAACAAGACTTTCTCGTTCCATCAGATCGATGACTTCGGACTGCGGCAGCAAGGCATGCCGTTGGAAATGCTCTACAACGCGAAGGGGGACCGCTTGTTCGTCACCACGGCGAAGCCAGGATTTGTCAATCTGTACGACAACAGCGATCCGCGGCAGCCGAAGTTTCTCAAAACGATCGCCGCTGCTGCCGGCGCCCACCATAGCGTTCTGTCGCCCGATGAACGGTATCTCTTTGTCCAGAATAGCCTGCTCAATCTGGACGGCCTGAGCGATGGGTCCATCACGGTGATCGACCTGAAGCAAGATAAAGTATTGGGGAGCATCGATACGCTGAAAGCGCAGGGGTTCAATCCCAATTGCATCATGCTGCTGCCGAATCACTTCCAGCCTGGCGGCTTGCGTGCGCGCCTGGTTGTCGAGTGAACCGGCGGTAAGACCAACCGGAGTCAAACGTGGAACACGTGCCTGCATGACCGTGTGGGCACATGTTCCGATGTATGCATCGAACGCGAGAACCGTGAGCGAAGGAGCGTCGAAGAACGGATCGGTTTAAGCGCAGTCGAACGAACGGCCATCCGTTGGCAGGCTTCTTTTGACATGCTCGGCTCGACCAGGCTCGCCGCAGGCAGGACACGCGCAACGGGCAATGCAGAATGTCCCCGTTGTCTCGCCCTATCCTGTCATCCTACGCGTTGCAGTACGCGCACCCGCTCCCGGCCCTCGCGGTCGGGAAAGGCCACATCTGGCACATAATCCTCGACGATTTCGTAGCCCTCCGCAAAGAGCGCCGTCAAATCAGCCACGCTGAAAGGGAAGGGAGGCCCTTCTTTACCCGGATCGAGCGCCGGATCGATGAACCACACCCCAACCAGCAAGCCTCCGCGCCGCAGCGTGAGATCGATGCCAAACCGGTAGTTCGCGCGCAGCGTTGGGTGCAGCCCGCTCATGCAGGTGTGCTCCAACACGACATCATAGGCTCCGAGCATCTCCTCCGGTGGATCAAACAAACTCCCCGTCACGAAGCGTTCCGCCAGATGCGGATACAGCACACGCGCCTCCGCTGTTGCCGTCGGCGCGATGTCCAGCCCCGTCGCATCCAGCCCGTGCTCCACCGCCACCGCCACTTCATGCCCGCGACCGCAGCCAGGAATCAGCGCGCGGCCGCGCACCGTATGACCTGCCAGATACTGCTTCATCGCCGGCGCCGGGGCGCCTTTATCCCAGAGCACCTCGCCTTTTTGATAGCACTCATCCCAGTTCATGTGTCCCATGTATCCTGTCGTCAGCGCGATGTCAATCACGAAGCTAGAAGGTCTGCAGTAACATTGTCTCCTCTACGAGAGAGCTGACCATTCTGCGAGTGTGGGTGGTGGTGAGGGGAGTGGGGGAAAGGTGGGGGACGCGCCGGGAAATGGGCTAGCCAATTAACTTGTCGTAGTCTGCATGTGTGCCAATCCAGAACCACACGATTCCGTCCGTGGCTTCAACCCCAGCGCCCGATAGTTGAGGCTCACACGAGCTGAGTAGTAACGCCCCACTTTCTTGAAATGCAAGGACGGGTGTTGCGGGTTCGCCTTCAGGAGTTCAACGGCTTTGTTAGCTTGTTCACGGATGGGAGCGGAGAGGGTGTTGAAGCAGGACCAAAATTCTGGTGAGGCGTGATGAATCAAAGCTTCGTGGACTGACCGGAGGTGTGGCCACGTAGCGCCTTGTCAGCCATCGCATCGAGTTTGCCAGCCTTGACATCGGCCTCGAATTGGCGGTCCCAAGCCTCGGCGTCGAACGCATCGTACCAGGAACGGAACGCCGTAAGTTCTGCGGGAGAAAGCTTCTCAATCTGCTGTTCGATCGCTTCGACTTTGCTCATATATTACCTTGCTCGCAAGTATACCAACCTGGAGAGCCGGTGTCAGCCACTTCATATGAAATCCACCACGATCCGTGAAATGGTTCCTTGCACCTTACTCTTCTCTCAGAAAAGTAGCTGTCCATTTTTCTTCTTCTATTTGCCCGTCTCGTTTTCTCAATCTTTGTTTCTGTTCTGACACACACGCCAATCTAACTCCACAGCCGCCTCCTTCTAACTGCGCGATTTCCCAATTTCTGATATTCTACGTATGCTCGGCATGAGGGTTGCTCATACACTCGTGAGTGCACAACAACTAGGGTGAAGGAGGGTCCCATGAACGTTGCCAAGTTGTTTTCTCCCAAACACGATTGCCCCGTGAAAGTGATCGACCCCAGACGGTATACTCGAAGAGCAGTACGTTTTTCTGCAACCGTTGCGGCCAAGAGTGGTCTTGCCGACGGAGTGGTGACGAATATTGACCTTCCCCCAATTCCGTGGACACCCAGTTAAGCAACTGCCGTCCTCGCTTCGTACTCGGCCGGGGAGTTATAGCCAAGGGTCGAATGCCGGCGCTTCCGATTATAGAACACCTCAATGTACTCGAAGATATCCCGTTTCGCGTCTTCACGGGTGGCGTAGTGCCGATGGTACACGAGTTCACGCTTGAGCGTCCCGAAGAAGCTCTCCACACAGGCGTTGTCCCAGCAGTTCCCTCGCCTCGACATGCTGGTGGTGAGGCCGTGAGTGGTGAGCAACCGCTGGTACCTCGTGGCGGCATACTGGCTGCCACGATCCGAGTGGTGCAGGAGCCCGGCCAGTGGGTTCCGGTTCGCCAGCGCCATGGTGAGGGCCTGCTCGGCCAGCCCCACGGTCAGCCGGTGGCCCATCGCCCAGCCGATCACGAGGCGCGAGTACAGATCGAGGATCACGGCTAGGTAGAGCCAGCCCTCTGTGGTCCACACGTAGGTGAGGTCTCCGGCCCACACCCGATTCGGAGACTCGACCGTGAATTGGCGATTGAGGGTGTTCGCCGCCACGGGGAACCGATGCTGGGATTGGGTGGTGGCACGCCACTTCTTCACGGTCTTGGCCCGGATGCCGTCCTGGCGCATCAGCCGGGCGACGCGATGCTCGCCAATGCGGTGTCCCTGCTTGACCAGGGCATCCCAGATGCTGGGACTGCCGTAGGTCTCACGGGACTCTCGATGGATCACCCGGATGGCTCAGAGCACGGTCCGGGCGGACACCGATCGGGTACTTTCAGGCCGTGAGCGCCACGCGTAATAGCCCGCAGCTGATACGGCAAGGGCGCGGCACATCAGCCGGATCGGATCGCGACGGTCGTGCTCCTGGATCGCGCGGTATCTCATGCGGATTCCCTCGCGAAGAACGCCGCCGCACGTTGTAAAAAATCCCGTTCCTTCCGCAGCGTCTCATTTTCCCGTTTCAGTCGTGTCAGTTCATCCTGCTCAGTGCGCACCGCCTGGCGCGTGCGGCCCTGGGATTCGACCTGTTGCTGCTCAGTCCTCCAGCGATACAGCACATTGTCCGAAATCCCAAGTTCCCGCGCCACCTGGGCCACCGGCCGACCCGATTCCCGCGTGAGCCGGACGGCCTCGGACTTGAATGTGTCGGTAAACTGACGCCGTGTTGTTTTGGACATGTTGACCTCCAATTTTATCATTCTCCCACTTATGGAGGTGTCTATGAAATCAGGGGAGGGTCATATCTCTGAGACGGGGTGTGACCTACGACTGGTTACCTCCTCCTTCCCTAAGCGATACCTCTCCCTAAAACTCTTTTCGCGCGATGCTCTTGCCCTAACGATCTACCCGTATGATGGGACTCCCGCGTTGAAGATTACCCTGGCGGTGATCCGATGGGCCAAGAGGAAATGGGCTGGTGTTGAATTTGTGAAGCTGTCGCAGGAAGCCAGGGAGAAACTCCAGCAACTCTGCCAACAGCAGGCCGTCCTCACCGTGGCTGGTTAGCCGCAGACGATGCCGACCCCGGCATCTCTGTCGAGATAACTAGCAGTGGTTTCGCCGATGCCGCTGCTCGCCCTCCTGATAAGGATGATTTTTCTAACATGTTTCTGAATAGGCGATGGTGAGTTCGTCTTTTCGAGAAGCTCTCTAATGCTCGTAGTGATCACCGAGACGATTGAGCAGGGTCATCGAACAGCTGCGTCCCTGCTTGGTCAGTCGATCAAGAAGAATCCGACCTTACGAATCGGGTTAGCTGCAGGCAATACACCAATTGGTGTGTATCAGAGCCTGGTAAATCTGCACCGATCGACGCATCTTGATTTCTCGGGCGTGGATTTCTTCAGTCTTGATGAATTCCTTGGGCTACCCTCCACGAGCTCGAAAAGTTATGACGCCTTCTTTCATCAACATTTGTTCCGACATATCAATGCTAATCTTGATAACATCCATCTGTTAAAGGGAGAGTCTCAAGAAGACATGGTCTCTTATTGTCATTCCTATGAGCAGCTGATTCATGATCGCGGCGGTATCGATGTTCAGTTGCTTGGCATCGGGATCAACGGCCATCTGGCATTCAATGAACCAATGTCCAGTTTCAGATCCCGCACAAGGGTGAGCCTGCTGAGCGCTGAGACAAGAAAAACACTTTCCCGGACTTTCAATGAAACAGAGATGCCTGAATGGGCCGTAACTATGGGTCTCGGTACGATTGACGAGGCTCGGGCTCTGTTGATGCTGGCATTCGGTAAAGAAAAGGCAAAGGCTATCGCCCAAGCTGTAGAAGGACCATTAACTGCGGCAATTCCCGCCTCTTCCATTCAATTGCATCCAAATGCCGTCGTGATTCTTGACCCAGAAGCCGCTGGGGATCTCAAATTCAAGAAATATTACCAGCAGCAATCATCACATTTGGCCATGTTGCTGCCACGCGGCCTGGCGTAATCGCTTTATTGCGCTGGAAAGTGAGTGGCCCGCCACGCGCCGCGAAAGCTGTTCGAAAATTTAGAATCGTTTAACTGACCACGCCGTCGAAGTACTCCACGTCGATCGTGTCGAACAGTGCACGCATGCGCAGAAAATAGTGAGCGCCGTGGGTGGATTGGCAGTGGAAGTCGAGCGCGGCCTGGTCGACATATTGTTCATGCACAATATAGTCTGAGGAAGACTTGCGCGATTTCAGGAGCGAGTAGAGTAAGCAGCCAGGCTCATGTTTGTGCATTAGCACGCGGGGAATAGCGGATAAGCGGGAGGCAGAGCCATTCGCTCCAGTGCCTCCCAATTGCATTTTTGATTATGAGGCAGAAAAGGAGAGAAAAGGAGGTAGAAAAAGGGACAGCAACTGTCCCCTTTTCTTTTCTCCCAAGTGCGCGGGCTGAGGCGGCTAGAACACCAACCACAAGCAGGCCCGTACCATACAAGGTACTCGAAAGCGAGACCTTTGCGTAGGGGATCTGCCAATAGGGGAAAACCACGGCAAAGAAGCTGACCGCGAAGGCGGCGATTAGCCAATACACTGTCTGAAGCTGCATGTTATTTCGCACGCTTGTTTCCAAAGAATGCGCCGATCCGCGCCGTCATGATCGATGGCACGGAGAGCACACCGAACACCACCAATCCAAGCGGCAAGAGATTACCCGGCCCTTGGGTGAACAGCATCCAGGAAAACTGGCCAAGAAGAGGAGCGACCCCCCATCGCCACGGCCTCCTCGGCTCAACAAACCCGAGCGCTGCAGATACGACGCAGACCACCGGAATGCTGATGAGGAAATACCACTGGGAATCCCAGGCCTCTCTCCTGCCGGAGACCGTGGAAACGGTAACCCACACTACGATTCCAGTCACGACGGCCAACCCGTAAAACCAATAATCCTTCTTCATGGGCAATCCCTCGTCATATCTGTATCGTGTTCATACTGTGCCGTAGCGGACCTGGAACATCCCGAGTATCATTCCCGCCGGCCCGCCATACGCCGCGAATGCTTCATGGCACCCTCATCTTCTCCTGTAAGCATTGAGCAGTATCCTTGAAGGCGTGCTGAGGGAATTCTACCACTCAAGAGGCGATGGGGTGGCGGTATGTGAGGGGCGGAGACTCAGAGGCGGCCTATCTGGTGCACGAGTCTGTCTTTTCTCTCTCGTTCGTCGAACCACACACCGGAGACAGACCGAAGAAACCAGATGAACCAGATTCCCGCCACGTTCTGCGAAATGTCGGATTGCAAGACCTGACCCTGATTCTGGACCCAAAGAGGGAGGCGTATCCATCACTCCGGAGTCGATGGGGCGAGCAGCGGGGCGGTAAGGAACGAGTCGGATCCGCCACGCGCCGCTAAATGTTCGATTGCAAGACCTGACCCCATTTACTTTTCTTTGTCGCCTTATTTTCGTGGGGTCTTATGTTTCGCTTCCAGACTGAGATGATACCGATGGAATTCATCATCATCCTGCTCGTTGTCTAGTTTGTCAAAAGTGAATGCACGTCCCCTTCTAGATGGACCGAACAATCTGGCGAATTCACCTTTAAATCTGTCAAGCGACGGACCCTCTCTAAGACCCTTACTTTCCTTGTCGTAGTCGGGCTGCCAAGGCCGACGCCCATAGGCATCGAAGGAAGCTGCACCACCACCACGATAGCCAATAAAAATCTCGCCACCCAGCGATACTCCACGAGGGTCGGGCATTAGAAGGTATCCATGACCGAACGTGTTCCAGTCAGATTTTGACACATGGGTTTCCGGGTAGAGCCACTCTTCTTTTGCTGCGGCAATATATCGAAGGGCACGGCTCTTCAGAATGAAATTGATCTCGCGGACTTCTTGCTCGCTCAGGTGACGCATTGTTTGAATATCCATGAAATTGAAAATTGCCGTGCGCCAAGGATTTGGATTAGGTCGAACGGCCACTTCAGATTGATATGGGTTTCTGACCCATGAGAGGTTTGTGAGGAGCAGGACCTTATCTATAGATAAAGGGAAAATTGTATGGGTTCCCTGGAAGGCTATGTTCGGGTCTTCATATCCGCGACACCACGTCGATCGTGGGCCACATCGGCGATCGTATACTGTGACGGGGTGGTCAGAAATAAGGAACTTGGTGTCGGATTCAGCGGCATCAGCGATTTGCCAAACGCATTCAGTCCAAATCGCGCAATGTATTTGTTGAATCTGTGTCATGAAATCAAGAACCATATTCTGGTCGGTGACCTTAGCTTGATTGCTTAGCCAACCAAGTCCTTTTGGTGTTCGGAGCTTCTGAGTGCTCATATAAATCATCATGTCATTGAATGCGTTGGTGTTGACGGAGGGATGGGCGAAGTTCGTGAAGTATTCAACGGCTTTTCGGCCCTTGGAGTCTATGGAACCGAAAAAGGCTTGCTCAATCTTGGTCGATTCTTCCGACCCGAACCGAGTTGTGTAAAGGTCCTTCTCGGCAAAGCAGTGCTTGGGTCCCAGACGACGAACAGCGTGCATCGTGTGAGCACGACCTTTTGAATCCCTGACCGTAGTTGGATCTAAGTTGAGGTAGTAGAGTTCGTTGTCGCGCTGTCCACGAAGAAAAAACCTCTTCTGATACCATACAGGGACATAGTGATTATTTCTGTACTTGGTGGACATACTCTAGATGACATCCAGTACCGGCAGCGTTGTGGAAGTCAAACAAGTGTACTTTTTTGTGGTTGTATTGGTCCATGACTCAAAGAGCGCATCCAACGCAGCACGTCCCCAGCTGAGCGGACCTGCTTCCTGAGCGGCCATAGGACCTTTTGTTTCCGCTGTGGTTGAGCCTCCTTCTATCCCTTCCCCTTTCTTCTATTTCCCCCTCTCTAGGATTTGGAGGGGGTGGCCAAGGTTGCCCTCGACTGCGCGCATCGAACGAGGGCCTTCCTAGGCCGCGCGTTCCGGGAGCACGGGAGCAATGTGGGTGTCCTGCCCGCTCCGATCCTTTTCTCATTCCCCCCTCCATATTAATTATTGTAGGAGGACAGACTGGCTACTTGAGCGGGCATCAGGGCCTTGTTGAATCCGCTGTTGCCGAGCTGACGCGGCCTGCCCTTGGTAGGTGGTGGCGCTGTTCGCCGTTCCATTCAAGCATCGCTTGGAATGGAACAAGTTGCGCTGCCAAGCGGCAATGAGGCTTACGGCGGCCAACAAGCCCCTGGCCTCAAGCGAAAGCAGCCAGTCTGTCCATTCCCTCTACCCTTGACCCCCGTTCTCCCGCCCCCGTACAATGTCGATTCCTAATCCTAACCCCTTGGCTTTCTGACTATTTCTTCAGTTTGCAGATAGGAGAGCGAGCCGGAATGCGGATTGAGTATACGAAGGGCGAACGGGCTTCGAAGAAGCTGATCATGCTCCATCGTGAAGCCTCCGAAGCCACCAGCGGCCGGAAGATGAAAGTGTTGCTCATCTACCCGCCGGACTGGTTCCCCTCTGAACCCTATCTTGAGCCTTCCCTCCCTCACCGCCGTCCTCCGTCAGGCCGGCCATACAGTCATCCAAAAAGACATCAACCTCGAAATGTACGACTGGTACTTCAGCGAGGACTTTCTGAAGAAGGTCCTGCGCCGGGTGCCGCAGCAGCTCGACCGGCTCCGCAAGCTCTCGAAGAAGCGCGATCTGACTGTCGAGGAGATGGATCTGCAGCTGTCCCTCTGCGATGTGACCAGGCAGCGGATCGACGAATTGATCAAGAAGGCGGAAAAGGCGAAAGCGATCATTCGCGGAGAAGTGTTCTACGATATCGACAAGTTAGAATGGGCCATTCAAGTATTCCGCGAGGTCACGTCGGTGATCTCGATGGTCTATGCCCCGGCCCGAATCTGCATGCCGCCGATGGAGACGGATCTGTCGTACAAGGTCTTCGTCTCGTCCGAAGTGATGGAGGCAGTGAACGATACGCAAGTCAACATCTACCGCGACGTGTTCGAGCATCTGGTGAAGCCGGTGATCGAGCAAGAGCAGCCGGACGTGGTCGGCATCTCGATCGTGCTCGCAGCAGCAGATGTTCTCCTCCATGACCTTCTGTGCCCTCATCAAGCAACACTTCCCGCATATCCATGTGACGATCGGCGGCAACACGGTGACTCGTCTGCGCGATGTACTGCCTGAATCGCCGCTGTTCCAATACTTCGACAGCGCGGTGGTCTATGAAGGAGAGACGGCGTTTGTGCAGCTGGTGTCGGCGGTGGGGGCGAAGCGGAGCCTGGCTGATGTGCCCAACACCATATATAAGGACGCCACCGGCATACATGTGTCGCCGACGAGCTTCGCGGAAGACATGGCGACCCTGCCGCCGCCGGATTTCGACGGGCTGCCGCTCCATAAATACTTCGTGCCGACGAAGATCCTGCCGTACCTGGCGACGCGGGGATGCTACTGGGGCCGTTGCGAGTTCTGCGACCATGGCGAGGGCTATACGGCGGGCTACCGGACGAAGAAGATTCAGGACATTCTGGCCGACATCACGTATCTGCGCGACAAGTACGGCGCCAAGCATTTCCACTTCACCGATGAGTCCTATCCGCCTGCGCTCTTTCGAAAGCTGTCGCGCGGGCTGATCGATAGCCAGATGGGCATCGTCTGGACGACGCACATGCGGTTTGAGAAGAGCCTGTTGGAAGATCAAGTCTGGCAGGATGCGAAGGACTCCGGCTGCCGCTATCTCCACTTCGGTTACGAGTCGGGGAACGAGCGGGTACTGAAGCTGATGGACAAGGCGACGACGACGGAGATCATGACGAAGCACTTGCAGCTTACGGCTGACGCAGGCATCTGGAACCACTGCATGGGCTTTTTCGGTTTTCCCGGCGAGACGACGCGAGGAAGCCTGGTCCTCGGTAGAATTTCTTGAAGCGAACAAAGACCATGTCCATTCGCTGGGATTCGGCACCTTCGATCTCGGTCGGCATAACCCGGTGGCGAAAAACCCGGAGAAGTGGGGCGTGACGGCCTACAAGAACCCCGAGTGGGATCTGGCCCTCGACTACTACTATACGGTCAAGAACGGGATGAGCATCGAAGAGGCGGAGCGGGTGTTCGAGGAATTCGAACGGAACCACAATCCAGGCTGGGACCTGCGCCTGTTCATTCGCGAATATATTTTTCTCTACATCGCGCGGTTTGGATTGGGGAAGTTGCCGGATTTGCAGTATCAGGCGGCGAAGATAGTAGGCATGGCGCCATCGCTGGCAGGAAAGATGTAGGGGTACCGAGGTAGCGGTGTAAGAGAGAAGGGTAGCGGAATAGTCGGGGTAAAGGGGATAGAAAGAAACGACGATGAGTGAGTTGATTCAGATCAATACGCTGCCTCCAGTAGAAGGGGCACGAAAGACCAGCAAGGTCATGTTGCTGTTTCCGCCTGAGTGGGTGCCGACGGCGCCCTATCTCGCCTTGCCCTCTTTGACTGCCGTGCTGCGTGAGGCGGGCCATACAGTCATCCAGCGCGACATCAATATCGGGATGTGGGATCACTTCTTCAGCATGGAGTTCCTGATCTGGGTGAAGGCCCGATTGGGGATGCAGCTCAAGCGGCTCCAAGACAAAGACAAGGCCGGGACTGCTGACGGAGCAGGAAGCAGATCAGAAAGCCACGGTGGAACAGGCCTATGGCGTCGATGTGTTCGATCTGGCAGACCGGGCTGAAGATGCCAAGTTGATCGTGCGTGGCGAGCGCTTCTACCAGGCCGAGATACTGGAAGGCGCGTTGAACTGCTTCCGTGAAGCGATGGCCTACATTTCCACAGCCTATTATCCCGCGTCGCTCGTCTTCTATCCGATGGAAAGCAATCTGGGCTATCGCCCCGGCGTCTCCAAAGAAGTGCTGGCCTGTTTGGACGATGAGCAGGTGAACGTCTATCGGGACCTCTGCAATCAGCTGGTCATGCCGGCGGTGGCAAAAGAGAATGCCGGACGTGGTCGGGCTCTCGATCGGCACGCAGATGCAACTGCTGGCAGGCCTGACCTTTTGCAAAATGATCAAAGAGACCTTCCCGCATATTCATGTGGTGGTGGGCGGTAACGTCATCACGCGCCTTCAAGAAGATCTCGCCAAAGCACGAGCAGTTCTTCACAGACGTGTTCGACTCGGCGATCCTCTACGAGGGCGAGCATGCGCTGCTCTGGCTCATCGAGGCATTGAATGGCGAACGGGCCATCGCATCCGTGCCCAACTTGATCTATCGCGATGCCTCAGGCATTCACCGGAATTCCGAAGTCTACACCGAAAAGACGACCGCGCTGCCCTTGCCGGACTTCGACGGGCTGCCGCTGGACCGCTACTTCGTGCCGGAGCTGATCATTCCCTACCTGGCGACGCGCGGCTGCTATTGGGGGCGCTGCACGTTTTGCGACCATGGCCAGGGCTACTTCGACCAGTATCGGGGCGTGCCGGTGCAACAAGTCGTCGAACAGATTAAGGCGCTGCGGGACAAGTATCAGTGCCGCCATTTTCTCTTCTCCGACGAATCCTATCCGCCGGCGCTGTTCAAGAAGGTCTCGCAGCTGCTGGTCGATCAAAACGTCGGGATCAAGTGGACGACGTTGATCCGGTTTGAAGAAACGCTCCAAGACCAGGAGACCTGGGATCTCGCGGCGAAGGCCGGCTGTTGCACCCTCTATTATGGGATGGAGTCGGCGAGCGAGCGAGTGCTGAACCTCATGGACAAGCATGCCAAGAAGAGCGTGATCCAACGCAACCTCCATATGGCGGCGAAGTCGGGGATTTGGAACCATGTGATGGCCTTCTATGGATTCCCCGGCGAAACGCTCGATGAAGCGTTGGAAACCCGCCAGTTCGTCCTCGAGAACCAGCCGGTGATTCACTCGATGGAGCTGTTCTACTTCGTGGCCTATCGCCATACGCCGATGGTGCGCAGTCCGGAGAAGTTCGGCATTACGATCCACAAACAAGAGGAGTACGATCTCCCCCTGGACTATTACTACACGTTGAACGATCCGAGCACCCTCTCATGCTTGGACGCGATGCAGATGTGCGAAGAATTCTACAAGAACGATTTTCACCCCTGGGCCGTGCGCGTGAATTCGCGCGAACATGTTTTTCTCTATATTTCGAAGTTCGGGACGAACCAGCTGCCGCAGATCTACGCGCAGCAGACGCAGGCCGTCGGATCGCCGCAGGGTATCTCTGGGTTGATCACCTGGCCTGTCGCGAAGAACGGGAGCGAAGATGGAGCGGAGGGGATGAGTCGGGTGGTGAGTCACGGGGTCGGTGAGACGTAACACGTAGAGATGAGAACAGGCCTAGGTCAAACCTGGCAGTGACTTTACGTTTTACGTTTTACCTTTCACGTTTAACGTTTTACGTATTAGGTTTCACGTCCCCTTCTTCGGGCACGAGCACGGCAGAGAGTAGAGCGTGGGCGGCTTCGATAAGTTCGGTCATCTCTTCGGCCTTCTTATAGGCCTCCATGTATTTCTTGGGGTTGTTGGTCAGATTCGAGTAGCGGGCAGGGTTCCAAGTGTACAGGAGCACTCGTTTGGTTCGAGCGAGGGTTTCGGGGGTGACGGGGAGGGTCAGTCCCAGTACCTCCAGTGCGTGGCTCACATCTTCTTGGGTCACATCGGCCATGGGGTGAGTCTGGCAAAGCGTATGTATGCCTGTCAATCAGCGCACAGGATGTTAAACAGGCCCGCCTCAGCCTGCTAGGAGCCTGAATGTCTGACCGGCGGACCCTGAATTTTTATCAAGCAGACGTGTTCACCGGGCAGCCATTTGGCGGCAACCCGGTCGCTGTATTTCCCGACGCGCACGGTCTCACCGACTATCAACTGCAGCAGATTGCCCGGGAGATGAACCTTTCCGAGACCGTGTTCGTGCTGCCTCCGACGGACCAGGCGGCGGTCGTTCGTCTCAGGATTTTTACCCCGACGCAGGAGATTCCGTTTGCCGGACATCCGGTGCTGGGGACATTTTATGTGTTGGCCCAGCTCGGGTTGATTGCCGTCACCGATGGCGATCACCCGCGTGATGCAGGAATGCAACATCGGCCTCTTTCCCGTCGAACTCCATGCCGAGAGGGGCAGGTCACCCGTGTGGTGATGACGCAGCCGAAGCCGGACTTTCTGGGGCCTGTGGACGAAATGGAGGATGTGTATAAGATCGCCGGCGCGTTGGGGTTGCCAAAGTACACGATCACTCGACATGAAGTGGCCGATCGAAGTGGTGTCCACCGGACTGCCAGTGTTGATCGTGCCGGTGCGCACGCTCACGGCTGTCCGCTCGATCCGACCAGACGCCTCCGCCATCGTGGACATCTGCGGTCGGTTTGGCGCGAACGGGATTATGCCCTTTACGACGGTCACCGTGGAACCGTCTGCGACGGTCCATGCGCGCATGTTCGCCCCCTCGATCGGGATTCTTGAAGATCCTGCGACTGGCAGCGCAAGTGGCGCGTTGGGAGCCTACCTGGTACAAAACGGCGTGGTGGATGTCGCCCCCACGACAGAAATCATCGTCGAGCAGGGCTATGAGATCGAGCGTCCGTCGCAAATTCTCGTAAGAGTCGAGTCGGATGACGATATTATCCAAACTGTCAAAGTAGGAGGGCAATGCGTGATGGTGGTGGAGGGAACATTGAAATTTTGACAATGGTGAATGGTGAACGTTATATGAGGGGAGAAGATGTTCCTCAATGCAACATTGTAAATTAATCGTTCAACATTTGCATGAGAGTTGTGATGAAAGCAGTGCTTTTCCATCAACATGGTGGACCAGACAAACTTTCGTATGAAGATCTGCCCACACCGACGATCGGCTTGGAGGAGGTGCTGGTTCGCGTCAAGGCCTGTGCTCTGAATCACCTCGACATTTGGATACGACAGGGCAATCCCGCCTACCCCATGCCGCTTCCTCATGTGTCGGGGTCGGATGTGTCAGGGATTGTGGAGCAAATCGGTAATGGGGTCGAAGGCGTCACTGTCGGGCAGCGTGTCTTCGTGTCGCCGGGGATCAGCTGCTGGAAATGCGAGCAGTGTCTGGCAGGACGAGATAATCTATGTCGCTCGTATGGGCTGCTCGGCGCCATGACGCACGGCGGCTATGCGGAGTATGTAAAAGTGCCGTTCCGCAATGTGCTGCCGATTCCGGAGAACCTCTCGTTTGAACAGGCTGCGGCGTTTCCGCTCGTGTCGGTGACCGCATCGCATATGCTGTTTGCTCTGGGCGGGCTCCAACATGGCGAAACGGTGCTGATCATGGGTGCGGGAAGCGGAGTCGGGATGATGGCGGTCCAAATGGCGAAGCTCGCCGGGGCTCGCGTGATGACGACTGTCGGGTCGGACGACAAGATTCCCAAAGCCGTGACCCTGGGAGCCGATGCGGTCTTCAACCATACGAAGGAGAAAGTGGCGGACCGCGTGAAGCTGCTGACTGACGGGCGAGGAGTCGATGTCGTGATTGAGCATATCGGTCCGGAGGTGTGGGGCACCTGCCTAGCCTCGCTGGCGAAAGGTGGCCGATTGATTACCTGCGGTGCCACGACCGGAGGCGATGTGACGCTGAATCTCCGGTATGTCTTTGCGCACCAGCTGACGATCAAAGGGTCTTATATGGGCACGCGCGCGGAATTGGTGAAGGCGGCGGAACTGATGGGGCAGAGTCGGCTGATCTCAGTGATTGATCGGACATTCCCGCTACAGGAGGCTCGCGAGGCGCAGGAACTGATGTTGAGTCGTAAGTTCTTCGGTAAAATAGTTTTGACAGTGTGAAGAAGTTAGGGTGACTTTTCCCGGTAAGCCCATTAGCAATATAAAGGGGGAGCGTATGTCCACAGTGGCGAAAATTATGAGCAAGAAGCCCAAGACCGTGGGGCCTGGCGTGTCGATTGTGAGTGCGGCCAAGAAGATGCGGGCTGCGCGTGTGGGGTCGCTGTTTGTGAAGAAGGGGAAGAAGCTGGTCGGGATCGTCACGGATACCGACATTGTGCGGCGAGCGGTAGCGACCAATAAGCCTCTCGGCAAGCTCACCGTCGAAAAGATCATGACGACCCCCATTTGCACGATCGAGGGGAGTCAGGCGGTCGATGATGCACAGGATATGATGAGTGATTTAGGCGTGCGGCATCTTGCTGTGACCCAAGCAGGCGAAATTGTGGGAGTGGTGTCGGTACGGGATGTGTTGATGTTTTATAAGCGGTATGCGCAATCGAAGATTCCAGCGGAGGCGCCTTACTCAGAACCGAAGATTTTCCAAGACTAGTGGTGCGTGAAACGTGAACGGTGAAAAGTAAAACGTGAGATGCAGGAAGGTGATTGCCTAGCGTTCACACCTCAACTCAGAGGAGAACGTTTCACCTTTCACGTCTCACTTTTTATGCTTATTTGGTCAGTTCCTTCACGAGGTGGCCGAGTTCGGGAAGGATCAGCTTTTCCATCGCCAGCCTGACGGCGTTCTCGGAGCCTGGGGTGGAGAAGAGAACACGACCTTTGATGACGCCTGCGGTGGCGCGGCTCATGATCGCAGATGAGCCGATGTCCTGGTAGGTCAAGTAGCGGAAGATCTCACCGAATCCCACCAGACGTTTTTCCAGCATCGCGTCGACAGCTTCAAAGGTTGAATCACGTTTTGAGATGCCGGTGCCGCCATTGATGATGATGGCGTGGACTGCTTCGTTCACCAGGCCTTCGGCAATCCGGCCTTTGATCTGAGCCGGTTCATCCTTCACCACATGATAGGCAGCGACGTTGTATCCCTGCTCCTTGAGGAGCTTATGGATGAGTTGGCCGCTCGTATCGGTATCGGGGGTTCGCGTGTCGCTACAGGTAATTACCATGCACCCAATGGACTTGGGCGCATGGGATTTGTGCTCGTGGTGAGTGGTGCTGGCCATGGCTCAAAAGGGGAAAGCTTACTTCCAAACCGAGTCGGGATTCAGCTTCGCTGCCGGCTTGCCGCCCTTGATGTGCTCGTCCAAGATCGTCGCCACGTCCGCTTCCGTCACTTTAGAGTACCAGGTGGCGTCCGGATAGACGACGACGGTTGGTCCCTGTTCGCAAGGGCCAAGGCACGATGAACCGCTGACGAGGACGTTCGCCTGGGGTTACGCCCTTCTGCATAAGGCCGATGTTAAAGGCCATGAGGAGGGAGGCTGATCCGGCGCTGCCGCAGGAAGGTTTCGGATGGCCTGGGGGACGGGCGTTGGTGCAGACGACGATGTGATACTTGGGTTTCGGCATAGGTACTCCTTTGATTATCGATGAAGCGCTCAGCACTCATCCATCAGACTTCAATTTTCTATAAGAGATAGCTGAAAGCCGATTGCTGTGAGCAATGGCTGTTTCACTGCGGTGCATACGACTTCCATATATCGATGGCCTCCTCAGGCAGTTTCCAATGCTTGAGACCCTTCATCACCCAATCGAGATAGTGCGCTTTGGGTTTAAACTTGCCGATGGGGCTAGCGGCATAGGTCGTGACGAGTATCTTGTCTCCGGCTTCCGTCAGCACGGTGACTTGGACCTGTCGAAACGCGCTTGGAGGTACATCATCTTCGAAGCGGTCCATCAATTTGAGATCTTCGTCGGTAACTTCGAAGATCGCTCCCCAAACTTGTTCTCCCGGTGATGGGGTCACGCTGGCAAGGCCACATCGCCATTGCGAAGACCATCGGCAGAATTTAATCGTGTGTTCGGGAAGAGTGGCCAGCATCAGAAACTGATGTTCCGGAGCGCGACGTTTCAGTTGTGTGGGGTTGAGATGGTCCCCGTAGAAAAAGAATTTCATTGATGATTTTCCGTCCCAGGAGCTATATCTACCGATCAGGCATCTATTTGTATCATAACCGCTTTCACACGCACAAGCCGCACCACAGGCGGTTTAACGTGCTGGGTGTAGTTGGATTGACATCGCGCCGGTGCTCTTCCTAAGATGCAGTGCGATCATGTGCGGCTCCATTTCTTCTCGTCGAACCCCGTTTACACGATGTCCATGCCACAGAATCATTCCTCCGCCGGCTCCGCACCTTCTTCGCTCTCGATGGTGAAGGTTATTCGCTATGCGGTCGTGGCAGTGCTCGTGCTGGGCACACTCTACTATCTCTGGATGAAGCCTCCGTCGCTGAATCCCATGGCCGATCATCGGGCTGCCGAGGCCCTTGCGTTGGTGCAAACCCATCGGGCTCAGGGCTATCCCACAATTCTTCAGGCGATGACCGAGCATGTGCGTTCCATGAGCGAGCGCAATCGAGTCGCTCGGCTGGGTGAGTGGCGGGTGAAGCAGGTGGAGGGGGATCTGTACGAGATACGGGTTCAGTTGCGAGATCAAGGGACGATGGGCCAATGGTTCGAGCGGGAATTCATTTGGCATGCCGATCTTTTGTTAAAGAAGGTCAATGCCGCGTCGCTTCGCTGCTGATGGTGTGACTCCCAAAGAGCCGGATGCTACGCCTTAGCAGGATGCTGAAAAAGCCTCTTTCCTCACCCGCCCTGCCCAGTCGCGCCGAGACGCGCCCTTTCCCACGCGTCGTTCTTGGTTCGTCAAAATCCTCAACGTACCCCACTCGGAGAACAAGCTGTCTTGGCAGCTTGGGGCGGGTGGGTGAAAAACGCTACGCCTCCGGTTTTGACTCGCATGCAACCTAATTGAATGACTTTTTGAGCATCCTGCGGGAGAAGACTTCTGTTACATATATTCTCTCTAAGTTATGTTGTGAGGAACTACGTGAAGTTCTCCGGCAGCGCCACCTGAACCTGATTCCCTTCGATCCGAACGGGGCAACAGGCGACGGTGATGTCAGGATTCTCCGGTCGCTTACCGGTTTGTACATTAAATCGCCAGCCGTGCCACGGACATTCGACGACGTGGCCTTCAAGATGGCCTTCTCCGAGCGGTCCTCCCGCATGAGGACAGGTGTTGTCGACGGCGTAGAAGAATCCGTCGACATTAAATAGGGCGATCCAGACTCCTTGGACTTCGACGGTTCGTCCGGTCCCCGGAGGAATGTCCTCTGCCGCCGCAACGGTGATAAATTCTGGCATGGTGCTAATCCTTCTCCTTGGCCGAGTGGCCGACAGAACAGTAGCAGTCCACAGATCCGTCCGTGACTTGATTTAGACCCAGGCTTATGGCATAAAAATAGGTACGCGTTCCAATACTACACCAGGGCCCTCTCATACAAGGAGCCTCGGTTAGGATGAGGTTGCGGCATGGAAATGACCCTTCTGCTCAACGCGACGTACGAACCCCTGCGGGTTGTCAATTGGCAAAAAGCGATTGCGCTCCTCTGGCAAGGTAAAGTTGAAGTCCTCGAGGTTTACGACCGAGAGGTCCACGCGGTCTCGATTTCCATAAAGCTTCCCTCCGTCATGCGTCTCCTGAAGCTGGTCCGGCTCAAGGATGTCCACCGGGCAGTCAAATTCTCCCGCATCAATATCTTCACGCGAGATGGATATGCCTGCCAGTACTGTCGTCACAAGTTCAGGACCGAGGAACTGACGTTCGATCATGTCGTCCCTATCGCCAAGGGTGGACGAAAGACCTGGGAAAATATCGTGACGGCTTGCTGGCGTTGCAACAATAAAAAAAGCGGCCGCACGCCCGAAGAAGCCGGCATGAAGCTCATGAAGAAACCGGTGAAGCCTCGCTGGAATCCGATTGTGACCATTACCATCGGGATTCGGAACACACCGGACAGCTGGCGTGACTACTTCTATTGGAATATGGAGCTTGATGCCGACCCCGCCGAGACATAACGTGCTGAGTATTGAGTACTGTGACATCAGTACGAAGATAGTGTCTCTCAGTAGTACGAAGAATCTCCGATCCACTATGTCACTGAGTCCAGTGTAATTTCAAAATCAGTCCTCCTGTAACGGCGAGCTTGTTGCATAGTGACATTTGATGCTACCTCTGGCTATGCCGGGCTTGTCTGTCCATCTCGATCTACCTGGGCCATCAGATAAGCATTCCACGCAACTCAGCGCACTAGCAGAGTACTAAAAACACTCTCCAGCCGGAATTGTTCATTTGGTCTGTTTGGTTGAACTAGACCAACCAGATACACCAGACTTGTCTCGTTCGTCTTACCTGTCTCGCGAACTTGCGCGCACTGCAGAATTATTTTGGTGGACGATAGAAAAGGGGAAGGCGAGGTTTACGCTGCAAAACAGGTTGTTGTATGATAAGCACCGTGATTGAATTGAGGAGGGATCTTCATGGCTGCAAACTCTGGCTTTCCGTTGTCTCTAGATGTGAAAGGGTATCCGGTGCTTGTACTCGGGGGGGACGAGGAGGCCGCAGAAAAGACCCAGCGGTTGTTGGATGCCGGGGCGAAAGTGACCGTCGTGGCGCCGACCTTACACGACTACTTAAAGATATGGCCGCCTCGGCGAAAGTGGTGCACCGTGGGCGTCATTTTCGCGAGGCTGATTTGGAGAGTGCGATTCTGGTGCTGAATATGGTTCGGGGAGACCGGGATTTTTCACGAGCACTGTTCGCGAAGGCGCGTGAGAAGAAGTGCGTATTGTGGTCGGTCGACCAGCCAGAGTTCTCCACGGTCACGATGCCGGCGGTCGTATCCTGCGGCCATTTGCGTGTGGCCATCAGCACGAGCGGCGTCGCCCCGGCCTTGTCAGGCTTCATGAAGGAAGATATGGAGAAGATCTTCGGCGAGGAGTTTGCCGCTTTTGTGGAGTGGCTCGGCCAACTTCGCGAGCAAACGAAGGCGACTGAGCCGGACTTCGAAAAACGCAGAGCCCTGCTGCGTGAGGCGCTGGACGGGTTTCGCTTGTTGGGCAAGGTCCAGTATCCGAAGGTCTGGCTGGACGAGCGGGCTAAGTTGACGGTGTCTCCAGGCGTAAAGGGGGAAGCGTGAAGGGTAAGGACGTAAAACGTGACTCGTGAAACGTAAGACGGATGGAGGCAAGGAGGAGTACATGGTTCTGCTGGAATTCAGTATGTCGCCGTTAGGCAAGGGAGAGAGCGTAGGCAAGTATGTGGCGCGCTCGCTCGATATTATCGATAAGAGCGGAGTGGACTACCGGTTGAACCCGATGGGAACGGTGCTCGAAGGGGAATGGGATGAGGTATTTTCCGTCGTCAAAAAATGCTATGAGCGGATGAAGAAAGATTGCAGTCGTATTTCCTGCACGGTCAAAGTCGACTATCGGAAAGGGCATGCAGGTCGTTTAGAGAGCAAGGTTGCAAGCGTCGAAAAGAAGCTCAAGCGATCGATCAAACACTAGCAAACAGGGAAGATACTATGTTGGCATGCACGAACTTCAGCTCGCACGCTATGCGCCACAGCCCATGGAAGATTGTGAACGATTTCAGAATCTTGCCGGAACACCGCGAAAGCCAGAGATATCATCATCCTAACTCATGAATCACAATCTTCTTCGATCTCGAGAGGAATGTGATGTTCTGAATTCTTCCGAAGTTTTAAGTTAGCGCTCATCTCTGCTGCAGTACTCGCTCTTCCCACTATCACATAACATTCCTGCTAAGCCTTCTACAGGCCTAGTATTCTGTTCATAAATTCCGACAGCCTCGTGCTCGCCTTGCTCAGAGTTGCACCGTAGAGCGGAGAATATGCATCGGCTCTTCGCATTGCCGGGAGGGATTTTTGCGCAGCCAGCAGGCCGTTCAGAGATTGCACGTGCCCGCCCGCCCCACCGTTTCTCAGAGTTCAGAATAGCTTTCACTCATTCTGCTAGTAGAATGTCCATATTTTGGGGCCCTTGTCTAAATCAATCAGGCTTCATAATTAGGATTATGAATAGAAATACCAGCATTTATAGAATTGCAAAGAACATATAGTTAGTATTTGATAGTAATAGTGTACCTATATATACTATGCGCCTGATTAGGCGGGCGCGTATATTTTGATACGGCATGCCACACGGTGGCATTTAGCAGCGTCGGGAGAGTCACTTTGGTAATGGTGAGAGAAATAGTGGAAATTTGATGGGCGCGGTTGACACAACCTTCTGCTTATCACAAGTGCAAAAGTGCATTGCCATTCGTAGCGATATGTCAAAAAGCGTGACACATGAATAGCAGAATGACGGATGAGGTCGAACTTAAGACGCAATCCGGGCTTGAGCTCTTGCCGAAGGACCGCACGATTCTTGAGCGAGCGATGATGGAATTCCATCCATTTGGATTGGACGAGCAGGGACACACGATCAGAGATCTGAGCGGGATGAGTATCAGGGCTGTTGTCGTCTATCTTGAGAAGTCGCAGGAACGTGAGCGGGGAGCTTTAGCCGGGTGTCAGGCGGTGGAGGAGTTGTGTCGCCTATTGAATCAGCGCATCAAAGATCCGGTCTATCATGTGACGCCTGATTTTCTGAAGAATGCATGGAACAGCTACTCGTATGAATTCACAGCCTATTTGTATGAGTTCTGCGAGCACATGTCTGGCGATCCTCGATTTGTGTTTCAGGGTGGGATGGAGAAAGCGTCTTCGATCATGCAAGTTCTGGCTCGTCCGTTTTCACTGGCTCAAATTTACGGCATGTTTCCCTACTTCGGGAACAAGTTCGCATCCGGTTCAGTCGAATTTCGAGTGGTCGAGGTGACGCCGGCCTCCGCGACTCTGGCGATGAAGTTTTCCGGCCGTACCCTTCGCCAGTTTGGCCCATACCGAAGACGGTGTGCCCGGCTGATGTGTCAGGCTGCTCAAGGCATTATGGCGGCGGTGCCGGTTCGCGTGCATGGCCTTCCACCGGCCACTCTGACAGAGCTTTCCTGTATTGCGAATGACGATGAGTGGTGCCAATGGGTCATTCGATGGCAGCTAGAGGGACAACGCACATGGCGCCACAAGTACTGGCAGTTGATGGTAGGAGCGGGAGAGGACAAGCCTTTGCTGGCTCGACCGTACGCATCCCATTCGCATAAACCAACTGAGGATATTCCGTCCACAGGGAGTGTTAGTGATCAAGGATTGGAGCCATCTCCAATCCTTGCAGCGGCCGATGCCAAATCATCGTGGCGACATGTGACATGGTCGGTCTGTGGGACGCTAACCGGCCTGACTTTTGCCGCGGGGTTCCATGTCATGAATCCCTCAGCAAGCTTAAGTGAAGTTACTCTTCTCGGATTAGCGCCCGTGCTTGCGGCAAGGATACTGATCAATCGCCATCTTCGCTTGGAGAGCCAGCAACGCGAGGTATTGATTCAGGAGCAGAATACTTTCGTGGAGTCACGGCATGAGGAATTGCGAGAAGCGTATTTGGAGCAAGAGCAGACGCGCGTCGAACTGCGTCGGAAAGTGGCTCAGCTGACAGCCCTTCATCGAGCCGGATTGCTGTTCAGCTCGACGCTGGATCGAGAGTCGCTGATGCAGAAAGTATTGGAGACTCTAACCAATGATCTGCAGTACGATCGGGCGATGATCTCCTTCTATGATCCGGTCCGTCGGGTCGTCATGGATGCGCGGGTGCTCGGCGTTTCGCCTGAGATCCAGGCGTTTGCGCGCGCTCGTGAGATTCCCGTCACCGATCCTATGAGCCCGGAAGGCCTTGTGCTGCTGCAGGGCCAGCCGTTGTTGGTTGGGGATGTGCAAGTGGTGTGGGATCGTATTCATCCTTTAAATCAACAGCTCGCCTTGCTGACGCAGACCAAGGCGTGGATCGCGGTCCCATTGAAAATTAAAGACCGGATTCTTGGAAGCCTGACAGTTGATCGAGTACAGGCACACAGTCTGACTCAGGATGATCTTGAGTTGATGATGACGGTCGCTCATCAAGTCGCGATTGCGACTGGATAACGCCTCCGCGTATGAACAGATTGAAGACCTAAATGTGGGGCTCGAAGTCAAAGTGCGTGAGCGTACGGCTGAACTAGAGCAGGCGGATCGCTTGCGTTCTCAGTTCCTTTCGCATGTTTCGCACGAGCTCAAGACGCCGTTGACCTCAATTAAGGGGTTCTTGCAGAACCTGCTCGATGGATTGACCGGGCCGCTCAATGAGAAACAGCAGCGTTATTTGTCACGGATGCTGGACAATTCCGATCGACTGATCCGTATGATCGAGGATTTGTTGGATCGCACAAGGATTCAATCCGGGAGGCTGGATCTCGTCCCCGACGAGATCGACCTGGGGATCTGTGTGACTGATGCAGTCGAGCAATTGCGCCTATTGGCCCAAGCCAAACAGCAGACACTAGAGGCGGTCGCTCCTCCTGCTCCACTGATGGTCTGGGCAGATCGCGATCGTCTGATCCAGATCGTCACGAATTTGGTCCAGAATGCGGTGAAGTTTACCCCAGAGGGTGGCAGCATTATGGTGACGGTGAGGCAGGAGAACCAGACACTCGCCGGTGTCTCCGTGCGCGATACCGGGCCGGGTATTCCGCCGGAGTTTCTCGATCAGATATTCGATCCGTTCTTTCGAGTCAAGCAGGTCCGGAGCGGAATAAAAGGGCTGGGCTTGGGTCTGTCGATCGTGCGGACGTTGGTGGAGTTGCAAGGTGGGACGATCGCCGCGCGGAGTGAACCGGGACGGGGCGCGGAGCTGTACTTCACGATTCCATTGCTTCCCACGATAGGCGTTGCCACTTGGTCACGCATCGGCTGACGCGCCTCGTATCCTCGTTGTCGACGATGATCCGGATATTCGTCAACTCTTACAGGATCGTTTGCGCGCTAAGGGGTATCGCGTCCAGTCGGCGGTTGATGGAGTCCGAGCGCTGGAAGCGGTGCGGGCCGAGACGTTCGAGGGCATGATTTTGGACATTGGCATTCCCTCTATGGATGGGATGGAAGTGCTTCGGCAAATTCGAAAATGGGATCAGCAGATTCCAATTGTGATGGTCACGGCGTCAGGCTCCAAAGAATCGGCGGTTCGCGCGATCGGTATGGGTGCGCAGGCCTATATGCTGAAGCCTTTTGATGTCGACGAACTGCAACGGGTCGCAGACTATTGGTTTCGGCCTTTGGAGCGACCGTCATCGGAGTCTGCGGGGAGTCGAGCACTCCCGGTGGAGTGAGATGAGGAGGAGCATGGCCACGAGAGTCTGGGGCAGGTGTTGGCGCAGATCTGGATCGGTTCTTTGGATGTGGATCCGTGGATCTGTATGGTAACGCTGTCCTTGGCTTGCTTACCTGGGATGGCTTCAGCACAGGTACCCCGTATTCAAGGGCAAGGAGCCGCCGCGTCCGCAATGAGTAATGCCTTTGCAGCTCAAGCCGATGACCCCTCGGCTCTGCACTACAATCCGGCAGGGATGACGCAGTTGCAGGGGCTTCAGTTCATGGCTGGGGCGCTTGCGTCCGGTGGATCGACGAATTTCACCAGTCTGACAGGCGTAACAGCTCGTGGCGACCGAAACGGGATTGTGGCGTGGCCCCCTCCCGGTCATACATACGTCACAGCGAACTTGAAGGATCTTGGGGTGACAGACACTGGGCGACCTTTCTGCCGGAATTGGCCTGAATGTGCCATTCGGCTCGACTGACTCGATGGCCAAACGATGGGCCGTTCAGGACGACTACGACTTTCAGCACATTGCCGCTTCTAGATATCAAGCCCACCCTTGCCTACAAGGTAACGGAGAATCTCTCACTTGGACTGGGCGCGGATATCTATACATTCAGCGGACTCATCGGCGAAGGTCAAGTTGAGAAACAGTCCGTTTGGCCAGGAGGCATCGGGATACCAGCCGGCTCGAAGGTTGAGTTGTCCGGAAAGGACACTGCAGCCGGTTTCAATGCCAGCCTGCTGTATACGGCATTGCGCAATGCAGATGGAAAGCCGCTGGCAAACATCGGTATTGTCTACCGTAGTCAAGCGACCTTACACCTGAGCGGCGCTCTATTGGCCAATGGAGCCAAAGTATCCGATGCCAACGCTACGTTGGTTTTACCGCAAGTCATTACCGGAGCGATTGCAATCTGGCCAGTTCGGACGAGTGAACGGGAATGGAAATTGGAGATGGATGTCGACTACGTGGGATGGAAGTCTGTTCGAAATCTCGATGTCACATTGGGCAACGGTGTGACGATCGCGCAGCCGCAGAATTGGCGTAGTACCTATGCGGTCATGCTTGGAACCGAGTATAAGTGGCTGACGCTTGAATCGCTCCCACATTGGGAGGTGGCATTGCGGACCGGCTATACCAACCAGCAAAGTCAAATGCCTAATTTAACCTATGATCCAGGGATTCCCTCTTCGGATCTCCACATCGTGGGTGGAGGTCTTGGATTTTTATGCAAGGAGCAAGGATCGTTTCTGGGCCTGATGCGATGTGGAGATCTTGGCGTAGGCTCGCTGAAACCTAAAGCAATTGGACTTGATCTCTCGTTTCAAACGGCGCTATACGAGGACCGTACGGTATCAGGTAATCGCAACCCAACCGTCGATGGAACCTACAAGACCACGCTGTACCTCGGCAACGCGTCGATTCGAATGGTCTATTAGCAAAACGGGTGAGAAAGGCGAGGCATGCGCGACTAGCACAACACGCGATGCCTCAGGCGGATTCGTACAAGCGTGGAACACGAGAGCCTATCCCGCAGAGGACTTCATATGGGATCGTGCCGATCCAAGCGGCCACTTCATCTGCCCAGATCGATTCCTGCCCTTGATGACCGATCAGCGTGGCGATCTCACCCACTTCCACCGGGGCGAGAGCGGTGACGTCCACCATGATCATGTCCATACATACCAGACCGACGACCGGAGCGCGGCGTCCCTGAATCAAGACCGATCCGCGATGGGAGAGTCGCCGACTGTAGCCGTCGGCGTAGCCGATCGGCAATACCGCGATGCGCGTCGGTCGTGTGGCAACAAATGTGCCGTTGTAGCTGACAGTTCCCCCTCGTGGGATGGTCCGCAACTGGACGATCGTGGAGTGTAACGATAGGACGGGCCTGAGATCGGGGGCGGAGACTGAGGCCGGCAAGGTGTGGTAACCATAGAGCATGATGCCGGGACGCACGAGTGAAAAGTGCGAGTCGGAAAACCTGACGATGGCAGCACTGTTTGCCGTATGCACCAACGGGATGCTGACACCTTGTTGTCTGATCTGTTCCAGCACGACATGAAATACGCCGAGCTGTCGTTCCGTGACGGTACTGTCTTTTCCGTCTGCGTCGGCCAGATGAGTCATCATGCCCTCGACCCGGAGAGGCATTTGCACGAGAGGACTCTCGAGAAGTGAGAGCATCTCTTCAGGAGAAAAGCCCAACCGCCCCATCCCTGTTTCGACCTTGAGATGAATAGGGTAGGGGGATGGATGTGGCTGAGCGGCCTTGGCCAATGCGGGAAGGATCCGTCCATCGCTGACGACTGGGGTCAGCTGGTAAGCGACCAGGTCGAATATCTGTTCCTCGAAGAGTGCTCCAAGAACTACGATCGATGCTGAGAGGCCGGCTTGGCGGAGTGCGATACCTTCGTCGAGCGAGGCCACGGCAAACCGCTTGATGCCCTGGTGGGCAAGCGCGCGAGCGGTCTCCACCGCTCCATGACCGTATGCATTGGCTTTGACGACTGCCATGATCTCGCAGCCGGGAGACAGGGATCGCTTGATGCAAGAGAGATTATAGGCAAGTGCCGCGAGATTGATGGTGGCGTAGGTGGGTAACAAGGTTGAAATTGAGGTCACACTTCCATAATTTCTTGTTCTTTTTTCTTCACCACATCATCGATTTTTTGAATGTGCTGATCGGTCAGTTTCTGGGTGTCGGCCTCGGCCTTTCGCAGCTCGTCTTCGGTTAACTTGGCATCCTTTTGCAGTTTCTTCAATTCTTCGTTGGCATCTCGACGAAACCCGCGGATCACAACTTTCGTGTCTTCGCCGTGTTTTTTGCAAATCTTGCTGAGTTCTTTGCGCCGTTCTTCGGTGAGTGGAGGAAGGGGAACACGAATCACCTTTCCGTCGTTGGACGGTGTGATACCGAGGCCCGATCCAGCCAGGGCTTTTTCAATTTCCTTTATCAACGCCGGCTCCCAGGGCTGGATCGTGATAAGGCGAGCTTCCGGCGTCGAGATATTGGCCACCTGTTTCAGCGGGGTCATTGTGCCATAGTAGTCGACCCGAACACCGTCGAAGAGGGCAACCGATGCTCGCCCTGTCCGTAGGCCGGCCAAATCGCGCTTGAGATGCTCCAGTGCGGATTCCATCTTTTCCGTGACCTTTTGGCGTATGGCGGCAGGGTTAGACATGAGAGACTCCCCAGAAAGTTAGCGGCGATCGGGGGTGACAACGGTTCCGATCGCTTCGCCCATGGCGACGCGTTTGAAGTTGCCCTGTTCCTTCAGGTTGAACACGATGAGTGGAAGATTGTTATCCATGCAGAGACTGATGGCCGTGGCATCCATCACTTTTAAATCCTGATTCAAAATCGAGAGAAAGGAGATCGTCTGATACTTCTTGGCAGAGGGATTCTTTACGGGATCGGCGTCGTAGATGCCGTCGACCTTGGTCCCTTTCATAATGACCTGGGCTCCGATCTCCATCGCCCTGAGCGCCGCCGCAGTATCGGTAGAGAAGTAGGGATTCCCCGTGCCGCCGGCGAAGATGACCACGCGTTTTTTCTCAAGATGGCGAATGGCTCGCCGGCGGATATACCCCTCAGCCAGTTGGCGCATTTCAATTGCGGACTGGACTCGCGTCATAATGCCGGTGCGCTCAAGCGCGTTTTGCAGGGCCAAGGCATTGAGCACGGTCGCGAGCATCCCCATGTAGTCGGCGGAGGCGCGCTCCATACCGGACGCGCTGGCGGCAATGCCACGGAATATATTACCTCCGCCGATGACCACGGCGACTTCGATGTCGAGTGCCACGACGGAGGCGATTTCCGAAGCGAGACCTTCAAGGATGGAGGGTTGGATACCGTAGCCCTGCTCACCGGCCAACATCTCTCCGCTCACTTTGAGGAGGATGCGCCGATAGTTGGCAGCGCTCATGCTTCGCCTAATTGATACCGAGTGAAGCGGCGGATGTTCATGTTCTCCCCGATGATGGCAATCTTCATTGCGAGGAGATCCTTAATTGTGACGGCGGGGTCTTTGACGAAGGACTGCTCGAGCAGACAGGTCTCCTGGAAGAACTTTTCCAACTTGCCTTCCACGATCTTCGGCCATGCGGCTGGGGGCTTGAGCATCAATTTGGCCTGTCCCTCATAAATCGATCGTTCTTTTTCGATGACCGAGGCGGGAACATCCTCCCGTCTGACATAGGAGGGCTTCCCGGCAGCCACCTGGAGAGCCAGGTCGTTGACGAATGTTTTAAACTCATCATTTCGAGCGACGAAGTCGGTTTCACAATTGACCTCGATGAGCACACCGATTTTTCCGCCCATGTGAATGTACGCGTGTACGAGGCCTTGGTTGGTCTCGCGGCCTGATTTTTTGAGTGCAGCAGCCAAGCCTTTCTGGCGCAGGTGATCGATGGCTTTTTCGATATCGTCGCCGTTCTCGGTGAGCGCCTTCTGGCAATCGAGGATGCCGGCGCCGGTTTTCTCTCTCAGTTCTTTGACAAGGTGACTTGATCCAGCCATACGTGACGGTCCTTCTCGGTAAACAGTGCGAAGCACTGTTGATACATACGATGTCGGGCGTTATGAAGCCGGTGCGCTTGCAAAGCTGACAGCTGCAGGCTTGTCTCCCCCGGCAGGAACGGGTTTAAAATCCGCTTCTTCTCGCTGTGTCCGCAAATGAGCGCCTTCGATGCAGGCGTCGGCAATGCGAGACGTGATGAGCTTGATGGAACGAATAGCGTCGTCGTTTCCAGGGATCGGGTAGGTGATGTGGTCCGGCTCGCAGTTCGAGTCCAAAATCGCGATCACAGGGATCTCCAGCCGAGTTCGCTTCCTGTACGGCAATGTGTTCGATGCGTGTGTCGAGTACGAAAACAGCTCCGGGAACGCCGCGCATGTCCTTGATACCGCTTAGATACTTCTCTAGCTTTACAATCTCCTTCTGCATCTTCATGATTTCTTTTTTCTTCAACCCATATTGGGTGGGATCTGCCAGCTTGGCTCCCAGCTTTTTCATTTTATCGATGCTCTTCCGTATGGTTTGAAAGTTCGTCAACATGCCACCGAGCCAGCGTTGGTTGACGAAGAACATGTTGGCGCGCAAGGCTTCTTCTTGAAGGATTTCAGCGGCCTGCCTCTTGGTTCCGACAAACAGGACCGACTGGCCGGCAGCGACGGTGTCGCGGACGAAGGCATAGGCTTGCTCCATCCGAGTCAGTGTCTGCTGAAGGTCGATGATGTAGATGCCGTTTCGTTCTCCAAAGAGGAACTTCTTCATCTTCGGGTTCCACCGATTCGTCTGGTGCCCGAAATGGACACCCGCTTCTAACAATTCCTTGATCGAAACCACTCCCATGCCTTCACCTCCCCTCAAGACTTGCAGAGCACCTACTTAGCGCAGGCGAGGGGGTCTGGCCCCCTTATTCTCAAGTCGAGCGACGTCCGTGACGTCGATATGAATTTGATACTGAGCCTCCACGCACAAGATTATGCGGGAAGGAGATCACCCCTAAACGCGACAGCCTTGGCACGCTAGCATGGTGACGATCAGTTTGCAAGACCAGAGCCGTCCAAACTAATGCCTCCCCCTCCGCTTGCCGCTCCCTTCGACCGGGTGTTAAGATCGCGTACTTAATGGAGGGAACCGGTGCCGAACATTTTACTGTTAGTCTCGCCGAGTTGTGGGGCCTGCCCATCTGCGAAAAGCCTATGGAAACAGTTGCGGGTGAAATATAGCTTCAGCTATCGCGAGGTGGATATCACCACAGAAGATGGGCGTAGCCTCGCCGATCGGCATTCGGTCAGGGCGGTGCCAGCCACCATTATCGATGGGCGGCTAACGTTTGTCGGTGTTCCGAGCCGGGAGAGTGCCGAGAAGGCCCTGTTGCTCAAAATGAAACCACGCGAGTAGGGGGGAAGGATTGCTCCATGATCGATGACGACTTTGAATTACCCGAACTCCCTGTCATCGACAAGGGACCCCCGCCTGAATGCCCCATGTGCGGCGACCCGATGGGATTCATCGATGGCGACTGGTGCTGCGTTGACTGTAATGGCGAGCTGTTGGGACCGGAAACCGGCTAGGCTCTGAAATGTCCAATTGTAAATGTTGAATGGTGCACTGTCTGTCATTCAACATTAGATACTAGATGCTTCGCATCGTCACCGGGCCTTTTCATCCTGTTCTTGATCGTACCCTGGTCGAGGACATTCGGATCCTATAAGACCGAGCGACCCCTTTGCTCCGCTCGCCGTCATTGTTCCCTCTGCCTCCCTGGTCGAACATCTGAAACAGTCCCTCACGCGTCACGAGCCTCGCGCCTTCCTCAATATCCACTTCCTAACGTTCCACCAGCTGGCCCTCCGTCTGCGTGATGATCTCGCGGCAATCTCTGAGGCCAGTCCGGAACCGACATTGCAGCTGGTCGACGATTTCTTCTTCGAACAATTGGTGCGGCAGGTGGTTCGACGCAAGCTTCCAGGGCTCGAACCGCTTACGCGCTTGCCTGCCGCGCCGGGAACATGGAAAGGCCTGTGGGCGACGGTGCGCGATTTGAAAGACGCAGTGGTCGCGCCAACAATGGCGCTGAAGGCCCTCACGGAAGGGGTGTTCGAGGAGGATGACCGAACCTGGCTCCATTCCCTATTCACCCTGCATGCGGCCATCACAGGAAGCCAGCCGGTCGCTCGGAGTCGGTTCTCCCGATGACCTGGCTGCCTCACTCGGCCGGGATCTCTCAGGTTCCTCGTTCCTCAACGGGCTGCAACGCCTGTTCTACTATGGTTTCTACGACCTCTCCCAGGTCCAACTCGCATTCTTCGAATCGGTGATCCGCGTAGCCCCGACCACGTTGTACTTTCCTCTGCAGGACCGCCCGGCTTATTTCTTTGCCCGCCGATTTTTTGAACGTCATCTTCTTCCACTGGCAGATACCCATGAGGACCGGAGTGGGGAAGGGAAGAGAACCGCAACAACAGAACTAGTCGAACTTTCCGTCACGAGCGTGATCGGGGTCGAAGAGGAGTTGGCGACGGTCTGCCGTGAAATCCTGACCTTGGTCGAGGTGAACGGCTATCGTTTCGACGAGATTGAAGTAGTGGCTCGCACGCTGGAGCCCTATCAGGCTCGGCTGCAATCGGTGTTCGATCATCATCTAGTGCCCTTCACGTCAACGGCCGGTCGGCCACTATCGCGCGAGCCATTGGTCAAAACCCTCTTGCGCCTCGCCTCGCTCCCACTGAATGACTTCGATCGTGTTGCCATGCTGGATGTGGTCACGTCGCCCTTCTATCACGCCCAAGGCGCCGGTTCAGCCAGAGTGAATCTCCGGCCTGATGTGTGGCGTTCTCTCGTCTACACCTTGGGTATTACGAAAGGGGAAGCGGAATGGAGGCGCCTGGCAGAGCCGGCCAGTTTGTCGATTCTTCGCGATGCAGAGAGAGGAGCCTGACGAAGACGATGAGTCAATGGTTGGGACATGAGAGACCTCTCAGCTG
This sequence comes from uncultured Nitrospiraceae bacterium, assembly GCA_963742465.1. GTDB lineage: Bacteria > Nitrospirota > Nitrospiria > Nitrospirales > Nitrospiraceae > Palsa-1315. Next base: position 21,776 of record CAVUMA010000007.1, on the reverse strand, counting down.
ACATACTTGTGGGAACTCGTGTCGCAACTGATTCACGATTGCCGGGCTCTCCCTGCGACAAGGATCGATTGGAGCCTTGACTGATGCATTTCTCACGCTGGTGAAATCCCATATTCACGTGCCTGACCTGTTCGACGGATCATCGCGCGAGTCGCCCCAGCCGACATACTCTCACTAAGATTGGCTTCGCTGATCCGATCCGCTCTGGACCGTCTACAGGAGTTGGACCCGCTGGGTGGGGATCTCTCATGGGAGGAATGGGTCGAATTGTTCCGGCGGGTATTGGACGAGACCAGCATTCCCATCGAAGAGGACCGGCACCAGGGTGTTCAGGTGCTGGATGCCATGACGGCCCGCGGCCGGACGGTTCGGGCGCTCTTTATGCTTGGCATGAACGAAAAACTCTTTCCACGATACGTGCGTGAAGACCCCTTTCTTCGTGACCGTCAACGCGTCGTATTGGAATCGACCCTGGGCTACAAGATCGATGAGAAATTAGCCGGGCATGAAGAGGAATTGCTATTGTTTGAACTCCTCAGCCGCTCGGCAACCAATCGACTGTATCTGTCGTACCAGCGAGCCGATGAAGCAGGACGAGTCATGGCACCGTCCGGCTTCATCGCCATGGCGATGCGCGATCCACGATTCGTCGGGAAGCCGGAAGAGACGGTTCCCCGACGGTTGACCCAGCGGATCAGCGAACAGCCGTCGATCCAAGACCTCTTACCGGTCGAGGAATTGGCCTTGGGTTGCCTGTTGCAGGGGCTACGATGCGCGACCCGTACTCGATGCGATGGGACGGGACTGGCCACTCTTTGAACAGGGTCTCGCCACCCTGAACACTATCGAGCGAGAATCCTCCGAGCTTGGTCCCTTCGACGGCATGGTCGGCGCGCAAACATCTATGTCACCGGTGGCCGCAATACGGAGCTTCTCGCCCACAGCATTGGAACGGTATGCGACCTGTCCCTTCCAGTATTTCGCAGAAAAAGTTCTTCGATTGGAGCCAGTACGACGGCTCCATGACGACCATCTGCCTCCCGTAATGCTTGGAACTCTTGTGCATGAATCACTTCGTGTGAGCTACGAACGGTTGGTGCTGCTCCAGTGGCCGGATGACTCGCTGACCGAGGCCACAGTGCAATCCATGGTGCATGAGGCAGTGACCGATACGTTTGCTGCCCATGCAGTAAGCCAGGGGACGGGGCACGCCCTGCTCTGGACCTTGGCTCGGGAACAGGTGACAGAGTTGGTCACGGCTGCCGTGTTTTCCGACCAGGCGGAGTATCAGGCAACCGGATTCCGCCCGGTTGCGTTTGAGGCGGCCGCCCAAGGAATCGTCCCGCTGGAGTCCGATGCGTCATCGGTTTCCCTGAAGATTCATGGCACTCTGGACCGTGTCGATTATCGAGCTGAGCCACCGGCGCTCAGGATCGTGGATTATAAATTCAAGCAGGGGAGTGAGATCACCGCCGTGGATCGCAACCTTGCACTGTCAGCCGTGCGCGGATTTCGACTGCAACCACCACTCTATGCCCGCATGACGTTGCCGTCGCTGCCTGCTGTGACCGATGTCCAATTGCTTTTCCTGGCGCCGCAGTGGAAGCAGCCGATCTCTCGCTCAACGTTCGATGCTGGCCTCTGGACCGGCCACACCGGTGACATGATCCGACAGACGCTCTCCACGTTGGTCCAAGGCATCGCGCGCAGAGAGTTTTTCATTCTCCCCGATGGCTATTGCGACTACTGCGAATATTCAGGCGCCTGCCGACGCCACGACGCCATGGCCTGGTTGCGCTCGTACCGATCTCCCCAGGCCCGAGTCTTACGCCGGTTGAGAAAACAGAAAATAAGCGATGAGTGACGTACTGACACTCGCGGATTCCCAGGATCGGCTCCTGGCAGAAACCACCTGGGACCGGAATGTCGTCGTGGTGGCAGGAGCCGGAACTGGCAAGACCACGATTCTGGTCAATCGCATCCTCAACCTCCTTCTGAGAGAGCCAAACCCCTTGGCGATCACGGAGATCGTGGCCCTCACCTTCACAAATAAAGCCGCAACAGAAATGAAGCAACGGCTCCGCGCGCAACTCCTTCGTCTGACCGAGCAGTCCGATGACATGATCGCCACTTTCCGGACCCGTTACCATCTTTCAGCTGAACAAGTGGACGAACGGGCCAGGACAGCGCTTGAGCAGATGGAAAAAGCCCAGATCGGCACCTTGCATAGTTTTGCCGCACACCTCTTGCGGCTCCATCCGATTGAATCTGAACTTGATCCATCATTTCAAGAGGATGACGGGTCACGATTCAAGGAACTGTTTCATTCTAACTGGGACCGTTGGTTGGACGATGAACTCGGATCGGCCGGGCCGCAGCATGACCGCTGGCGACGAGTCCTGGCTGGTGCCACCCTCGACGATCTCCAGCAGTTTACCGCTGCCCTCGCCGGAGATTTTGTGGACCTCGATGAGCTGGAACGTCAGTGCCGATCCCTCTCCCTGGAAGGCAGCTTTACGTGACTGGATCGTGGCCACGCATGAGCCGTGCCGTCACTCTCCTTGCCGCGCAGGACCGACCGAAACGGCGTAAGGCGGAGAACATGCTCGCCGCTGCGGTGCAGTTGCTGGCACTCTTATTGGAGAAGGGGCCGCCAGGGCTTGTGCATTTAGCTCAGGATGAGCGGTCCGTCCTGGAGAAGGACTTAGGAAAGGCCCCTGCCGGATGGGATGAGATTGCGTTCCAGGAGACGGCCTCCATTATCGGGCTTGCACAACGACTCCTCACGGTTGACCAGTCCTACTTTCAAGAGGTGGTGACGCTCGTGCGACCCTTCCTGAATCAGGTACAGCATGGATTTCTCACCTCGGGGTGGATCGCCTTCGATGGGTTGTTGGCTCGGGCAAAAACCCTCTTGCGGGACCATCCGGCTGTCCGCGCTCGGATCAAACAAACCTATCGGGCAATCCTGGTCGATGAGTTTCAGGACACCGATCCAGTGCAGTACGAGATCATCCTCTACCTCGGTGAACGGGCGGGCAGCCATCAGACTGCGTGGCATGACGTGGACTTGGAGCCGGGCAAATTGTTTATCGTGGGGGATCCCAAGCAATCGATCTATGCCTTCCGCCGAGCCGACATCGAAGCCTTCGAACGAGTGGTGGAGAAGATTCAAGCAGACGGGGGAGGTGTCTATTCCCTGGTGACGAACTTTCGCAGCGACGGGGCCGTGCTCGACGTCGTCAACAATGTCTTCGACCGGCTCTTTCAACCGACCGAACATGTTCAGCCGGCTAATGAACGGCTGGCAGTCAGGCCGCAACGAAAGCCAGAGGTTTCAGTCTCCGGGGCGCAGCTTCGCCTCGTCACGCCGAGAGAAGACGACGAGGCGTTCGATGTGCAGGCCGCAACTCGCGCGGAGGCGGAAGCGTTGGCGCGCTGGCTGAAGGAAGACCTTCTCCCCGGTACGACTGTCACCGATCGTGATCGACGCGAAGGTTTACTTCAGCCGGGCCACATCGCCCTGATCTTTAGAAAGTTGACCCAGACCCAGATCTATCTCGATGCCCTTCGACGCTACGACATCGCCTATATCACTGACGGAGAAAAGCATTTTTATCGGCGGCAGGAAATTATCGATTTGGTCAACCTCCTCCGGGTCATCGACAACCAACACGATACGATTGCGCTGGTCGGAATCTTGCGCTCACCGCTGGGCGGCATGACGGATCGCGATCTACTGGCCCTCCAGCAAATAGAGGGGTTGGACTACGAGCAACGGGAACGGCTGTCTGCCTGGAACCATCCACAGGCAGGAATGGTGAGGCAGTTGTATGATCGCTTGGCCGAACTGCATCAACTCGCGCCCTTGCAACCCGTGCCAGACGCCATCGATCTAATCTTCGATAGATTGCCTGTTCTGGAATTGGCTGCCGCTTCGCTCCATGGTGAGCAAGCCGTGGCCAATCTGCGAAAGGTTAGGGAAATGGCCGAAGCACTGGCCGATCGCCCCCATCTCACCTTGACCGGGTTCGTCGACCTGATGATGACCAGGGTGTCGGAACAACCGGATGAGGCAGAAAGCGCCCTGGCTGAGGAATCACTGGACGCCGTCCGCGTACTGACCATCCACAAGGCCAAAGGATTGGAATTTCCCGTGGTCATTCTTCCCGGCCTGCACCAGGGCTCAAAGAATCTCTCGCAAAGGGCCGTCCATCCATCATGATTGGTCGAGCCGGTGTTATAGCCTGCAGATGGGAAGCCGCTCGAATCTCGGAGCCGTGCTCGTGGACATGAAGATGGCGGCGCGGGAAGAAGCGGAACAGCGGCGGCTCCTGTATGTCGGCATGACACGTGCGCGCGATCTGCTGGTCTTATCCGGCGGGCAGACCACCAAGCCGGGACATGACACCGTCCTCTCTCTGCTTGGAGAAGCGATGTCAGACGAGGAGAGCTCCATCGACGTCCGACCAGATCTGCATCGGAACAAGTCACCTCACTCGTGTGATCACGCCGGCCACGGTGGCAGCGAGACGACACCGGAATGTGCCTTTAACGACGGTCGCTCCTGCTCCTGCCCTTGGCCCTATTCTCATTCGTCGTCACGCAAGGCAAGTTAAGTGGGAAGATCGTCGAAAGACGCCGCGACGACTGACCCCTTCGAGCCTTGCAGGGAGCAAGCCAGAAATCGTTTCTTCACGCACTGAGACAGTGCGTGACGCCGATCTGGCTCGACTTATCGGAGTCTGTGCCCATGCGGTGCTCGAACAATGGGAATTCACCAGGCCTCGTACTGAAATCAGTACTGTCATCGAGCAGATCGGTCGGCGCTATGTGGCACAAAATCATCCTCAATTGATGGCCGACGTCACGGAGGATCTCACCTGCGCTCTTTGAGAACTTCCTTTCCTCCGAGCCGTATAAAAGACTGCAACGTGCGACGGTACTAGGACGAGAAGTTCCGTTCGTTATGCCCTTGGGGGAGGGCCAGACGATGGAAGGGGTGATTGACCTGATCTATCGGTTTGACGACCGAATCTGGATTGCCGACTATAAGACGGATATGGTGACGGCTGCAGAAGTGCAGGCAAGGGCGGATCACTATCGATCCCAAGCAGATATTTATTCGCGAGCTGTTACGAGTTCTTTAGGATTGTCCGTCTCTCTCGTTTCAGTTTATCTTTTTACGACCAGGTGTCGCGGTCGATGTCTAGTCAGGCCGTTATTTAGGCTGTTTGGTCTGTCTCGTTTGTTTGGTTGGACTTACACGTAACCAGATGAACCAAATCAACCAGATAAACACAAACAAACCAGATGAAACCAGAGATAAACGTCCAATGACTGTCTCGCCGGAAGAATTCGATGCATGGATCCAAGAGGCACTTGCCGGGCTACCAGCCCGTTTTGCGAAACTCGCCGATGAGGTCTCCATTGTAGTCGAAGAGGAGCCTTCGTCCGATATCCTACGAGGATCTGGAATTGGAATCAGAAGACGATCTTCTGGGTCTGTATCAAGGTGTCCCGATCGATCAGGCGTCGTTCTTCCAACCTGCCGGTGAGCTGCCTGCCCGTATCTCCATCTATCGAGGCCCCATTCTGCGTCTCTGCAGGACCAAGGCCGAAGTCATTCACGAGGTCCGTGACACCGTGGTCCATGAACTTGGACACCATGTCGGATTAGATGACGACGAGATGCCGTACTAAGATTTAGCCTGCATCAAGGCCCGCCGCTGATAGCCAACGGCGAGCATGACGAGGCCCACCACGATCATGGGGAAGGAGAGAAGTTGGCCCATGGAAAAGGATCCGAGGATAAACCCAAGGTGGGCATCCGGTTCGCGAAAAAATTCCACGATCATCCGACAGACTCCATAGCCGGTGATAAAACTCCAGAAGAGGGTGCCTGGTGGCGGTGTGGTTTTCGCGATGACCCATAACAGGGTAAACAAGAAAATACCCTCAAGCCCTGCCTCATAAAGTTGTGAGGGATGGCGGCAGGCAGGCCCTCCACTCGGAAACACCATACACCAGTCGACATCGGTGGCACGGCCATACAATTCCCCATTGATGAAATTGCCGAGTCGCCCGAATCCTAGCCCAATCGGCGTGGCGGCCGCTGCCAAGTCTGCGATCTGATAGGCGGGAATACCCTGCCGCTGGCTGAACCAAAATAAGGCGACGATGACGCCGAGTAGGCCGCCGTGGAAGGACATGCCCCCTTCCCAGACCGCCAGGACACTGGCCGGATGCTGTATATAGTAAGAGAAATTATAGAAAAGTGTATAGCCGAGTCGTCCTCCAATAAACACTCCGAATGCAGCCCACACGACCATGTTATACACCTGGTCCTTGGTCATGGAGAGACCGCTTGACTCCACTCGACGCATGATCAGGAAATAGGCGCCCGCCAGTCCGATCAGATACATCAGACCATACCAGCGAAACTGCAGGGGCCCCAACTCAAAGAAGACCGGGCTGATATTGGGGTAGGGGATCGTTTGCAACCAGGTCATTTGTGCCTCATGTGGCGTATTGCAGAATAATAGGTGAGGGTCTCAATCATTGCAAGCACAGGAATGCCTCTCGGAAAATCAATTCTGAGCCTTACTCAGAGCCAATTTGAGAGGCTTAACACTTTCGTATGTTGGTTTTCTGTCACGCCTGTGTCGTGACCTGTGAGGAAAACACAACTGAAAATTGATCAATCGTAATAGTAACGATCGGGACACGACAAATCATGGGAGATTTTCATGGTCTCTTGTCTGGCACGCTTACTGCTGAATAGGATAGAGCATGAGGGCGCAGGGTATCGGCAATCACATTCTTCATTCAACCTTGTCAAGGAGGTTTACCATGTCGGACCAGGAACGTCAGGTAGCGAAGGTCGCAGCGTTGGTGGCAGGTGGGGCGGTGATCGGAGCGGGGATTGGATTACTCTTCGCGCCACAAACGGGGGCAGAAACCCGGCGTGATGTCGGTCGCTATGCAAAAAAGGCCCAATTGCAAGCGACTCGATGGAGTCGGACGGTCCAATCAGGTGTGAAGGAAGCTGTGGATCGCAGTAAGACTCTCATCCACAAGGACGACGAGAGGCCGCGGATCGAAGCGGCGTAGTCAGACCGGATCACTCAGCGGTCAGACCTGTGGCGCAAACAGCTTTCGTGCCAGGCTGTTTGCGCCTGCCCACGACGGCGATCTTGACCGACCTAGAACCCCGATGCTAGAGTCCCGCCACTGCGGCCCCCGCTGCCGGAGTGGCGAAATTGGCAGACGCAAGGGACTTAAAATCCCTCGGGCCCAAAAGGTCCATGCCGGTTCAATCCCGGCCTCCGGCACCAATAATCAATTAGTATGTGCCAGCTGACGCCTGAAATCCCAGCCGTTGTCCTATAATGGAAGATCCCGCCCGATCTTTCAGGTTCAGAAGGACCGGTCCTCGCAAGGAGGCTGGCAACTAACGGACTAGATGGTCTCGTGGAGGTTGCGCTGGTAACCTCTTTGCTGAGGAAGTGGAAATCGCAATGCGGCTGCGGCGGGAACATTCCCAGGTGTCGGATGGCTCGGGCGTTTTGAGAGTGCGGACAATCGGTTTACCGCACGCATTGCAGGTATAACGTTCCCTCGAACGCATAAGGTTAAGCCCTGTCAACGTCAGATATCGCCCTTTCAATGTCAGATCCCGATGGGCACAGGGTGAGCGATACGCTGACTGGTTCGTCTTGAAGATGATCTTCATCGGTGTCCACTCATCTCCAACTCTAACAAATCACCAGAGTACCTCTTCAACCGTCCACGGATGGTGAAAATGAAGCTCCCCGCAGCAAGCTATTTCCTCGAAGTAGCCACATCAGCCACAATGGCTGGAAGCTACAGAGTAATCGGAGAGTGCGGCCAAGCAAGGGGGACTCGAGAGGCATATCAAGACGTAGCCCACATTATTCATGAGCGTTTCTGCTACAATCTGCGACCCGCTGCGTTTACCGTGAATCGTCGTTCGTGAATGGTGGGCGAGACAAGCAAGACGTGCGCAACAAGCGCGACTCGCGAAGATGACACTCCCGACTCGTCCGGCTTTTCTCGCAAGTCTCGGCCTCGCGAAATAACGAGACACACTTCACGAGGAACGTGCTCTCGAGCTATGTCGCGACGAACCGTCATGAATCATGCGGGCGACAATCCAAACTCAATGCGACCAGTTGACTTCACTTGTTTGCTTGAACGAGACTAGCCAGAGAAACATGGAAGCCCACGAACCAGGAGGATACTATGATAGGTCGGTCACCCTCTCAGCGATTCCTGATGCTTGGGGCCATTTTGGCGGGATCCGGCGTTGCTGCCGGCGCCTTTGGCGCCCATGCCCTCAAGGAAATTCTGGATGCACCTATGCTCCAAGTGTTCGAGACCGCAACAAGATATGTGATGTATCATGCCTTTGGACTCTGTATCGTTTCTTGGGCCATCGATCGTTACCCCGGACAAGGCCTTGAAAAATCCGGATGGCTCTTTATCGTCGGAATTCTTCTCTTTTCAGGCAGTCTCTACGTGGTGTCTCTTGCGGGCATCCGGTGGATGGGGGCTGTGACTCCGATCGGTGGGCTGGCCTTCATGATAGGCTGGCTACTATTAGGTTGGGGAGTCTGGCGGGATGCGCTCCCTCGCGGTGCGCTGAAGCGCGAGAGCGTGAAGTGCACGATCAGCTAGTTCGAAGTTCCGAAACCTCGAACTCGGACCTCGAACCTCGATCTCGCCGTTTCGCGGCAATCCTGCTATGGCGCACAGCCGGCCGTTCTCTTTCCGCTGATCGATCCCCAGCCTCCTTGGGAATTCACGAAGGTCCCTTCGAGACGCTGTCCTTCTTTGCTGAATTGCAGACTATCTTCTTGAACCCGGCCATCGATTTCCCACCGTAAATAGACGTTCTCGCCCAGGACGATCGTTTCCACGAGTCCCGGCAGAGTGGCCTGCGTATTTCCTGCCGGTGGAAAGAGCAGTGAACAGCTTCTGCTCCTGATGGTGCTGCTGATGGTTATGAATGATCCACTGCCAGGTTCCGCACAGCCGGGCCTGTCCGCGTAGCCCGCGCACCCGATCCTTCCAATTCCGGATTCGATCCCATTCTTGGTAAGCCGGTCTGCATGGCATCCACTTCCAGGCGAGCGGCTTGCTCTAGGACTGTTACCAACAGGGTCGATGCGAGACTCTCCCTGAATCCCCTTGGCCCATTCTGGGGAGGCAACCACGTCAGAGAGTTGATTTAGTGAGTCATGCCAGGAAGCTTTTCCCTGCTGATCGAGCCATGCTCTGGTTTGCGGAGATCCGTATAGTCGATCGGTCTCCGTCGCGGGTTGCTGATCTCTCACAGCCTGCCTGACGGTCGAGGCGAGGCGCCAGGCTGCCAGACTGCCCATCAACCGATGAACTGCCGCTGTCAGATCCGGTAAGAGAAGTTCCTTGGTGAGCTTGGCCGGCAAGGGGTTGGCTCCCAATGTCCGAGCTACATCGCCCATCTGGAGCGCAGGGACCGATTGCCGACACAAATAGGTTGATGGCTTCCTTGTCGGACTCTATCTTGGCCAGTTGATCAGAATGGGCACGAATGACCGATGGGAAATCTGGTGTGGAACTCGGAAGGGATTCGTCTGCCTTGGCATTGAGCCAGGCCCCGAATACAGAGACGATCACCATCGCAAGGGCGAGACCGATTCGTGATGGGGCTGGTCGAATCCGAGGATGTGATTGCGCATCGCGGTACTCTACCGTGCTTCCGCCCAGACCCTCAAGCAACGCGATCACGCGGTGGGGAACTCGTTAGGTGCCTTGGAAGCAGGTCTTGAGAAACGCGGCAGTTGCCTCCCAAGCCTCAGCCGTTGCGTCGGCACGATAGTTTTCCACACGTTGTTCATTACAAAACGCATGGGGAGCATTGGGGTAGGTCCTGATCTCGACGCGCTTTTTATACTCAGCCGCAGCAGCACGACAGCCGGTCCACATCCTGACTGGGCACCCACTGGTCCTGACCGGCCTGGTGATAGAGCACCGGACAGAACAGGTCTTTGATCGTGGTTTCAGGCTGCATCACTCGGCCGTAATAGACGACTGCTGCTCGAAGCCGTTTCCGTTGGCAGGCGAACTGGAGTGCGTACGATCCACCCATGCCGTAGCCGACCACGCCATGGATATTTCGTTTAATGTGGTCGCGCGTATTCAAGAATTCACAGCAAGAATTGATGTCTTGCAGAACGAGCGATTCGTTCAGCTTGCCCATGAGCGCATCCGCAACCTCTGCGTTGGCCGTCACCATACCACCCAGTCGACCGTACAAGTTCGGAATAATGACGCCGTAGCCTTCGCAGGCCAGTCTGGCTCCGAGATCCTTGATTTGCGCGGTCAGCCCCCAGGCTTCATGCAATAGGACGAGCCCGGGGTAGAGCCCTTTTTCCTGAGGCCAAAACTGAATACAGTCCACATGCACATGTTTCGAGACGCGTGTCTGGATATAGGGATCGGCGGCAGCATCCGTCAGCGTGGGAATGGCGACGCCGCTCGGAAAGCGAGCTGTGCCGGTGCCGATTTGATCCAAGGTAAAGGGAGCGATGGTCGATGTCATTACGGCAATCTCTTTTCCATCAAGGTTTTGCAGGGTAGGCCCTATTCAGACAGGGCGTGATACGACGCACGCGTACTATAGGGACCAGGCTGTCGGGCTGTCAATCTGACCATCAGGGTCGAGTTTTAGTTGACCCAGTGTTCGATGGTGATCTACAGTTTTCTCACCTGCACGATGGATGTGACGACTATGCCGCTTAGAATCGGTCTCATCGGTGCCGGCCGGCATGGTAGCCGGTATATCCAGCATCTCCTGCATGATCTGCCAGGGGTGAGCCTTGCCGCTCTCTGCCGGAAACGGATCGGGGAGGGAATGCCTTCGCTCCCGACGACTGAGATCCCTGTCTATGGGGACTATCGCGCCTTGATCGCCGATCCGGCGGTAGAGGCCATCGTCGTGGTGACCCCTCCGTCGCTCTGTCCTGAGATTTGTCTCGAAGCTGTCAAGGCGAGGAAGCCAATCCTCATTGAAAAGCCGTTAGCGCCGACAGGCCGAGAAGCACGAGCGATGGTCACGGCAGCAGAAGAAGCAGGTCTGTTGCTGATGACCGCACAGACCATGCGTTTCGACTCGACGATTCTTCTTTTGAAAGATCACTTGCCGGAGATCGGCCGGCTCCGGTACGCCACCTTCACCAGCCGGATTGAAACGAAAGCCGGCACCCAGGTTCGGCCACCGATACCAGGTCAGCGCGGGGCGCTCTTGGAGTTTGGAGTTCATCTCTTGGATCTGGTGCCCTTTCTCACCGGCGAGGAGGTGGTCGCCGTCCGTTGCGAGTTGGACCAGCTTCCGATCCGTGGCACCGGATACGATGGCGATCGTGCAGGCTCAAACTGTGAGCGGCCTGCAATGCGTCCTGGACATTGCACGCGTTGTCGCAGGGAGGGTTGCGAGAACGGAGTGGGTGGGAACCCAGGGGCAGATCGCCGCTGATTGGTTTCACCAGCGAGTGAGTGGCATCATTGGTGACACTGCTCCTCTCGAATGGGCCGTCCAACCGCAGCAGACGATCCTTGCCACAATTCGTGCCTTTGTCCATGCCATCGAAACGAACACCCCGCCGCCTATTACCGGGCGCGATGGATGTCGGGCCGTCGAGGTGGTCGACGCCTGCTACCGTTCGGCAGAACTTGGCGGGGCCACAGTCAGCGTCTCATCGTTCGCGAGTAGCCTGCGACAACCTGAAGCGTATGTCGTGAAGGTCTAGCAAGCTGGTTCTTCAGACCTTTGCTAAGACCTAAGACTTGCGCTAAACCTTCCGGAGCTAGGCATCGGCGACGATGTGCGTATCTGTTTCCTCGACCCCTTCGACTTGGTGAATCTTTGTGATCACCACATCCGAGAGGGCTCGTTCGTCCGTGACTGTGATGAACAGAATAATATCCGGTCGTCCAAAGCAGGAGTGTGCTTGTTCGACGCCGGCGAGGCGCTTGAGGGCCTGCAGCACATCTTTTGTCCGCCCGGCTTTGACCTTGATTAGGATATAGGCTTTCGTTGCCATTGCGCCCTCCTTGTTGCAGTTATGGTGTCCCGCCCGGCATCTCTCGCCGTCGTTGCGCAAACACCTGATGCATGTTCTGTCCCCGTTGCATGAACGCAGTCCGTGCCTTCGCAATGAGTTCCATCAACCAATCGAAATCAGCTGGACTGACGTTGAATTGGCGAAAGCCCGGTGCCAAACGATCTCGCTGATCGATCGCCGTGGCGATCCACTGTTCACTGAGTGCCTCAAGCACATCCGATGTCCATCCTGTCGAACGGAATCGAGACAGGGTTTCGTCTGCCGCTGCGTCCTCCCGATGCCGCCAACGCTTGAGTCAGAAATGACTGCACGGACGGATCACTGCTCTTCAAAAACACCGATTGAAATTGGATGACTGACTTGATAACACGATTCGCCTCGGGAGTCCCTTCGGGTGGAAGTACATCGGCATCTTGCAGTGTTGCAAGGACGGCCATCGACTGCTCCTACTGGTCCAGATGAGGTGGCCACACGGCCAGACACTTGGGCCAAGACCGGACTGCTTGTCCCCATGAGCAGACCACTGAGGAGAAAACACACCGGCATATGGGCCGGGCGACTGGATGTGTGAGGCATGTGCTCTCAGGCTTGATCGTCAGGAGAGAGGCTGGAAGACATGGGGGGATTATACAGAAGGGGAGAGGTGGGTGCTAGCCGCATTATTCATGAACACTTCTGCTGCAATCGCGATTCCTATCACTCTGAAGCGACGTGCGAGAGGGTGCTCAGCGTTCGGACTGGTGTCATGAACAATAGGCAAAATGGAACCGAATATGTGCGCACAACCCCCGCCTCCTGCTGTATCGATTGCAACGATTCGACAGGGTTCCTATAATCCCACCAGCCCTGCGCCTTGCACCGGAGTCACCCATGCTTGCAAAAGTTCTGAGTGCTGCACTCGTCGGTATCGATGCGCATCTGATCGACGTGGAAGTCGATATTGCCGGAGGGCTTCCACAATTCTCGGTCGTCGGTCTTCCCGATACCACGGTGCGGGAGAGCCGCGACCGAGTTCGCTCCGCGCTCAAGAATACAGGCTTCCATTTTCCGGCAAAGAAAATCACCGTGAACCTTGCTCCCGCGGGAATTAAGAAGGAAGGGTCCGGACTCGACTTGGCCATTGCCATTGGGATCCTCGTCGCGGAAGAAGTCATTCCGTCCCAGAATATTCGAGACCGTGTTTGTGTCGGAGAACTCTCTCTGGACGGACAGATCAAGTCGATTACCGGCGCCTTATCCATCGGAATTGCTTGTCGGCCCAGACCATAGTCTGCTCTTGCCCGCTGAGAATAGCCAAGAAGCAGCCGTGGTACAAGGAGTGACGACGTATGCGCTCCACACGCTGCCCGAGGCCGTGGCATTTCTCAATGGCACGGTTTTGCTGGAGCCGGCCCACGCAGACCAGGAGCGATTTTTCACCACTCGTCCCGTGGAAGATGACGACTACGGCGATGTGAAGGGACAAGACCATGCGAAGCGCGCCCTAGAGATCGCTGCAGCTGGAGGGCACAATCTCTTGATGGTAGGACCGCCAGGATCGGGCAAGACCATGTTGGCTAAACGTCTCCCTACGATTCTGCCCCTCATGGAGCTGGAAGAAGCGATCGAAACGACCCGCGTCCATAGCGTATCCGGACAATTACCGGCCAATCATCCACTTTTGACGGTCCGGCCCTTTCGCGCTCCGCACCACAGTATTTCCGATGCCGGACTTATCGGAGGAGGAACAGTTCCCCGTCCGGGAGAAGTATCCTTGGCACACAATGGCGTGTTATTTCTGGATGAATCGCCGGAGTTCCGCCGTCCCGTCCTGGATGGATTGCGGCAACCGCTGGAGGACGGGCATGTGACCCTGACCAGGGCCAGTGGCTCGCTCCGCTACCCTGCGCGATTCATGTTGATCGCCGCGATGAATCCCTGTCCCTGTGGATACTACGGGGATCGCACGCGTGAATGTGTCTGCACTCCCCAGCAAATTCGCCGCTATCGAGCCAAATTGTCGGGTCCGCTCCAAGACCGAATCGATATCCACATCGAAGTCCCGCCGGTCTCCGTGCGAGACCTACATGATCGTGGTCCTTTGCCGGAAAGTTCAGCCACGATTCGATCGCGCGTCCTGGCGGCGCGTGATCGGCAGCGCCACCGCTATCGTCAAGACGGGATTCACTCGAATGCCCAGTTGAAGCCCCGGCTCCTGAAGCGATATTGTGGTCTAGAGACCCCGGCTCAAGAGCTCTTAGAACGGGCGCTGACCAAACTCGGATTGTCTGCCCGGGCCCATGGGCGCATTGTGCGTGTGGCGAGAACCATTGCCGATCTCGCAGGCTCTGATAAGATTGAGCCGCTGCATGTGGCGGAAGCGATTCAATACCGCAGTCTTGACCGTCGGATGGAGTTTTGAGGATTTCCTGTGTGGTCGACCGTGAAAGTTTTTCTCTGGTGGTTTATTGTCGGCGCCACCATGGCGCTGGCCGTGATTATGCTGCAGGGCGGCATTCGGGAAGCCATGCAAACGCAGGGGTCCGTGTGGGGACTCAAATTGGTCGAACTGCTTACGACTATCTTGGGAGGGGGACTGCTCGGCGGCTGTATCGCATTGATTCTGGATCGCATTAAGAAGTCATAATGGATGATTATTCGCATCGAAGTGAAATGAGGTCATACGATGGACGTGGAAGTGGGTTCGAATCTCTACCGCAACACTGACGGCATGATTGAAATCGAAGGGATCCCGCAAATTCAGGTGGCACTGAAACCGTCCACGGGCTGCACTGCTCGTGAACTTTGCCCTGTTCGATGCGGGCGGGAAAGTGACAGCGAAGCTCAACGACAGCACTCTGATGATCAACGAGAAGCGCGCCTACGACGTGACGAAGACTCCGAAAAGTCTTCTGCTCACACATCTGGCCACGGGAAACGTCATCTTACAGATAGACTGTGAAGGCGCCCGGTGTAGTGGCTTTCACGAAAGGGGAGTTCCATACGATCAAAGGCCATGTGATTCATGTGTCTCCCGTCGAATGGAAAATCGACAAGCTGCGTGCCAGCGGCACGACCCAAGATGTGAAAGGCGGATCCGTCGTCCTTGGCTGAGGCAGAGCGACGAATCCTATCCCGTGACCGTCGGCACGATGACGATGTGCTGGTCCTTCAGATCGACGGTTGCAGTATCTCCATCGCGCAATTCGCCCTTGATCAATTGACGCGCCATCGGCGTTTCCAGCTCCTGTTGGATCAATCGCTTCAAGGGTCTTGCTCCATAGACCGGATCGTAACCCCGCTCACCCAAATGCCGTAAGGCGGCCGGTGTTATGGTGAGGGTGATCCGCCGTTCCGCCAAACGCGCTCGTACGCGCGCAATCTGAATCTCTGCGATCTTCGCAAGCTGCTCCGTTTCCAGAGGATGGAACACCACCGTCTCATCGACGCGGTTCAAGAATTCAGGACGGAAGTGTTCTCGTAGTTCCACCATCACAAGGGAACAGACCTCGTCATAGGAAGCATGTCGTTGCTGTGCCTCAAGGATCTGCGGGCTGCCGATGTTCGACGTCATGATCAAGACCGTGTTCTTGAAATCAACGGTCCGGCCCTGAGAATCCGTTAAGCGTCCGTCGTCTAGTACTTGTAGCAAGATGTTGAAGACGTCGTGATGGGCCTTTTCGATCTCGTCGAACAAGATGACGGAGAAGGGACGCCGCCGAACTGCTTCCGTCAGTTGTCCGCCTTCTTCATAGCCGATATAGCCCGGCGGGGCTCCGATCAGACGGGCCACCGTATGTTTTTCCATATACTCGGACATGTCGATTCTAATCAGGTTGGCGTCGTCATCGAAGAGCGTTGCGGCCAGGGCCCGTGCCAACTCGGTTTTGCCGACGCCGGTCGGGCCGAGAAAGAGGAAGGACCCGATGGGCCGGTTCGGATCTTTGATGCCGGAGCGCGCCCGGAGAACCGCATCTGCGACCGCCTGCACCGCTTCATCCTGGCCGACCACGCGCTGATGGAGCAGCTCGCCCAGCTTGAGAAGTTTCTCCGTTTCACCTTCGACTAGTCGGGAGACGGGGATTCCCGTCCAGCGACTGACGATGGCTGCGATGTCGTCTTCGTCAACCTCTTCTTTGAGCAACCGGCTTTCGCCCTGTTTCTTGCCAAGCTGTTCCTGCTCCAACGCCAGTTCCCGCTCCAAGCGAGGCAACTCTCCATAGCGCAGCTCCGCCACACGATTCAGATCGTAGGCCCGTTCCGCCCGCTCCATCGATTGCTTGACCTCTTCCATCGCTTCTCGCGTTTTGCGTAGCCGCGCCACCGAGGCTTTTTCAGAATCCCATCGCGTTTTGAGCGCCTGCAGCTCTCCTTGTTTCTCGCCCAGCTCTAGCTCGAGCGTGACCAGCCTCGCCTGACTGGCCTGATCCTGTTCTTTCCGCAAGGCTTCCCGCTCGATCTCCAGCTGCATCACCTTGCGTGAGACTTCATCCAGTTCCGCCGGCAAACTATCGATTTCCGTACGCAGGCGGGCCGCCGACTCATCGACCAGATCGATGGCTTTGTCTGGGAGAAAGCGATCAGCAATGTACCGATTCGAGAGTTTCGCGGCAGCGACCAGCGCCGCATCTTTGATGCGCACGCCATGGTGCACTTCGTAGCGCTCCTTCAGTCCACGAAGAATCGAGATGGTATCCTCCACAGTCGGCTGATCGACCAGTACCGTCTGGAACCGCCGTTCCAACGCGGCATCCTTCTCGATATGTTTTCGATATTCATCCAGCGTCGTCGCGCCGATTAAATGCAATTCGCCTCGGGCCAACATGGGCTTGAGCAGATTGGCGGCATCCATCGCCCCTTCCGCTGCGCCCGCTCCTACGACCGTATGCAGCTCATCGATGAAGAGCAAGACTTGCCCCTCAGCCGCCTGCACCTCTTTGAGGACCGCTTTCAATCGTTCTTCGAACTCGCCGCGAAACTTCGCGCCGGCCACCAACGATCCCATGTCGAGGGTAATGACGCGCTTCTTCTTCAGTCCTTCAGGCACGTCCCCTTTGATAATGCGGGAGGCAAGCCCTTCGACAATGGCGGTTTTCCCGACGCCTGGTTCCCCGATGAGCACAGGGTTGTTCTTGGTTCGTCGTGAGAGAATTTGTATGACGCGACGAATTTCCTCATCGCGTCCGATAACGGGATCCAATTTCCCTTGCCCAGCCAACCGGGTAAGGTCGCGGCCATACTTCTCCAACGACTGGTACGTGCCTTCCGGATCCTGGCTCGTAACACGTTGGGACCCACGTATTTGTTGCAAAGCGCCTAAAAGCCGTTCCTTCGTCAGGCCGAGTTTCTTGAATACGCCCCCTTCTTGGACCATGGCGAGGACGACATGTTCGACACTGAGATAGTCGTCCTTTAATGTTCGTTGCTCATCTTCAGCTTTGGTTAAGACCTGACTGAGACGCGAGGCGACGTGCAGTTGTCCAGGGCTTGCCCCGGCACCTTGGACTTGAGGCAGCTTCGCGAGTGCCTGCTCCACTGCCTGGCGGACGGAAGGGACCGACAACCCCGCCTGTTCAAGGAGGGAGGAAGCGAGACCTCCATCCTGTTCCACGAACGCAAGCAGAAGGTGCTCTACGTCGATCCCTTGATGACTTCGCCTCGTGGCATGGGACGACGCGGTCTGGAGCGCCTCTTGTAACTTGATCGTCATGCGGTTCATGTCCATTGGATCACTCCTCTCCGTTCATCAGTGCAAGCTACGACATCACATAATCATAGGCTGCGGGAAGTCAACCTTCGGCAATGAGGTGCGGGCGGCTTGACCCGAGAAGTTCCCGCAGACTATTGTCTCTCATGCCGCGAATTCTCGCTGAAACACTTGCACTCTATCAGAACGCCTTCCGCAAAACCGGAGAGTCCCTCGTGCGCGGCTGGATGACTATCGTGGCCGTGGTGGGATTTGGATTCCTGCTGATGCTCGCCACCCAGATTGCCTCGCCGCTCGGCATGGCCGGAGGCTTTCTGGTCGGTGCGGTGAATGCGCTCTTGGTTGGCGCTACCCTGAGTCTGATTGCGCAATCGATTACCCATACACGGATACTGACCTTCCAAGACATTCTTGGCAGTTTCGGTCACTACTTCTGGGATGTCATCAGCATCGGGTTCATCCTGTGGCTGCCCCTTATGGCTCTCGACCTGAGTATGCAAACGAACCCGTTTGGGCAACTCATATCCTATGCGGTCTTTCTGCTCATCTTTCTCTTGCTGAACCCGGCACCGGAAATTATCTATCAAGTGCGGCATGATTCCCCGCTCGACGTGTTCAAGACCTCGTACGAGTTCGTCCTTGAGAATTGGATTGAATGGTTTCTTCCGTTTGCATTGATCCTGCTCCCCTTTGTCCTCTCGCCCATGGGGCTGCAATCGTTTTTTTCTCTCTCCAGTCAAGTGGGGAGGGGGGCCGGGTTGGATTTCTTACAGCTCCTCGTGCTGCCTTTCACGATCCTTGGCAGTTGGCTGGACTATGTGGGGATACCTTCCTCAATCAGCTGGTATTTGGGACTGCTGTTCACACCACCGCTTGCCGTGGCTATGTTATTGTTTCGTGGCCATCTCTTTGCATCCTTGCATGGGGTGTCACGCCGCCAACGCCAATTTGTCACGCCATTCAAGTAGGGACGAGTAGTGAGCGGAAAGGGAACAGTTCCGCCTCTTTTGATTGTATGCCGCTCAAACAGTCTCAACCCCAATGCTCATCACAATGGAAGATGCTGCACAAGAGAATTTGTTTGCCAGATCCCTTGAGTGCCAAGTAAAAATAATGTATGGAATTGCATACACCCTATACAGATAGTCTCACTTCTGTTAAAGGCCCAGAAAGAGCTTCGCCCGTGCGCTTATCTATCTTTTGGCGAATCGTCCTGACCTCCCTCGTCATCATTGTGGTGATGGCAGGGGTGAATTTGTATGCCTTGTTTCAACTGCGCCAATTGACTGCGTTGAGCGCCAATATGGCCACTCATCATTACCCGTCCATCGAATCGGCCAAGCACCTTCTCACCATACTGTATGCCCAACTCAATAGTGAAAAGAAGTATCTGGCCGTGCGTGACGCCACGTTCTTGCAACATTTTGATGAAGAAGTTGACGAATTCCATCGCAGGCTTCTGACCCTCGAAACACAGGAACTCACCCCTCAAGGCATTCAACTACTCCATGATATCAATCGCTTGCAGCAAGAACGACTCACGATTCTCCACGCTGAATTAGAGAAAGGCACATCGTCTCCAGCGTCGCCGTCCTCGAACTATGAAAATCGCCGAGACGCATTGATGGACCGCATCAGCACCACACTTCAACAGTTTATCGATCTTCATGAAACGGGCATCAGTGTCGGCGTCAGCCGGTCACGGGAGAGCTCGGCGCAAGCCGAAGCGGTGACTGAGCAACTGGTTCTGCTTGCGCTCGTATTTGGCATCGCGCTCGCCGGCTTTGCCAGCTACACGGTCCTGCGTCCGCTTCGCCAATTGCAGACCCATATCAAGCAGATTGGGCGAGGTAATTTCCGCACGTCGTTGAATATTCGGGCTCCCAGTGAGTTGCGAGACCTCGTCGACGCCGTAAATTGGATGGGCACAAAACTACAAGAGTTGGACGATATGAAGGGTGAGTTTCTTGCCCATGTTTCCCATGAACTGCGGACGCCCATGGCCTCAATTCAAGAGGGTACCCATCTGCTGTTGGATGAAATTCCCGGTCCCTTGTCGCAAGAACAACGCACGACCTTGCGCATCATGGCAGATAGCAGTCGCCGACTCATCACCCTAATCTCCACCATCCTGGACCTCTCCAAGATGGATGCCGGGATGATGGAGTATCGAATTGTCCCGACGGATCTCAAGCGCGTTACAGATATGTCGATCAACAAAGTCCAGCTTCTCGCCGATGCCAAGCATGTGCAGCTGGTGTTGGAAGCGCGTGACCAACGTGTGTGGGTCAAGGCGGATGCGCTTCGAATTGAACAAGTGCTCGACAATTTGCTTTCGAACGCCTTGAAATTCAGCTCGGAAGGGGGCATTGTAAAGGTTCTCATGAAACCGGACACGAAAGCGGGAGTCCTTGAGGTGAGCGTGACCGATGGAGGACCCGGCATCCAGGCCGAGGATCTGCCCTATATTTTCGAACGCTTCTATCAAGGAAGTATGAAGGCCAAACATGCTACACCAGGGAGCGGCCTTGGGCTGGCGCTGGCAAAAAAAGTGGTCGAAGCACACGGAGGACGGATTTGGATCGAAAGCGAAGCCAAGAAGGGAACGACCGTACGATTTATCCTACGTCTCACGAAATCAGGAGAAACGGCATGAAGGTGGTCCGCAGGGGCCTCACCTTGGGAGTCTTGTCGTATCTATTCCTCCTCGCGGGATGCACGGCATGGTCGTCTGCCCCGCAGTTTTCTCAGCCCTACTTCACGGTGGAAGCGGGTGAGGCAAAGTCCCTCCATGCGTTAGGGAAAAAGCTGGAGATGCTCGTCCAGAAATGTGCCGAGCGAAATTCCTGCGACCATGTCTACTTTACGCGCGCCCTGCTGGGACTCTACGAAAGTCGAGATATCGCTTCGAAGTACTTCGCGAAAGTGATCGTCGCCGCGCCCAAGAGCCCGCTGGCCTCTTCCAGCAAGCTCTGGATACAGCTGCTCGAACATCACGCCGCGCCCGTTGAGCAATCTTGGTTCCAAGCGGTCATGGCGGCTCCAGCCATTTCGGAGAGTCAGGCAATTTTGGCACAGGCCTCAGATCGGCTGGTGCGAGACTTGCTTGATAGAGAGGTGACCATCCAGCAATTGCACACCATGAAGGAAGCCGATGCCCAATCCCTGGAAATCCTCAAGCGGGAGTTAGCTGAGGATGAACGGAAGATGGAGGCCTTAAGCGGCAGAAAGGACACCGCAAGAGGTTCGGGCGAAAGAGTTTCGCCCGAGACAGTCACTGTGCTGTCCCTACAGAAGCAACTGATGGATCGAGATAGGAAAATAGAGGAATTGACGAGCCAATTGGAGGCATTGAAGCGGATCGACCAGGAAATGCGGGATAAGGTTCGTCCTATCCGTCCTCCATCGACAATTCCACCGCCTCCGACTGCGCCGGAACCGACGGCACCATAGAAGGAACACCATGGACAAAGAACATATTCTCGTAGTCGACGATGAAGAGGGTTTGCTGCATCTCGTGAAGATGCGGCTGACAGCCATGGGTTTTGCCGTCACTGGCTGCACCACCGGGCGGGAAGCCCTCGCCGTAGCTAAGAATAACCGGTTCGACCTTGCCATCACCGACCTCCGTCTTGGGGGTGAAGACGGATTGGATGTGACGGAGGAACTGCTGCGAATTCATCCCGGCCTTCCGGTCATCATTCTGACGGCGCACGGTAGCATCCCCAATGCCGTGGAGGCCATGCAGCGGGGGGCTTTCGGATATCTCACCAAACCGTTCGATGACAAGGAACTCAAGGCAAAGATCGAAGAAGGGCTCTCTCCACAACGGATGCGAGGAGAGATCCAGCGGCTCAAGTCTCTCGTTAACGAATTATATGGCATGGAAAATATCGTCGCGCGAAGTCCCGCGATGCAGAGCTTACTCCAGAAGTAGTGCAGGTGGCAGACTCCGACGCGAC
>CAVUMA010000006.1:0-11154 GCA_963742465.1 uncultured Nitrospiraceae bacterium | reverse complement strand
TGGCGGAGTTCAGCTGGTTTGTTGAAGAACGGCCTAAGGTTCGGGCAGACCCTCACTCAGTGCCATCGGGGTTGTGGCCGGGAGGTTGTAGCCTTGGTAGGAAAGTTGAATGCCAATTCCGATGGTCAGCACAAAGAAACCCAACAGGATATAAAAGGTAAACTGGAACGCTCTCCGATTAGCGAACACGCCAAACACATAGAAGTACAGGGTCACGAGTCCCACCGGTAGCAAAAACATGATGGTGACAAAGATGCTCATTCTGGGGGGCTTTCCACGGCATTGCAGATGCCGAGATATGATCGAACCAATTATCCAGCAAGCTCCATGCCTAATCTAAAATGCACTTGTCCTCAGTCGCAGACTGTGATTTTTCCAAGAAATACGACTGTCCGGAAGCTGCTCCCCGAGGATGGAAGGCAGTCTGCGTGAATCGAAAACGATTCGGTGCTGAATCACATTTGATTTACCAGAACGAATCGGATAGACCGGCTAAGGGCTTGCCTACAGGAGGCAGTGTCCAACTGACCTACCGCCAGTGCCGCTAACTTTTGAGCACCTTATGAGGTTGTCAGGGAAGCTCACACGGTATCCGCGATGTTATCGGTATGGAGATTCCTCCCTGTAGCCCCAGACAACAGTGAACACTGTAGACGTAGAGAGCTCAGAGCTCTATTAAGTGCTATCCATGCGTGACAACCGTCCCAAACGAGAGATCATGAGCATCGACGGAGCGACCGTTTCCAATATGTGAGAGATTGAGGCCATTGTGGAGTTGCTCGAACGGGAAGGTCTCTGCACGAAGCAAGACCTCTACGGCATCGTCACCGAGTTCCACCGCAAGACTCTCCTCTTTGAATTTGGCCGCGAGGGATGCAGATAGAGATATGCAGATAATGGTACAGTTACCCGGATTGGCAGGATTATATAAGGAGGAGGGGGCATGACAAGGCACGGGAAGCTGTATGGGGCGATTGTAATTGTATTACTCGGTCTCGTGACGCTGCCGGGTGTCGGGCAGGCGCAGCAACAGGAAATCACGGGCAAAGACGGGGCGCCAATGGTGCTGGTGCCGGCGGGGGAATTTACGATGGGGGGCAACGAGGCTGTGTCGGAAAAGCCCGTGCATCAGGTCTCCCTCGATGCCTATTACATGGACAAGCACGAAGTAACCGTGGAGCAGTACGCGAAGTTCCTGGAAGCGACGAAGCGGAAAGCGCCGTCAGAATGGAAGATCTTGAATCAGCCGTCCCATCTGAAGCATCCGGTCGTGATGATGGATTGGTCGGATGCGAACAGGTATTGCACCTGGGCAGAGAAGCGGCTGCCGACCGAAGCGGAATGGGAGAAAGCGGCGAGGGGGACGGATGGGCGGATGTATCCGTGGGGCAATGATGTGCCCACACCGCAACGGGCGAACTATGGGAAAAAGATTTGGGACAAGGATGCTGCATTGGTGCCGGTGGGGACATTGGAAGATGGCAAGAGTCCCTACGGCATCTATGACATGGCCGGGAATGCCTGGGAATGGGTCAGCGACTGGTATGACAAGGGCTATTACAAGAAGAGTCCGTCGCAGAACCCGAAGGGACCGGAACACGGTGACTACAAAGTGTTGCGAGGCGGCTCGTGGCACAGCAAGCCGGAGTCCCTCCATTCCGCGAATCGAAACTACACCTCACCGGAGCACCACCCGAGCCACAACAACGGGTTTCGGTGCGCGAAAAATCCATAGTCCTTGGTCCTTTGGCCCTTGGGTCTTGGCTCTGCGTCCGAAGGATTCTGAGATCCCCCGCTCTTACGAAGAAGCGGGGGATCCGAGCCGCGTGAACAGGCTCCGGTAATGATCCGTTGCCCGAATTGCTTCCCATTGTGACCAAGGCCTATGACTTCTCGCTCTGGCGCCGCACGTGCGTGCAGGACATTCCGCGTTCGTCGCGGTTCGTCTTGAGCGATCGTCTGGTCGCCACATTAGCTTTCTTCATTTCCTTCTTCTCAGCCGTACTTGCATCGGACTTTACCGACCCCATCGTCTCCGTCCTCGACGGCGATACCCTCGAAGTCCTGCACAACCAACGCCCTGAGTGCATTCGCTTTGGCGGGATCGACTGCCCGACAGTCCGAGTGACCCACAATCTTATTGATTCAATGCGGAGAGGTTGACGTCGAGCTATGCTCGAATGAGAAGGTGGTCGATGTGTGCGGGTTCTTCGATGGATGCGGTAGATCGTTTCAGTCTCATCCTATCATTTGGACTCACCCGGATCACTTCCACCGTGACCCAGTGCTTGTGAACCTTTGTAACTACCGCCAGCCGGATGTCGATAAAGGATTCCTCGTTTTCCACCCATAATTGGACGTTCACCGTATCCCCTACCCTCAGATGATCCGGGGAAGAGAGCGTATGCCCATCCTCTATGCATTCGAGCACGCACCCGTCTGCTTCAAGCTGCGCGCTTCCGTTCGCGAGCATGCAGTCAATCGTAAACTTCGGACTAACCCACGCGGTCTGAGTCATCATGGTATGTAAAGGGTAGTATGGGAAAGGGGCGTGTGGCTATTCCTCAAGAGATGGGGGGGCTACCCGAAATGGTGGTATTCGCAAGACACAGTAGGGCTGATCCGCAGCCGGTGCCGCCATGGGAGTGGCGGAGGCGAGGCAGGTGAGCAAGGCGTGGCGGTCCAGCCCCTTCCTCACCTTTCCTTCATTTTTTCGCCAGAGTTTCGAACTTGACATAGTGTGCAACACGAACGTGTCCGTGGGGCCACCTATCGGTTCTGAGAGCAGGTGGCTGCCTCCCGGACTCCCGTTGATCCAGCGGAGCCGCTGGTGGCTTCATCGGGCGGCGTGACTTTTCGATCGATCGCGTGCTAAAAATTGCTCGGCTAAACTGGAGGAATTCCATGAGCAGAACGTCTCTGAACGTACCGGTTCTGCAGCATGTGTTTCATCCCTCAGATTTTAGCGCAGCCAGCGAAACCGCCTTCGCTCACGCGTTGAAGGCCGCGCTGGTCGCCAAGGCCACACTCACTATTTTCCATGTGTCGCCCGACAATAAGGAGAATTGGACCGAGTTTCCTGGAGTGAGGCAGACACTCGAGCGGTGGGGAGTCCTGCCGAAAGACAGCCCCAAGTCTGCCATGCCGGAGCTGGGCATTCAAGTCAAGAAAGTCGTTGCTCAGGACAAGGATCCGGTGAAAGCTGTGCTGGGGTTTCTTGAACGCCATCCCAGCGACCTCATTGTCCTTGCTACCCAACAGGACAAAGGGCGAGTCCAGTGGCTGGAGAATTCCGTCGCCAAACCTGTGGCCAGGCAATCGCGTCTGATGACACTCTTTATCCCCACAGGTGTGGAGGGGTTTGTGTCGTTGCAGGACGGCACCGTGTCGCTCAAGAAGATCTTGATCCCTGTCGCGCCGGTTCCGGCGGCACAGCCTGCGATCCAGGCCGCCGTCCGTCTTGCGCAGCGGCTCAACTGTCCCACCGGTCAGTTCACTCTCCTTCACGTGGGTGACGACAGCGAGATGCCCGAGGTCAGCTGTCCGGAGTTGCCGGGGTGGGAATGGATCAGTGTCGCAGAAGGGTGATATCACGCAGGTGATTCTGCAGACCGCTCGCGGGATGGAGGCCGATCTCATTGTCATGTCCACCGAGGGTCGACAAGGCTTTCTCGACGCTCTGCGAGGCAGCAATACCGAACAAGTGCTCCGGCAGTGTGCCTGCCCGTTGCTGGCTATTCCGGCTGATAACTGGATCTCGTCTGTACTGTAAATTAAATGCAATCCGGCCATGGCAAGTGAAAGGATGTCAGTCCCCCTTTCGCGGCGAGTGGCGAGCCTGCTCATTCGATAACATGGTGTGGCCCCCTGAATCACTCTTGCACTTCGTCTAGGAAAGACAGTATCGTACTGCGCATAGCGATGTCGCAGTTGTTAGTCTAATTTGAATAGGGGAGGCTATCATGGCAATACGGCTGGGAGATGAGGCACCAAATTTTACGGCAGAGACGACTGAAGGGACCGTCAATTTTCACGAGTGGTTGGGCGGCGGGTGGGGGATTCTCTTCTCGCATCCGAAAGACTATACACCGGTCTGCACGACCGAGTTGGGGACAGTCGCCAAGATTACGCCGGAGTTCAAGAAGCGAGGCGTGAAAGTTATCGCGGTCAGCGTTGATCCGCTGGATTCGCACAAGGGGTGGATCAACGACATTAATGAAACGCAAAAGACCACGATGAACTATCCGATCATTGCCGATCCTGACAAGAAGGTTGCAACCCTATACGACATGATCCATCCGAACGCGATGGATAACCTGACCGTCCGTTCTGTATTTATCATCGGGCCAGATAAAAAGGTAAAGTTAACATTGACCTATCCAGCCTCATGTGGCAGAAATTTCGATGAATTGTTGCGGGTGATCGATTCTCTTCAGCTGACCTCAAAGTTCAAGGTCGCGACGCCGGCCAATTGGAAAGATGGGGAGGATTGCATCATCACTCCGGCTGTGAACGACGCTGAAGCAAAGACATTGTTCCCCAAGGGCTTCAAGAGTGTGAAGCCCTACCTGCGCTATACCCCGCAGCCGAATAAGTAACGAACAGTTTGACTAGCATGGAGGGCGGGAGTAGCTATGAGCTTCTCCCGCCCTTCGCTTGTCTGGGGCATGTTTCCTTTCTACCCGTGTTTGTGCAGTGGATAGGAAAGGGATCGGCTGATTGCTGGGGTAGAGGAACTGTGCTAGGCTGACTTCACAATGCGACTGATTCATGGCAACGTAGCATGGTCTCGGGTAGTGGTCCTTGTGTGGGCGTCCATATGGATGCTGATGGTTCCACTCTTCCACGTGCATCCTGAGGCAGATCATCACCATGGGGATGCGAGTCATGTTCATGGCGGCACGGTCCATACGGTTTTCTCCTCGGATCTCGAGTGCGAATACGCGGAGATCGTCCACGATCCAACCTGTCCTGAAGCAGAGCATCAGCACCTTCAAGCTCGTGCGCATCCCGGTCATGCGGTCAATCACCCTGAGATTGAATTCTCACTGCTGAGCGGTCCAGTCGATCGTCCACTGCCCAAGCTGGGGATTGCGGTTGCTGAATTGCCAGTCGTCGAACATACGACGGCTCAACGAGCCGTGGTCGTGGCTTCGTTGCATCCCGGCGCGCCGAAAACCATTCTGTTTCTCTCCACCACACTCCCTCTGCGTGCTCCTCCCTCCCAATTCCTCTGATCCCTTTTCTCGTTTCTTGATGATCAAGTAACGCAAGCGTATCGCCGTCAGTTATCGTTGAGGGGCGGTGCCCTTCATCATTTCTGGTCGCATATCTCCGGAGAGCTCCGCATTGTTCTCGCTCGGCTTGAACGTGGGGCCGGGGGATCTGACAATTTAAAAGGAACCTGACCATGAGAACTAGGTGGATCGCACAGACCGGATGGTTTGTGCTCACGCTGGTCCTGTTCGTCACGGCTTGCGGGGATCGTAGCAGCGAATCGCCAGCAGCGGGGCCGAAAGCGATCCCACAGTCCGTCGCTCCTCGCATCAGCATCATTCAGGCTCCGGCGGCCGTACGAGATCGATTACGGATCGCTCCGGTTGCCACACACATGGTCCCAGAAGTGGTGACGGCCCCAGGCGAAGTCTCGCTCGATCTGAAGCAGGTTGCCGAGATTACGTCCCGGATTGAAGGGCAAGTAGACAAGATTCACGTTCAGCTTGGCGATCGGGTCAAGCCACGTCAGCCGCTTGCAGCCATCAGCAGCTTGCAGTTCGATCAGTTG
The DNA here is from genome assembly GCA_963742465.1 of uncultured Nitrospiraceae bacterium. Lineage (GTDB taxonomy): Bacteria > Nitrospirota > Nitrospiria > Nitrospirales > Nitrospiraceae > Palsa-1315. The sequence continues at coordinate 5,369 of CAVUMA010000006.1, read as the reverse complement.
ATTGAAGAATACCTCGTGAGCAAGGCGCAGGCCGATGTCGCTGAGAACAGCTTCCGGCGAACGGAAAAACTGCGGGCCGACGACATCGTGTCCGAGCGGAAGCTCATTGAAGACAAGGGCCGACATCTGGAAACGAAGGCGAGGTACCAGCATGTCCGTGAGAAACTCCTGAACATGGGCATGATGGCGGATGAACTACATCAACTGGAGCGTGGAAGCCACCAGGAGGGGCATAACTATACCCTCACATCGCCAATCGCCGGGACGGTGGTTGCACAAAATGTTGTGCGGGGACAGGGCGTTGCTCCTGGAAATGAACTGTTCGAGATCGTCGACACGAGCCGGGTCTGGGTTTTCGCGAATCTACCGATCGAACAGGCCAGAAAGTTCAAGGAGGGAGACGTGGGAATAATCCTGCCGAAGGGCGGTGAGCCAGTCACGGCGCCGCTCACCTATCTCGCGCCGGTAGCAGACGAGACCACGCGCACGATTCGAGTTCGGTTCGAGGTCGCGAACCAGCAGTACCGCTTGAAGCCACGAGAGTATGTGGATGTTCAGCTGGCCATCGCGAGTCCACCGACCCTGGCGATTCCCGTTTCAGCTCTGACGGTAGTGGACAACGTGCGTGGCGTTTTCGTTCAGCGAGAAACTGGGTATGCATTCGTCTCGATCGAAGTCGGCCGCGAAGGTGGAGGATGGATTGAAGTGAGGAAAGGACTCTCAGAAGGCGAGCTGGTGGTGGTCGATGGCGTCTTTGATCTGAAGAACGTCCTTCTCGAAAAACACATCGGGTCCGGAGAAGGAGGGTAAGATGGAAAGGCTATTCACCCTCTCGCTGCGCTACCGCTTCTTCACTCTGGTAGCGGTGATGCTCGTGATTGCCATTGGCCTGTGGTCGCTCACCCGCCTCACGATTGACGCGATGCCGGATCTGACGCCGGTCCAGGTTCAAATCCTGACTCGCTCACCAGCACTCGGTCCGGTTGAAGTGGAACAGTTCATTACGTTTCCAATCGAAGCGTCGCTGAACGGGTTGCCTGCGCTGCGAGAGCTCCGCTCTGTGTCGCGCTATGGGCTCTCGGCGGTCACCGCAATTTTCGAAGATCAGACGGACATCTACCGCGCGAGACAGTTGGTCACCGAACGGCTTGCCCGCGCCATGGAACGTATCCCAGTCGAGTATGGCCGTCCGATCGTGGGACCACTGACGACCGGCTTGGGCGAGGTCTATCAATTCACCGTGAAAGGAAACGGTTACACCGCCATGGCGCTTCGGACACTCCTCGAATGGGAGATTGGGATGCGCCTGCGGGCGGTGCCGGGCGTGGTCGAAGTCAATATTTGGGGCGGAGAGCCTCAGCAGTTCCAAGTGGTGGTAGATCCCGCGAAGCTGCTGTCCTACAAACTGTCGCTTCGGCAAGTGTTTGAGGCGCTCGAACGGAACAATGCTATCGCCGGCGGCGGCTACATTGAGCATCAACGCGAGCAATTGCTCATTCGTGGTGAAGCCTTGGCGACCCAGGTGGCAGACCTCGCGAGGATTGTGGTGGCGCGCGGCTCCGGGGGAGTACCGATATTCATCTCAGACCTCGCGGAGGTGAGGGAGGCGTCGGCACTCCGCATCGGCGCGGCGACCGCGATGGGAGAAAATGAAACCGTCATCGGCATGGTCCAGATGTTGGCGGGCGAGAACGCACAACAGGTTGTTGACCGTGTCAAAACTCGAGTGAGAGAGATTGAATCAACCCTCCCCCCTGGGGTGACAATCGAACCCTACTACGACCGGACCATCTTTGTCTCGAAGGTGATGCGCACGGTCCGTAACAATCTGCTTGAGGGTGGGCTCCTCGTCATGGCAGTGCTGTTCCTCTTCCTCGGCGATCTCCGCGCAGGCGTGATCGTGGCGTCCGCCATTCCGTTGTCGATGCTCATCGCGTTCAGCGGGATGATGCAGGCGGGACTTTCCGGCAACCTCATGAGCCTCGGCGCCATCGATTTCGGGTTACTCGTGGATGGCTCGGTCGTGATGGTTGACAACATCCTTCGACGATTGGCGAAGAAAGGCGTCATGAGCCAGGAGGAACGGCTGAGTGAGATCCAGGCGGCCGGCCGCGAGGTCCTTCGACCGATGACCCTGGCCGTGAGCATCATCATTCTCGTGTATGTGCCTATCCTGGCGCTGACCGGGATCGAGGGAAAGATGTTCCGTCCGATGGCACTGACCGTCATCCTGGCCCTGGCCGGCTCACTTCTCCTCGCAGTGACGGTCACCCCACTACTCGCCTTTTGGTTTGTGCGGGCTAACCCTGGACATGAGCACACGCCGGTGATCGGCATGCTGCGCCGTGCATACGAACCCTGTCTCAGATGGGCAACGGCGCGCCCGGCATGGGTGGTGACGCCGGCCGTTGGGTTGTTCGTCGTGAGTCTCGGAATCACCGGGTGGCTCGGCATCGAGTTTGTGCCTCGACTCGACGAGGGGGACATGGCGATTCAAGTATGGCGATTGCCGAGCGTGTCGCTGAGCGAGTCGGTCCGGAATGCCTTAGACGTTGAACGGGTGCTTCGCCAATTTCCGGAAGTCGTGCAGGTGGTGACCAGAACCGGGAGTCCCGAGGTGGCAACCGACGTGATGGGAGTGGAGCTGTCCGATGTGTTCGTCATCCTCACGTCGCAGCACGAATGGACGACGGCCGGCACTCGCGAGGATCTGATCGCCAAGATGAAGTCCGCCATTCTTGAAGCGGTTCCGGGCGTGGGCCTCGGATTTACGCAACCGATCGAGATGCGCTTCAACGAGTTAATCGCAGGAACGCGCTCCGATCTCGCCGTCAAAATCTTTGGGCCTGATCTGGACGTGCTCAAAAAGCAGGCCGAGGCTGTGGCGCGTGTGTTGGAAACTGTGCGTGGCGCAGCAGACGTGAAAGTTGAGCAGGTCGCGGGCCTTCCACTGCTGCGAGTGATTGTGGACCGGGAACAGATCGCCCGGTATGGACTCACGGCAGACGATGTGCTCACCCTTGTTCAAACCACACGTGTGGGACGTGTCGTCGGCACTGTGGTGCAAGGCCCCCGACGCTTTGACCTCGTTGTCCGCTTAGCCGACAGCGCATTAGCTGACTCTGCTGCACTGGGCAATCTGCTCATCCCCACCGCGCATGGTGAGCTCGTCCCCCTCTCCCGTGTCGCAGCGATCCGAGCAGACACGGGACCGGCGCAGATCAGCAGAGAGCATGTGCAGCGACGTATCGTGGTGGAAAACAACATCAGAGGAAGGGATCTCGGCAGCTTTGTGGCAGAGGCTCAGCGTGCAGTAGCACGCGAAGTGTCGCTTCCAATAGGGTACGAATTGACATGGGGTGGACAGTTTCAGCATCTCCAAGAAGCCACCAGCCGGTTAGCCGTGGTTGTGCCGATCACCCTCCTCTTGATTCTGGGTGTCCTGTCGGTCATCTTCGGGGCCATGCGCCCCGCGCTGCTGATTTTTCTCAATGTCCCCTTGGCGCTATCTGGTGGTATCGTGGCCCTCTGGCTACGCGGGTTGCCCCTCAGTATTTCAGCAGTTATTGGATTCATTGCGCTGTTCGGCATTGCGGTACTTAATGGTGTCGTGCTAGTCAGCCACATCCGTTTACTGAAGCAGAGGGGCTCCCAACCGATCAGGCAGTCATACAGGGGGCCATGGACCGGCTCAGGCCCGTGCTGATGACGGCACTCGTCGCCAGCCTCGGCTTTCTTCCCATGGCATTAGCCACCAGCATGGGAGCCGAGGTCCAGCGACCCCTCGCCACCGTCGTCATTGGGGGACTGTTTACCTCGACGTTGTTAACCCTGCTGGTCGTCCCTGCAGTCTATGGCAGAATCGGTAACAAACTCATCTGGGCGCCAAAGAGTAGGTCGGGCAAGCCATGACCGGCGTGCCGGGAGTGAAAGGGGTTCATGATCTTCACATTTTGACCATTACCTCCGGCCTGGATGCCCTCAGGCTCATGTGGCAGTTCCAGTTGGAGAGAATCGGGATGCAGTGTTGGGCTGCCTCCAATCGCTTCTACGAGATCGATTGAGAAGCGATAATGCCACGCTGCAGATTTTGTGGAGGAACGATTGGACCGAGTTCAGGTCGAGATAGGAAGCGCCCGTTTACTCCTTTGCAGTCCAGCCGAAAACGATAACCGCCATACCAAGCATGGCAATTCCGGCTCCAGTCCAGTCGAAGACGGAGAGTTTCTCGCCATCCACGACCTTCAGCCAGACGAGGGCCGTGGCCACATAGACGCCGCCATAGGCAGCGTAGACCCGTCCGCTGGCGGCCGGATGGAGCGTGAGGAGCCAGACAAAGGCAGCGAGGCTGAGCGCTGCCGGAACCAACAGCCAGATCGATCCGTCCTTGCGAAGCCAGAGGTACGGTAGAAAGCAGCCGACGATTTCGGCAAGGGCCGTGAGAACAAAGAGTGCAGCGGTCTGGATCAGAAGCATAGGTACGTTCCCTTTCTTCTGGGCGATAACGTCTCATCACGCAATAGAAGAGTCAAGTTCGAAGGGCTCGGGCAGGGAATGATAATTTACTATTGAAGGTCAGTGTGTCGAAATATTTTCCCGCAGTTTGCTATACGAGTAGCAGGCCAGCTGAGCGAACTTTTTCCCAGGAGGTAGAGCCGAGAAAGGTCTCAAATTCGCGAGCGGTTCCTGGAAACGTAGTTTTCGTTTTTTGGAGTAGGGGGTAGGGATGTCGATGAGGTTGTGTTGCGGTGTCGATTGGCGAATCAGATCGTCAAGCCACTGAGCTTGTTGCTTGGCAGAGAGTCACGACGTGATTGCTGGTATCGTCCCGTGCAAAATGAGTCGCGTGCCTACTTCCCACAGTTTCACAAACTGGTTGCCCACCGAGCCATACGAAGCGCCTTTCAGCCTGTGGGTCATCTTTTACAATTCTTCTCTTGAGAAGACGGCGTATCCACATTGACGCGACTCGTGGCCTGGGCACGGAATGGTCGAACCACTGCCGCACGTCGAGTGTGAGTCCTCGGATTTCGAGATAATTGAGCACCGACCGTCGTAGTCCTTCGCCGAGCCACTCCGGCGTCTTGCCGCGCTGATCTTGATGGAGGAGATCATTCTCCGCGAAGCCTTGAAACTCAGGACCGAGGATGCGTAATCCATCAGCAGCTGGCTTGAGCCCAATTGGGCTATGGGCTGTGGCGGTGAAGCGATGCCAAAATGCAGATTGAATCAGATCTGCCGCGAACAATTGCCGTACCCGTTCAAGTGAGTCCACCGTTTCTTGCACTGTCTCAGAGGGACACCCGTACATGAGATAGGCATGAACGAGAATGCCTGCATCCTTGAAGGCCGCCGCCACGAGCGCGGTC
>CAVUMA010000005.1:0-34484 GCA_963742465.1 uncultured Nitrospiraceae bacterium | reverse complement strand
GCAGAAAGATGTTCGCTGAGTCCTAGCCACGAGACGATCATGAGCGAGAGCGTACCCTGCTGCCAGGCTGGACAGGTGTAATACACCGACCGTATGATGTCGACCGCTATACGAGGACTACCGCCCGAGAATCTTATGACTGCGCGAGACCTTCTCGAAACATGGGCGTGTCTGCTCGAAGCCGAACAGATACGGGTAAGCGGTACAGCGCTTGATCAACCAATTGCTCAAGTGGCAGGCCGACTTGTGCATACAATCGGCACGCTTCATCTATACGAGCTAACCCTCCCGCAGGGCTCATCCATTGAGCATGACACCCCTATCTCGATTATCCCCTCTGACGACATGGAGCCAACCGAAGGCATCGTGCTTAGCGGGCAAGGTAACGTGGCCCTCGTGCAGACGTTCGATGCCATCGGACAGTCCTGCGCCAATGCAACGGTGGTTCCCGATCGAGCCGGGCTTCTGGCCACGTCGGTCAAGCGATTGCGCGACATGCTCGCGCAGCCCGATGCCTATCGACTCGGTTCGGCAGACCGCTTGGCTCCCCTCCTCGAGGCGACGACGGGAGCGGGAGAACTTTCCGGGTCAGGCACCGGATCGTCGATCCTCACGACCCTCTGGACGGACGAGCTTTCGATACGGCGGCAGCGATTGGCTGTGCTGGCGATCGAACTGATTCGCGCGAATAAGCGCATCCTACTAGTCTGTCCTAATCACCAGGCAGCGGACGCACTCGTCGGAACCATCGCGCGAGCCATGAAAGCCGTAGGGCTTATGTATAAAACATGGGTGAGTCGCTATGAAATGGCATTGGCCCAGCAGGTCGAGGGCATCGGGATTCAGGAGCTGGGGTTCGAAGCGCAGATGCACCAGTTCTATGCCAAGTCTCGCCAAGATAAGGCCGCGCTTCGGCGCAAGTATGATCGATTCCGCGAACTGACGCCCGTACTGGCGTATAAGGGGCAGAAGCAAAAGGATCTCGATGAAGTGCGTCTACTGGAATGGCGATTACTGACGCAGGTCAGCGACCTTCAGGCCAAGGTCAAAGATGTGAATGCCACGCTGGCCGAATATGAGAATCTCCCACTCTTCAAGCGGCTCAGCCTGCAGGTTGTCGGGAAGAACGTCGAATCGCTGCATCAATATCTCGAACTGTATGAGAGTCAATGCGCCGAACTGCGCGGAGAACTCGATGTCGCCAAGGTGCGCATCGATGAACTTGTACCGGAGGCCGCAGTACCAAAAGACATGCGGCCGGAGTTTGCCGAACTTAAAGAAGAGATTGTCCGGTTGGGTGGGACGAAAAAGATCAGGGAACTGCTCGCAGCCGAAGAAGACACGAACCGCCAGGCCTTCATTCAGAATCGGCGGCTCGTGGTCACCACGGCATCGCGAGTCCTGAACGACCCCCTCTTCAGTCGCGTCCGGTTCGATGTCTTGATCGCCGATGAGGCGCCGTGGATCGCAGCGGCCCCGTTGCTTGGCGCCGCCGGGCTCGTCCACGAGCGGATCGTGATCAGCGGCGACCGGCGCGACATCGCATCGGCCGGACTGTGGGCCTCACGCGAGTCGGAGATTCGGTGATCGAGACCGCTTGCTTGACGGGGACCTCACGAATTCAGGATAATCCGCTTCCACCTCGATGTGCCGAAGTGGCGAAACTGGCAGACGCACTAGATTCAGGGTCTAGCGCCCGCAAGGGTGTGCGGGTTCAAATCCCGCCTTCGGCACCACCGTTCTTCAATGCTTCAATCTTAAGTGGGCCGCACGACACCGTGCTCCACCCAGTCTCTTTCTGACCTATGTTATGTGATGTGCGTCAGACAGAAAAAGAGTGCCATGTCTGACGATGTGAAATTTCAATTAGCAGAGGGTATCCGTCAGATGCTGAACCGTTCCATGAGGGCATCGCTTCTCTCTACACTGGCCTTTGCAGCGGTCATGCTCCAAGGTGTCTGGTGTCTTGCCGGCAGTCTGGATACGATGGCGCACGATGACTCAGCGCAGGCTGAGCCCACGGTGACTGTCCATCCCGGGGAGATCAAGGACGTGCTTTATAACCCAGGGATGGGGCTAGCCGATTTTCATTTCGGATTCGAACATCCTCCGTCGACTGATCAGTACCCACGACAAACAGTGGCTTATTTCCGGTGGTCTTGGTCTGATCTTGAACCTGAGGAAGGGCGGTATGCTTTTGATTTCGTGGATCGAATAATCAGCCAAGCCAAAGCGAAGGGAGAAACCTTAGCCTTTCGTATAATGACGGAGTACAAGGCCGGTTCGCCCACATGGCTACTACACAAGGGAGTGGGGAGTGTGACGGTAGGCGGAGGAGTATTTCCCGACTACAACAACCCTAACTTTCTCATGTACCACGAAAAACTCATCAAGGCCTTCGGGAAACGTTACGCTGGTTTACCGGATATCGATCATGTTGACATCGGCTCAGTCGGCTGTTGGGGTGAGTGGAATACAGCCTGCTGCCAGGGAGTCGAAGCGCAGTGCAAGCAGTATTTTCCTGTTGAGGAGAATCAGATCAAGATTACAGAGTGGTACCTCCAGTATTTTGCCGGCACGCCCCTCGTGATGCTTCACGGAGGACAGCTCAAGTATGCAGTGTCCCGAGGTGCCGGTTGGCGTGGAGACTGTTTCGGAGATTACGGGTACTTCAGTCCCACGTGGAACCATATGGAGCATGCCTATACGCCGGTGCTGCAAGATCCGTCGATCAACAATGCGTGGAAGAATGCTCCGGTACAATTCGAGGTGTGCGGCGTGATGCAGGACTGGTATGAGAAAGACTTCGATATTGACCTGATTCTTGAGAAGGGGTTGGAGTGGCATGTGTCGGTCTTGAATGCGAAGTCATCGCCGATCCCGACTGAATGGCGACCGCGCGTCGATGAGTTCCTCACGAAGATCGGATATCGATTCGTCCTCCGCCAGATGTCTCACGCCACAGAAGCAAGGCCTGGCCGGGAACTCTCTCTGCGTTCGCGATGGGAAAACGTCGGTGTGGCCCCGATCTATCATGATTGGCCGTTAGCGTATCGCTTGAGGTCTGCCGAGGATCATGTCGTCGCGCGATGGGCTAGCGCCGCACATTTAAGACGGTGGCTTCCGGGCGCAGAGCATGAAGTGGAAGACGCTGTCACCCTACCGGAGGATGTACCGGAAGGTTCGTATGTTCTGGACGTTGCGATTCTGGATCAAGGGGGCCACGCGCCCTTCGTCGATCTCGCCATTTCAGGGAAGCGTCAGGATAGATGGTATCCGATCTCGACAGTCACGGTCCGTCGTTAGGTGCGGATTGGAAATGAGAAAGACTCGGGAATAGCGTTCTGCCACACACCCTTGCAAGGCATGCGAGTTCAAATCCCATCTTTGGGGCCACTCATTTCCCCTGCTCATATCAATGCAATGCGTTCCCACATTTCTACACCATCATGTTGCATACCTGATTTTTGCACCAGATTTTCTTTTGACCGTTCCCGGGAAATGCCACGATGTCTCCATTCGTCTCTTGCCTCTGCTCTCTACTCCCCCTAGAATAACCTGCTCTGCGAGGCTCCCATTTCAAATATCAAGGAACCGTGCGAAATCTCTGGTGCTCTGGCTGGCATCTCTCAAGAGACCTGCGGATGCGCCCAAAGGAAGTCCTCGCTCTCACACACATGCTCCCGAATGAGCAACATATCCAGATCCCTGAAGCTATTGTCCGGTGGACACGAGGACATGAGTTTGCGATAGAAAGTCTTAGGATCAATCCGCACACTCGTGCCCGACTTCAACATGACGTCAATCGACTGATGCAGGAACCAATGGAGATAGTGTTGTGAGTAACGATCGGCTCATCGTGCTCCGATTCCCCATCACCCTTATGCTGTCGATGGTCTGTTTCGTCTTGCCGGCATGGGCGGATTATCAAGCCGGCATGGATGCCTATAACCGTGGAGACTTTGCCACAGCCTTGCGTGAGTGGCGACCGCTCGCCGAGCAGGGAGACGCAAAAGCACAGTTCTCCTTCGGTTTGCTGCATGAAAATGGAGACGGCGTCCCGCGTGATTACGCGAAAGCACGCCAGTGGTATGAAAAAGCCGCCGCTCAGGGAGACGCAAAGGCGCAACTCTACCTCGGCCTGCAGTCATCCTTCGGTCAGGGCGTACCCATGGACTTAGTCGAAGCCTACATGTGGTACAGCCTGGCGGCAGGAAACGGAAATGCACACGCGCCTGGATACCGCAATGATCTCTCCAGGCAGATGACCCCTGCCCAGATTGCTGAGGCACAAAAGCGGGCGCGGGAGTGGAAGCCGAAAGGCAAATGAGTGCCGAACAAGCCTAACGCGAACCATGCCCATCGAAGAGGCGGCTGTATCATGAACATCAGGAAAGACAAGGAGAAATGCACCGGGAGAACAGAGTGAGCCACACGAAGAAACAACCTGCACTCCCTTCTGAGGCCAGCCCCTCATCCTCCCAACCCCGGCGGCGACTTCACACACCCGCGCTGAGTCTGCGAAAACCAGCACTTTGCCGAGGGACACAGTTTTTATGCTGACCCTCGTTTCACATTTAACCTCTCACGTTTCACGATTATTATGAGTGGCAATCGCTCCAAGTCGCTTCGGTTTCCTGTCGTCCTTGTGCTGTCGATCGTCTGTCTCGCTACGCCTACGTGGGGGGACTTCAAAGCAGGCGAGGATGCTTATCACCGCAGCGACTATGCAACGGCTTTGCGGGAGTGGCAACCGCTGGCCGAGCAGGGGCAGGCCGTCGCGCAGTACCAACTCGGCCTGCTCTATGCCAACGGACAGGGCGTCACAAAGGACGATGCCAAAGCGCGTCAGTGGTACGAAAAAGCCGCCGCCCAAGGGCACGTGGAAGCTCAAGTCAACCTGGGAATTTTGTTGATGTATGCGCGGGGTGGCCAGCAGGATTACAAGATGGCAGTGTACTATTTGCGGCTGTCCGCCAATCAAGGAAACGATTTAGCGCAGCGAAGACTTGGCCAGATGTACGAGCGGGGGGACGGCGTGCAGCAGGACTATGTCAAGGCCTACATGTGGTACAGCTTGGGGGCAGCGAACGGCGTGGAGGCTGGAGCCAGGCTACGGAACGCCCTCGCCAAGAAGATGGACCCTGATCAGATCGCCGAAGCGCAAAAGCTGGCGCGGGAATGGAAACCAAAAGGTAAATGAGCAACGACAGCTCCACACATACAGCATGTCCGTCGAAGAGATGATCCCTTCGAGTCGCCGATGCCTCCCAAGGAGCCGCTTGAGCAGGCCAACAACTTTGGGTTGTCGCTCGCGCGTGGCGAGCCGAACCGGAAGCAAATCTCCCTCACGATATTCGCGGGTAAAGTTCACGAACTTATCAAACAGGTTGCGGGAAAACCGGGTTTTTGTGCGATACGATGCTGTTATATTGCCCAGGGTAATAGTGTCTGAATAGTCAGCAGGATGCTATGAAATGCCGTCCGGCAAGGCCGCAGTGAGCGAAGAAGCGAGGTGTGCGCTTCAATACATTGAGCCTCTGAGCGAAACGAGGGCGAAGCTGGCGGGACTGTTTCAGCATCCTGTTAAGACTGTGACGAATTCCATGGCTTCGGTGTGGGTACTCCCGCTTGGGCAGGCACCGACTACCTCGATCGTGCAGCGCCATGAAGCCCTGCAAGAAGTGGATGTGAGATGGCGCTCCGCTTTTCTTTCGGTCAGAGGCCAGATGGGACAGCCAGTGAGAGCTTGGAATGAGAACCTATCAGTTTGTGATGATCAGCGGTGGAATGACCGCAACAGCCGCGTTGGATGGCCTCCGCACTCACGCCACTATCGTACAAGAAATCTCGGAGCACCTTGGGCTGTGCACACGCACATGCAAGGGACAGGCAGCCATGGACCGGGATGCTGCTACTGTCATTGGCGTGCCCGCAAAGGTCAGGCCTGCATGCGACGAATGAAAGCAGCGGTGGGCTATGAATAAAACACCGACAATTGAAAATGGGTTGGGAACATTGATTATTACCGGCAGCAGTGGGTTGATCGGCAGCGCATTCCTTGATCGCGTTGGAGAAAACTACACGGAGATGGGCTTCGACCGCAAAGGGTCCCCTCATCCGCCGCCCAAGACCGCACACGTCATCGCTTGCGACCTCAGCTCGGATGAGAGTGTCTACGCGGCGTTGGACGAAGTTCGTCGGCTCGGGCACAGGCGGATTGCTTCAATTCTCCATCTCGCGGCGTACTATAGTTTCGCGAGTGAGTCGAGTCCCCTGTATGAGCAAGTAACCGTGCGCGGCACCGAACGGCTGCTGCGAGGGCTGCGCGACTTTGAGGTCGAGCAGTTCATATTTGCCAGCACTATGCTCGTGCATGCGCCTTGCAAACCGGGAGCGCGTATAGACGAAGATTGGCCGCTCAAGCCGAAATGGGATTATCCCAAGTCAAAGGTCAAGGCGGAGCAACTGATCTTGCGTGAGAGGGGCGACGTACCGGTGGTGCTTATGCGCATCGGCGGTGTGTACGACGATCGCTGCCATTCGATCCCTCTCACGCAGCAGATAAAGCGCATTTACGAAAAGCGGTTCATCGGCCGTATTTTTTCCGGAGACATCACGCATGGAGTGGCCTTCGTGCATATGGAGGATATGGTCGAAGCGTTGGTGCTCGCCGTCGAACATCGCAAGGAACTACCTCAAATAACGACGCTGCTCATCGGCGAATCGGAAACGCTCAGTTACGATGAACTACAACGCGCCATCAGCCGCCAGCTTCACGGCAAAGAATGGAAGACGTATCAAATTCCCAAGCCATTGGCCAAGCTTGGCTGTTGGCTCCAGAGCATGTTGCCCGGCGCAGACCCATTCCTCAAGCCGTGGATGATCGATCTGTCTGACGATCATTATACGTTCGACATCTCCCGCGCCCGCACGCTTCTCGGCTGGGAGCCGCGCCACTCTCTGCGAAAATCATTGCCAAAAATAATCGACGAGCTGAAATTCGACCCAGTGGGCTGGTATGAGGATAACAATCTGAGGGCGAATACTATTCCGGATCAGTAGTGTCCAATTAAAATTCGAATGGATTTGGTTGGTTGCAGTCGTTGCTCTATTCGGCTTTGTGGTCGCTGCCAGCAAATACGTGCTGCAAGCGCATTTTCTCGAAGAGGGTGACGGAAAAAATCTGTAGCAATGTGTAAATCGAGCATTCAGGTTGAGGTCATTTCATGACCATGGCGATGAAGACCTAGACCAAGACAGCGATCCAGATTTGTGACTTTACCGCATTCCCAGACATACCCAAGATGCTGCTTGATCCACTTGAAGAACATTTCCACCTCCCAGCGCGCCTTGTAGAGCGCGCAGATGGTGACGTCCGGCAAGGTGAAGTTGTTGGTCAGGAACACCAGCGTTTTGCCGGTATCGGGATCCTTGAATGGGATACGACGTACTCAAAATCGATCCACTAGAAGAAGTTTTCGTGGCGGATATGGTCAACCTTCATGCCTTTATGGATGAGCAATCGTTTGGCCTCCTCAATCATTGGACGCCCTCCACATAGGTATGCGTCAGTATTTGAGGCTTCGTCGGCAGACACCTTTTCACTAATCAAGTCTGTGACGCGACCTCGCAATCCGGGCCATCCGATCGGGTCAGGTTGAGAGAGAATGATGGTCGGTTCGAACCAGGGGTGTGTCTCTCTCAGATCGCTCAGGATGTTGGTATAAAAGAGGTCAGACACATTCCGCAATCCGAAGAACAACCGGATACGGCGCGTGCCCGTTTGCCCAAGGAGAGACAACAGCATCGATTTAATGGGCGCGATACCGGTTCCCGTCGCAATCATCAGAATGTCTCGCTGTGATCCGTCGTCCAATCGAAAGTCACCGTAGGGGCCTTCGACCTTGATACAGTCCCCGGGTCGGAGCCGATGAATGAAATTCGAGCAAAAGCCACCTGAAACAGCTCGTACACAAATCTCGAAATGTGTCCTGTCGGAAGGATGTGACGAAATCGAGTAGGACCGCCGAATGACGTTGTCGATTCCTGGGACATGAAAGATCATGTATTGGCCCGGAGAAAAGGTGATTTCCCCCGATTCGATTGCAAATCTCTGCTCACAGACAGTCAAGGTAAGCGGGCGATACTCTTTGACGCGTACCGTGCACACCCCGAGTGGGGCTGTCGCATGTTGCGGTTTTGCGCTCGCCCCTAGAGTGAGCGTTCCGTGAACGTCCGCCAGGCACAAAAGTCGATACTGCGTAGGATCCAGACCATTGCTTTCCAGCGTGCGAATCTCTCGGGCTCTCTGGGGCCCTAAGCTCTCTGCGCCTTGCAGAACCTGCGTCGCACAGGTACCACAAGCCCCCGCTTTACACGCGAACGGGACAGAGGATCCAGCAGCCTCGCACACGTCATACAGCCATTGTCCCTCTTCCGCATCGTAGGTAATCTCGTCCTGTTGAAAGGTGACGCGGTGCATTGTGCTCATCATCTGTTGCGAGAATGGTGCAATCAGTTCACGGACTGTGCCGGCTTGAAAGGACTGATCTGCATTCGTCCCCAGTACACGCGTGCGAGCGACCGGTGAGCCGCAAGCGGTTACGAGCGAACCAAGCGTAGGCTTTCAGGACAAGTGGCTCGACAAAAGAAAGACGGCTGAGCTTAGCCAGAAATCCCAGGCCCACAGCCTCCCACATGGCTCGGAACACCTCGACGCCGGTGATCACGTTCCCGTCCGCCCAACGAGCATGAATGACGCGCCCCAGTTCTGCCGGGGAAATGTTGATTGATGCCGTGTCATAGTCCGGCCGTGCGAAGTCGCAACATACCAGCTGACGCCGCCGGTCCAATCGTTTCATGAGCGCGATCTCGCGCACGCAGATAGGACAGGCTCCATCGAAAAATACAGTTAGCGGATATGCTGCCATCTGATCGGCCTCTTCTCGTTAACCGCGAGATATGGTTTGACTCATCAATCGATTCAGCCTGTGATCCAACTCGGCGAAGTCCTCCAGTACCGTAATATTGCATTTCACGAAAAGGTCACGCATGGCGAGCGCGCCATGTCCGCCGACAGCGAGATTGGAGACGGGACTCACTTCATCCGCAAGGGCCTGGACCAGTTCCGTGGCCTTGTCATCGGATAGAGCGAGAGGAAATGACAAGATCGTCAGGTCTGGTTCAACCTTGCCGCAGAGGTTGGCCAGCGAGGCAACGGGCACGTTGGCTCCCAAATAGTAGACTCGGCAGCCGCGAACACGGCATCGATACGCAACCGTCAACGCGGCAATGTCGTGTTCTTCACCGGGCGGGCAGGCCACGACTACTTTGACACCGAACTCGGCCACTGGCAGCTGACTCATGGCCGAGAAAATCTTTTGTTGAATGTGTTTCGTGACGTAATGCTCTATGGCCACATCTATACGATTCTCGTGCCACAGCTGCCCTACCTGTTCCTGGAGCGGGAGCAAGATCCCGTGAAGTGCCTCCTCAAATGGAACAACCGCAACGGCGCCGTTCAAACGCTTTTCAAAGATCACACGATCAAAAGGATTCAGGGTGGACAGAAGCTCCCGTAGGAGCCTGGTGAATGTATTGTCGACCAATGAAATCTGCGGTGCGCTGGCTCGTGCCCGCGTCAGTAACTCTTCGCGTCCCAGCTTTGAGAGCTCTCCTATTGAACCTCCTGCATTCAGCTGCTCTTTGAGATATTTCAGCAGCGCAACATCCTCGTCAGAATAATTGCGATAACGATTGGATCCTCTGGTCGGTTTCAAGAGCCCAAATCGGCGCTCCCATACCCGGATGACATCTTTCGATAGGCTGGTGAGTTTTGCAACCCTATGAATTCTATGCGTATTCATATTTATATTTTCATTGTATTATCATGTCCAATGTATGTCAAATATATATTGCTATAACACTTGACACATTGGACAATGTGTTTTATACATTAGACATACTTACTACAAACAGTCAACGGGAAACCAAGGGAGGCAGTCATGTTAGGGAAATTACGGCACTACTTGAGCGTGTCCGGCGGTTCCCTGCTTGTCGGCGCTGTTCTTGTGGTCGGAGCGATCGCCGTGGTATTCGGCGGGGAGCACGCCCTCTCCAGGACCGAGTTCTGTGTGAGCTGCCATTCCCAGACCTACCCCTATGAGGAGTTGAAGAAGTCCTCGCACTATGGCGCGCTCGGAGCCGATCCTGGCTGCAAGGACTGCCACGTTCCCCAGGGCTTGGGCAACTTCCATCTGGCTCTGTGGACGCACATGTATGACGGGACGCGGGCCGTGCTCGCGGAGATGCAGTATGACTATTCGACGGTCGAGAAATTCAACGAACGCCGGCAGATCATGGCCCACTACGCGCGCATGTCACTCAAAAAATGGGACAGCGTCACCTGCCGGGAGTGCCACAAAAATACCAAGCCGCCCGGCGCCTCGGCGAAAGCCGCGCACAAGAAGATGGAAACGGAGGGCGCCACCTGCATCGATTGCCATCAGAACCTGGTACATAAAAAAGTTCCGGAGATGGACCTCAATGCCAGTTTAGCGCAGGGCACGATGGTGTTGAAGGAAGAGAAGAAAGAGAAGGACTGACCTAGCCCTCTTAACAGGTCCGGCCCATCAACAAACCCTCCGGTGAACGTATGAGAAAAGGGTGTAGTTGTTTTCACATTTAACTGAGGAGGTTCCCATGTTATCTATTCACAAAATTGTCGGTGTCATGTGTTGTGGTTTCTTGCTGTGCATTGGTCTGTCAGCTAATTCGGCTTTGGCTACAGACGAAATGCAACCTGGGCAGCCTCCTGATAGGAAAGGCGGTCAAGCTGGTATGAAGGGCCCTGATGAAAAGCTGAAGGGTGTAGCTGCCGACACTGCTGCTCCGAGGATAGGCGGTCAAGCTGGTATGAAGGGCTCTGATGAAAAGCTGAAGGGCGTAGCTGCCGACGATGCTGATCACAGAATGGGCGGTCAAGCTGGCCACAAAGGCGCTGAAGATGTGCTGGAGCGCAGCCCCGCGAAAAAGTGACATCGGGCCTGTCCCGAGACAGGTCTTAACTGTGCCGGAGATAGGTGCCAGAAAACATTCCGGCCAGATCGGTCGGTGCATAGCCTGTCGCTGGTTGAATAGCCAGCAGCAGGCTATGTCTTTTCGTGGGAGACCTTCATTGTCTCTGCCGCCTGTTCCTCCAATCGTTAGACCTGCTTAAGCCCTGCGAACAGCTTGATCCTCCCGCCCATCGCGGGTTGTCCTCGTCCGAGTAGCGAAACCTTGAGCTGCTGCCGGTTTCAATGACACCGCGGTAGGTGTATGCATGAACCTGGAGGCAGCTCATGGAGTGATATGAGTTTACGTGAGAGCTCAGGCTGAAGGCGGCTGTGCGAGTTCTTTACCGGGAACGAGCGGCGAGCATGCGGGTTGAAAGAAGAATCGTCAGGCGGCTGTGGAGTGCGACGAGATCATCAAGCAGTTCGATCTTGGTATCACGTAGGCGATCTCCAATGGCGCGAGCACCCTGGCCACCGACAGCCACAGACCATCGGGCGGCCACCAGCTCAAGCTCCTTGAGTTGTTGGAGCGCCGCGGCCTCGGGCTTTACCTCAGTGAGCGAGAGCAGTACGAGATCGGGCGTGATCGTCTCGCAGAAGGTCATGAGGTCTGAGCTGGGAAGGTTAGGGCCAAGATAATACACATGACAACCTTTGGTTGCTGCGATGTAGGCCACGGCTTGGGCGCCGATCTCATGGGTTTCGCCTTCCGGGCAGGCGATCAGGACTCGTGGACCTGATTCATTCACCGGCAGTTGATTCATGACCGAAAACAATTTCTGTTGGACGATCTTCGTCACATAGTGTTCGACGGCCGATATTCAATCGACCTTCGTGCCACAGCTCGCCGATTCGTCGTTGCAGTGGGAGCAGAATCCGCTGGACGGCTTCTTCAAACGGAATGACGGCCACGGCGCCGTTGAGTCTGCGCTCGAATCCTGCCTTATCGAGCGGGGCAAGCGATCCCATCAAATCATCTAACAGGCGCTCATGCGGTTTCTGATCCTCTGCAGAAACTGGAGTCGCAATACGCATGCGTGCGACAAGGGAATCGTGTCCCTCCACGGCGAGTGCACCGATCGTGGCCCCTTGTTCGATCTGAGCCTTCACAAAGCGGAGGAGTGCTACCTCTTCGTCGCTATATTGACGATAACGATTGGAACTCCGTGAGGGTTTGACAAGCCCATATCGCCTCTCCCAGACGCGAATGACATCCTTCGAGAGGCCGGTTAGCTTTGCAACTCTATGAATTCTATGAGTATTCATTGATGTGATTATATTATATTGTATTGTTCAATGTTTGTCAAATATATTATCTATATAACACTTGACACATTGGACATAAAGGTTTATACATTAGACATACTTGCTTCAAACATTGAACGATCAACCTAAGGAGGAAATCATGGCAAGAGCATTCACGGAGAAAACGAGAGCCGAACAGTTCGGGAATCACACAGTCTCTTCTGCAGTTCAACATGAATCGATGTGCACCAGATGCGGCGGACTCATGGTGCAGGACTTCTGCCTGGATGTACTCGGCAACATCGGCGAGTCTGAGTTTGCCGCGAAACGCTGTGTGCAATGTGGCGAGGTTGTCGATTCCGTCATCCTGCGCAATCGAGAGGCTCGGCAAGAGTCGATGACGGTTCGTTCGGCAAGAGTGCTAAGTACTTAAATTGAGTCTTACGGAATGATCGACTAGTATGGTTACAGAGCCAGGGCAGTCCTGGTGTTCCAAAACCAAGGAGGTTTCTTATGCGGAGTCAAGGGGTGCTTCAGATCGGATTAGGGGTGGCATTGATGGCAGGAGCCATCTCTATCGCAACAGCGGCGGACATGCCTGGTAGCGATAAGGACATGGTGCTGATCCCAAAGGGTGAGTTCACCATGGGGAGCAACGAACATTCAGATGAAGCCAAGCACCAGGTCGTGCTCGATGCCTATCTGATCGACAAATTTGAAGCGTCGAACGCACGGTACAAAGAATTTATGAAAGCCAGCGGTCACCCGGCGCCGGCCTATTGGGACGATCCTCGACTCAGCAAGGCCAATCAGCCGGTGGTCGGCGTAGATTGGAATGACGCGAGCGCGTTCTGCAAGTGGGAAGGCAAGCGGCTTCCGACGGAAGCAGAATGGGAACGAGCGGCCAAAGGTCCGCAAGGCGACAACCATTATCCATGGGGCCATACACTCGACCCGAAGAAAGCCAACTATGGGCAGAACGTTGGCCGTACGACCCCCGTCGATTCCTATCCCGAAGGCGTGAGTGGCTACGGGCTCTATAACATGGCAGGGAACGTCTTCGAATGGGTCGAGGATTGGTATGACCTGAAATACTATAAGGAGAGCCCTGCCTTGAATCCACCTGGCGCCGAGAAGGGCTACAACTTTGCCAATCAAGGCCCGGTTAGAGTGCTGCGCGGCGGTTCCTGGCTCGCGCCGGCAACCTCCCTCCATACGAGCCATCGGTTCTGGAATCAGCCGGAGAATAACTCCTATGGGGTCGGCCTCGGGTTCCGTTGCGCGAAGTCGGCCCAGACGGTTTCCGATGAAGCCATGCAAGCAGGCCGCGATGCATTCATGCAGGCATTAGTCGCGATGGGTGTTGAGAAGAATGCCGATGCGATGGCCTCCATCGAAAAGGCGTTGGCTGCGGATCCTGGCAACAAGGAATACCTGGCGACCCGCGATCTGATCAAGAAGAGCATGAAGAAGAACTAGTTGAAGTACGGGCAGGGGGGGCGGCATCGCGCCCCCCTCCGAGGGCCCAAGTCGTGACCGGAGGTCTGACGTGAATAGAGTCTGAACCCATAGTGGCGAGCAAATCGACAGCGAACCCCGCGGCACATTCCGGAGAAGTCCCTCATTCTTCTCACAGGTGCCAGCGGGTACATTGGTGGGCGCCTCCTGCCGTCGTTGGAGAATCAGGGGTACCGCTTGCGCTGCGTGGCCAGGCGTCCAGAAATTCTCAAGCCGAAGGTCCGTCCATCAACGGAAGTGGTCGCGGGTGACGTCCTTGATCGAGCGAGTCTCGACTCCGCATTGCGCGGAGTCGACGTGGCCTACTACATGGTGCACTCCATGGGATCGACCGGCTCGTTTGAAGAGACGGACCGGCAGGCGGCGCGGAACTTTAGCGAAGCGGCGAAGGCAGCGGGTGTCAAGGGCCTCATCTATCTGGGAGGCTTGGGCAGCGACGAAGAGGAGCTCTCGACACATCTGCGCAGTCGGCACGAGGTCGGAGATATCTTGCGCCAGTCGGGCCTGCCCGTGTGTGAGTTTCGCGCGGCGGCCGTGATTGGTTCCGGCAGCGCCTCGTTTGAACTGGTTCGCGCACTGGTGGAGCACCTGCCGATCATGGTCACACCAAAATGGTGCAAAGGGAAAACGCAGCCCATCGCGATCGACGACTTGCTGGACTACCTGGTGGAAGCGCTTCGGATTCCCACCTCCAAATACCGCATATACGAGGTCGGCGGTGCCGACCAAGTTTCCTACGCAGACATGATGCGTGCATACGGACGTCAACGCGGGCTAAAGCCTCTGATCATCCCCGTGCCGGTCCTCACTCCTTGGCTGTCTGCTCTGTGGCTGGGTTTGATCACGCCGGTATACGCGCGCATCGGGCGAGCGATAATTGAGAGCATCGTTCATGTCACGGTGGTGCGGGACAATGCCGCGCTCACCACCTTCTCTGTACGTCCGGTGGGAATCGATGAAGCCATTCGCCGCGCCATAGC
This sequence comes from uncultured Nitrospiraceae bacterium, assembly GCA_963742465.1. Lineage (GTDB taxonomy): Bacteria > Nitrospirota > Nitrospiria > Nitrospirales > Nitrospiraceae > Palsa-1315. The sequence continues at coordinate 19,681 of CAVUMA010000005.1, read as the reverse complement.
CCATGAAGAGACGCATTTCGCGGCAACGCGCTGGTCCGATGCGCTCTCCTCATCGGGCAAGTTGCCGTCGTGGGGAGGTGTGCAGTTCGGCACGCGCCTGGTCGATTCGCGGACGTTGACCGTCGAAGCGCCGCCTGACGTCGTCTTCAAATGCATTGAGAGAATCGGCGGTGACAATGGTTGGTACGCATGGAACTGGCTGTGGCGGCTGCGCGGTTTCATCGACCTGCTCGAAGGGGGCGTGGGCTTGAGACGTGGACGGCCTTTCGCCACGACCCTTCACGTCGGTGATACGGTGGACTCGTTTCGCGTGGAGGCGATTGAGCCGAACCGCCGCCTGCGGCTCAAGTCCGAGATGCATTTGTACGGGCGGGCGTGGCTGGAGTTCGAGGTGACGGGGGCCGGCTCTTCAACAACGATCCGGCAGACCGCGATCTTTGATCCGGTGGGACTGATCGGGCAGATTTATTGGTATACGCTCTACGTGCCGCACCAGTTTGTGTTTAGTGGGATGTTGCGGGGAATCGCACAAGCAGCGTTGCGTGAGATGAGTGACCTCGATAAGGCAAAGATACCTAACGGGCAGACTGCGGCGCCGCACCGCCGCTGAACCGGGCATAAAGGGGTAGGCGAGGCTGCTTCCTGTCGGAAAACCAACTTGTGATGGAGGTCCGAAATGCATACGGCACAAGTCATTGTAATTGCGACACTGGCTGCGGGATTCATACTATTGCCTGCACCAGTCCGTGCGGAGGAACCCTTGATCCCGAAAGACATGGCGTACGTCGCGCATGGAGCATCGGTGATGGGGATCGATAAGGAAGAGCCTGCGGATTCAGGCAAAAAACCTACGCCGTACGACCGACGGATGAAGACACCTTGGTCGGCCGAGGCGTTACGTGACGAAGGTCCAGCGCATATGGTGTTCTTGGATGCATACCTCATGGATACGTATGAAGTTTCGAACAAGGACTATGGCGAGTTCGTCACAGCGAACAGTCATCCAGCCCCTGCCTACTGGGACGATCCCCGCTTGAACAAGCCGCAACAGCCGGTGGTCGGAGTGAACTGGGAGGATGCCACAGCCTTCTGTCAATATCGCGGCAAACGCCTTCCGACGGAGGCGGAATGGGAGAAGGCGGCTCGTGGTCCCCAGGCTAACCTCTACCCCTGGGGCAATGACTTCGATCCAGCCAAGGCCAACTATGGCAAGAATCACGATGAGACCATGCCGGTGGATTCCTATCCGGAGGGAGCCAGTTATTATGGCCTGTACAACATGGCCGGCAATGCTTTTGAGTGGGTCGCTGACTGGTATGACCCCCGCTACTATGGAAAGCTTGAACCCATGGTCAATCCGATCGGTCCGGCAAAACCCGTATGGATGGGTGGCACCGGCACCTATGTGGACCGGCTCACAGTTGGTGAAAAGCGGGTTATTCGCGGCGGATCGTGGATCGCGCCGGAAGGCACGGTCAAAGCGACGCACCGGTTCTGGAATCACCCGCTCAATAACAGCTACGGCGTGGGCCTGGGTTTCCGCTGTGCCAAGACCGCCCCACCCGAAATTGATCAGCGAATCAAAGATGCCTCCATCTTGGCCTATGTCGAAATGGGACGAGAGCAGTTTGTGGAGGCCCAAAAAGCCGTCGCCCAGGGACTGGCCATTGATCCAAAGAACGTGGAACTCTTGGAGCTTCGACTGTTGATTGAACAGTCCATGAAGCGGCCGTGAGGGAATGTTGCAAGGGTTTTTGTCAATGGTTTGATCGTGACGGAGGCGCACCTATGATACACGACAAGATTCTTCTTCCAGGGATTGTCCTCATCGCGCTACTCGGAGCCTCACCCCTCCAGGCTGATCCCATCGATACGGCCCGGCATCCGCAGCCGGAAAAAGCCCAGACGGTACATGAGGCCGAGCATGATGTGGACCACGCGTGGGAGGTCTATCATCGCGCGGCGTTAGGTGGAACGGTCGCTTCCCCTGCCCTGCAGGCCGAAATCGAACAGCACCTGCACGAAGCCAGGACTCTCATCACCCAGGCGCAGGAGGCAGCCGAGCGGGGAGACGAGCGTCAGGTGCAGCGTCTCGTAAGCCAAGTGAAAGTCCATACCACCAAGGCCATCGAGGGGAGCAAGGAGCAGAAGAAATGACGCAAGGTCTGAGGAGAAGAGGGACTCGCTGGAGCACTATTGCTGCGATGATGGCCCTAGTCTGTGCCGTTGCCATCGCGCCTGTCGTCGCAGCGCCGCCGGTTCCCAAAGAGGTTGACCCGGTCCCCATGGTGACGATTCCGGCCGGAGAATTCTTGATGGGAAATCCGCAAGGAAAAGGCCGGGCAGATGAGTGGCCGCAGCGATCTGTGTACCTCGACGAGTTTGCGATCGATCAAGTCGAAGTCACGAATGCACGGTTTCTGGCCTTCGTTGCGACCACAGGCCATCGAAGCCCTCCGAATCCCTATGGCACAGGCCCACTCGCGTCCGTCAAGGGAATCGAGCAGCTTCCGGTCGTGCAGACGACCTGGTACGACGCCAAGGCCTATTGTAGTTGGGCCAAGAAACGGCTCCCGACGGAAGCGGAATGGGAGAAGGCCGCTCGTGGTACCGATGGTCGTCTCTTTCCCTGGGGCAATGAACCAGCAACATCGAAGCGGGCGAACTTTGACCGTGAGTGGGTGGAGGAGCAGACATTGCATCCGGTCGGGTCCTTGCCCGACGGCGACTCACCGTACGGGGTGAAGGACCTGTCGGGTAATGCTCGAGAGTGGGTGCAGGATTGGTATGACGCTGAGTACTACCAGCATGGACCGGATCGGAATCCGCAGGGCCCTGATAAAAAAGGCGTGGTCCGATCGATTCGCGGTGGGTCTTGGCATAGCCCGATCTCGGACATCACGACGACGGCGCGCGGGCGCGGCGGATTCGCGCTGCAGACCCATGGTACAGGCTTTCGCTGTGTCCGTGAGTCTCGAGGGCCAGACCCAGCAGAAGTAGACGGTCGACATGGTGAAGCGATGAGACTCGATGACCACAGCAGAAATACGGAGGCCGGTTTCTTTTCCCGGTCTTGGTGGGCGCCGCGACTCCGCACGGCGTCTCCCGCTGAGGTAGATAGGCTCCTTCCTACACCCCGGAGGGGCCTATCTGCTCGGTGAGCAACAGAGGCTGGTGACAAGATGGATGAGTGGGATTGTCCGCAGTGATGGGGTGAGGGGTGGGTCTCAATACGCAGTGGTTTTCAATTCCGTAACAAGGAGGTCAGTGTATGGCGAGTACAACCACATGGGGAGGGGCCGAGCGGGGCTATGACATGTCCCTCTGGTACGATTCCAGGCCCCTCAAGATCGGCTGGTTTGCAATGTTGGGGGCGGTCGGCGCCGAGGTCGTGTTTCAACGGGTCTTCGGGTATTCCCATGGCTTGGATTCCATGACCCCGGAGTTCGAAAACGTCTGGATGGGGCTGTGGCGCTTTAACGTGATTTCCAACATCATCTTCTCGGCGTCGACCCTGGGCTGGATTTGGAGCACGCGGGATCGCAACGTCGCCAACGTGGATCCCAAGACCGAGCTCAAGCGGTATTTCTACTGGATGATGTGGCTCGCGCATTTACGTGTTCGGCGTCTATTGGGCGGGCAGCTACACCCTGGAGCAGGATGCGTCGTGGCACCAGGTGATCATCCGCGATACGAGCTTCACGGCGAGCCATATCATTGCCTTCTACTTCACCTTCCCGCTCTACATCACCTGTGGCGTGTCGAGCTATCTCTATGCCATGACCCGGCTGCCGCAGTTCAGCAAGGCGGTGTCGTTCCCCTTGGTGGGGGCGATCGTCGGGCCGATGATGATTCTCCCGAACGTGGGACTCAATGAGTGGGGCCATGCGTTCTGGTTCGTCGATGAACTCTTTGCGGCGCCGTTGCACTGGGGCTTTGTGACCCTGGGCTGGTGCGGATTGTTCGGCGGGACGGGCGGCGTGGCCGCGCAGATCGTCGCGCGCATGTCGAACCTGTGCGATGTGGTCTGGAACAACGAAAGCAAGGACTGCTTGCACGTGATCCCGTACTAAGGCCTACCGTCGGCTTGGGGGGCTGGCCCTGCGCTCCGGATCCCGAAGAGCAGGGCCGGCCAAACGATCAGCGAGAGTAAGAGGGAGGACAGTATGGACCTGATCATCTTGGTGATAATGGCACTAGTGACGCTACTCTGGTGGGCAAGCGCCGCGCGATGGAGAACGGCTGTGGCGGCGCGACGGCAGGCTGGAGTGGGTAGGTCTCGCGTCAAGTGAGGAGCACGCTGTTGAGCATTGTGATCGCCATCGAGGGTTCCAGTGGAATCGAATGGGAGACCAGACAATCGTCCACCCTCCACTTCGCAAACCGGCGAAAGCATCTGCATGCGTTGCGGGGGGTTGATGATCACGGAGTATTACCTGGACCTCCAGGACGATACTGGTCAAATCGGCATCACGGGTTTGCGTTGCACCAGTTGTGGCGAGGTCATCGACCCGGTCATTCTTCGGAACCGATTGAACCCGACGCCGAATCTCTTGCACGTCGTGAAGCAGCGAAACTATGCTCAACAAGTAGATCAAGGTAAGTCAGGGGGCCAGGATCGGAACGGCCATGGGAATGAATGACACGCAGCCCGACGACTCACCACTTGTCGGTCCCGCGCGGGAGTCCCGCTAGAGCGAGATGAGACCATGCAGATTGTTATTACCGGCGGAACGGGGTTCATCGGTCGGCCCTTATGTGCCGCACTCTGTCAGAAGGGCCATCGGATCACCCTCCTCACGAGAAGGATAGAAGCGCAACGGTCCTGTGACTCGACCGTCACGGCCGTCGAGTGGAATGGCCGGGAGGCGGGAGCCTGGGAGCATTGTCTAGAAGGTGCCGATGCCGTCATCAATCTCGCTGGTGCGCCGATTGCCGATGGACGCTGGACCGATACCCGCAAGCGGCTCCTCAGCGAAAGCCGCGTCCTCACTACTCGTGTACTGGTAGAAGCCCTGTCCCGCAGCCCCTCGAAACCGCGCACACTGGTCAGCGCTTCCGGCATCGGCTACTACGGGGCCAGCGACGATCGTGTGCTGGATGAAGGCGCCGCACGCGGCCATGGCTTTCTGGCCGATCTCTGTCTCGCGTGGGAAGCGGAGGCGCTTCGGGCTGCAGAGTTCGGTGTGCGAGTCGTCATGTTGCGGACCGGAATGGTGCTCGAACAAGACGGCGGCGCCTTGCCGAAGATGCTGTTGCCGTTCCAGCTCTTTGCGGGCGGCCCCATCATGCCGGGAACTCAGTGGGTATCGTGGATCCATCGGCGCGATCACATCGGTCTGATCCAGTGGGTGCTCTCGATGCCACAGCGTCTCTGGCCCCGTCAACGCAGTGGCTCCCGAGGCTGTAACGATGAATCGGTTCTGTGAGGTACTCGGACAAGTCCTCCACCGGCCATCCTGGCTTCCTGTGCCGGGCTTCGCGTTACAGATGGCATTGGGTGAACTGGGGACGCTCATGACCACGGGCCAACGGGTCAATCCGGCGAAGGCGATTTCCGGGGGATACGTCTTTCACTATCCGACGCTGGAACCGGCCTTGCGGGCGATCATGGCGAAGGGATAACAGAGGGTATGCAATTGGTCCCCGGCAATCGGTCTATCTGAATCCACTCGTGCTAGTGCAGGTCTCGGTGTACTCGGACTTGCACATCGATTGTCATTCACAAGGAGGTATTCACATGATGACCAAGAAGATCAAGGTCACCACGATCCTACTGTTGAGCGTACTGACCGTTGTACTGTGTCAGATCTCAGGAAAGACGAGCGAAGTCAGGGCTGCTGAAGAACAGGACAAGGCAGGGAGTCAGGCCCAGCGACCGCACGGTGACGATGTCAATCTGCCGAAAGGTGTGATTGGTGTGTCGCTGCATGTCGGGGCAGAACGTATCGGCGATCGGGCTTCACTGTATGTGGCTCATGTGCATCCGGAGGGTCCTGCACAACAAGCAGGCCTCAAGCACGGAGATGAAGTGGTGACGGTGAACGATGAGGTAGTCACCGGTAAGACCTATGAGCAGGTAGTAAAGATGGTGCGCGGGGAAGCCGGTACCGCGGTGAAACTGGGCGTGAAGGGAGACGGGGGCCTGCGCGAGATAATGATCACACGTGTCGCCGGAGAAAAACTCTATAGGGGCGACATGGGAGCACATGGTGGGCCGGCGCGATAGGTGTGCATCATTATCTACAGCCCGAAGGAGTTCGCAGTTCTTGGCTTCCTGGTCATGTTTGACGGAGGGCCTGTGTTTGACGATGTACCTCAACCTTGCAAGGTCCAAAACAGGAGGGTTCGGCCATGATTAGGCAAGTTGCACAGGCAGGCTCTATGCTGCTCATTCTTGTAGCAGCACTCTACCCCCCGATGTAGCCGTGGCACATGGGACAGCGAGCGGAGAAGACGACCCCTGCTTGCGCCGGGTCGGTGAGCGCGTGGTGCATTTCAGCGCCTATCAACCGCAATACCAGTTGAGAGATCAATACTGCACGGATATTCCCAAGGAAGGCGATACCTTTCTGGTCGTAGACCTCGTGGACCCGGCGCTGCGCAACGAGCCGGTCGGGATGCGGGTGATAAAGGGTAACGGGAGCAATGAGGCAGAAGACCAGATTGTGGCAGATATTCGTCCGAGCACCCACCCGGACGGTGTGCTCCGAGGAGAAGTCCGGCTGGACGAGGGCCTGTATACGATCATCCTTGCGACAGAGAAACAGAATCTGATGAAGCGCCCGCAGTATCTTTTGCGGGTACACATGACCGATTATCAGAAGCTGGTGCGCACCGTGGCAGTACCACTGCTAGGAGTGCTGCTCGTGGCCTGGCTCGGGTACAAACTCGTACGATCGAAGTGGCTGCGGAATTGGCGCATGGGAAGCACTCAGTGAAGTTCCTGATGCTCTCATTGGACGGTCACGTGATTTAGCCGTCCTTCGACTTGCGGTAGAGGGCACTCTGCAAGAGAAATGATCGAGGTCATCGCGATGCTTATCCGTTGGCTGGCCCTTGCAGCCTGTTCGATCAGGGCCCGTGGCCACGACGATGCTGTTTGTCGCCTATGTAATATGGAATCGAACCCTCTTTTCGGATGATGACCTGGCAGCGAAGCACCACACCCCTGTTTCCGAGGAGTTGCATTGATGAGAGGAGTTGTCTGGCTCAGACGGGACCTCCGGCTCCAAGATCAGCCGGCACTCACTGCCGCCTGCGCAGATTGCGACGACGTCATTCCTCTCTTCGTATTCGACGATCCCCTCTTCGCACTCGGCAGTTCGGCTCGCCTTGCGTGACGTTCATGCTCTCCTGTCTCGATGAGCTCGCCGTTGCCCTGGCAGCTAGAGGACTTGTCCTGCAGTGGCGCCGGGGGAATCAGATCGAGGAGGTGCTCCGCTTCGTCATGGATGTCAAGGCCGATGCTGTCTACTGGAATCGGGATTACGAGCCGGCGGCGATCCAGCGAGATCGAAAAGTCCAGCAGGCGCTCATGATCCGTGGAGTAGCTGTCCGCACGTTCAAGGACCATGTGGTATTCGAAGCTGAAGAGATCAGAGGATCGACGGGAGATCCGTTGCAGCGATACAGTGCCTATCGTGCACGATGGTGGACCAAGTGGCACGCCGCGACCCCGCCGCTCCTTCCTTATCCCGCCAAGTTGCGGGGCCCACGGACCGGTGACTCGTCACCCCTGACTGTGTTGCCGAAGGCAGAAGATCTCGGCTATCAAACAGTTCCGTTGTTCATCAAACCGGGAGAGAAAGAAGCGCAGCGACGGCTTCGCTGGTTTCTTGATGGTCCCGTCCACACGTACGTTGAAGGACGGAATCTCCCTGCGATCGACGGGACGTCCAAGTTGTCTCCACACTTCCGGTTCGGGACTCTCTCGGTGCGAACCGCCGTACATGCGGCCTTGGGTACGCTCGCCAAAGCCGACCGGCCATCGCGTCGCGACGTGTTCGCCTGGGTGGATGAATTGATCTGGCGTGAGTTTTTTCAACAAATCCTATCCGCGTTTCCGCAAGTGGCCTCCGGTCCGTTCCGAAGCAAGGATGGACTGCCGATACCCCGTCCTGGCGGGAGCGGAGTGGAATCGTCTCTATGCCGCCTGGTGTGAAGGACAGACCGGTTATCCGTTGGTGGATGCAGGCATGCGGCAGCTGAACCAGACCGGGTGGATGCACAATCGTGTGCGGATGGTCGTGGCGTCGTTTCTCATCAAGGATCTCCGGATCGATTGGCAAAGCGGTGAGCGCTATTTCATGCAACGGCTCATCGACGCCGACCTGGCCGCCAATAACGGCAATTGGCAATGGGCCTCCTCGACCGGGACGGACTCCATGCCGGGGTACAGAATTTTCAATCCCATGCTGCAGAGCAGGAAGTTCGATCCGGAAGGCGCGTACATTCGGCAGTATGTGCCGGAGCTTGCGGCCGTTCCGACTGACCGGATTCATGCGCCGCATCTGATGACCCACGAAGAACAGGCCCTGGCCGGATGCCGCATTGGCACAGACTATCCTTCGCCCATCGTGGATCACCGGCAAGCCCGCGATGAATATTTAGCCCTCGGCAAACTACAGGGGACGAGATGACGACCGCGCCGCTCCGTCTTGGGATCAGCCGTTGTCTCCTGGGAGACGAAGTCCGGTTCGATGGGGGACATAAGCGGGACAGTTTTCTGACCGAGGTGTTTGGCCGCTATGTGGAATGGGTCCCGGTGTGCCCGGAGGTTGAGGCAGGACTGGGCACTCCTCGCGAGGCGATGCGACTGGTCGGCGATCCTCAGAATCCCCGACTCGTCACGATCAAGAGTGGGACTGATCACACGCGCGCACTGGAAACGATGGCCACGAATCGGATCGAGCAACTCATGGAGCTGGATTTATCCGGGTACGTCTTTAAGAAGGGTTCGCCGAGCTGCGGGATCGAGCGAGTTCGTATCTACAATGAGAAGGGGATGCCCAACCGGAACGGAGTCGGACTATTTGCGCGGGCCTTTATCGAGCAGTTTCCATTGATTCCGGTTGAAGAAGAAGGACGGCTCTGCGAGCCTACGCTCAGGGAGAATTTTATCGAGCGGGTCTTCTGTTACCGCCGCTGGCAGGATCTCGTTCAGAGTGGCGTCACGAGGCAGGCCCTGGTGCAGTTCCACACGATCCATAAATATTTGCTGTTGGCCCACAGCCCACAGCAATACGAGGTGCTCGGACGGCTGGTCGGTCAGGCTCATCAGCACCGTCCCAAGGACCTCGCTCACCGGTATGGGGAACTGTTCATGAAGGCATTGGCCGTGAAGGCGACGGTACGCAAACATGTGAACGTGCTCCAGCACATCCTGGGATATTTCAAGGAGCGGCTCGGCGCTCACGAGAAAGCCGAGCTGTTGGGCGTGATCGGCGATTATCATCAGGAGCTCACGCCCTTGGTTGTCCCTCTGACGCTGATCAAGCACTACGTCAAGATCTTCGATGTCGGCTACATTCTGGATCAGGTCTATCTCAATCCACATCCGAAGGAACTCATGTTGCGCAATCATGTGTAGAAAGGAAGTAGCATGCCGCATGTTGTCATAGAAGAAGCCGGGGATCTGCAGGGCTTATATCAGGCCTTCACACCGATCATTCATCGGGCAGGGAGCGAAATCCTCAAGGTCCAGGAGTTCTTTCTCGCACGGAGCGGCAAAGACGCGCTGCTCGATTCGGTTGCGATCGAAAACGGGGTTGCGTGCACCTTCTTTGTCCAGCTCAAGCTGCACGAGAAGGCGATCACTGTGCGTCTCCTGCCTGCCACAGATCCTGAGAAGACCCCCGCGGTGAAGAAGGTGATGGCCCTGGTGGCGGGATTCATTCGGAATGTGTACCCGGGCAGTCGCTACGGTAAGACCAACTTACAGGAATATCTAGAGGCGACGACGGGCTCAATGTGAGTGAAAGCGGGTGCGAGTATCAACAAGAGGAGTCATGAGATGGCGACCACGACACGAGGAGTGATTCTAGTTGGTCACGGGGGCATTCCCAAGGGTTGCCCGCAGGAATTGGTCACGAAACTGAAACGGTTGGAGGCTCAGCGCCGTGCCGCGAAGATGCCGCCCTCGCCGGAAGAACTTGAGCTGGATACCAAGATCCGTCAGTGGCCGAGGACGCCGGAGACGGACCCCTATCAATCGGGGCTTGAGGCGGTGGCCGCTCAGTTGCGAGCCAACCTGGGGGAGGTGCTGTTTGCTGTCGCCTATAACGAGTTCTGTGCGCCGACCTTGGAGGAATCGGTGGAGGAGCTGATCAAGAAGGGCGCGACCCACATTACCGTGACCACAACGATGTTTACGCCGGGCGGTTCTCACTCGGAGGTTGAGATTCCTGAAATCCTCGATCATCTGCGGCCGCAGCATCCTGGAGTCGAACTGCGTTACGCCTGGCCGTTCGATCTGAATCTTGTCGCAAACACGTTGACGGAGCAGGTGAAACGATTTTCCTGAACAGGATCGTGGTGAAGCAGCGACAGCAAGCAAGCCTACAAAGGGTTGACTGGTGGCTAAACGGCAAGGAGGAGAGGCATGGGGGTGAGGCAGAGGGGGCAGATGCGGTTGTGTGTGCTCGGGTTGCTGATGGCCATCACGTTCGTCGCTTGGGTCGCAGGCCCGGCGCAGGCGCAGCAGCAGGAGATCACCGGTAAAGATGGGGCACCGATGGTGCTCGTGCCGGCGGGGGAATTTACCATGGGGAGCAACGACGGTAGTGACGATGAAAAGCCCGTCCATCAGGTCTCTCTCGATGCCTATTACCTCGACAAGTATGAAGTGACGGTCGGGCAGTATGCGAAGTTTCTGGAGGCCAGGGGCGTGAACGGGCCGCCGATGTGGACAACCATGGACCAGCCGCCCCATCAGAAGCGCCCGGTCGTGAATGTCGATTGGTCGGATGCGAGCACCTATTGCGAGTGGGCCGGCAAGCGGCTCCCGACGGAAGCGGAATGGGAGAAGGCGGCACGGGGGACGGATGGGCGTATCTATCCGTGGGGCAATGAACCTCCCGATCGGCTCCGGGCGAACTATGGGAAGGAGAAGTGGGACAACCATACCGCGCTGGTGCCGGTGGGGCAATTGAAAGACGGCAAAAGCCCCTATGGGATCTACGATCTGGCGGGGAATGTCTGGGAATGGGTGAGCGACTGGTATGACCCGGACTATTACACGACCAGCCCGCCGCAGAACCCGAAGGGGCCGGAAAATGGTAAATACAGAGTGTTGCGGGGCGGCTCGTGGGACCTCGCTCCGGAGCACCTGCGATCCACGCGCCGGGACTTCAACCTACCGTTATCCCCCAGCTATGAGTCACCGTCGTACCGGAACTTCAACAGCGGGTTCCGGTGTGCGAAGAATCCCGTCCTGACTCCTTCAGGAGGGATGGCGTACTCTGGGGAACTAATGCCATTGAGTCCAGTTCCGGCCGATTATGCCGACAAACATATGCCGGCTGGCTGGTGGACAGATCCTAAGGTCATCGAGGAGGGAAGGCAGATTTACTCGCACGGAGGGCTGCCGCAGTTGCCATAAGGACGGTCAACCGGTAAAAAGTGGGGGAGGGCTTCGTGACCAGAAAAACACCAGCCGTTTCTCAGACAGCTACTGGTTCTGGCGAGTGGCGGAAGGGGTTCCAAAGACGACCATGAAGGCCTGGAAGTCGTTCCTCTCAGAAGAGCAGATCTGGCAGGTGATCGCGTTCATGCATCAGTTCTCACATGGGGGTAAACCCTCCGAACACACGGATTACAAGCCCTGAGGTCGTCCGTTCAATCCGGATCGCCGGTTCCACACATAGCTTGCCTCGACCCGGAGCGCTCTAACAGGCTGTTGAAAACGTCCGCCGCCGGAAACGAACCCCTATCGATCGGGGCTTGAGACGGTGGCCGCTCAGTTGCAAGCCAACCTGGGAGAGGTGCTCTTTGCCGTCGCCTACAACGAGATCTGTGCCTCGACCTTGGAGGAATCGGTGGAGGAGCTGATCAAGAAGGGCGCGACCCACATTACCGTGACCACAACGATGTTTACGCCGGGTGGTTCTCACTCGGAGGTTGAGATTCCTGAAATCCTCGACCATCTGCGGCCACAACATCCTGGGGTCGAACTCCGCTACGCCTGGCCGTTCGATCTGAATCTTGTCGCAAACACATTGACGGAACAGGTGAAGCGATTTTCCTGAATAGGATCGCGGAATGTATTTACACGGCAACGGAGAGGAATTAATTTACGGAGGGAGGATTCTTTTTAGTCCTCACCGGGTATACAATGATCCCGGTTGCAGAAAAATACCCGAGTTATAGGATGCTGCCCCTCAAAGCTGAGTTAGCAAAAGCCTTTCATGAGACCCAATCGTTCAAGTGGGACCCCGTTACAGGATTCACACTCGCTTCCGGATTGAAGAGCCCCTTCTACGTCGATTGCCGGTCTTTGATGGCCCATCCTGGATCGCGCCGTCTTGTAGCCAGCCTTGGCGTACGAATCGTTGCGGCCGGTCGAACTCGACTGTCTTGGCGGACTGGAAATCGGAGCGATTTCCATTGCCACCAGCATCTCGGATTTTGCGTTCGTGGCCCAGCCGCCGCGAACGTGGCGGACCTTCGTGGTACGGAAGCAGGCGAAGGATCATGGGCTCGGCAAACTCATTGAAGGATCGTTTCAACCAGGGGATCGAGCCGTGATCGTGGATGATGTGCTCACAAGCGGTGGTTCGCTACTCAAGGCCGTCGCGGCTGCCAGGGGGGCAGGCCTGACCGTGACGCATGCCTTGGTGATCGTGGATCGGAAGGAGCAGGAGGGGCGGCGCAAGGTTGAAACTGAAGGACTCACGCTCGTCAGTCTGCTGACTATCGACGACCTGACCCGCTCCTAGCCTGCCTGCCGTGAGCGCGCACCTCACTTACACTGAAATTGGATGCCCCATCGGCGCTCATGCACCATCTCCTGCGACCCCTCAATTGGGCTGACTTCGCGGGACCGGCCCTTGGCTTCCCCTTCCCGCACGATGGTATAGAGGCCGCCGCATTTTTCTTTCATGATGGCGAGGGCATCTTGCCGAAACGATGACAGCATCGATCCCTGTTCCCCCTTGAAGGGATAGGTGACAACCCCTCCGTCTTTCCCTTTCCTGAACCAGTTTTGCTCCCTCGGCACAGCCGACCAAGAGGATGACGACTAGCAGGCCGAGACTTGACCAGATCTTCATGTGGTCTCTATCATACTCATGAGAGTGATCCAGACCGGACGATTCACCGCCCAGTTTGTTGAGAGGAGTCCAACCATGACCTTGCGCATTGTCATCACCGTTGTCAGTCTGTTACTGCTGTCTGCGATTTCGATCAGTGGCGTGTCAGCCCATCATTCCTATCTACTCACGGTCCAGCAATTGCGTGCCGGATTGATCAAGGCGCCTTCGATGCCACAGAAGGGTTTCATCTTGATCGATGTCCGATCTGCGGAAGAGCATGCGACAGGATTCATCCCCGGAACCGATTTGAACATCGAGTTCAGGGAAATTCAAGCTCGGCATCGGGACATCGGAGCCCAGCTGGATGACCATCTGGTGGTCTACTGCCAGTCCGGCCATCGCAGCAACATTGCGGCAGAAACGCTGGCCGATTTGGGCTACCGTCATGTCTATAACGTCACAGGCAGTATGAATGCCTGGCTTGCGGCCGGCTTTCCGGTTGATTCGGGGCGCCGTTAGATCTGACGATACACCTCGACAAGCTCATTTGTCCACGGTCTTGGCACCGGCTTGCGTTCGGCGCGGGCTGATTCCGATCACGGCTGGAAGTCCGATGTGGGTTGCGATGCTGTCTTCTAACAAGGGTATCCAGCTGTGTAAACCAGCCGTCTTAGACGTGGCTTGTTGGAGCGAGGGGCTGAAGGCAATGTCGGAAGAGGATCCTCCATCCATGGCCATGACCTGGCGCAGGGAAGGGAAGGCGTCCCGCAGACATTCCCCAAGGGCATGGAGCGACACCACTTCCGTGGTCTTAAGGACGAGGAGATGCCCATTGTCTCGCTCTCCGACAAGAGTCTGATGTGCGCGCTTCCCGGTTTTGCGCACACGGATTTTTCCGGTCCGGTCGAGCAGCATAAGCGATTGCGCAGCTTCTCGATAGGGGACGTGCTGCTCGTCAAAGGTGTCAAAGGTCAAGTCCAATACCCGCGCGCGTCGTGATCGATCCTCCGCCGGTTCTGCCACAAACAGCCCCAGCCAGGTGGTGTGCCGCTTGCTCCCCAACGAACGGCCGTTTCCATAGAGCAGCCCGAGATACGCATAATTCTCACGGAAGAGCCCGGCATTGAATACCAGATCGTGGCCGGTTCGTTCTTGCCATTGGCGAATATCGAGCGGATCTGAGAACCCGTCTTGTTGGTAGTAGTGCACGGTAAAGCGATAGCGATCGGGGTCGATCTCCACGGTAACCAACGGCGCGACGTCTGGGCACTGCGTGCGAGGATTCCAGACTGAAATGGATAAACCGTCTCCGAGTTGATCCCCCGTGAGGGTCTGAGCCGTCGTCATCGAGGGTCCGCTGAACATGACAAAGAGAATACCCAGAAGAAACTGGGCGACAGGGGTGAAAGGGAGAACGCGGTGGAAGCTGTTGCCCCGTATCATAGTGTCTGAGGATCAAGTATAGAGAGAGCCGATACGGAGCGTCAAATCATTCGAGGAAGAAGGGCAACGGGTGCGATGCGAGTCTCGCATGGTCAGCGCGGGGTTGGCTGTGGATTCGATGGGGAGGCGTCGGTCTTGTCTGATGGCGTGCTGGCATCGAGCAGATTGCGGACCGCGCGGGCGAGCACCTCAGGAGTGAAGGGCTTTTGCAAGAAACTGCTCGTGCCCTCTTCTTGTCCGGCCATGATGCCGACGTCATCCATATACCCAGAGATGAACAGGATTCGTAAATCCGGCTTGATGACGGAGAGATGCTGCGCCAGTTCCCGTCCACCCATGCCAGGCATGACGACATCGGTCAGGAGAAGCTGTAACGATCCTGCTTGTTGCGTCGCCAGCAAGCAGGCTTCGACCCCGTTCTTGGCTTCCACGACCCTATAGCCCAGCTTCCGCAACTCGTCTCGCACGAGCGTACGTACGCTTGGTTCATCTTCCACGAGGAGAATCGTTTCCGTGCCTCTCTGAGGCTGCCCTGAAGGCTTGGTCAGCGCGGTGGTGAGGATATTGGACTCGACGCTCGGAAAATACAGGTCGAAGCGTGTGCCGTGGCCCACTCGGCTGGTGACGTCGATGGCGCCTCCGCATTGGGTGACAATCCCGAACACCGTGGAGAGGCCAAGACCGCTGCCCTTTCCCTCCCCCTTCGTGGTAAAGAATGGTTCAAAGATATGGGATTGTGTCTTGCGGTCCATGCCACAGCCGGTATCGCTGACGGTCAACCGAACATAGGGACCTGGCAGCAACGGGGTGAGGTGGTAAACCGGACTGCGGGTCAATTCGACCTGAGCCGTTTCAATCGTAAGCGTTCCGCCCTTCGGCATAGCATCCCGCGCGTTGACGATGAGATTGACCAAAACCTGTTCAAGCTGGGCTTGGTCGGCGCGCAGCCGCCCGTTGGTCGGATCGAGTTTGCAGACGAACTTGATGTCCTCGCCGATGAGGCGACGCAGCAGACTCTCCAGACTCGTAACGGCAGTATTGAGCGACAGAACTTTCGGTTCCAGCGATTGTTTGCTGCTGAACGTGAGCAGTTGCCGAATCAGCGTCGCAGCCCGTTCGCCGGCCTTCAGTGTTTCTTCGATCTTTCCGCGAAGGGGGTGTTGAGGGCCGAGTTCCGTCGAGAGGACTTGGCTGTAGCCCATGATGACGGTGAGGAGATTATTGAAGTCATGCGCGATCCCTCCGGCCAACCGGCCAACCGCTTCCATCTTCTGGGACTGCCGAAACTGTTTCTCGCTCTGCCGAAGAGCCTCTTCCGCCCGTTTCCGTTCAGCGCGCTCATCGAGTTCACGTAATGCGCGCTGAACTGAGGGCACCAGCCGTCCGAGCCGTTGCTTGAGCACATAGTCCGTCGCGCCTTGATGCATGGCGTCGATGGCCAATTCCTCTCCGATGGTGGCCGAGACGAAAAGGAAGGGTACATCGGGACAGTGTTGGCGAGCCAAGGTGAGCGCTGTCATGCCGTCGAAGCCCGGGATCGAATAGTCCGCCAGGATGAGATCCATCCGGCCTTCTTTGAGAGCCGCCACAAATGCCTGACGCGTGTCGACGAGTTGCGACTGACAAGGGATACCGCCCTCCATCAGGGTGGTCGTAATGAGTTCCGCGTCGACCGGATCGTCCTCGAGGTGAAGTAGGCGGAGCGGGGTTTTCACAGGTCCTTTGTTGTGGAAACTACTCGAGTGGGTCAGAGCCTTCGGGTGGCGGTTCGTTGATCACGCCCCAAAAAACACCAAGTTCTTTCACGGCCGTGATGAACTGGTGAAACTCAACCGGCTTCACCACATAGGCGTTAGCGCCCAACGCATAGCTTTGGGCCAAATCGCGCTCCTCGCGCGAGGATGTGAGCATGACGACGGGAATCGGTTTCAGATTCACGTCGTTCTTAATCGTTCTTAAAACCTCGAGCCCGTCGACTTTCGGCATCTTGAGATCCAGGAATACGACAACGGGATTGCCCTGCTGCCTGGAGGCAAAGGCTCCGCGGCAATACAGGTAGTCGAGGACTTCGGCTCCGTCGTGGCAGACTACCACCTTGTCGGCAATGTGATGTTCTTCCATGGCGGCGAGCGCAAGCTCGGCGTCGCGCGGGTTATCCTCCGCGAGCAGGATGGGCTTGACCGTGGTCATCTTGAGAGACCTCGCGAGCGGGAGCGAAAAGTAGAACGTGGCCCCTTGATCCGGTGCCCCTTCGGCCCAGGTCCGTCCACCATGCCGATGGATGATTCGACGTACGTTTGCGAGACCGATGCCGGTGCCTTCAAACTCGTCGTTCCGATGGAGGCGTTGAAAGACGCCGAATAGCTTGTTGACATACTGCATATCGAATCCCACCCCATTATCACGCACGAACACCTCGGCTTCATCGGGATTTCGACTGGACGGCGCCGATCTCGATCTTGGCCTCCGGCCTCGTGGCTGTGAACTTCAGCGCATTGGAGATCAGATTCACGAAGACTTGGCGCAACATCGCCGGA
This sequence comes from uncultured Nitrospiraceae bacterium, assembly GCA_963742465.1. Lineage (GTDB taxonomy): Bacteria > Nitrospirota > Nitrospiria > Nitrospirales > Nitrospiraceae > Palsa-1315. The sequence continues at coordinate 2,448 of CAVUMA010000005.1, read as the reverse complement.
TCTCCCGATACGTTAGGTAATGGGTGCATTGTCCAGGAGATTGTCCGCCCTTGCAAGTCAAGACGTAAATCATGAAGGACGGTCTTGACGAGTTGATCCAAATTGACCGTCGTACGGAGCATGTCCTGGCGACCCATACGGGAAAAGACGAGCAGGTCGTCGATCAGTTGTCCCATCTGCTTCGCGGAGTCCGAAATCGTCTGCAGATAGCGTCGCGCTTTGTCGTTGAGCGCTTCACCGGCCGCCTTGGACAACAGGGCCGCATAACCGTCGATATGACGGAGCGGAGCGCGCAGATCATGCGATACAGAATAGCTGAACGCTTCTAATTCTTTATTGGCGGCCTGGAGCAGCTCGCCCCGGCTCTGCAACTCCGTGGCCACGCGGCGTCGCTCGGTGACGTCGTGATGGATGAGAAAGTATACGGAGGCCAAGAGAACCAATTGCAGAAATGCGCCGAGTCCGAGCAGGGCGATCGTATTTCTCGTGCTTCCTGCGGACTCAGCCACGCGCAGCATGAGCGCTCGTTGCTCGGCCGAGTCGAGTTCCGTCATCAGGCGATGGATTCCCTCGATCTCGTTCTTTGCCGCTCCGGAGAGTGCGAGGTGGCGGACACCTTCATAGCCATGCTTCTCACGTTGGACGATGGCTCCCGCCTCTGCTCCCAATTGCCTGACAATGAGCCGTTCAAGTGTCTCCACGCGGTCCTGTTGTTCAGCTCTCTCGTTCGTCAGGCCCCTGAGATACCGAAGGTATTCCGGCATTCGTTCGACAACGGTCCGGTAGGACCTGAGGTACGACTCGTCGCCGGTGACGAGATAGCGCCGATGGCCACTTTCAGCGGCGTCGAGGGCTTCCCCGACTGAACCGAGCAGCTGTACCAATTCGTGGCTCTTGGTATCGAGCCGGCTGTTCTCGATCAAGACGGCGGTGTTGCGATAGGAGATGGCGCTGATGACCACAATGCCGGCAAAGACGAGCCCAAACCCCGCGAGGACACGACGCTCGATCGACCAATGGGTGAACCATTCCATGAGCCCGCCGGTCTTGGGAATCGGTGCCGGGCTACTGTCGGGAACCGGTTCCGATCGAACGGATGCGGGCGTGGCTGGACGTTCCTGCGTGACGGATTCCATGGTTCAAGTGTGCGCGAGCGTGGGGATGTAAGCCAATGTCCTGGAAACTGTACCCTCCTCCGGAAGACCCTGCAAGAAATATTTTAGCAGAATACTCGCTGGACGCTGGGAAACCGTTCCCGGTGGCCTTAGCCGCCGAAGGGGGTGACGGCAAGGGGAACGGGAAGGAGTGCGGTTGGATCAGCCACGTTTGAAAATATCATGATGGCCGAGACAACCCAGTCGGTGACGGGTTGTGGATAGATGCCGATCGCGAGAGTGCCGGCGAGACAGACGTAGACCACCGCTTTGATCGAGCCCGAGACCTTGAGGGGCGACCGGTCGTGGGGTTCGCTGACGTACATCTTCTTCACGACGATGAGGTAGTAGTACATGGAAATGACGATGTTGATGAGGCCGACAGTGATGAGCACGTAGAGCCCTTCCTTGATGGCAGCGACAAAGATGTACAGTTTTCCGATGAAGCCGGCCAGTGGGGGCACTCCGGCCAACGACAAGAGAAAGATCAGCATCGAAAAGGCGAGAAAGGGCGACCGGCGTCCCAGGCCGCTGTAGTCGTCGATTTCCTCGCTGCCGATGGCTTCGCTGACAGCGATGACAATGGCGAAGGCGCCGAGATTGGCGAACAGATAGGTCAGGAGGTAGAACAGCATCGCGTCGCTGCCCATCTTCGTACCGGTCGCGAGACCGATCAGCACGTTGCCGATCTGGGCGATACCGGAATAGGCCAAGAGCCGTTTCATGTTCTTTTGCGCGATGGCCACGATGTTGCCGTAGGTCATGGACAGGATGGACGCAGCGACAAGCAGCAGCGACCAGACCGGCTTAAAGGTCGCCAAGGCGACGAAGAACATTCTCAGGAGAATGGCAAAGGCCGCTCCCTTGGGTGCGATCGAGAGGAACGCCGTCGCCGGTGTCGGCAATCCATGATAGGTGTCTGGAATCCATGAGTGGAAAGGCACTGCGCCGATTTTGAACCCTAGCGCGGCGAAAATCAGCAGGAAGCCGATGGCCAATCCAGGTGTCGCCTGTGCCGCCTTCATATCGAAAAAGACCGCTCTGCCTGTCTCTCCTAGACCAATGCATGCCATAGGCAAGGAGAGCTGCGGCGAAATTGCCGAGGATGAAAACTGATGTACGCTTCATTCGAAGCCGCGTCCTCGCGGAAGATACGCGACGAGGATATAAAACCGAATGGTAGAAAATTCTAGGGCGATAGACGACAGCAGATCGTTTGCAGGCATGAACATCATTCCGAGGGCCGACATGACGATCAGGTAATAATATTCACCGCGGAAGATTTGATCGATGG
>CAVUMA010000004.1:0-25462 GCA_963742465.1 uncultured Nitrospiraceae bacterium | reverse complement strand
GCGCCACAGCGCTTGATTTGACGCAACCCTATTCCAGCGTCGAGTGGACAGGCCATGTGTTGGAAGGCATTAGACTGGCTGCCTATCCTGAAGCAAAAATCTACATTCAGGTTACCAGGGGTGTCGCTCCCCGTGATCATGCCTATTCAGCCGAAGCGACGCCCACGGTTGTCATGACGGTACGTGAGTTTCATGCGCTCGATCGGTCGATACAGGCAGCCGGTGTGGAAGCGATAACGGTGGAAGACATCCGATGGGGGCGTTGTGACATCAAGAGTGTCAATCTCTTGGCCAACGTCCTTGCGCGGCAACAGGTGAAGCAGGCTCGGGTCTTCGAAGCTATTCTGGTTCGAGCGGGCCTGGTCACCGAAGGGGCAGTCAGCAACGTGATGGTGGTCCGGGAGGAGCGGTGGTGACGGCTCCCGAAGGGCCGCGCATTCTGTCCGGGGTCACGAGGGCCGTGGTGTTGGACCTGGCTCTAAACGAGGGCCTACCGATTCAGGAACGCTTTGTCTCTCAGGCAGACCTCTTTGAGGCTGATGAAGTTTTTCTTACAGGGACCACAGTCGAGGTCTTAGCCGTCGTCCGAATAGATGGGAAAATCATTGGAGATGGACTGCCTGGCCCGATCACACAACGACTCGCCGCAAGCTTCACGAGTCGGGTCGGCTAGCCCCTTGCTTTGGCATAGGTGGCATGCTATGGTCCGCGGACTGGAAGTGGGCTCAGGCCCACTTTTTTGTTTGACCTCTTGAATGGGCTATCCAAAGATACGGGGCTAGGAGTGTCGGTGAAGGAGTCCCGACCCGTCGTCGATCGCATCAGTGAGGTGGTATCGCCCATCCTCTGGGCATTGGGTTTAGAATTGGTCGACGTTGTGTGTGTGGGGCAAGGTGCGCGGTCAGTCGTTCGCGTGTATATCGATAAACCGGGCGGCGTCACGGTAGAAGATTGCGGGCGTGCACACCTCGCGATCGGTCCGGCCTTGGATGTGGCTGATCCGTTCCCCCATGCCTATACGCTGGAAGTCTCCTCGCCGGGTCTGGATCGGGCCTTCAAACGGATTCAGGATTATCGCCGGGCATTGGGGAAGCAAGTGAGCGTGAAGCTCAGGCAGCCGATCGACGGGCAGTGGCGTGTGGTCGGAGTGTTGACGGAAGTGAATGAACAGGGCGTCACGGTCGTGGTGAACGATCGGCGTTCGGAGCGGAAGGTCATCCTTGAGTTTGGCTCAATTGCTGAAGCTCGGCGTGTCGTCACGTTTTAGGCCGTATCGGAGTCGATCACCGCAGTGTGAGCATCCGCCGCAATGGAGTGTGGCTGCAGGGGCAGTCGCTGGAGAGTGAGCTATGAATCGAGAATTGATTTCAGTCATCGATGAACTTGGTCGGCAAAAGGGCATCGACAAGAGCCGAGTGATCGGGGCGATCGAAGCCGCCCTTCAAATGGCTGCCAAGAAGCGTTTCGGGCAGGCTGAGAATATTCAAGTCGAGATCGACTCCAAGACCGGTGAGATCTCCGTCGTGTCGAAGAAGACCATTGTCGATGCGGTCATCAATCCAAAAACCGAAGTCTCTCTTCAGGAAGCTCGCCAGTTCGACAGCGAAGCAGAGGTCGGCGACGAGATCGGGTCGGTCATCGAGATGAGTGATTTGGGGCGGATCGCCGCGCAAACCGCCAAGCAAGTCATCTTTCAGAAGGTCCGTGAGGCCGAATGGGAGGCGGTTCAAAAAGAATACTCCACGCGGCAAGGAGATCTGGTCAACGGCATCATTCTCGGGGTGGAGCGCCGGAATTACCTGGTGGATCTGGGTAAGACCGAGGCGGTATTGCCGATTCAGGAGCAGATTCCGCGGGAAACCTATCGCTGTGGCGATCGGGTGAAGGCCATGCTCTTGGAAGTGCGCCGGACTCCGAAGGATGTCCAGGTTATCTTGACGCGGAGTCATCCGCAGTTTGTGTCGAAACTCTTCGAGTTGGAAGTGCCTGAGGTGCTCGAAAAAATCGTTGAGATCAAGTCCATCGTGCGGGAGCCCGGTGATCGGACCAAGATCGCCGTGACGTCTCGCGAGAAGGCGGTCGATCCGGTCGGGGCCTGTGTGGGGATCAAAGGATCGCGGGTTCAAGCGGTGGTCCGCGAACTGCGCGGAGAGAAAATCGACATCATTACCTGGACATCCGACCCGCGCGTCTTCATCGCCGAGGCGTTGAACCCTGCGAGCATTGAGAAGGTCGGCGTCGATGAGGAAAAGAAGTCGGCGTTGGTTGTCGTGGCAGATTCCCAGCTGTCGTTAGCGATCGGGAAGAATGGACAGAATGTGCGGTTGGCAGCTCGTCTGACCGGCTGGAAGATCGATATCATCAGCGCGACGGAATACGAAAAGGAAAAGGCCGAACGGGATAAAGAAATCAAAGCGGCGTTGGCAGAGGAAACCGAAGCGCTGCATCAGCAGGAAGAAGCCCGAGAGCAGGAATTAAAAGCCCGGGCAGCGAGTCGGAGTCGGATGCCGGATAACCTGGATACAGAGGAGTAGGTGTCATTTTCTCATGCGCGTGTATGCATTGGCTAAGCAACTCGGGATGGAAAACCGTGATCTCATCCCGGAATTGAAGCGGATGGGGATCACCGTCGCGTCGCACAGCAGTGCGTTGGATGACGACGTGGTGCAAAAGGTCTTGGAGAAGCTCGGCCCGAAACTCACGTCTCACGGGAAAGCGACGGGTAGAGACGGCAGAGGCCGATGCAGGGCGGGGCGAGCGGAGCAAGGTTGGTATAGCGTCCGACCATGCGGCGGGAGCCAAGGCCGGATCGGCCCAGGCAACTCCGGCGGCGGAAGAGTCTCCCAAGTCCGACAAGCGCCGCATTCTGATCAAGCGCAAGAGAGCCGATGATGTTCCAACGGAAGAGGCCGCGTCCCTGTCCACAGTTGAATCGGCAGGCACAAGTGGAGCGCTCATCGATACCCTCGTAGTGAGTCCGCCGCCGGTGGTGCACCCGCAAGCTGAGACTCCAGCCGTTGCGCATGTTGACCTGCCCGCGGCATCTGATCAGGCCACCTTCTATAGGAACGATGACCGCTCCGGTTCCCACGGCTGCTGTTAAGCCCGCCGTCATGCCGAGCATCGATGTGATCGCAGGAAAAAAGAAAGCCCTCTCCCTCGAAGAGATGCAGGCCGAAGGTTTGAAAGAGAAGGCGAAGAAAACTCGCAAACCAGGCCGTACGCGGGAAGAAGAAGAGCTTCGGCTTCGTGAAGATGCGGCTCGCTGGCAGGATCTTCGCGCCATTCCAGTGCAACAGCGACGTGACGACCGCAGCAAGCACGTGCATCACAGCACGCCGGGGGAAGTGACCAAGCCACGGAGGAAGAGCTTCAAGCTCGTGCCCGGCATGACAGTGAAGGAGTTTGCCGAGCTGATCGGACAGCGCCCGGCCGACATCATGCGCAAGCTGATGGATATGGGTCAGATGCTCACGTTCAATCAGACAATGAACGTTGATGCAGCCGTGATCATTGCGGAAGAGAACGGGATCAAGATCGATCTCTCGACGGAGAAGATCGGAGAAGAGTTATTAGAGTCCGTCGTGCAAACGGAGGAAGATGCCCAGCGTGAGCCGCGGCCACCGGTCGTGACGATCATGGGCCATGTCGATCATGGCAAGACCTCGCTGCTCGATGCCATCAGGCAAACCAAGGTGGCGGAAGGCGAGGCCGGTGGGATTACGCAGCATATCGGCGCCTACACGGTTGCGGTCCGCGGGAAGCAGGTGACGTTCCTGGACACGCCGGGTCACGAAGCCTTCACCGCCATGCGAGGTCGTGGCGCCAAGATTACCGATATTGTCATCCTGGTTGTGGCAGCAGACGATGGTGTGATGCCGCAAACGATTGAAGCGATTAATCACGCCAAGGCCGCGTCCGTTCCGATTATTGTGGCCATCAACAAGATCGACAAGCCCGGCGCCAATTCTGATCGTGTGAAGAACGCCCTGTCCGAACATGGACTCATTTCCGAGTCCTGGGGCGGTGACACGATCATGGTTGAGGTCTCGGCCAAAGAGAAGATCGGCCTGGACACCTTACTGGAAATGATTCTTCTGCAATCCGAAGTGCTGGAACTCAAGGCTGACCCGCATCGGTTGGCGAAGGGTGTTGTGGTGGAAGCCAAGCTAGAGCGAGGGCGTGGCCCGGTGGCGACGGTGCTGGTTCAGAGCGGGACGCTTCGCGTCGGCGATGTGTTTGTCGTCGGGATTTTTAGCGGGAAAGTTCGCGCGCTGATTACGCATACGGGAGCAAAGGTGCAAGAGGCCGGTCCTTCTATTCCGGTAGAAGTGGCTGGGCTCCCAGGTGTGCCGTCTGCCGGTGATGTATTTCAGGTCGTCAAAGATGAGCGGGTCGCGCGAGAGATTGCGGAAGATCGAGCTCGTAAGCAGCGAACGGCTGATTTGTCCGGGTCGGCGAAGGTCACGCTGGACGACCTGTTTGCCAAGATTAAGGAAGGGTCCGTCAAGGAGCTGGCATTGGTCATCAAGTCTGATGTCCAGGGGTCGGCTGAAGCGCTGACGGCAGGCGTCGAAAAACTTGCGACCGCCGCGGTCAAGCTGCGCGTCATCCACAGCGGCGTCGGCGGGATCACGGAGTCCGACGTGTTGCTGGCTGCCGCGTCGAACGCCATTGTTGTCGGATTCAATGTCAGGCCGGAGCCGAAGGCAGCCGCCCTGGCGGAACAGCAAGGCGTCGACATCCGCCTGTACACCATTATTTACGATGCGCATGGCTGAGATTAAGGCCGCGATGGAAGGGCTGCTCGAGCCGACGCTCAAGGAGCGGATGTTGGGACGGGCCGAGGTGCGACAGGTCTTTACGGTGTCCAAGGCCGGCGTCATTGCGGGGTCTTATGTGGTGGACGGCACGATCACCCGTGCGGCGGTTGGAGTACGAGTGATTCGCGACAACGTGGTGGTCTATGAAGGGAAGCTCGGGTCGTTGCGTCGCTTCAAGGACGACGTCCGTGAAGTGCAGCAGGGTTATGAATGCGGAATCAGCGTCGAGAATTTCAACGATGTCAAGGCCGGGGACATAATCGAAGCCTACGCGGTTGACAAGATTGCCGCAAAGCTCTGAGGCGTGAGTCTACCCTGTGGGTATCATCGTCGGACTCTGCACGGTCGAGTTGTTCATCCCCGAGAGTCAGTCGTTGAAGGATAAGCGGCAGGTGCTGTTGAGTCTTAAAGATCGATTGCGGGAGAAGTTCAATATCTCTGTTGCCGAGGTTGATGGACAGGACCTGTGGCAGAAGGCTGTATTGGGGCTTGCCTGCGTGGCCAACGAAGGTCGATATGTCAATCAAGTGTGTGACCAGGCGCTGAACCTGATTCGGAGCGTCCCCGCGGTGGAAATCGTCCAGTCTCGAGTGGAATTGTTGTGACGGCGGCATGCCCAGGTGGAGTGCACGGTGGCCAAGACGGGGTATCATCGGGCCGATCGTGTGGCCGATCAAATCCGCATGGAAGTGGCCGATATCCTCATGCGCAAGATCAAAGACCCGCGCGTGCAGTCCGTGACCGTGACCGATGTGAAATTGACCAGCGATCTGCGGATTGCGCGTGTGTTCGTGACGACCATGGGCACGGAAGAAGAAGAGAGGAACGTGTTCGCCGGGTTGGCCCAAGCCAGCGGGTTTGTGCGCGGTGAACTGGGCCGTCGGCTCTCGCTCCGATATCTGCCGGAAATTGTTTTTGCCAAGGATATCAGCGGGCCGAGAGGCGATCGTGTCTTGAAGTTGTTGGACGAACTCCACGTGCAAGACGGAGGCCGAGGGCAGCTCGTCCGAAGAGAAGACGAGTTTGTAGCATCGGAGACGTGATGATGGATCTCGCACAGAGCTGTGTCGTCGTCGACGGCGTGCTGATAATCAAGAAGGAAGCCGGCTGGACCTCCCACGATGTCGTGGCGAAGGTGCGGCATCTTCTCGGCGGAGTCAAGGTCGGTCATGCCGGGACTCTCGATCCTGCTGCAACGGGAGTCTTGCCCCTGCTGATCGGGCGAGGAACCCGCATCGCTGAATATCTTGTTGAGTGGGATAAAGAATATCGTGCCGTGCTTCGCCTCGGCGAAACCACCGATACGCAGGATGCGACGGGAACGGTCCTGGCGAGCCAGACGACGGACTCGTGACGCCAGAGGCGATTCACGAGGTGGTCGGTCGATTCCGCGGGCCGATTGAGCAAGTTCCTCCGATGTATTCTGCGGTGAAAGTCGGGGGTGTTCCTCTGTATAAGTCCGCTCGGGCGGGCAAAACGATTGCGCGGGACTCGCGAACGATCGTCATCCATACCCTTGAGGTGGAGGCGATTCAGGAACGGGATGTCACATTGCGCATTGTCTGTTCGAAGGGGACCTATGTGCGGACGCTCTGTGCCGACATTGGAGAGGCCTTAGGTGTCGGCGGCCACATGTTGGCGTTGGAGCGAAGACGGGTGGGTCCCTTGACGATCGATCAAGCGCTGACGGTTGATGAGGCGGTCACCCGTCATGCCCTCGGTCGGTTGGGAGACGATCTGTTGTCGCTGGATCGTGCGTTGGACCAACTGGGGATTGCGGTGGTAGATGAGCAGACCGCCGACCGCGTGCGACACGGGGCTCCGGTGCCTGCGGCCAAGATCCTTCGTTGGGAGGGGGTGGCCGATGCTGATGCACGGGTCACACAGGCCGGTCCGTATCCACGATACCGACGGATGTCTGGTGGCGATCGGGAAGTGTCCGGACAATTCGGGAGATGCACTCAAGGTTGAGAAGGTGCTGATCGATCAGGACGTGTGATACTTCGTTGCTGGATGAAGGAAAGGAACAGGAAGGAAAGAGCCCATGGCATTACTCAAAGAAGCAAAGACCGAGTTGATCAAGCAGTATCGGCAGCATGAGACGGATTCCGGCTCGCCGGAAGTCCAGATCGCGGTGTTGACCAACCGGATCACGTATTTGACGGAGCATTTCAAGCTCCACAAGAAAGATCATCACTCGCGGCGTGGCCTGCTTCTCTTGGTCGGCCGTCGCCGGCGGTTGCTCGACTATCTTCGTGGCGTCAGCGACGCACGCTATCGTGCAGTGATCGAGCGATTGGGCATCAGAAAGTAGTATCCCGTCTCGCTGTCGTGCCAGGGGCACAACGCGGGTAGTAGTCAGTCGCACAGGTGAACACTGAGATGCGCTCTGCAAGCGCAATGTTCAATGATGAATGTTCTGTGAGAGAGTCGTCTCGCATTACATTCACCATTGAACATTGACTCATTCGTTTTGGAGCGCATCTCTGTGGGCATCTGTGGGGCCTAACCAGAGGAGACCCAGATGGTACACACAGTTGAAATAGAGGTTGCCGGGCGCACCCTGCGACTCGAGACCGGTCGTGTGGCACGACAAGCAGACGGTTCGATTTGGGCCACGTATGGTGACACGGTTGTGCTGGCGACAGCCGTCGCGTCACAGGTTGCTAAGGCGGGCATCGATTTTCTTCCTCTCACGGTCGATTACCAGGAGAAATCCTTCGCAGCAGGGAAGATTCCCGGCGGGTATTTCAAGCGGGAAGCGCGTCCATCTGAAAAAGCGGTGCTGACCAGCCGGCAGATCGATCGGGGGCTCCGTCCGCTATTTCCAGAGGGCTATTACTTCGAGACCCAAGTCATCGCCTCAGTCCTCTCGGCCGATCAGACGGGTTCGTCCGACATACTCGCCATTATTGCCTCCTCTGCTGCCCTCACCGTCTCGAATATTCCGTTCGACAATCCGATCGCAGGCGTGAGAATCGGTCGGCTGGACGGCAAGTTCGTCGTCAATCCTGATCTTGAGACGGTGGCGAAGAGCGAGCTGCAACTCGTTGTGGCGGGGACGGCTGATGCGGTCATGATGGTCGAAGCAGGGGCGAACGAACTGTCCGAAGCCATCATGCTCGAGGCGATCGAACTCGCCCATGCCGAGATCAAGAAGATTGTGGCCAAGATTCGTGAGTTGCAAGCCGTTGCCGGTAAGCCCAAGCGGAAGGTGGCCAAGGAGCAGATCGATTCCGCGCTCGCCGCTCAAGTGAAGGCTCTGGTGGCGCAAGGGATTCGCGAGGCCATCATGATTCCGAACAAAGCGGCCAGGCAGGAACGGTTGGACGAAGTCAAGGACGACGCTGTTCAAAAACTCAAGAACGCGGACGATCCGAATCGGGAGCGGCACGTCAAGTTGGTGTTCCATGAATTGGAATACACGGAAGTCCGGAACATGATCCTGGAGAAAGGGTCGCGGGCGGATGGACGTGGCCCTGCTGATATTCGTCCGATCACCTGCGAAGTCAGCGCGCTGCCACGGACACACGGCTCCGCGATCTTCACCAGGGGCGAGACTCAAAGTTTGGCTGTGGTCACGTTGGGGACCACGGACGACGAGCAGCGGATCGATGCGTTGGAAGGGGAGTACATGAGGACGTTCATGCTCCATTACAATTTTCCGCCGTTCAGCGTCGGCGAGGCGCGGCCGCTTCGCTCACCGGGACGTCGGGAAGTCGGCCATGGCGCATTGGCGGAACGGGCATTGGCTCCGGTGGTTCCCAGTAAGGAGACGTTCCCCTACACGCTCCGCATCGTGTCCGATATCCTCGAATCCAACGGATCCTCTTCGATGGCGACGGTCTGTGGCGGGAGCCTTGCCATGATGGACGCCGGCGTGCCGATCAGAGAAGCCGTGGCCGGGATCGCGATGGGATTGATCAAGGAAGGCGATCGGGTCATGATCCTTTCCGATATTCTCGGGCTTGAGGATCACTTGGGCGACATGGATTTTAAGGTCTGCGGCACCAAGCAGGGAGTGACGGCGTTGCAGATGGATATCAAGATCGGCGGCATTACGTCGGCCTTGATGCAACAAGCCTTGGAACAGGCCAAAGCCGGCCGTTTGCACATTTTGAGCTGTATGGAGAAGGCGCTCCAAGCGCCAAGAACCACCCTGTCGACCTACGCGCCACGGATCTTCACGATGAAGGTGAAGCAGGACAAGATCCGCGAGATCATCGGTCCGGGCGGCAAAACGATCCGCGGTATCATTGCGGATTGCGGGGTCAAGATCAATGTCGACGACAGTGGAACAGTGACGATCGCGTCGGTTGACGGAGCCTCGGCTGAGAAAGCCAAAGAAATGATCAGTCGGATTACCGAAGAAGTCGAGATCGGGAAGATCTACATGGGCACGGTTCGGAAAATCATGGACTTCGGGGCGTTTGTCGAGGTCCTGCCAGGAACCGACGGATTGGTGCACATCTCGCAGCTGGCACACCATCGAGTTCAAGCGGTATCCGACGAGGTGAAGGAAGGCGATCAAATCTTGGTGAAGGTCCTGGAAGTAGATCGGCAAGGAAAGATCCGTCTCAGTCGCAAGGAAGCCATGCCGGCTCCGACCGGGGCTGGTGCGCCGGATCAGTCCTCCAGGTAGCTGTCTTGTATCGCAAGCTTGTCCTGGACAACGGGGTGCGGGTGGTGACCGAACGGATGCCGACGCTCAAGTCGGTCACCGTCGGAGTGTGGGTCACTACTGGGTCGCGGGACGAGCAGCCTTCCCAGGCGGGCTATTCCCACTTCATCGAGCACATGCTCTTCAAGGGAACGCGCAATCGTTCCTCCGCCGAAATTTCGCGTGAAATCGACGCGCTTGGCGGAGAGATGAACGCCTTCACCTCACGTGAGACGACGACCTATTACGTGAAAGTGCTGGATCAGCAATTGGATCGAGCGCTCGAACTTCTCTCGGACCTGTTCCACCATTCCTGTTTCGCACCCAAAGAAATCGAAAAAGAGAAACAGGTCGTCCTGGAAGAAATTCGCATGGTCCAGGACGATCCGGAAGATCTCGTGCAAGAACTTCACATGGGCCAAGTGCTGGGGCGTCACCCGCTTGGCCGCTCTATTCTAGGTCGAGAGAAAACAATCAGAGGGCTGCGACGCCAGGATCTGCTGAGCTATATAGACACCCACTATGATCCGGGGCAGACTGTAGTGTCGATTGCCGGGAACTTTGATCAGACCAAGCTTGACCGGTTGGCCGCGCGGTATTTCGGCAAGGGCCGTGATGCAAAGGCAAATCAGGCCAATGGGCGCCGTCCTCCTGACGTGCATAGCGGTGTTTTGCTGAAGAAAAAAAGGTTGGAACAGGTACATCTCTGTCTCGGACTCAAAGGTGTGGCGGCCGGTCACCAGGATCGGTACGCGTTGTATGCCCTCAACAGCGTGTTGGGTGGCAGTGTGAGTTCGCGATTATTCCAGGAAGTCCGAGAGAAGCGTGGTCTCGCCTATTCGATCTACTCCTTCTTGTCCGGTTATTCAGATGGCGGCATGATCACAATATATGCGGCAACAAGGCCGAAAGAGGTGGATCGTGTTGTGGATCTTGTCTGTCGAGAGATTCGGCAGATCGGCATAAAAGGCGTCGAACGGAAAGAGCTTGAGCGGGCGAAGATCCAGATGAAGGGCAGCTTGATGCTGAGCCTGGAGAGTTCACACAGCCGTATGAACAAATTGGCGAAGGATGAGCTCACATACGGAAACCATGCGTCGTTGGATGACATGCTGGCTCATATCGATCATGTGAATATGGAGCAAGTTTTCAACGTGGGCCGCCAATTTTTTGGGCTGGATTCCCTTGCGATCACCGGGCTCGGCCCTCTTGCCTCTCGTAGTTTGCAGGCCTATAGATAAGATCTCTCTAATTTCAGGAGCTCATCCACACACTCAAAAGTGAATAAAAAACCATTGTTTCGATTGAACTCAATATGTTGATTATTAAATATATTTTGTTTCTTATTCGATACTATTCATAGGGCAAACAATTTCTTGACACAGTTTCACGGTTTCAGTATCATGACGAAAATTTTGACAACGATTCTCAATCGAACGGGCAGGGCACGAAGAAAATATAGAGATCCAGCCGAAATACAATTATCTAAGGCTGTATGATCCCAGATACTGTTTGTGGCTATTGTCGTCGTTGAAGTAAGCATCCATCGGTTATTGTGGGCGTTATTTTTATGAAGGAGGGACTAGGTATGCCAAAGGTCATACTTATCGCCGCCGTGACAGTATTTTCTGTGCTCGGCTTTTTAACGGCTGAGTTTGCCGTTGCTGCTGATGTGCCTGGTGTGGGTGGTCCAACTGACAACATCGTCGGTGGAAAGCCCATGAAGGGTGAAATGACCAAGACTCTCAAGGGTCGGGTATGGTCGCAGTGGGCTGACAATCCAGATGGAGAGTTGCTTTTCGGAATTCAATATTGGAATGCAGGTGAGCCGGGTTCCGGGACGCCTAATGGCCGCTCGTCATCCAATCTCGATGTGAAACCACCGGACCCGTTGTTCTCCTGCTGTGCCTGGGGCTTTGTCGGTGGCACCGATAAGAACAATCCGTACTCTGGCTGGTATCATGGAACCACGACCGTCCGGTTGGCTGTAAAGGACAAGTCCCTCATGGACAAGATCATCAAGGCTTCCCAGGAGCTTGTCGCGATGGAGGTGAGTCTGGATGGTCGGACGATCACGGGTTTTAAAGTTATTAAAGAATAGACCTTAGCAAGCTTTAATTTTTTCATGTCCTGTTAAGGAGGACGCGATTATGAAATTTCATACAAAGGGCTGGGCTGTGATGGCCGCTGTGGCGTTGGTAGCCTCTACGGTCTCCACCGCACTCGCAATCGAATCTTTCCAAGAGCGTTTTGAATGGGGCGATATGAGTAAGCCGACGACATTACAGGGGCGTGTCATCGTGCTCGATCCCTATGATGAGGCGGTCTGGATTAACGTGGCTGTGTTCGGCGGCAATGCTGAGAGCGGGCTCTTCTGGCAGAAAATTCACCCAGGCAAGACCCTGAAGTTTTACGCCGACAAGGGAGCCTGGGAAGATTTGAAGAAGATGGGCCGTCCTCATGCTGGACCGGCTGCCGCGAAGGAAGTGCCGCCCTCCAGCACGACTGACTTGATCGAGTTTACCGTGACAGAACCAGAGCAGAATCATCGTGTCATTTCCTCAGTCAAGAAGCTTCCTGAAGTGGCCGGTTCCATGGGGAAGCCGCTGAGTATTTCCGGTCTTCGGCTGAAGGAGTGCGCGGGGAAGAGCGAAGTTGAGACAGGCTGTGCCGCAGCGAAGCAAGGCCTCAATACCTCACCGAAGTCTCCGGATGGGGGTGCTGTAGCCATGCAGTATGATGTATTGCTCCCAGGTGGAGAGCCCATCGCTGGCTTGATTCCCTGGACCGCGAAGTACAACCTCGGGTCCGCTCATTGAGCTGAGTCAGTCTCTGTTTGTAAAGGCGGTATCTCCGAAAGGGGGTGCCGCCTTTTTAATTTCCGCGAACGTCTTGGCCGGTTGGACCGATCCGGCGCTGTAGGTCAGCGAGGCGATTGAGCGCATCGAGCGGGGTCATGGAGAAGAGATCGATTTGTTTCATTTCCTCGATGATCGGATGTGGGTGGGGAAGCGAGGCCAGTTGTGCTTCTTTCTCTAAAGATACTGGCGTGCTCTCGATATTGGTATCTGATTGTTCCAACTGGGCTAGAACTTGTTGCGCCCTGGCGATGACCGTCGGAGGGAGTCCCGCCAGTTTGGCGACATGAATACCATAACTACGGTCTGCGCCGCCCGGCACAATTTTACGCAAGAAGACCACGTCTCCATCCCGTTCCTGAACCGCCACGCAATAGTTCTTGATCCCCTCGCGTAACCCTTCCAGTTGCGTCATCTCATGATAGTGCGTGGCGAATAGCGTTCTGGCCCCCAAGTGCAGGCGGTCTTGGATATGCTCCGCAATAGCCCAGGCGATGCTCAGCCCATCGTAGGTGCTGGTTCCCCGGCCGATCTCGTCCAGGAGAATCAAGCTGCGGGAGGTCGCACTGTTCAAGATGTGAGCAGATTCGATCATCTCCACCATGAAGGTGCTTTGTCCAGCGGCCAAATCATCCGAGGCTCCCACGCGTGTGAAAATCCGATCGACCAGTCCGATGCGGGCCTCGGTCGCGGGCACAAAACTTCCGATCTGCGCCAATAAGACAATCAGCGCGACCTGACGAAGGTAGGTGCTCTTTCCTGCCATATTGGGCCCGGTGAGGATCACAAGCCGGTTGTCTTCACAGTCGAGGGATGTGTCGTTGGGCACGAAGATCAGATCGCTGCTGAGCTGCTCCACGACGGGGTGTCGGCCCTCTCGAATGAGGATCGTGCCGCTTTCATCGACAAGGGGTTTGACATAGCGATGTAATGCGGCGGTCTCGGCCAGACCGGCGAGGACGTCGAGCAACGCGACGGCCTGGGCCATCGCGTGAAGACGAGGCACCTCGATTGCCAAGCGCATGCGAAGCTGGTCGAACAACTCCTGCTCGAGCGCCAGCAATTTAGTTTCAGCGCCCGTGACACGTTCTTCCAGCTCTTTCAGCTCCGGCGTCATGAATCGTTCGGCGTTAACCAGAGTCTGTTTGCGAATATAATCCGCCGGGATGCGGGAAAGGTGTGTCTTGGTAATTTCGATGTAGTAGCCGAACACCTGATTGTAGCGAACCTTCAAAGAATCAATCCCCGTTCGCTCCCGTTCTTTGGCTTCCAACGAGGCGATCCAGCCCTTGCCCTCCGTGCTTGCCTTGCGCAGTTCATCGACCCCGGAATGGTACCCTTCCCGGATCATGCCGCCGTCACGGAGCGACATCGGCGCATCCGGCTTGACGGCCCGCTCAATTGCGTCATGCACGTCGCGACAGTCGTCCCACGACTCTCGGACACTGGTCAACAACGAGGCGCCGAACGGCTGAAGGTGGGACCGTAACTCCGGTAGGGCGCTCACCGATTGCTTTAACGCGAGTAGCTCGCGGGGTCCTGCGACGCCGAGCGTCACGCGGCTACCCAGGCGGGCGATATCTTGCACATCGCGGAGTGCGGTTCGGAGCGACACGCGCTGCTGAACCTGGTCTTTCAATTCGCTGACCGCATCGAGACGTGCGTGAATGGCGCCACGATCGAGAAGCGGTCTGACGAGCCACTCGCGTAACAAGCGACTGCCCATGGCCGTCGCGGTGCGGTCCAACACCGTCAAGACCGTTGGCTGATCTTGTCCCGATCGGTGCTCGCCTGCTCTCAATGGCCGCACGAGTTCAAGATTGCGAATGGTGGCGCTATCCAGATGCATGGCGTCGCTGCTCCATCGCGTATGTATGCAGCGAAGGTGTGCGAAGGAGGAGGTTGGCTGGGTCTCACGAACATATCGCAGGACCGCCCCGGCGGCTCCGATCCCGACGGTCAGGCCGCGACAGCCGAATCCGTCAAGCGAGTGCACCGCAAACTGTGTCCGGAGTAGTTGTGCGGCATCTTTGGGATTGAAGGTAGCCGAGGGCTGTGCGCAGAGACGTGGCCCATGCAGGCGAGCCAGGTACGATCCGGCATTTGTAGGAGAATCGGGGTAAAGTACTTCCCGTGGTTCTAGCCGAGCCAGTTCATCCATGAGTTGGACCTCTGCCCGTGCCCCTTGGAACTCTGTCATCCAGTACTCCCCGGTAGAGATGTCCAGACAGGCCAGTCCAATGAGGGGCTGCCCATTGGCAGATGGGACCGTGGCATCGGAGAAGGCGACGGCAGCCAGAAAATGAGACTCCCCGGGAGAGAGAAATTCAGTATCGATCAGAGTACCAGGTGTATACAAACGAACGACTTCGCGGCGCACGAGGCCCTTTGCGAGTTTCGGGTCCTCCATCTGTTCGCAGAGCGCCACGGTCCGCCCAGCCCTAAGAAGCTTTGCGATGTAACCTTGGGCTGCATGGTAGGGCACTCCGCAGAGTGGAACCGGGTTGACGCTGGATTTGTCGCGAGAGGTGAGGGCAATGGAGAGCAGCTTGGAGGCGATCTGTGCGTCTGCGTAAAACATTTCGTAGAAGTCGCCGACGCGAAACAACAGAACGGCGTCGGGATAGCCGCGCTTGATCTCGCGGTATTGCCGCATCAACGGTGAGGCGTCTGCGTCACTCATTGCGTCGGTCTCGAGGTGCTTCACCGGTGAGAGTGGGAGATACACGACCGGTGGCGGTATCGAGTGAGAGCCGCAGCCGTTCTAAGTCCACTTCGGCTTCTTGCAGCGCTTTGGTTTTTCGACGGAGTTCGATACGGCTCCGCACCCACGGAGGAAAGAGAAGAATGCCGGAGACCAGCAGTCCTACTGCGAATCCTGCCAGGATGGGTTTATAGATCGGTGTCGAGGTTTCAAAGAGCCCGAAGAAATACCGGAGCGTGACTTCCTGTTCCTGATTCTGAAGGAAAAAAGCCAGGGAGAGGAGCAGTAGAACTCCGACCAGAACCAGCCTGATCATGATCTTGTCGTTGCCTCCCTGTTGAAGGTCCTGCGTGGTGTCACTCGAGGTGCCCTGCCGGACTTGTTGTACTGTATGTGCAAGCGGGCGAGAACCTTGTCAGACTTCGGCCCTGTCGCGTGGAACTGAATCGTCCTGCTCCGCGCGGAACGATGGTTCAGCGTAATCTCGATCCGATCCTGAGGTAGCGCGGCCTGGCCCTTGTCAGCCCATTCTACTGCCGTCACGGTCTGGCCGGAGAAATAATCGATCAGTCCTGTCGATTCAAGCTCGCGGGGCGTGCGAATACGATACAGATCCACATGGGCAAACGGCAGGCGCCCTTGATCATATTCGTGAATGACGACGAATGTCGGGCTGGTCACTGCCAGCGGCGATGCGCCCAGACCCTGCGCGATTCCGCGAACGAGTGCTGTCTTGCCCGCGCCCAGCGGTCCGTAAAGCGCGATCATTTCTCCTCCGCGAAGTACGCGGCCGATCACTTGACCTAGCCGATCGGTGTGCTGGTGCGATGTGGACACCAGTTTCCATATCAGGCTCGACGTGGCGCTACGGCGAGCGGCAGGCTGTTTCACCTTGGCTGGCCGGGTGACGTTAGGTCGTTTTTGTCTGCTGGAGCGCATAAGGAATCTGAGCGATGAGGTCACTGGCGAGCATCCCGGGCTGCCCGAGGTGGTGGGAGGCCAAATCGCCGGCCAATCCATGGAAATAGGTTGCAGCGCAGGCGGCTTCCCAGGCAGGGACCCTTTGCGCCAGTAAGCCGACGATCATGCCAGTCAACACATCGCCGGTTCCTGCCGTGGCCATGCCAGGATTGCCGGTTGGACAAATAGCGACAAGTCCATCGGGGCGGGCGATGACAGTTCGTGCGCCTTTTAAGACGACGAACACGCCGCGCTCTCGGGCAAACCGTCTGGCCGTGCCGATTCGGTCTGCGTTGACCGTCTGCGTGGTCGCATCGACTTCGAGCCGGGCCATCTCACCGGGGTGAGGGGTGAGAATGGGTGGAGTTGTACATTCGGTCAGCAACGAAGCCCTGCCGGCCAAGGCGTTGAGCGCATCGGCATCGAGGACGGAGGGCCGATCAAGATGCTTCATGAGCGACTGCACGAGTTCGACGGTTTCGTGATGTGTCGAGAGCCCGGGGCCGATGGCAATCGCCGTGCGTGCCTGGATAAATGCTAAGACGCGATCGAGTCCTGAGCGGGCGAGTGTACGTGCTTTTGTTTCAGGGAGAGGCATCGTCATCGCTTCCAGCAACTTGGCTTCCAGTACATCGTTGACGCTGCTGGGGGTGGCCACGGTTACCAAGCCGGCTCCGACGCGGAGGGCCGCTCGGGCTGCCAACGCTGCTGCACCAGTTTTCCCTACGGACCCTGCAATAATCCCCGCATGGCCAAAGGTTCCCTTATGCGAGGAGGGTACGCGTACCGGTAGAGCCTGAAAGGCACCGTCGCTTGTCAGTAGCAGGGCCTGGCCCTCGATGGCATCCACATAGGCGGGCGGAATGCCGATATCTACGACCCGGATTGCGCCGGCCTGGTCAATCCCTGCATCGACATAGAGGCCGAGTTTCGGGAGACCACATGTGATGGTCAACGTGGCGCGGATCGCTCGCCCTAGGATGGCGCCGGTATCGGCATGGAGGCCGGACGGGATATCGACCGCGATGACTGGTTTCCCTGCCGCATTGATGAGTTCAATGGCCTCACGATAGGTTCCGGTTACGACGGAAGACAATCCGGTGCCAAGGAGGGCATCGATGAGGATGTCGCTGGAGGCGAGGAGGGGGCGCGCCTGGTCGGCAGACCGGAATCGAACGATCGCGGCTCGTCCAGCAACCCGAACGAGCCGGCGATACATGGCTGCGGTATCGCGACTCAGGTCGGCGATCGACGTAAGGAGCACCACGTGAATCCGCGCACGTCGGCGGTGCAGCAGTCGGGCCACAACCAATCCGTCTCCTCCGTTGTTCCCTTTTCCGCAGAAGATGGTAATGGTCTTGCTTCGTGCCGGCCCATAGTACTCCTCCAGATACCTGACAATTCCTTCTCCGGCTCGCTCCATCAAGACGGTACTGGAGATATTCGCTTCGATGATTGTGCGGCGATCGAGTGCCTGCATCTCGGTTCCGGTCACGATCTTCATCGATGGCCTTGCGTACGGGATCGATACCGCATGAGGAATCGGGTGAGCGCGGGGAGGAAAGAGATATGTTGCCTATGGTGCAATGTCATGACAAGAGTGAATCGCGTTGTCCATGGAGGAACGAAGAGTGCTGCACCTGCGCAATGGTTCAGCTCAGCAACGCTTTCATCTCCCTCACGGCCTGGTCGAGGCCCACCAGAACCGCTCGGGCAATGATACTGTGGCCGATATTGTATTCGACGATTTCCGGAATGTGAGTCAACCGCGTCACGTTGTGATAGTCCAAGCCATGCCCGGCATTGATGCCCATGCCGAGTTTATAGGAGAGCTTCGCGGCTTGTGTAATAGCCTCTATTTCGGCGTCTGCTTCTTTCGAACGCTTGGCATTCGCATAGCGACCGGTATGGAGTTCGACAAAATCGGCCGAGACTCTGTGTGAGGCTTTGACCTGGACCAAATCCGGTTCGATAAAGAGGCTGACAGGAATGCCTGCCTCATGGAGGAGGGTCACGACTGTCTGGATACGATCTTTGTGGCCGACCACGTCCAGACCGCCTTCAGTCGTGAGTTCCTGACGTTGTTCCGGGACGAGCGTGACCATGTCAGGCTTTATGGCCAGGGCAATTTTGGCCATCGTTTCATCGGCAGCCATCTCCAGATCGAGCTTGGTGTGGATGAGTTCCCGCAAAAGACGTAGATCGCGGTCTTGAATATGGCGGCGATCTTCTCTGAGGTGGACGACAATACCGTCAGCCCCTGCCAACTCCACCAACACGGCGGCGGCAAGGGGGTCCGGGTCGGTTCCACCACGGGCCTGCCGTAACGTGGCCACATGGTCGATGTTCACCCCAAGTCGTGGCACAGACCCTCCGTTTTGCTATGTGGATCAAGGAGAAACCGAGTTGCGTGATGAGCGCGAAAGGCGTTGCAGTTGTAACAGAAATCAACAGGGTGGGGCAAGAACCGGGGGCTGAGTTGGTAGGGTGTTGTCCCAGTCATTCCAAAGGGTCGGGATACCGAACCCCACAGAATCACGACATAATTTGACTAGATACGCTCCGCGCCATTAGAATGGGACCCCTAATGCGCTGGAAGGCGATCATGCGATGCGTCCACGCGCGTGAAGATTGCGGACAGGGGATCTCGTGGGATTAGGCGACGGATTTTATCGCATCAAACGGCTACCGCCTTATGTGTTTGCCCAGGTGCAGAGCCTCAAACTCGAGGCGCGTCAGCAGGGCGAAGACATTATCGATTTCGGAATGGGGAATCCTGACCAACCGACGCCGAGCCATATCGTAGAGAAGATGATCGAGGCGGCGCGGAAGGGGAAAAATCATCGTTACTCGGCCTCGCGTGGGATTACCAAGCTGCGGCATGCGATCGCGGGTTGGTACAAGCGGAATTTCGATGTCGATTTGGATCCTGAGACTGAGACCATCGTCACGATCGGATCCAAAGAAGGGTTAGCGCATCTGGCGCTGGCTTTGATCGGGCCTGGCGATGTCGTCTTGACGCCGACGCCGACCTATCCCATTCATATGTACAGTTTCATCATTGCGGGGGGAGAAGTCAGAGGGATTGAACTACGTCCGGACAGTGACTTCTTCGACGACTTGCAGCGGGTCTATCGCCAGACCTTCCCGAGACCCAAGATCTTGGTCATCAATTTTCCGCATAATCCTACCACTGCCGTGGCGGACCTCGGGTTTTTTAAGAAGATCGTCGCCTTTGCCAAAGAACATAACGTGATCGTCATTCACGACCTGGCCTACGCCGATTTGGTGTTCGATGGATATAAGGCGCCAAGCTTTCTACAGGTTCCCGGGGCCAAGGACGTCGGCGTCGAGTTCTATACCCTCTCCAAGGCCTACAATATGCCTGGTTGGCGCGTGGGTTTTTGTTGCGGCAATCGCGAGGTTGTCGGAGCCTTGGCCAAGATCAAGAGTTACCTGGATTACGGTATTTTCCAGCCTCTGCAGATTGCCAGCGTGATTGCCCTCAATGGACCACAAGATTGTGTCAAAGAGACGGTACTGCGCTATCAGAAGCGCCGTGATGTGCTGGTGAGCGGATTGAACCGCATCGGGTGGCAGGTGAACAAGCCCGTGGCTACCATGTTCGTCTGGGCAAGGATACCGCTGCCCTATCGGTCTCTGGGGTCGTTGGAGTTTTCAAAGCTTCTGCTCCGCGAGGCGAAAGTGGCCGTCTCTCCCGGGATCGGGTTCGGTGAAGGCGGGGACGAATATGTGCGGTTCGGCCTCGTCGAGAATGAACATCGCACGAGGCAAGCCGTGCGAGGCATTCGCAAGACACTGAAGCTTGAGGGGCCGGAAACATGATTTCGCGCGTGGGCGTCGGCATCATTGGGTTTGGAACGGTCGGGACGGGTGTCGCGAAGATTCTCTTGGAGAGCTCCGCCTTGATCAGCCGCCGGGTTGGTGTGCCGATCGAGATCATTCGAATTGCGGATATCGATGTGACACGCGACCGAGGTGTTACCCTGCCGCCCGGCCTCCTCACGACCGATGCGAAGCAGATTCTCGCCGATCCGTCGATTGACATCGTTGTGGAGCTGATTGGGGGCTGCGATGTTGCCAAACGCATAATTCTAGAATCCATTGCGGCAGGCAAACAGGTCGTCACTGCGAATAAGGCCTTGCTCGCGTTACATGGAGAAGAAATATTTGCGGCGGCTTCCCGCAAGGGCGTCGACATCGGTTTCGAAGCGAGCGTGGGAGGAGGGATTCCCGTCATCCAGGCGTTGAGAGAAGGGTTGGCGGCCAATACCATCCAATCCATTTATGGGATCATCAACGGAACGGCCAATTATATTCTCTCGCGCATGACACGTGAAGGCCAGAGCTTTGACACGGTACTCGACGAAGCGAAGCAAGCCGGTTATGCCGAAGCGGATCCGACATTCGACGTGGCAGGCATCGATTCGGCACACAAGCTGGCGATCCTGGTGGCGCTGGCCTATGGGACACCGGTCAATGTGAAAGATGTGTACACCGAGGGGATCACCCACATTACGCCACTCGATATCGCGTATGCCAAAGAGTTCGGATATACGATCAAGCTACTGGGCATTGCCAAGCTGGTCGGCAACGAAGTCGAAGCCCGAGTGCATCCCACGATGCTGCCGTCCTCATCTCCGATCGCCCAAGTCGAAGGAGTCTACAACGCGATTCAACTTGTCGGCGATGCCGTGGGCGATGTGGTGCTCTATGGCCGTGGCGCGGGGTCCATGCCGACCGGCAGTGCGGTGGTCGGTGATCTTATCGCTATCGCACGCAATCTGTTGAAAGGTGCGGTTCGACGAGTGCCGCCCGCCTCGTTCCAGGAGGACCAGCGTCGCCCGTTTCGGATGCGGACGATGGAAGAAATCAGCTCGCTTTATTATCTCCGGTTTATGGTGCTGGACCGCCCCGGCGTCTTGTCGCAAATCGCAGGGGAGCTGGGCCGATGCGGGATCAGTATCTCGTCTGTCCTCCAACAGGGACGGCGCGAAGGGCAGACGGTTCCGGTCGTGATCAAGACCCATACCGCCATGGAGCGCGATGTCCAAACGGCGTTGCGAGCGATCAATCAGATGGCCTTCATCTCCGAGCCCACCACCTTGATCCGAGTCGAGGGCAAAGACGAGTGAATGCGATGAATCGCTGGCGTGGTGTGATCGAAGAATACCGGAAGTTTCTACCGGTGACCGACCGTACCCCCGTGGTGACACTCGGCGAAGGCAACACGCCGCTCATCAGGGCGACGCGGTTGGCCAAGCAGATCGCTCCCGGCGTCGATCTCTATCTTAAATTCGAAGGCATGAATCCGACAGGATCATTTAAGGATCGCGGTATGACGGTGGCCATCTCAAAGGCCGTTGAGTCCGGCGCCAAGGCGGTAATCTGTGCCTCTACGGGGAATACCTCTGCCTCAGCGGCTGCCTATGGTGCGCGGGCGGGATTAGCGGTCTATGTGTTGATTCCTGCCGGAAAGATTGCGATGGGTAAACTTTCCCAGGCCATGATGCACCAGGCGACAGTTATCCAAATTGAAGGAAATTTTGACCAGGCTTTGACCATTGTCAAAGAATTATCGGCGACCTACCGCATTGAGCTGGTCAACTCGATCAATCCCTATCGGATCGAGGGGCAGAAAACCGGCGCGATGGAGGTCTGCGACCAGCTTGGCGATGCCCCGACTGTTCATGCGCTTCCGGTCGGGAATGCCGGCAACATTACCGCCTATTGGAAGGGGTACCGGGAATACCGTGCGGCCAATCAATCTACAAGGCTGCCTCGCATGGTCGGGTTTCAGGCAGCTGGTGCGGCGCCCATCGTGCTCGGCCGCATTGTGGAGAATCCCCAGACGGTGGCCTCGGCGATCCGGATCGGCAATCCGGCCAGCTGGGAAGCGGCTTCGAATGCCGTGAAGGAATCCGCGGGAGTCATCGATTCGGTGACGGATGAAGAGATTCTGCAGGCCTATAGAGCGGTGGCGGCGACGGAAGGGGTTTTCTGTGAGCCGGCGTCCGCCGCATCAGTTGCCGGCGTGATGAAGATGAGCAAGCAAGGCGGATTACATGAGGGCGAGATAGTGGTCTGCACCTTGACCGGCCATGGATTGAAAGATGCCGACACAGCCATCAGCGTATCGGCCCAACCGAAAACCGTTAGAGCGACGCGGGAGGATGTCGCTCGTCTGTTAAAGGTGTAGACACCATGCGAGCAAGGCTTCGATGAAACATGTGATTCTCCATGCCGACGGGATGGCAGACCATCCTCTGAAGGAATTGGGCGAACGGACTCCTCTACAAGCGGCTTCGACCCCTCACCTGGATCGTCTCGCGCAAGCGGGGGAGTTCGGGCTCCTAGCCGCGGCGCCTGAGAACGTGCGGCAGGGGAGCGGGCTGACGGGAACTGCCATCCTCGGATACGACCCCAAGAAATACTACCAGGGTCCCGGCCCGCTCGAAGCGGCCAGTCTTGGGGTCGCCGTTGGTGAGCACGATGTGGTGTATCGTTGTACGATGGTCACGTTGCGGGCAGACGCTCAGACCGAGAGTAAAGGTGGATTGAACGAGATCAAGAAGCTCGGACCGCATGTGGTGATGGATGATGCGACCGCAGGCCTTATTTCGACGGAAGAAGCCCGCGAATTGATCGAGGCGATCAATGAACAGCTTGGGTCGGAGATGATTCAGTTCTATCCCGGGTTAGGCCACCGTCATCTCATGGTGTGGGTCAATGGAAAGTCGCGAGCGGTCTGTACGGATCCACAACTATTGGTCGGTCGACCGATTGCCGATGTGCTGCCGACGGGAGACGGATCCGACATTCTTTGGAAACTCATGGATGCCTCGTTTCAGATCTTGCGCGATCATCCCCTCAACGATGAACGTCGGGAGGCGGGGCAGAAGCCGGCAAATTGTCTCTGGCTCTGGGGCCAAGGCCGGGCCGTTCTCTGGCCAAGTCTCTCTGAGCGATTGAAGATGTCCGGCGTAGTGGTCTCACAGAGCGATGTCCATCGCGGACTCGGTATCATGGCAGGACTCGAAGCCGTGGACGGTGTGAGATTGGCTGGTGCGGATCTCCGAGCTCAAGCGGCAGTCGCTCTGGAGGAACTGAAGAAAAATGATTTTGCATACGTACATGTGGAGTTACCGGACGAGGTCGTCTACGGGTTGGATATCCCGGCCAAGGTAAAAGGTATCGAGGCGGTCGATCGCGAACTGGTAGGGCCGCTACTCGAAGGGCTGGCTAAATTAGGCCCCCATCGCATTGCGGCCTTCTGCGATTGGGGCAATGTGCTTCATGGCCAGGCAGCGGAAGGTCCGAGGTTCTTCGCCTATCGTGACAGTGCAACAGTTCTCGCTGCTGGAGCCGGACGGAGATTTACTGAGGCTGACGCTCGGGCCTCGACCGTGCCTCCACGTGATGCGACGAAATTCGTCGTGCGGCTGTTCGCAAAAGGATCCTGACGGTCGTGGCGTTGATTGTCCAGAAATATGGGGGAACGTCCGTGGGCACGATCGAGCGGATCCACCACGTGGCCGACCGCGTTGAGAAGTCTCACAAGGATAATCATCGCGTTGTGGTTGTCCTGTCCGCAATGAGCGGGGAAACGGATCGTTTGCTTCGGTTGGCACATGAAGTTACCCCGCTGCCGGACGATCGAGAACTCGATATGCTCCTGTCGACCGGAGAGCGGGTGACCATCGCCTTATTGGCGATGGCCTTGAGGGCACGGGGGCTCGATGCCCAATCCTTTACGGGGCGCCAAGTCGGGATCATGACCGACAGTGCCCATACGAAAGCGCGTATTACCCGCGTGAGTGCCGAGCGAATCCGCGAGGCGCTGCTCAAAGGGATCATTCCAGTGGTCGCAGGGTTTCAAGGGATCAACGAGCAGTCGGATGTCACGACGTTGGGGCGCGGAGGCTCCGACCTCACAGCAGTCGCGCTGGCGGCGGCGCTGAAGGCCGATCGGTGCATCATCTTTACCGACGTGGACGGCGTCTACACCTCGGACCCCAACATTGTACCGGCGGCTCGACGAATTGATAAGATCGCCTATGAGGAAATGTTGGAAATGGCCAGTCTGGGCGCCAAAGTGTCTGCAGAGCCGCTCCGTCGAATTCGCTAAGAAATTCAATGTGCCGGTGGAGGTGAACTCCAGCTTCCAAGAAGGAAAGGGGACGCTTGTGACGCGTGAAGATGAGGATATGGAAGAGGTCGTGGTATCGGGCGTCACCGGTGATCGGAATCAGGCTAAGATCACGATAGTGGGCGTGCCGGATAAACCAGGTGTGGCAGCCAAACTCTTTGGCCGGTGGCCCAGGCCAATATCATTGTCGATATGATCATCCAGAACATGAGCCAGGCGGGCTGACGGATATGTCCTTTACCGTTCCGCAGACATCAAAAAAGCCATGCCCTCATACAGTGTGGCAAAGATTCGCGGCCAAGCGGTGCCGTGAACGAGGCGATCGCAAAGGTCTCGATCGTCGGCGTCGGCATGCGGTCCCACTCCGGGGTGGCCGCCACGATGTTCGAGTCCTGGCGCAAGAAGGGGTCAACATCATGATGATCAGCACGTCGGAGATCAAGATCTCCTGTGTCATCGATGCGAAGTATACCGAACTTGCGATGCGCGCGCTCCATACGCGTTTGGATTGGATCAGTCGCCGGCAGGAGACCGAAACCCGAAGTAGAAGGTTGCGGCGAGGTGAGTCTCGACAGGTTCATCCTGCTCCTGGGATCGTTTCCCATATGGCTAGAAATCTTCACAACCAGGTTCCTCGCACCGCAAGCCAATCGGCTCTGCGTCGTCCGGCGGACATCCGCATGCCGTGCAGCCAGTCGTGCTGGTAAATCTACGACCGACCTTACGGGACGGAGCCCAGGCCGAGGATGTGACTTTTTCGGCGGAAGACAAGGTTCGGGTCGCCCAGCAGTTGGATGGGTTGGGCGTGCAGTTCATCGAAGGCGGGTGGCCCGGGGCGAATTCCAAAGACATCGAGTTCTTTCGGATGATCAAGATCGTTCCGTTGCAGACGGCGACGGTGGTGGCGTTCGGGTCGACGAGAAAATCAAGTAACACCGTGCAGAAGGATCCGAATATCCGGGCGTTGTTGGAGGCAGAGACCACGATCATCACGCTGTTCGGGAAAAGCTGGTCACTGCATGTCACCGATGCGTTGGGCATTTCCCTTGTAAAGAATCTCGACCTCATCAGCGATTCCGTGGCCCATCTCCGCTCGAAAGACCGGAGGGTGTTCTACGATGCAGAGCATTTCTTTGACGGATACAAGACCAATCCTGATTACGCGCTGGAGACCATTCGTCACGCCGTTGCTGCCGGGGCCGAACGGGTGATTCTCTGCGACACCAACGGCGGGTCGATGCCCTGGGAAATCAAAGAGATTTGTCAGGTTGTTCGACGGGAGTGTGC
>CAVUMA010000003.1:0-79128 GCA_963742465.1 uncultured Nitrospiraceae bacterium | reverse complement strand
AGATCACGATTGTGGGTGTGCCGGACAAACCGGGTATTGCATCCAAACTCTTCGGGCCGGTGGCCAAGGCCAACATCAATGTCGACATGATCATCCAGAACATGAGTCAGTCGGGCATGACGGATATTTCCTTCACGATTCCACGGGCGGACATCAAGAAAGCCCTGCCGCTGATTCAGGACGTGGCGAAAGGTATCGATGCCAAATCCGTTGCCGTGACCGAGGCGATCGCGAAGGTCTCGCTGGTCGGCGTCGGGATGCGTTCCCATTCAGGAGTTGCCGCCAAGATGTTCGAAGTCTTGTCGCAGGAAGGCGTGAACATCCTCATGATCAGCACGTCGGAGATCAAGATCTCCTGTGTCATCGATGAAAAGTATGTCGAAGCTCGCGATGCGTTCGCTCCATACTGCGTTCGGGTTGGATCAGTCGCCGGCAGGGGATCGAAGCGCGAAGTAGCGGATTTCGGCGATGTGAGTCTCGACAGGTTTGTCCTGCTCCTGGTATCGTTCCCCGTATGGCTCGAAAATCTTCACAACCACGATCCTCACAAGGCAAGCCGGTCGGCTCTGCGTCGTCCGGCGACTCCTCGTCCTGCCGCCCGGCCAGCAGCGCTGGAAATCTATGACACGACCTTACGGGACGGGGCTCAAGCCGAGGATGTCGACCTTTTCAGCCGAAGACAAGGTTCGGGTCGCCCAACAGTTGGATGGGCTGGGCGTGCAGTTCATTGAAGGCGGGTGGCCCGGGGCGAATCCCAAAGACATCGAGTTCTTTCGGATGATCAAGACTGTCCCCTTGCAGACAGCGACGGTGGTGGCATTCGGGTCGACGAGAAAATCCAGCAACGCCGTCCAGAAGGATCCGAATATCAAGGCGTTGCTAGAAGGCAGAAACGACGATCATCACGGTCTTTGGAAAAACCTGGTCGCTGCACGTCACCGATGCGCTCGGCATTTCACTGGTGAAGAATCTCGAACTCATCAGCGATTCCGTGGCCCATCTTCGATCGAAAGGTCGGAGGGTGTTCTACGATGCGGAGCATTTCTTCGACGGATACAAAACCAATCCGGACTACGCGTTGGAGACCATTCGTCACGCCGTTGCGGCCGGGGCCGAGCGGGTGATTCTTTGCGACACCAACGGCGGATCGATGCCCTGGGAAATCAAAGAGATTTGCCAGGTCGTTCGGCGGGAGTGTGCTGTGCCCTTGGGGATTCACGCCCACAACGATTGCGAAATGGCCGTTGCGAATTCGCTGGTGGCGATCGAAGCCGGCGTGGTGCAGGTGCAGGGGACGATTAACGGGATCGGTGAACGATGCGGCAATGCCAATCTCTGTTCGATCATTCCCAATCTTGAACTGAAGATGAAACGTCCGGTGTTGAAAGACCGTTTGAGCCATCTCAAAGCGGGTTTCGGGATTCGTGACCGAGATCGCGAACCTCATGCCCAATAAACACCAACCCTATGTGGGGGATTCAGCGTTTGCCCACAAGGGTGGGGTCCATATCCATGCGGTGCTCAAGAATCCTGCGACCTATGAACATGTGATCCCGGAGTCGGTCGGCAACCGTCAACGTATGTTGGTATCGGACGCGGCAGGTCGGAGCGGGTTGCTGGAGAAGGTCGAGGCCTATGGAATCAAATTGGACAAGGACCACGCCAAGTTGCAGGAACTGATCGATACCTTGAAGGAGCGTGAAAGTGAGGGCTACCAGTTTGAAGCGGCGGAAGGTTCCTTCGAATTACTCATGCGGAAAGCGATGGGGACGCACAGGCCATCTTTCCAACTCCTGGGATTTCGAGTGATTGTTGAGAAAAAACAGGACCATGGTGCCTCTTCGTCGGAGGCCACCGTGATGGTGAAGGTCGGCGAGGTCGTGGAACATGCGGCAGCAGTCGGCGCAGGTCCGGTCAACGCGCTCGACCATGCATTGCGGAAAGCATTGGAAAAGTTCTATCCCCAGCTTCGAGAAGTCAAACTGCTCGACTACAAAGTGCGAGTCCTGTCGGCCAATCGTGGAACGGAGTCCAAGGTCCGGGTGTTGATCGAATCGGGCGATCATAAGGATAAATGGGGCACTGTCGGCGTGTCTGAGAACATCATGGAAGCGAGCTGGCAAGCGCTGGCCGACAGCATCGAGTACAAGTTGCTTGCCAGAGACGAATGAGTGGGACATCCTATCCGACATCTTTCTTCTTGACAGGTCGTATAACCTCACGTAACTTATAGCGAAACTGCTAATCGTTCATAGTGAAGTTCACTGGCGATCATTCGAAAAGTTTGTGTCGGTGTCGGAGGGGAAAGCATGCGAAAGGCAGATATCGCGAACGAAATCTACAAGCAGGTCGGTATTTCAAAAAATGAAGCCGCGGATATCGTCGAACTTGTGCTGAATATGTTGAAAGAGGTGTTGCATAAGGGAGAGTCGGTCAAGATTGCCGGATTCGGAAACTTTGTGGTACGGAGTAAAGGAGCGCGGAAAGGCCGGAATCCTCGAACCGGCGAAGAAATAGGAATCACGCCTCGTCGTGTCGTGACATTTCGTCCCAGTCAAGTGTTTAAGAAATACGTCAATTCATAGCCTCGTTCAATCACCTTAACTCATCCCACCACGAGGACCGGTCATGGGGAACGAGCCCAGGCTGGGCAGCAAGGTCTTTTATAAAATCGGCGAAGTCAGCCAGATTACCAAGCTACCGGCTTACGTGTTGCGATTCTGGGAGTCGGAATTTCCGTTTCTCAAGCCGAAGAAAAGTCGTGGGAATCAGCGGCTCTATGTCAGGCGAGAAGTCGAAACGGTGTTGGAGATCAAGCGGATGCTCTATGAGGAAGGGCATACACTCGCAGGTGTCAAACGATATTGGGCCAGGCGAGGCCGGGTGGCAAACCAACGAGTGGGCCCCAAAGAACTCGCGCAGAAACTGCGAGGGAATCTTCAGGCGATTCTCAAAATCTTGGAGTCGCATTCCGACTGACGACGGTCCTGCTTCGCTCGTTCCGAGCCGGTTGCATTCCAGCCGCTTCCAAGGAGACAATGCGAGACGACGGTGAAATTGAATAGAACCTGTCGGGGCGTGGCGCAGCCCGGTAGCGTACTCGCTTGGGGTGCGAGTGGTCGGCCGTTCAAATCGGCTCGCCCCGACCAATTACATATAGTGCTGAGGAGCTGAGACGAGACAGGATAGTCAGGTCACTCGGTTCTCCGCACTCAGCCTGAACACAGAGAGCTGCCGCCGGCAGCTCTTTTTGTTCCTGACGGAACCATGCGTATTCTGGTCACCAACGATGATGGGATTCACTCGCCTGGTTTGACGGCGCTCGCCAAAGCCTTGTCGAGAGTGGGAGAAGTGTGGGTGGTTGCGCCGGATCGTGAGCGGACTGCGGTGGCGCATGCCGTGACGCTTCATAAACCGCTGCGAGTGCAGCAGGTCGGAACAAGGATCTACGCGGTCAACGGAACGCCGGTCGATTGTGTGAATCTGGCCGTGCTGAAGATCATGCCGTCACCACCCGATCTCCTCGTGTCAGGAATCAATAAAGGCGTAAACCTTGGCGACGACGTGTTGTATTCCGGAACAGTCTCGGCTGCGATGGAAGGAACGATCCTCGGTGTTCCCTCGATGGCTGTGTCACAGGAGGGCCAGGATCATTTTTATTTCGACGCCGGAGCTCGGTATGCCGTTCGTATCGCCCGCTTGATTCTGAAAGAGGGTTTGCCGGACGAAACACTCGTGAATCTCAATATTCCTAATCGGCCGTTCAGGTCGATCACCGGAGTTCGAGTCACCTGTCTCAGCCGCAGGCGTTTCGACAATCCGATCATTGAAAAGGTCGATCCGCATGGCCGGACCTACTATTGGATTGCCGGGACCCGTGTATCGTGGAGCCGAAGCAAAGATGCCGACCATGAGGCGCTTGAGCAAGGGGCGGTTTCGCTCACCCCGATTCACCTCGATACGACGAATCATGGGGTGTTGGATCGATTCCGGAAGTGGGAAACGGTGCGCCGCCCAGATGCGGGTCGGGTGGCTGTGTCGTTGAAACTGAAGGGCAAGCAGAGGAACTAAGGTGCTGTGGGGAATCTGATCGAAGCGATCATTACAGAGCTCAGCCGGTTTATCGTGTCGATGATCTCGACATTCGGCTACACCGGCATTTTTCTCACCATGGCCATTGAGAGCGCCTGCATCCCGTTGCCCAGTGAAATCATCATGCCCTTTGCCGGGTATCTTGTGACGACGGGACAGTTCACGATGCTGGGTGTGACATTGGCCGGTGCCGTTGGAAACGTCGCGGGGTCGGTTGTGGCCTACTACGCCGGTGTGTGGGGCGGCCGGCCTTTCGTCGAGCGATATGGGCCCTATGTGCTGGTGTCGAGAAAAGACATCGAGATGGCGGATCGATGGTTCGCAAAATATGGCGATGCAGCCGTATTTTTCAGCCGAATGCTTCCGGTCGTCCGGACCTTCATCTCGTTGCCGGCCGGCATCGCCAGAGTAAATATTTATCGGTTCATGCTCTACACGTTTCTCGGCGCATTGCCCTGGTGCTATCTGTTGGCCTATATCGGCGTGAAAATGGGAGAGCAGTGGGAGCATCTGAGAGACTATTTCCATCAGTTCGACATCGTGATAGGCCTCTGCCTGGCGCTCGCCCTGGGCTATTTTCTCTGGTCCCATTGGCCGAAGCGCCGCGTCACTCCGGAGTTGTAACCAGCCCATGCTCTCGATCTACAACACGCTCACCGGGAAAAAGGAGCCGTTCCAGTCGCTCCAGCCGAAGACCGTTCGGATGTATGTCTGCGGCGTGACCGTCTACGACTATTGCCATATCGGCCATGCGCGCAGCGCGCTCGTGTTCGATGTGATCCGGCGGTATCTCGAGTTCAGCGGCTACCAGGTTGCATTCGTCAAGAACTTCACCGACGTCGATGACAAGATCATCAAGCGGGCGAATGAACGAGGCGTATCCTGCGACGCGATCACTGCCGAGTACATTGAGGCCTACTACCAGGACATGGGGAAGCTCGGAATCAGACGGGCAACGAACGAGCCGAAAGCGACCGAGCATATGGCCGAGATCATTGAGCTGGTCAGCACGCTGATTCAGAAAGGCCTCGCCTATCAAGTGGCCGGCGATGTCTATTTCCAGGTCGACAAATACCAGGCCTATGGCCGTCTCTCCAAACGGAGGCTTGAGGACTTGCAGGCTGGTGCGCGGGTGGAGGTGGATGAGCGAAAGCGCCATCCGATGGATTTTGCGCTCTGGAAGAGCAGCAAGCCAGGCGAGCCATCATGGCCGAGTCCCTGGGGCCCGGGGCGTCCAGGTTGGCACATCGAATGTTCTGCCATGTCGATGCGCCATTTGGGTGAGACCTTCGACATTCATGGCGGGGGGATGGACCTCATTTTTCCGCATCACGAAAATGAAATCGCTCAGTCCTGCGGCGCCACGGGCAAGGAATTTGCGCGCTACTGGATCCACAACGGTTTCGTGCAGATCAACCAGGAGAAGATGTCCAAGTCCTTGGGGAATTTCTTCACCATTCGAGAAATCTTCGAGAAGTCCAAATGGCCTGAGGCGGAAACCGGGGAGATGTTGCGGTATTTCCTGCTCGGGACCCATTATCGCAGCCCGTTGGATTTTTCCGACCAAGGCTTATTGGAAGCCAAGAATGCAGTGGACGGGTTCTACGATCTGTTCACGCGATTGAAGGAGTCTGAAGATAATTCCACGGCTGACAAGGGGCTGATGCCAGCGATCGAAGAACGCAAGGTTGCATTCCGCGACGCGATGGACGATGACTTCAACACATCAATGGCCATTGCGGTACTGCAGGGATTGAAAGGCGATCTCAATGAATTGTTGAGTCGAGGCCTCTCAACTGAGGCGCGGAAGATTGCCAGAGAGGAATTTCGTTCGTTTGGTAATAACCTGGGTTTGTTTCAGTTGGAGAGCTGGCAATTCAAACGGAACATGGCCATAAAGGCTGAGCCAGGCGGTTATCAAATTTCAGGTAAAGAAATTGAACTTAAGGTTGCGGAACGTAATGAAGCCAGAAAACAGAAGAACTTCAAGAAGGCCGACGAGATTCGTCAGTTCCTCGCCTCCCACGGCATCGTCATCGAGGACAAGCCCGATGGCACCAGCCGGTGGAAGCGATAGTCAGCCGGAACTGATTTATGGGCTGCATGCCGTGCGCGAAGCCTTGCGGGCCGGCTCGCGGCCGCTTGCAGCGGCTGCTCTTGTCCTCCGTACCGATCGGCAATTTCAGACCTTGTCCAACTTGCGAAGGCGCAAGCGAGTTCCTGTCCATATCGAGCCTCCGCCTGCGTTCGACCGTCTGGCGCCGGTGGACACCATCAGGGCGTGATTGCGCTCATCGCGGCGAAATCCTACGACACGACGGAGCAGATTCTCGAGCGGGCAAAGACGCGAGGCGAGAAGCCATTTCTCGTACTCCTTGACGGGGTCGAAGATCCGCACAACTTGGGTGCGGTCTTGCGGACGGCCGAAGCGGCTGGTGTCCATGGGGTGTTCATCCCGGAACGCCGTGCAGTCGGCCTGACATCGGTGGTGGCGAAAGTATCGGCCGGGGCGCTCGATCATATCTCAGTCGGGCGCGTGGGCAATCTGATTCGTTTGATTCAGGAACTCAAAGAGGCAGGCCTGTGGGTCTACGGTGTGGATCCACAGGCGGCGAAGCTCCATACCGACATCGACATGACCGGGCCGATCGCGCTGGTGCTTGGAGGAGAAGGGGAAGGCCTTCGCCCTGGGGTGTTGGGGGAGTGCGACGACCGAATAAGGATTCCGATGCAGGGCCGCATACAGTCGCTGAATGTCTCAGCTGCAGCAGCCGTCACGTTGTTCGAAGCGGTTCGCCAGCGTCGCAGGAAGTGTCGTGCAGGTGGCGAAGCCTACCGAATCTTGATCGTCCCGTCTTGGATCGCGGTTTTGAGCAGCTGAGCGGTGTTCGACACGCGCATCTTTTTCATCATGTTGGCCCGATGCGCCTCGACGGTCTTGACGCTGATCTTGAGTCGTTGACCGATTTCCTTGTTTTTGAACCCGGCCCAAATCAGTTCAAGAATCTCTTTCTCCCGACTGGTGAGCGACTCAGGCCGCTTCTTGCGGGGCGGCGGGGTCAGATTGGCCAGGGAAGGTCTGGTTTTCGTCTTTGCGGTCCGTGCCATTATCTTGTTCTCCTTTAATGAATAAAGTAGTACGGTATAATTCAACTTGACGAAGAAACGCGCAAGAACAAACCCTTGCTATGCAGGCAGCGGATTATAGAGAACTCTCTCGCCATAAGTAAACTGCGGGATATTGGCTCCAGTGAAGCTACCTAATTTATTTCATTTGGCATGCGAAGCGAATCCTGCGTGTCCAAGCCGGAGACTGCTCCTGAGTCGATTATGTATGAATGGTCTCTTTATCTTGTGGTCGGGACCCTCGGCGCGCTGATCGGCAGTTTTCTCAACGTCTGCATCTTCAGACTGCCTCGAGGTGAATCGATTGTCTGGCCCGGTTCCCATTGCCCCTCGTGCGCTCACCCTATCGGGTTCTACGACAATATTCCTCTGCTGAGCTATCTGTGGCTTGGTGGACGCTGCCGGGCTTGCCGCACCCCAATTTCAATGCGTTATCCCCTCGTCGAAGCCACCAACGCTCTCGGCTATCTCACCATCGTATGGTCCTTCGGTCTAACCTGGACAGCTGCCCTCTATGCCCTGTTGTTTTCGGCGTTGGTCGTGGTGACGGGAACGGATCTCACTCATAAGATGATCCCCAATGTCATCACCCTACCGGGAATGGTGGTCGGACTTCTGGGCGCAGTGACTGTGTTGCCAGTGGGCGTGATCAATTCTGTGGTTGGCCTCACCGTAGGCGGCGGCATCCTCTGGCTCCTGGCCTGGCTGAGCCCCTATCTCTTCGGTAAGGAGGGAATGGGAGGTGGCGATATCAAGTTGCTGGCGATGATCGGTGCGTTTCTTGGCTGGAAGCCGGCGCTCCTCACCATCATGATCGGTTCGCTCACTGGTTCTATCATCGGCATCAGCTTGATCTCTCTGCGCATCATCAAGCGTGATGACTATATCCCCTTTGGCCCCTTTCTTGTGTTGGGAGCCCTCCTCTCCCTGTTTTTTGCCCAACCGCTCCTCGATTGGTATCAAGGTCTTCTTGACCCGGCTTTCTAGCACTCTCCCTGTATCTCTTCGGGCGAATCTCTGTATCTAAATAGTGAGGTGCTTCTCTAGTTTTCTTTCTCTTTCTTGGCCAGTGTAGAGGCCTGTTCCGCTTCAATATTTCCTCGTGACGACGCGAAACCGCGCGAACCTGCGAAGTATTCCGCTCCCGTCCTCACAAACCATTCAGTCATCTTGGTGCGGACCAACCTGGGCACGGGTCTTGGAGACCACGTTCATCCTCATAAGGGGAACTCCTCTGCGAGAGTGAGGCATGCCGAAAGAATTACAGATACAGGAACAAGGCTGGAGTCTGACAGAGGCCCTCATCGTACTGGCGATCATGGGCATCATGTGTGTGTTGGCCGGGCCGAGTTATCAGACATTGGCCGCAAGGGTGCAGGCGCGTAGCGTCGCCGTAGAGATTGCTTCGGAACTCCGACTCGCCAGACAACTGGCGATGGCCAGGCGAGAGCGGCTGCGGGTCATATTCGATCGAGAGGGCCGTACGATCACGCTTCGACGTGCGGATGCCGAGGGCATCCTGCACGTCTATCAGTATGCGGACAAGGGGGTGGTCGTAGAGGAGCCAACCGCCGGTCCCGAACTTCTGTTTCATCCCTAGCGGTCGATCAGTGACTCCTACAACCATTCGCGTGCGAGACAGTCAGGGCCGGGAAACCACATTCACCGTGAGCATCACCGGAAGAGTGTCCGTCTCATGACGCGGGATCGATTATTTCATGCAGAGGGCGGAATCAGTTTTGCCGAAGTGCTTGTGGCCATGGCACTGACGATGATTGGGCTGGCCGGTGCGATGGGGGCGTTTCAGGCAGCAGAACGGAGTTTTCGAACGGGGACATTGGCGACGCGTGCCCTGGCGATGGCGGAATCGCGGATTGAAGCGAAACGATCTGTGCGATGGGATCGTCTCTTGCTGGATGATCTGAATCACGATGGTGTCCCGGACCTTGTCATGCATGACGATGGAGCAGCCGGCGATGTGGTGGCCGGTGATGGGGTGTACTCCGGTAGTTGGGACCAGGATGGCGTCCAGCTAATCTGGACGGTAACGCCGAGCCGTTCCGGTTCACTGTCGGCCTCAGGGCATGTCCTGATTGAGGCTCGCGCAGTCTACGCAGCCGGTGAAGGCCAGCGTGAAGTACGAGTCGGCACCCTGCGGGCCAATCCAGTGTTCGTTGGAAGCCAGTAACGTGTCGCCACTGGGAGTAGACAGGATGCTGACAGGACAGCATACAAGAGGCACTCTACCATAGAATACGGACGGAGGCAGGGACCAGCCTGACCGAGCTGATGTTTGCCATGGCAGCTGGGTTGGTCGTCTTGGGCGCTACGCTTCAGGCCCTGTCCTATTTCCAGCAACAGTTTATGAGGCAACAACGTGAGGTCGCGCAACAGCAAGATCTTCGCCTTGGGTTAGAAGTCCTTGAGCAGGAATTGCGGCTTGCAGGATCCGGTTCTCTCACCACGGTGGCGTCGGACTCAGTGGAGTTTTCGGCGAATCTGCAAGGCCTCTCAACGACGAGTCACGGTAGCGGCGGAGATCGGCGAAACGGCCCTGTCGGTCGAAGACGGGCGAGGGTGGGATGATCGGAAAACCATTGTGGCCTGTTGGGCCGAACGCTGCGAGACGCTTGCCCTGGCTCGTGATGGGCAACGGCACCTGCTCACGGTGACGCAGCCGCTGACAGGGGCGATTCCATCCGGAGCCTTTGTCTTCCTCCTGAATCATGTCCGCTACTACAGCCGTCGCGATGACCAGGGTGTTCTGAGGTTGCTGCGACAGGTCGATGGCGGCGCGAGTGTCCTGGTCGGAGATATCAGGGAGGCGCGGTTCTCCTACTGGGATGAAAACGGCCAGGCTGTGACACAACCAGCGCTCGTCAAGCTGGTCGTCGTTGAGGTGATGATGTCCGATCAAGGAATTCGCGCGGTTCGAGAAATTAGCCTCAGGACATAATGCTGGCGCCGCCAATCAAGATGGGAGTGAGGATATGAAGAATGAAGAACGGCGCGCATCAGAATTCGTGAATCTGTGTGACAAGGGTCACGTGCTTCTTGCGGCGCTCATGCTGATCTTTCTGCTCGGAATCGCCGGCATGACGTCTCTGTATCTGGCCAGGTCAGGATGGACCGGGCATCAGTGCCATGAAAGAGGACAACATCGCGCAACAGTTAGCCGACGGTGCGGCGGATGTCGTGATGAGTTGGTTCCACGACCCGAGTGTCACACCGGCACCCATTGCTGGATTGCTCGTGAAGCGCCAGGGAGATCTCACGAGCGGACCGTCGTTCTTCGACGTCGCAGGGCGCTCGCAGTTTGTTGGGACCGCTGACCACCCCGACATCCTCCTTGATGCGGCAAACCAGGCGGACAATCAGACGCTCAACGATTCGCCCAGCGGCTTCTCCGGTGCCCTGGGAGGACTTGGCCGCATTCTTAAGTTGAAAGTGTATGGTCCTCTGCAGCCAGGCTTGCTGAGCACGGTCGAGGTCACGGCCACGACGGTCGATCACCGGCCGGTCGCACGAACGGTTCAGCTTCAGCTTGGGGCTGTGTCGATTCCCGCGGTTCGCGCGGCGGTGCAAGTTGGGCAGACTCTCGGAGCCATGCAGCCAGGCAGTGAATCTTCCGTCATGGTCCATTGGGGCGATCAGCGGGTATTGGGCGATCTCGCGGTGCAGCGAGTCGAGGATCTGGTCCTCAAGAGTACCGCGGCCCCAGTCACCGGTCAGTCGTATGACCAGATGCTGTATGCGCAGGATCGCTGGACGGAGTATTGGATTGGAGGGACCGTCTCTGTCATCTCTCCTCCGCCAGGCCAAGGTGCGAATCCTCCGCTTCCTGAAAATGTGCACCTGCACCAAGATCCGACGCCTGGTGTGAGGCTCGATCAGTGGGACTACGACTCGCTCAAGAAGATCGCGCTGCGCTGGGGGACCTATTATCGACTCGATCGTATGGGGCAGCTCCATCCGCAGGGGGCCGCTGATTCGGATCAGGGAATCACGCCTGCAGACGCGCTGGAATCTCATAGCCATCGGAGACCATCGTGGACTGGTCTTCATCGACACAGTCGATGGGCAATCGCCGCATGTCGATAATATGGGAACGCTGGTGCTGGATATGGACTACTTTGAAGGGCTTCTGGTCGTACAAGGTCATGTCGTGTGCAGGCCACGCGCAGCAGGGAAATCTGTTCCAGCCCTCAGTCCATCCCAGCCAGGGACTCAGTCGCTAGGGGCGAGGGTACCGGTGCAATTGTCCGGCATCCACGTCAACGGCCTGCTGCATGCGGCGGGTTCGATCAGGATTGAACGATCTTCTCGTCTGTACGGGGCGATGATGGCAGGACAGAGCGTGACGTCGATCGGAACTGGCACCACTATAGAGGTCTGGTACAACGCCGATTTGGCGCAGGGACTGTTTCGAGGCCTTCCGGTTGTATATCGGGTGCCGGGAACCTGGTTGGCGAAGTACTAGCAGGAAGGCGAGAGTGAAAGGTATTGCGCATGACGGTCGAGACGGATGTGGTAGCTGGTGGAACCGGAGGGAAGAAGGGCAGCCGCGCGTCGAAACCCTCCCGCTGCGCTATCGAACAGAACGTGCTTGATAGCTTGGTCTATCGGGGCATCATCAGCCTTGCCGACGTGGTGGCAGCAGTTGACGATTCGAAAGACGGCAGCGTCGATCTCGAAACGGTGCTCCTCGACCGCTATCATGTCCCGAAGGACGCGTTGGGGTCCGCCCTGAGCGACTTTTATCAATGTCCCTATCTGCCGTATGACGAACGAACGGTCATCGATGCCGACCTGTTCAAAACGCTCAACCTCGACTATCTCAAGAAGAACCTCTGGCTGCCGATCGCGCGTCGAGGCTCACTCATCGACGTGCTCACCGGCGATCCTCACGATCTCGACAAGGGCTGGGACGTGCGGCGCGCATTTCCCGGGATGACCATTCGCTATGCCGTCGGTCTGCGCCGGGACATCGAGCAATTTCTCCATCTGGCCAGAGGCCAGGGAACCAGCGGATCCATCGGCGCCATTCTCGGTGAGTTGGTCAATGAAATCCATCTTGAGCCTGCCATCGACCCCGTATCCGGTGGGATCGACGAGAACGACTCAGCCATTGTGCGGCTGACCAATCAAGTGATCGCCGAAGCCGACCGCCTCGGCGCGTCGGACATTCATATCGAACCATACGCGGATCGTAAAGACATGGCTGTGCGCCTGCGCATCGACGGTACTTGCTTCACCGTTCATGAAGATTCCGGCGGCTTATCGGCGTGCGGTCGTGTCACGCATCAAGGTCATGGCCAATCTTGACATCGCCGAACGTCGCAAACCTCAAGACGGCAAGATCCGGTACCGATTGGCGAAGGATCGAGAGGTCGAATTGCGTGTCGCGACCCTGCCCACTTCAGGACAGGACGAAGATGTCGTGCTGCGCCTCCTGACAGCCAAGCAACCGATGCCGCTCGACGCGATGGAATTTGCCCCCGTCACGTTGCAGGCCATTCGAGCCATTGCAGAGAAACCGCACGGGATCATCTTGTGTGTCGGACCGACTGGGTCCGGCAAAACGACGACGTTGCACGCGATCCTCAAGCACATTAATACCGACGAACGAAAGATTTGGACGGCCGAAGACCCCATTGAAATAACCCAGGACGGTCTCCGCCAAGTCCAGGTCCATCCGAAGATCGGTCTCACCTTCGCAACTGCGATGCGGGCGTTTCTGCGTGCCGACCCTGACGTCATCATGATCGGCGAGATGCGGGACAAAGAAACGGCCGACATTGCCATCGAAGCCTCGCTCACAGGCCACTTGGTGCTCAGTACCCTCCATACGAACAGTGCGGTCGAAACGGTGATCCGTTTGTTGGATCTCGGGTGCGACTCGTTCAACTTTGCCGACGCTATGTTGGGAGTGCTCGCCCAGCGCCTCTGCAAACGGATCTGTACCCAGTGCAAAGAGGCCTATCATCCGAATCGACGGGAGTACGACGAACTAGTGCAGGGGTATGGCGCGCAGGACTGGCCCACGCTCGGCATCGAGTACCACGACACTTGGAGTCTGTACCGTGGACGAGGCTGCGAGGCCTGCAACCGAACCGGTTTCAAGGGGCGAGTCCCGCTGCATGAATTGCTCCTTCCCTCGGAAGACATGAAGCAGCTCATCCAGACTCGATCACGAACCGCCGAGATGCTGGCTCTCGCGATGAAAGAGGGGATGGTCACCCTGGTCCAGGACGGCATCCGAAAAGTGCTGGAGGGACTCACCACCTATCAACAGGTCAGGGCTGTGGCGATGAAATAGCGGATCCGTAGCATTCGCTCAGGCAACATTCTTCTGATTCGTGTTTCCCTCCCGCTCGGGAATTTCCTCATAGGGCCATTCCTTCTTCGACGAAAATTGTCTCTCACAAGTCCGAAAAACGTTCACTCGCAAGAGAATAATTCATCATACGCTGTTGAATATCAATGACTTATGAGTGGCTTCTCTTGTGTTCTAAACGGCACGTCCTTTGCGTAGGTGTGACTGGCGCTATGGGTCTACCAGGACAAAATAGGACAGACGATATGCTCGGGATGAAACACAGCGAGAGCGGGTTCTCACTGATTGAGCTGATGATCGTCGTTGCGATCATCGGGATCGCCTCGGCGATTGCGATCCCAAACTATGTGGATTGGAAATCCCGGTATGATCTGCGGGAGGCCGTAAGCGAGTTTGCCGGTAACTTAAACCTTGCGAGAGTAGTCGCGATGAATCGCAACCGTCAAGCGACGGTCACAATTCAAGTGTTGGGCAGTGGACATATTGGCGTCGATGCCATTGCCGGAGGGACTCCAATATTTAGCACTCAGACGATGAACGGAAGTGTCACGGGATTGCCAAGTGGCACGACGAACGTGGTGTTTTCGTCAATGGGCTTGAGCACAGCCGCTGCGAATCAACTCATTCCGATCGTGAATACGAAGGGATTAGTCTACTCCGTGTTGGTGATGCCATCAGGGAAGGTGACATGGTGCCCAAATTCCACGTGTCCATAAAAAACGCGCGACTGCTCCGTATGACGACTCGTGCCTCGTGGAGCAGGCACGAGGGATTTACGCTCATCGAGAGCATGGTGGCTGCCGTGATACTGACGATCGGCCTCCTGGCTTTGACGGGCATGCAATCGTTCTCATTAAGAAAGAACGTCGATTCCAGCAACCAAACGCGAGTGACGAATCTGGCGGCGGATATGCTCGAGCGCATTCAATTTAATCGTCGTAAGGCGGCAAGTTATCACAATATCAATGTGAGTGCAGGTGCGACGGTATGTCCGACTACCGTTGTCGACGTGATGGCAAACGGAGATTGCACCCAATGGCGCACGTTGCTGCTGAGTTCCAACCTTCAGAACATCGCAGGGACCGTCACGCTGAGTAATCCGACTCCACCGGCTCTGGACCCGCTCGGATTGAACCGCAATACTGTGACAGTTCAGGTGACATGGAATGAAACGGCCAGCAGCGAGGTCGCAGCAACTACGAAGACGGTGCGCTTGGACACAGTGGTCGCGCCTGAATAGGAATTAGGATGAAGATGAGCACAGTGGATCATGTGAAGGAAGTGCGGGTGCTGTGTGAACGGGGGTTCACGCTCATTGAGATGATGATCTCGATCGTGATTTCGTCAGTCATCGTTGTGGGCGGATACACCGTATTGACCACGACAAACAGGGCCACGATTTCGAATGAGCGAGCGGTCGGAACACAGCAGAACATCCGGGTGGCTATGGAGTTGATTGCCAGGGATATCAAACAAGCTGGATTTGGCTTGCCGATGGCCCCCAATACCCCTGTGGGTGGGACTGCAGGCAATTGCGCGACGGGCGCAACGGGTACGACAGCTGCGGCAATCAGACCGGTCGATAACAACTCCGCCATTCCGTTAACCGCCGTCAACGATACGGGCGCTGACACCATTTCGCTCGTCGTTCCGCGAACGAATCCTACAAACGGCGGAATTCCTGGTTGGGTTCTAGCGAGTGCAGTTCCATCGGGGGGGGCAGGGTCATTTACCACGATCACCTTGACTGCTACGGCGGTCACCGAGATGCAGAACGAAGGCATGCAGAACGGCTCCGGCGCCTATGTTTCGCTGGGAGGAGTGGTCACTGTGCCTGTGACATCGAGCAGCGGAGCGACGATTACACTCGGGAATCCAACATATGCTCCAATAAACTTCCCGGCTGGAACACAAGTCTACCTCCTGCAGTGCGTAACCTATCAAGTGGCAAACGGGGCAGCCAACTGCGGCTCGGCCGGTCCCTGTCTGACGCGGACGGTGGATAGCGGGACGGCTCCGACCATCACCACTTCCCTCGTGGACGGCGTTGAAGACCTGCAATTTGCCTATGCGTGCGACGGGTGTAACGGCACAATCAATTCAGGCATCCCCAACGGCGTGATCGATGACTTTAACGGCAACAACACGTTCGACGTAGCCGACTTCCAAACCAATAGGGTTTGGGCATTCGGGACGTTTGATCCCGCGACGATTCGACTCGCGCAGATCAACATTGTCGCGCGCCAAACAGCCATTGATCAGGGCACGGGGGAGGGGATTCAATCAGGGGCCTTGAGCCAGCCACTTCAGGTCAGTGACCATTTGCCCTCGAACGATGCAGGATACGCTGCGGCAACCTATCAGTCGTTCCGCCGTCGTTTCCTGACAAGGACCGTCGACACAAGGAATTTACAGTGAACATGAGCAAGGTGATGCGAATGAAAACGAGTAGGCGAAGGACGCGGCAAGATCTCGGCCTGCCCAAGCAGGGAGAAGAGGGCATTGCGCTCATCACGACCTTGGTGATTTTGCTCATCATGACCGTATTGGGGGTAGGGGCCGTGGCGACCACGGCGTTGGAAAATCGGATTGCCGGGTTTCAGCGAACCGGCGAATCTTCGACCAGTGCGGCGGAATCATGTGT
Source organism: uncultured Nitrospiraceae bacterium (assembly GCA_963742465.1). Taxonomy (GTDB): domain Bacteria; phylum Nitrospirota; class Nitrospiria; order Nitrospirales; family Nitrospiraceae; genus Palsa-1315. The sequence goes on along the minus strand of CAVUMA010000003.1, from coordinate 62,929 downwards.
GGGAACGTCGGTGAACATTATTCAGCAGACACTGGCGACGAGCAATCTCACCGTGCCGGCACTGTTCGTTTCGGCGGCTGGTCCGGTCCTGACCACGGCGGAAGTGGCGGTAAATCCCACTCTGTCCTTAGAAATCTCGGGGAGTTCGGTCAACGATCCTGATCTGGTGACGGGAGCGGGCGCCGCGGGGCCTGACTACAGTCTGCAAATCAACGGGTACTCGGTCCTCGGCGATATCGATTTCTTATACCTCGTGCCGAAAGCCGGGTTCGGCGGTGGCGGCGCGGGGGGGTACGAAGGGGCCGGTGGCGGTGGCGCGGGTGGCGGAGTCGATAGGCTGTATCGAATCGATTGCCGGGCGACGTTGACGGCCGTCGGATCCGAAAGCCGCGTGGTGGCGATCTATGCCTGTACCTTAAACGGCATATGTCAGAAGAAAATTTGAAATGCAGAGGAAGATGTTCGGTGCACTGTCACACCGTCGACGCAGGTCGATGGGCGAGAAGGAGGAGTAGCCGTATGAAACGCTTTACCATTGCTCTCTTGGTCGCGGTGGTCGGGGTCATGGGCCATCACCAGGCCTTGGCGCAGACGATGAATAGCTATTCGGCCTATCCTCCGTTTATCAACAAGTCCGTCCCTCCAGCCGTCATGCTCATGATGACGAAAGACCACCGGCTGTTCTTCAAAGGCTACAACGACATCGTCGATCTGGACAACGGAAAGCCGGGCGGCGATGCGGCCGTAGATACCACCTACAAAGACAACATCGATTACGTCGGCTACTTCGACTCGAAGAAGTGTTACGACTATTCCTCCTCGGGAGGAGCCGGATTTGCCAACACGGGACGGTTCAATCCCGCTGTCGCCGGGACGGGAACCTATGGGCATTATTGCACGGCCAAGTGGAGCGGTAACTTTTTGAACTGGGCGACCATGGCGCGGATCGACATAATCCGCAGGGTGCTCTACGGCGGAAAGCGCATTAGGGATGATGCCGGCACTTCCACCGTACCGATGAGCGGGAACAATGGTCTGACCGTCTTGGGGCGAACGACGACCCCGCGCGATGCCCATTCCTGGGCCAAGCCCTATGCCGGCGCCGACCTTGCCTCGTTGGTCCCCACTGCGGCCTTGGGGATCGGCGCAGCCGTGACTATCTGCAACACCAATAGCGCGACCTCAGAAACCGTCGGCATGATGATGGTGCTGAACGGAAATTTTCCGGATGCGGACAGTACGGAAACCTATCAGTGCCACAAAACCGACAATGCGGCAGGGGCAGATTTTTCCGCCGCCGAACTGAAGGCGACCTATCGCGTCGCTGTCAAGGTCTGCGACTGGGTCGTCGGATTGGAATCCAATTGCGATGCCTACTACGACGACAATTCCAGTCCGACGAATATCTACACCTACAAACCTCAGGGACTGCTGCAGCGCATGGCGGTGAATGCGAACGGGAGCGCCGGCACGAGCGATGACACGATTACGATGCGGTTCGGTCTAATCTCCGGCAGTTATAACAGAAACTTCAGCGGAGGCGTGCTGCGGAGCAAGATCGCCGACCTCTACAGCCAGGAGATCAATCGACGGACCGGGCAGATTCTCGGCACTTCTAAAGTCATCAAGACCATCGATATGTTCAGGATCATGGGCTACAGTTTCTCGTCGGGCTATAGCGCAGCCAGTCCAGAGGATGGCTGCAGCCCTTCAGGCGGTGTTCCTGCCGAAGGGACCTGCCGCAGTTGGGGCGAGCCCTTCGCGGAGATGTTCTATGAAGCGATCCGGTACTTCCGGGGCTGGCTGGTTCCGGCAGCGCGACCACGCAATTCTACCAAACCTCAGGCAGCGGTCCCGACAACGGCATTCAGAGTTATGCCATCGGGGATGGCACATTCGCGATAAATACCTTTCCAGTCGAAGCCAACAACGCCTACGGCGATCCCTATACCGGGTCACCAGCAGTCTGTGAGTACTGCTCCAAGCCCTTCGTCTTGATGTTCGGAGATGCCTTCCCTTCCCACGATTCTGACCAGCTGCCGGGTGCTCAGGCCTGGACGACGGCGCCCAGTCAGGTCAACCCCACGTCGAACGATACGGGCCTATCCATGTCGACGCTCTTGACCAATTCTCAGATGGATACGTTGGATCCGATCACCTCCGTGATTGTGGGGGACATCGGCGGCACGACCGACTCCTTGTGTTCAGCGAAGGCCACGACCACATTCCTCAACATCCGTGGCCTCTGTCCGGAAGAACCTGGCAAATTCGGCACCTTCTATCTCCCGATGCTGGCCCACTATGCCAAGACCACGGACCTGCGCGGGGCCTTGGGAGGCGACACGGGCAACACGGTGAAGCAAAACATAACGACCTATGCGGTAGTCGCCAGTGCGCCGGTCCCGATATTGGAATTTACCGTGGGAGGCAAGAAGGTTCAGTTAAACCCGGCATTTCATAGTGGCTGCCCGGCGGCTGCAACTACAGCTCCTGCCAGCGATCTCAAGCGGTTCGGACCAAACCCCATCACCTCAACATTCCCAGGAGACTGCGATGCAGCGGGCAGGGGTGGATGGAGCGCTCCCTCCGCCACATACAAGGGGAACAAGGGCGAGCTGGTGTCGTTCGAAATTTGCGCGAACAACGATGAAGCTGTGAATGGCTACACTTCCTGCTACGAAGTCATGTTCAACGACGCGACCTACGGAGGGGACTTCGACCTCGACCTTCGCTATCGGCTCTATGTGAAAACTGGGCTCACCACCATCACGGTGAAGACCAAGCCCATCTATGCCAGTTCGGGGAACGGCAACTGGGCCGGTTACAACATCAATGGAGTGAGTGGAGGTAATGTCATAGGGGATGTCACCGCAGCAGCAGGAGGCGGCGCTCTCTCCAATACGGGGTCCGGGGAATATTATGACATCCGTTGTGGAAACGGGATCACCGGCAATTCAGTCGGATGCCAGCGGTATTTTGGTGGTGCAGTGCAAACCGTTCCCTATACCCTCACGGTGGAACGGACCTTCACCGTCACCGGTTCGAATGCGGGCCTCTTGAAAGATCCCCTCTGGTACGCCAGCAAGTATGGCGGATTCAAGGACAGCGATAAGGTTTCGACCCCCGGCTACAATCTGCCGGATAAGACTTCAGAGTGGGATGCGAACGGCGACGGGTTGCCCGAGACCTACTTCTTTGCGCAGAACCCGCTGGAGCTTGAAGGGAAACTCGCGGCAGCCTTCGCGGCGATTCTGAACCAGACTTCGTCGGGAACGGCGGCTTCCGTGTTGTCGTCGTCCACCACGGGGGAGGGCGCGATCTATCAATCGTATTTCTATCCGACCCAGTTCGAAGCAGAGCGGGAAATCAAGTATGCGGGCTATGTGCAGAGCCTCTTTGTCGATACCTATGGGAACTTCAGAGAGGATACGGTCAAGGACAATCGACTGGTTCTGAACGAAGACCGCATTGTCGTCACGCGCTATGATGCGATCAATGACAGGCTTGCCATCGATGTATACGTCGATGCCAATGGGGACGGAAAAGCCGACCCGACGCGCGACACGAACGCCGATAGCGTCCTCGACACGGCCTTTTGCGACGATGCCCCCAATGTGTGCGATATGAGCCTGAGTGATGTCACCCCGATCTGGGAAGGAGGACGAGGTCTTGCGCTGATGAGTCCAGGCAGCCGAAAGATCTTTACGTGGGTCGATCTCGACAACGATAAGCTGGTGAAGAACATTGCCCCACCGACTGGTGCCGCGACGGAGGAGTATATTTTATTCGACAGCACCAATCAGGCCAAGATCCAGGGCTATCTCAATCTGAGTGGAGCCCCGGCAGCATTTACGGCCGCGAACATCATCGATTTCATCCGCGGCACGCAGGTGACCGGACTCCGTGACCGTATATTGACCGTCAAGGACAGCTCCAACACACCTGTTTCTGCCGTGTGGAAGCTCGCAGATTCGGTTTATTCGACACCCGTCATCGTCGGCGCACCCAGGGAACGCTATGACCTCTTGTACGGGGATACTTCCTACACATCGTTTTATAGCACGTACAAGAATAGGCGGCAGGTGGCCTATCTCGGAGCCAACGATGGAATGATGCATGCGTTCAACGTTGGCTTCTACAACCCGGGAGACGACGTCGGAACCCCCGCGAAGATAGAACACGGATGGTTCACCAATACGGCCACCGTGGACGGGCGAGGAGTGAACATAGGAGATGAACTCTGGGCCTATATTCCTCAAGAGCTGCTCCCACATCTTCGATGGCTGGCCGATCCTGCCTATACGCATGTGTACTACGTCGATTTGAAGCCCAAGGTGACCGATGTGCGTATTTTCCCGAATGATGCAGACCATCCTGGAGGATGGGGCACGATTCTCATCGGCGGATTCCGCATGGGCGGGAGCTGCGGGATCTGCACCACTCAAGGTCAGAAGATGAGCTTTGCGGCCGATTTTACCGGGGATGCTGTGGCAGACGCGGCACGCGACTTTTTAAGCTCCTATTTTGTGCTGGATGTCACCAACCCGGACAAGGTGCCGACATTGCTCTGGACCTTTTCGGACCAGAATCTCGGATTTACCACGAGCTATCCGGCAGTCGCCCGAGTGAGTCCGCTGGGTGACCCCAAGACCGATAACACCAACGCACAATGGTTCGTGGTCGTGGGGTCCGGCCCCACGAGTTACGATGCGGGGGTTGGCCAGACGGGCAAAATGTTTGCCGTCAACATCAAGGACCGCATGATTTCGACCGCCTTAGGCGTGGTCACCGCGTTCGATGCTTCGGGTGGAGGAGCCACTCCTCCAAACTCCTTCGTCGGCGACATGGTCGCGTTCGATCGAGACCTCGACTTCCGAACCGATGTCATATATGGCGGGAAAACCATCAGCGCGACACCGTGGGAAGGGAAACTCATTCGTCTCACGACCGGCTGCTGGAGTGCTTCTTCGCCGACCTGTAACACGAACCCAGGTTTGTGGGGTGTTCCTTCAGGTACGGTCGGTGTTCAAGCGCCCTCCGAAGTCCTGTATCAATTCATGGATGGAGGGGGGGCGACCAAGACGTTAGGTCCGGTTCCTGCCGCTGTCAGTGTGACAATCGATGAGACAGGCAATACGTGGGTTTTTGCAGGAACCGGCCGATACTATACCCAAACCAGCGGAACGGGAGATAAGATCGATACCTCGACACAATATCTGGTGGGTATCAAAGATTCTGTCATGCAAGGTTCCGGCGGGTGTGTCGGCGGCGATGTCACGATAACTGGTTGTCGTGTGAGCGCCACGCTCAGCAACGAGCTGATCGATATGTCAACGGCGACCATCTGCCAATTGGGCTCCGGAACCTGTACCGGGACTGGCGTGAATCAGCAGGTGACGAGCGTCCCCGCAATGGCGGCTGGCGGGACCTATGCGTCGCTCATCTCGCTTGTGCAAAGCAAAAAGGGGTGGTTTGCCAAATTGACGGTTCCGGGAGGCGGCCTCCCAAGCGAGCGGTCTGTGGCCAACCCAGTTGTATTGGGTGGGATTGTGTTCTTCCCGACCTTCACTCCGAGCGGCGACGTCTGCGTCGCAGCAGGGTCCAGCAGTCTCTACGGATTGTATTACGTCACCGGTGGCGCCTACTCGTCGCCCATCTTGGGGATGACGGGTCAGAATATCAACGCTAAGACGAACCTTGGCGAAGGAATGGCGACGACGGTGGCCGTACACCTGGGAGCTCAAGGTGATGGCACGACTGGAAGTGGAAGCAAAACCGGCGTGAAAGCCTGTTCGCAGTCCAGCACCGGAGCCATTAACTGCGTCAATACCGGCACGGCTTCGGCCGTCGCAAGTCATTTTCTCTCATGGATCAATCAGAAGGATTGATTCGGAAGAAACAGACCTCTGCGCATCGCCCGGTCGGCGCTGCGCAGAGGTTGAGGGGCCTCATGTCGAAGGGTCTTGCACGGGTCATACAGGTCTCCATCGGGATCGTATCTCTGACACTCCTTGGACTGACGGGATGCAGCCTCGATTCGTCTCAGACGGACGCAACGGGGCCTGGCGCCGCTGGACCGAACCATCCCCCGGTCATCCGCTCGGTCACCCTTACTCCTATTCCTATCGTTCGAGAAGGGGTGGTGACGGCGATAGTCGAAGCCGACGACTTGGACAGAGATGCCCTGACGTTCACATTCAAGTGGGTCGTCAACGACGAGCTGAGGCCCGCAGAGGTATCGTCTACATTTCATTCCGAAGGTCTGAACCGCGGGGATCGCGTGGCCGTCGAAGTGATTCCTCACGACGGGAAGGTTTCGGGCCCGCCTGTTCGTAGCGGGTTGGTTGTGGTCGGCAATACGCCGCCGGCCATCCGTGCCGTGACCATTCAGCCCAGCGGCGCCAAAGTTGGAGATCTACTCGTTGCGACAGTGGATGGCAACGATATGGATGGAGACGACGTCCACTATACGTACCGGTGGTCCCACAATAATCGTTTGGTCGTAGAGGGTGAGCAGAGAACGCTGGACACAACCGGCTTCTCTCGGGGTGATGCCATTGCCGTTTCCGTAACACCTCATGACCGTGGCAGTCATGGCAAGGAGCAGCTGTCTGAGCTGCTGACTTTGGCCAATAGTCCTCCCAAATTCACCTCATCCGCTCAGGGATTTCTGGAGAAGGGGCATTTCGGTTACGTTGCATCGGCGGTGGATCCCGAAAATGATCCCTTTATTTTCACGCTTGAATCGGCTCCGCCCGGCATGACCATCGATGAAAAAACAGGACGGATTCAATGGGAAGTGCCTGCCGGCTCGACAGGAGTCTATAGGGTGAGAGTGTTGGTCAAGGATGACCATCAAGGATGGGCTTCGCAGGAATTCAACGTGACTCTCGGTAATTCCGTGACCGCCAAGCGTGAAGGGCCTTGACGACTCGCTACACGCTGATTCGATTGTCTGCTTGTCACACCTTTCCTCGGTTTGCTAGAATCACAACACTACCGCTGCAGGGAGGGAGAACGCCTTAGCGCTTGTGCGTAAACTCAAACTCAGAGAAGGCACCAATACCGCCGTTTTGTTCGGTCACCACGACCGGCACCTCAAGCTGATCGAAGAAGACCTCGGTGTGCGCCTCTCGGCGCGCGGCGAAGAACTCACCCTCGACGGTACGCCAGACGCCACTCGCCACGCGGAACGTGTCCTCACGGAACTCGCCACCCTCGCCAACGACGGGATGGTCCTCCAGCCGGACGACATTACCCACGCCTTGAGCGCGCTCCGGCAGAGTCCCGAGACTCCGATCAAAGAACTCCTCTCCAACGCGGCGACTATCGTCACCAAGAAACGATTCGTCGCGCCGAAAACGCCGACGCAAAAAGCCTATATCGAAGCCATCGAGACGCACGACATCGTGATCGGCATCGGCCCCGCCGGCACCGGCAAGACCTATTTGGCGATGGCGATGGCGGTGAGCGCGTTGCTGAAGAAAGAAGTGAGCCGCATCATTCTCGCGCGGCCGGCTGTCGAGGCGGGCGAGAAGCTCGGGTTCCTGCCGGGCGATATGTATGCCAAGGTGAATCCCTATCTCCGCCCTCTGTACGACGCGCTGTTCGACATGATGGATATGGAACGGGCTACGCGCGCGATCGAGCGGGGCGACATCGAAATTGCGCCGCTCGGCTTTATGCGAGGCCGCACGTTGAACGATTCGTTCGTCATTCTCGACGAAGCGCAGAACGCCACGGCGGAGCAAATGAAGATGTTTCTCACGCGGCTCGGCTTCCATTCCAAGGTGGTTGTCACCGGCGACATCACTCAGGTGGATCTGCCGCCCGAACGGGTCTCCGGCCTGATCGAGGTGCGGGAGATTCTGCGCGACGTCGAGGGCATCGAATTCGTCTATTTCGACGAGCGGGACGTGGTCCGCCACAAGTTGGTGCAGGACATTATCAAAGCCTACGATCAGCATCAGAACCCCGCTCAGTCTTCCGGCCCCTCATCCGGCGCAACGGGCCGTCGACCGTCGTCGGCGCCGCATAATAAGCAGCCGAAGCCTGCCACTCCTTCCTCACCGCTCACGGACCCTTGGGGCCAGTCGCATTAATGCCGGTCCATATGCAGGTCAGGTCCGACGTATCACGTTTGACCAGGCGCGCCTGGAGCGATTGGCGCGGGCGATTCTTGCCGATGTCGGGGAAGCGTCGGCGGAGCTGGGCATCCTGTTCGTGGGCGATCAGCGGATGCGGGGTCTCAATCGTCGGTATCGGGGCAAGGATCGCACGACCGACGTGCTGGCCTTTGCTATGCGGGAGGCGCCCGCCTCAGCTTCACGCCTCACGCCGGACTGCTTGGTGACGTAGTGATTGCTCGTGCCGACGGCAGCTCGCCAAGCCAAAGAGGGCCAACGGTCGCTGGACGAAGAGCTAGACTGTCTTGTTGGTCCATGGCATTCTGCATCTCTGCGGCTACGATCATGAGCGGAGCGAGAAAGAAGCGCGCCGGATGCATCGTCGTGAACGGATGATTCTGCGGTCGATCGTGCGATTGCCGAAACGAGTGAATCGAACGGCTACGGTTCGACAGGCTCACCGTCCCGAGCCAAGTCAAGAGACGCATCGCATCATACGCATCACGAGTAGATCTATGGGATGGCTGCAGCGACTGAGTGACGGGCTCACCAAAACGCGCGATGTCGTTCGCGGGTCTTTGGATCGGCTGCTTGGCCGTGCGGCGGATCCTGCCCTCTTGGAGGAATTCGAAGCAGCCCTCATCGCTTCCGATCTCGGTACCCGCGTCGTGGATCGCGTGATGGAGCGCCTCAAGAAACAGCTTCAAGGGACCGATGCCTCACAGCCTGGTCGGGTGCATAGGGTATTGCGGGACACCCTGCTCGATGTGCTGACGCCTGTGCAAGGGCTGTCGTTGGAGTCCCTGCTCGCGAAAGGCCCCAAGCCCTTCGTCATCCTGGCGGTGGGCGTGAACGGTGTGGGTAAGACGACCACGATTGCCAAGATCGCGCAACGGCTCGTGCAGGCGGGGAAAGTGCCGTTGTTGGTGGCGTGCGATACTTTCGCGCGGCGGCGATCGATCAGCTGCAAGTCTGGGCCGACCGAGTCGGCGTCGACGTGATCCGTCACCGCCATGGAGCCGATCCAGCCGCCGTCGCGTTCGATGGGGTTGCCGCCGCGAAAGCGCGGCAGGTGGATGTGGTCTTGATCGATACGGCCGGCCGGCTGCACACGAAATCGAATCTCATGGACGAACTCCGCAAGATCACCCGGGTCATCGCGCAGGAATGTCCTGGTGCACCGCACGAAGTGCTTCTCGTGCTGGACGCCACGGTCGGGCAGAACGCGCTGTCCCAAGCTCGTCAATTTCATCAAGCGGTCGGTGTCACCGGCTTGGTCCTGACGAAGCTCGACGGCACCGCTCGCGGAGGGATCGTCGTCGCGATTGCCGAGGAGCTCAAGTTGCCCGTGAGGCTCATCGGAGTCGGGGAGTCGGTTGAGGATCTGCAGGATTTTCAGAGCGACGCGTTCGTGGACGCGCTTCTCGGGACGACAGCCTCGCCCTCTGCGTAGTCTCCGGTAAGATCCCGTCATTTTCTTCTCTGCCAGCATCGTCTGTGTTAGGCTGAGCTTGCGAATTAACCAGCATCCTGCTAGCGCGCGCTACGCATTCCTGCCGCGAGGCTGAGACATGATCAAGATTCTGGTTATCGACGACGATCGCATGAACTGCGAGCTGATTCAGTCCGTCTTCACCCGACATGGGTATCAGGTGCTGTCGGCGACGAGCGGGATCGAAGGCCTGACCCTCTTCCGCCAGCAGGCCCCGCGCGTCACCATTCTTGATCTTCGCATGCCCGAAATGGATGGACTGACCGTCCTCAAAGAAATCCGTGCGTACGATCCCCATGCGCCGGTGATCATCCTGGGCGGCGGAGCGACCGAAGAGCAGGAAAATCAAGCGCGGGGATTACGCGTGACCGATTTTATCCGAAAGGGCCTGTCGCTCGATGTGCTGGTCGAATGCGTCAACCGGGTGGTGCAGCTTCCGGCTAAATCCGTTCCCGCTCTGCCGGTGGCGGGCAGCGCAGCCGTGGCCGATACGGGGGAAACGATCCTCGTCGTCGACGATGAACCGTTGGTCCGCGACCTGCTCGTTCAGTTTCTCAGTCTCCGCGGCTATCGGGCACTCGGCGTGAAAGACGGCCCCGAGGCCCTCTCGATGGTGGAGCAAGCGCCCCCCGACCTGATCCTTCTCGACCTGTTTATGCCCGGCATGGATGGCGTCGAGGTGCTCCGGCAACTCCGCCAACGCGAATACACCGGCGGGGTGATCATCATCACCGGGAGTCACGACGAAGAGCGTCTTGATGAAGCCTGGGCCGTGGGGCCGCAAGAAGTGATCGGGAAGCCGATCGACTTGGAGCAATTGCTGACATCCATCCAGCTTGTGCTCGTCTGTCGCGAATGCTAAAACTCTTCCGATGCCAATCGGAAGCAGGATCGATCTCTTTCCCCTGTCTCTTTCTCGTCGCGCTCCTCAGCCACGGAGCGTTCGGTATTGCCTGCGCAGCTGACCTAGTCCTGCCGCGAGTCGTCATTCGGCATCACGAGTTATTCGTACAGATCATCCCCGAGCAACATGCCCTCATCGCAAAGGACCGGCTGACCCTTGAGGTGCCGCAGCAGAAGACTCCGATTCGTTTCTCCCTCGCCCCCACGCTCCAGATCGATCACATTGCACTCGTGCAAGAGTCGGCTGGGACGGAATCCCTGATTCACGATGTGCCGTTTGAAGTCGAGCGTGGCTCTACGCCGGAGTCGGCTCAGGAGGTCAGTATCCCCTCGCAGGTCGTGGATGCCGGACTGGTGACGCTGGATGTTCACTATCATGGCGTCATCAACGATCCGCCGCGAGATCCGCGCCATCTTCGATTTGTGACGCCCAGTGAGACTGCCGGACATATCGGGCCGGAAGGCGTCTATATAAGCAGCGAAAGCTACTGGTATCCCGATGTCCCGGAATCACTCAGCACCTATGCGCTGCTGGTCGCCGTGCCTGCAGGGTGGACCGTCGTGACCCAAGGGAAGGCCGGTGAATCGCGCGCCTGTCCCGCCGGGCTCTGCCGCGATGGAAAAATGGTGATGACGGAATGGGCTGTGACGCAGCCGAGCGAAGCCGTCACGCTCGTGGCGAATATATTTGTCTCAACGTTTCGCGACTGGACGGCCAAGACCGGTCAGAGGATTACAGCTCTCGACCTATCTCTTCCCCGATGATGCGCATCTGGCCGAGGAATATCTCGATGCCACCGCGCGCTACCTGGATGCCTATATCCCTCTGCTGGGCCCCTATCCGTTCGAAAAGTTCGCCGTGGTGGAGAATTTCTTTGCGAGCGGGCTCGGCATGCCCTCGTTCACCCTGCTGGGGAGTGGCATCATCAAACGGCATTATGTGCAACCCTACGCGCTCGGCCACGAGATCGTGCATTCGTGGATCGGCAATGATGTCTTCAATCGCGCCGAACGCGGGAATTGGGTGGAAGGTCTGACGACGTATCTGGCCAATTATTACTGGCATGAACTGATGGGAGATCGCGCGCAGGCGCGGGACCAACGCCGTCTGATGGTGCAGGGCTACAATCTCCACGTGCCGCCGGAGCGGGACTATCCGGTCGCGCAATTCACGCAGAAACTGGACGAGCATGATAATGCCATCGGCTATCAAAAGGCCGCCATGCTGTTTCACCTCCTGCGCCAGGAGATGGGAGAGGAGACGTTTTGGCGGGCACTGAAGATCCTGGTGGCGCAATATCGTGGCAGGTATGCGGAATGGCGCGATCTTGAGCGAGTCTTTGCAGAAGAGAGCCGCCAAGATCTCCGATGGTTTTTCGCGCAATGGGTGGAACAGGATGGGGCGCCGGCGCTGTCGTTGCCGGAAGCCGTCGCCCGTCCGGTGGCGGGGGAGCAAGCGCAGGCCTATCAACTGGAAGCCACGATCGTCCAATCAAACAAGCCCTTTCGTCTTCCCCTTCAGCTGCTGATTCGCATGGAGGATGACCGCGAGCAAATTCTGACGGTACCGCTGCGTTCCCCGCGGGAGACGATATCCGTGACCTTGCCCGCGCGACCGATCGCGATCGATCTCGATCCCGAGTTCATGACCGTCCGACGGATCGCCACGGCAATCGCTGTCGCCGGTGCTCAATCACTATGTCACCGATCGGCGGCGATCGGTGCTGACGGCGTTTAAGGATGAGCTGGACCATCCTTCGCCGTTTCGTGACGTGGTCACGCGCATCGAAACCCAGGAGCAGCAGAAACCGATCGGCGAACGAACGGCAATCGCTCCACTGGCTCAGGGTGGGCTGTTACCTCAGGAAGGTTCGGTGTTAGTATTGGGCGGTCCGGAGTCCCGCTTGGTGATTCAATCGATCCTGGCCAATCACTGCGGTGAGCGTGCGACCCTGAACGACAGGGGTGTCACCGTGATGGGGACGGCGCACGAAGGGCCTGGGCTGGCCCTGCTGGCCAGCTGTCACAGGGTCGATCGTCCAGGTAGCGTCGTGACGGTGCTGTATGCGGCCTCGGAACAGGCCGTGGCGAAGGTGGCGCGGCTGCTCTTTTTTTACGGGTGGAATAGTTTCGTGTTGTTCAAAGATGGAGCGGTGGTTACCCGCGGGGAGTGGCCACTTCCCGCGGGCGATCGTACGGAGGTGCGTCTCGATGCAAGCAATCCCATTCGGTAAGTGGTGCATGATCGGACTTGTCTGTCTGTTGCTGGGTGAGCAGACGGGACAGGCAGAAGGCCTTGCGTCGAAGGCTCTGGCGGTTCCTGCTCATCAGGCTGAGCGGCATCTGAAGAATATTCGCCAGCTGACGGTGGGCCGGCAGAATGCCGAAGCCTACTTTTCCTTCAGCGGAACCAAATTGATTTTCCAATCCACGAACAATTGGATGAAAGACACATTTGCTGCCACGCTCACACCGGCCGACGCCGGGCTGGGTTGTTATCAGATGTACGTGATGGATCTGGACAGCGATACCGTTCGATTGGTGAGCACCGGCACGGGCGCCACGACGTGCGGATACTTTTTCCCGGGCGATCGCCGCGTGCTCTACTCATCGACCCATGCGTCGGGCCCGAACTGTCCGCCGAAACCGAAGCGGGAGGGGGCCTACCGCTGGGCCTTGGACGATTACGACATCTATGCCGTACGCATCGATGGACAGGAGATGCAGCGGATGACCTCCACGCCGGGCTACGATGCGGAAGCGACCGTGTCGCCGGATGGCAAGACGATTGTCTGGACATCCGTGAAAGACGGGGACTTGGATCTCTATGCCATGAATCTCGATGGCTCGAAGCCCCGGAGGCTGACGAACGAGATCGGCTACGACGGCGGGGCGTTCTTTTCACCGGACAGCAAGCGTATCGTCTATCGGGCATCGCACCCCACCGATCAGGCGGAGATCGACAAGTACAAGGACTTGCTCAGCCAGCGGCTGGTGGAGCCAGGGCAACTTGAAATTTTCGTGATGAATGCAGATGGAAGCGGCCAGCGGCCGGTCACGTCGAACGGCGCCTCAAATTTCTCGCCGTTCTATTTCCCCGATGGCAAGAGGATCATCTTCTCATCGAATATTGAAACCAAGGGCGAAGGAGGCCGGCCAAGTTTTCATCTCTACGTGATCGGTGAGGACGGCCAAGGCCTCGAGCGGCTCACGTTCGACGGGCAATTCAACAGTTTCCCCATGTTCTCGCCTGATGGTACCAGCCTGGTTTGGGTATCGGATCGCCAGGCCAAAGCCCCTGGCGAATTCAATGTTTTTCTCGCCGACTGGGTTCCCTGACGCCGTTATTCGTTGAACGTGTAGACCGACTCTCATGGCTCCCCCGCGATTCACGACTCATAATTCACGATTCACGCCCGTTGCAGCCGTCCTCCTCTCCGTCTGCGCGCTCACCCTTGTGTTCGCGGGGCTGTTTGAGTGGGATGTGCCGCTGACCAGGTTCATCCGTTCCCTCAATGACCTTCACATGGACCACCTCGCCAATCCCTGGCTGGCTCAGCTCAGCGATATCGGTGACCGCCTGGGCAAGGGGGAGTCTCTGGTGATCCTGAGCCTCGTGTTGCTGGCAGTCGGGTATGGATTGAAACATCCGCAGTGGAAAGATGCCGGCTGGCAGAGTCTCATCGCGACATGGTCTTGCCGCGTTGAGCGCCAATATTTTGAAACATGTCATTGGCCGTCCACGCCCTAAGTTCATGCATGCCGGCAACCTTGAGTTCTCCCCGGTCGGTGGTAGCGGATGGGACTCGTTCCCGTCCGGGCATGCGGCGGCAGCGTTTGCGGTCGCAACCGTGCTGGCTGCAAAGTTCCCGCGAGCGAGATGGCCTATTCTCGCTACGGCAGTAGCCATTGCCGCCAGTCGGGTCATCCGTGGGTCTCACTATCTGACCGACGTGGCCGGAGGAGCGGCCCTTGGCTGTGTCATGGGAATGATTGCGGTCCACCCCTGGCGCGAATGGTATGCATCTGTTGGCGTCGCTGTCTGTCGGATGACGCCGTTTTTTGTAGCGACGCTCGCGCTCGTTTGGACAATCGTGCATCTTCCGTCCGAGGCGTGGCCATTCCGACAGCTCTTGTGGGGCGGCCTGCTGCTCACCCTGGCGGGACTCGTAGGCCATGTCTTGTGGTCGGTGCAATCGTCATGGTGCCCGGCCTGGCTGTCCGGACCGTTGGCTCGCGGCCTCTTGGGACTGGGGTTAGGGATGACGACCGGCTCACTGTTTGTCACGACCGTCGTACTGCTCGTCTGTGCTGCGCATTGGCTGGACGGTCTCCCTGGTCAGATCGAGTCCATGGAGGATGGTCATGTGGGGCTACGGGCAGCCATGGCGGAGGGTCTGTTCGTCGCGGCTATGCTGTTGGTGCTGGGGGCAAGCTATGCCCTGAAAGGCATCGTGCCGATGTAAGTCTGGTTTCTCTGGTTTACTTTGTTTGTCTTGTTGATTTGGTTAGGTAGTTAACCAAACCAACCAGACGAACCAAATAAACCAGACGAAACCAGATGAACCGTTCAATGGCCGAGAATGCTGGGTGGCGGTGGCGGGGTTGCGCCTTCTGGAAGCGTCACCATCGGCTGGTTGGCCAGCAGCACGTAGCCGTAGCGTTTGAGAATGGGAACCAGCCCGTTTGCTTCTGCCGGCAATTTCGATTGTGCGCTCTCCGGCAATAGGATCATCACTTTCTTCGGCTCTTTCAGGGCCGCCCGTATCTTGTCCTCCTCCCCGATGGGCACGAAGAGCGTCTCGCGTTTCGCGTAAAATACGGAAGATGGTCTCACCGTGCCGTACGCAATGAATTGATCCTGGCGATCCAGGTTCAGTCCTGCGGCATAGGCGAGTTCCTGCGGGGGTGCGACCACATATCGGTTGATGTGTGGAATCGCGACCACAATGACGATCAGAACGAGACCGGCCAAGGTTCCCCCCGCTGCCCAGAACGCTCCTCCGCGCCGCTCGTCGTTCAATCCAAGATATCCCACCAACGTCATCCCGAGTAACAACAGGGCTGCAACCAGATAGGGAGCCATACCGAGATCTACCTGTCCGGCCAAGGGGAACTCCCGCACCATCTTGGAGGCGTAGGTTGTGTAGAGCGTGGGGAGGCAGGCAAAGCCGACCGCCAAGAGATACCCCATTCCCATCATGAGATGTATGGACCCCCGAATCCCTTTCGTCGTCGGATCTTGCAGACACCGGGACCAGTACGAGGCCGTCAACAGGGCGGCGGCAGGAAACAATGGACCGATATAGTGGGGGAGGCGGGTCGCAGAAGCCGTGAAGAACACAAAGACGCCTACAAGCCAAAGGGCCGCAAATAGGTCGAGTTCAGATGTTCCAGTGGGGTCTGGATGAGTGCGCGCACGACGTATGAGGTACCAATCTTTGAGTGTGCGATAGAGCGGGACAGGAAGGAGCGCGCTCCAGGGGAAAAATCCTAAGAGCAGGACCGGGAGATAGAAGAAGATGGTGCCCTGGTGTCCTTCCATCGGACTGAGGAATCGGCCGATCGTATGGGCCTTCGCGCCTGTAGCGTAGGCGTCGCCATGCAGGAGAAACATGGCCGCATACCAGGGGGCGGCGAGCAGAATGAACAGCAACATGCCCGCAAGGGGAACCCCCTTCTGCCAATAGTCTCCCCACCGGCGTGTCCAGGTGAGATAGAGTGCCGCGACGACGAGGGGCACAGCGAACCCGACCGGTCCCTTCGTCAGCGTGGCGAGAGCCATGCCGATATAGAACGCCCAGATCCATCGGCGTACGCCGCCTGTTCCATGCAGTCCCAGCCAGAATCCATATAGCGATGCCGTGGTAAAAAAAATCAAGACACTATCGGTCAGCGCCATGCGTCCGAGTCCAAGGATTTCCAGGTTGAGCAAGAGCATCAAGCCGCCGAAGAGTGCGACGGTTCGATCGCGCTGGTGCACGAGGAACAGGTAGTGGATGAGGATCAATCCCACACCGAAGAGGGCGGAGGGGAATCGTGAGGCGAATTCGTTGACACCGAACAGGCGATATGACTGCTCCATCAGCCAATAGAGAAAGACCGGTTTCGCGACGCGCAGCTCACCGTTGAACGTCGGCGTCAGGCGATCCCCCGACTCGAACATTTCGCGCCCGGCTTCGGCGTTCCGTCCCTCGTCACGGTCGGTCAATCCCATGTCGCCGAGCCCCAAGAAGAACAACAGTCCCGACAGGAGGAGGAGGGCGAGGAGGAGCAGTGCGTGGTGAGAACGGTCGGTTGTCGTCATGAAATCGTTCGGATCGTGTGGTGACCGCATGTGTTGAGCGTGTTGGATTTCAAAGAATCATGTTCGTGGAGAGGTGGGGCTGACCGGCGGGTTCGCCTGGCTTGCGCGAGAGATCAGCATCAGGTTGCGAACATAGACGATCGATCCGATACCCTGTCCTGCGATGAAGACCGGATCTTTCCGATAGATCGCATAGGCCAGTGTGATGAGCCCGCCGATCAGGCTCATGTACCAAAACGAGACCGGGACCTGACTCTCCGCCTTTTTTTCAGAGGCAATCCATTGGACCACCCAGCGGCCGAAAAACAGCCCTTGGCCGAGAAATCCGATGGTGAGCCAGATGGTTTCGATACTCATGATGGAACCGCCGTGCACGGCGGGCGAGACACGCGGGATGCGCAAGGTAGCCAATCCTCGCGGTCCATGAAGTCTCGCTTGTCGCGCATCTCTCACTCTTCTCGCTTGTCCGGTCGTTACTTGTCGCGAAATGTATAGCGCAACACTCTGGTTTGCATCCACCGCACGGCAATCAAATCGTAGAGAGATTTGAATAATCGGTTGCCCATGCCGTACTTGGAGACACCGTGAATGCGCGGCGTAATGCCGGACCGGCACCTCCGTGACCGTGAACCCGTGCATGAGCGCGAGCGCGGGAAAGAATCGATGCATGCCCTCAAAGAGGCGGATGCGTTCCAGCACGGGCCGTCGGAATATCTTGAGCGGGCATCCTGTGTCGTGGACGCCGTCGTGGGTAAAGAAGTTCCGCACGCGATTGGCGATTCGGGACGACATTTTTTTCACCAGGCCATCCCGCCGCTCTTGTCTCCATCCGCACACGAGATCGTGGGTATCGGTAAAGGGGAGAAGTTTCAAAATGTCTTGGCTGTCCTGTTGAAGATCGCCATCGAGTTCGATGATGAGTTCGCCGGAAGATTGACTGAAGCCCGCTGCGAACGCGCAGGTCTTTCCGTAATTTCGATCGAGGTGGAACACCCGAATCTGGGAGTGCTGCACCGCCAGGCGATCCAGTTCTTCCCCGCTGCCGTCGCTGCTGCCATCGTCCACGAAGATGATTTCGAACGGCCGAGTCTGCGAGGTCGCGTGTGAACTCAAGACGGTCAGCAGGTCCTCAATCAGTGGAACGAGATTGTCTCGCTCATCTTTGATAGGGACAATGACGGAAGCCCATGGATGGGATGGCACGGCCATGCGGGGTAGATATTCCTGACACAGAAGGGAGTCAACACACTCACGCGGGCATTCTACAGAATGCAGAAGGGAGCGTCAAACCACGGAAGTGATGAGTGAAGGGTGAACAGTGATGAGAGGGAATTATTCGATTTTTACTCATCACGCATCACCGATCCCCCATCACGTCCCTGGCGCGGCGATCGTGAAGCGCATCGTGCCCATCAGGCTCATCTCGTTGACCTCTTCTCCTACATGGATTTCTACTTTGTATCGGCCGGGTTTCCATGCGTTCTGTGGAGGGGAGAGCGTGAGATAGCCAGTATCGTCTTCGAGCGCAATGTGCATGGCGTCTTGGCTGATCACCACGGTGGGGTCGAGGCCGGCTACCGTTTCCGGGAAGCAGCGTCCGAACACCTGGAATCCCTGATAATGCTGGTGAAGGTGGAACACAATGAATACTGCCTGGGTGTCGGGACTGAACCGGTCGGTCGGTTTCACCGGCACGATCTCGTGCGTGCGGTGAAAGCCCAGTTCCTCGTCGAATCCTTCCGCCGTCGTAATGGTGCGAAACAGGCCTTGCGGCGGAGCGTCGAAGTCGTAGGGGGTGACGTCTTGGGTGCGGTTCTGAAAATCAGGAATGGGGAGATTCTTGGTGATCGGTAGCTCCGCCGCCTGGAGTGCCGGAAGTGCCGAGAGAGCGATGACAATGATCGCTGCGATTCCCCGTCGCCGGACTCGTTTCGCGCCTCTCGTCATAGCTTCTTGGTACACCGGTCGATGGGAACTGTCAAGGTAAGGTGAGAGGCCAGAGGCAAGGAGCGAGAGGTAACGAAGAGCCGGTTGCGGCTGTTTCTTGCCATCTGCTAAAATCCGTGTTCCTTGAAGCTGAAAACGGAAGGGCGGGACGCGCGGGACAAGCGCGACGCAGGAGGCGGACGAGTCTCCTGCACGCCCCAACAAGGATTTTTGATGTTGCAGGACGCAGACGCTTTACCTCAGCTCATCGGCGACTATAAGCCGGTCGATCAGTGGCAAGTCCACATCAATAGGCTCTTCTACCGCTTCCGGGGCGATCAGATCCGCAGCTTCTACCAAACGTTTGCCTCAGCAGACTATCGGCTCGCCCATGCGCTTGCGGCGGACTACTACGAAAAAGTCGTGAAGCGCGAAAAAACGTCAGGCGTCAGGCGTCAGGCGTCAGGCGAAAACGCGTCCGATTCACGTCCTCACCCCTCGCGTCTCACCCCTCACGGTCATGGAACTCGGCCCCGGCAACGGCAATCTTTCCGCCTGTTTCTTGAGCCATCTCAAGGTCCTCGATAAAGATGGAGTGGTGTATCCCCGCATTCGATATGTGCTGGTCGATGGGGAACAAGCCGTGCTCGATGCAGCCCTGGCGCATCCGGAGCTCGCGTCCCATCGCAACCTGGTTGAGACGCATCGAGGGACCGTGGACCGGCTCGACGCTGTTGCGGATGGCAGCGTGGATCGCATCATCTGTAACGAGCTGTGGAACGATCTCTCAACGAAACTAATGTCGCGCCAGGGGGGCGACATTGAAGAAGAGTTCATGCGACCGAACTTGAACGATAGCCGCTCATGCGAAAATTTCCGACTGGGCAGCCTTTGTCCGGGCGTTCGACGCCATGGATATCGAGGCGCTCAGGCGCTTTCCCCCCTTCCTCGATGATCTAGTGTGGGAACGTGAGTATCGGGCGGTCGAATGGAAAGAGGTCCCCTACCGGAAGACGATCACGGATTTTCTCAAACGCATCGATGAGCACGTGCTGGTTCCCGTCAATCTGGGTGCCTATGCCACGATCAAAGAAGCCAAGCGCCTGTTGGCTCCTGACGCCATCGGGTTCAGCAGTTTCGATGCAGGCACAGCGGATATGAACGTGCTGAACGATCCGGAGAAGCCCTGCTATGGCCAATTTGGAGGGCAACAGAGTTTCATGGTCAACTTTGCGTTAGCCGAAGCGGTCGCCAAGCAGTTGGAGGCCGGCACGATGACCATAGAAAGCCAGCGTGAGTTCGTGGGGCGCAGCTTAGGGACCAACGTCTTGACTCTCATGGACCTCATCGCCACCCACCCTTCCGCTGGCACGAGAATGGCGCCGTGGGAACAGGACCGCTTGATGCTCAAAACCCTCTGCGCAGTGGACGAGACCTACCGAAGCCCCTATGAGCGACATCTGGATTTCCCTATTCCGTTGGAGATGCCGCCGGAGGAGCGAGAAGTCCTCCAGGCGCTTGCGCGCTCGCTCACGCCGACAGGCATTCCGGACACCGTTGCCTATCTCACAGAGGAAGAGCTGACCTTGGCCTCGAAGGACCTCGAAGCCATCGGTTACGATCCTCAGTCGTTCATGATTGCCTTGAGCGCACCACCGAGCCCTGTGGATTACTTTCACTGCTTCGTCCGGCCTCGCTGACTGTTCCATGCCAGACGGCCCGATGGCTGAATTTCTCTGCTTGACTCAGTTCCTGTTCTTCTATAACCTTTATGACCTTCTCCTCGTATTATGAGGAAGGTTCCCCCGTTCGACTGGTTCAACGCCGCAGGGTGAGTGGGTTTGGGTGGGACATAAAGAGAAAGCGAGTGATTGATGTTTGGATCGTTCGGGTGGATGGAAATGATGCTGATTCTGATCATTGTCTTGATCATTTTCGGCGCCGGCAAGATTCCGCAGTTGGGTGAGGGGCTTGGGAAGGCCATTAAAGGATTTAAGAAGAGCGTCAACGAGGTCGATGCCATCGACGTGACGCCTCCTCCGTCCGAGGCGCCTGAAGTGCCGCCGTCGCAGGTCGCGCAAGCGCAGGCTGCTCCGCCGGCCTGCGGCGCCGGTTCAATCAGGGAAGCAGGTCAAGCAAGGTTAGGGAGACGTGAGCGTGAGGCGTCAGGCGTGAAGCGCCAAGAGGAATCAGACGCTTCCTTTTTTGCTTTTCGCATGGCGCGTGATGTTTTGCGTATGATGAACCATGTTCGGATTGGGCATCGGCGAAGTTCTCATTATTTTGGTGATCGCGTTCTTGCTGTTCGGCCCCAAGCAGCTGCCTGAAGTCGCTCGCCAGGTCGGGAAAGCGGTCAAGGGGTTCAAGGAAACGGCGGAGGATTTGCGGAAGTCGGTGGAGCCGGAGATCAATATGATCCAGCAGGAAGTGAAGATGGTCGAGCAGGACTTTCAGGCCTCGATCAAGGATGCAGAAGAGCAGATCAATGCCGTGACGACGCCGGCAGAGAAACAGGTTGATTCAAAGGGATCAACCAATCAGGCGTGAAGGTTGCGGATGAGAAGAAGACGAGAAAGCGGCGAGACGAGTAAGCCTCTGGGCCTTGCCTAGCCGGTCGACCGACAGGTCTTTACAGCAGTCTCGGTCTGATGGCGTAAGTCCATCCCCCATGCAACGAATGCGCTTCGAGGTTCACGGAAGCCATCCTGATCAGCCGTCATCTTCATCTTGATCGGATATTCGCTTCTTGTCCAGTTTGGTGTTGATTGTTAGCCCTGCCCCTCATTGTGGTCTCTCCGATTAGTTGCACCACCATCTCATGACTCACCGACGGCCGTCCTCTCCAATTCACAGGAGAATCGTATGAGAATTATCAGACAGACCGGGTGGGCCGGTCTAGTCACCATTTGTAGTGCGGTCTGTGATGGCAGTGGGAATGTCATTCGTGACGGCCCCGGCGCAAGCCGCGTATGAATTGCCGGAAGGTGAAAGAATTACCCATGTCGGGGCCGTTGCTCGCTCGATTCCGCAGAAGGAAGAATACGAACTCTACGACCCGAAGATCGGTAAGAATTTTGATCTCAATAAGTTCTGGATGCGTGGCGATCTCCGTGTGCGGCCGATCATGCGGAACGGCGTCTGTTTCGGCAGCGCTTTTACTCCAGGCACGACGAGAGGATCCTGTAACAGTCCTAATCCAGGCACCACCCCGAATGGTACTCCTGGCAAACAAAACGACTTCTATGCCCAACAGTTGACACGGTTGGGTTTCGGCTACGACCTCTCGCCGGACGTGAATTTCTACATGGAACTGCAGGACTCGAGGACCTGGGGCGGAAACGGGGCCAATGGTCTAGAGGGCACCCAAGATGATGCAAGGAACCATAACGGCTGTGCGACAGCCAATGGCGGGGGCAACTGCGGCACATTGGGGGTCCGAGCTGGCTACATGTTGATCCGGAACTTCGCCGGGCTTCAAGGCCTGAGCGTGAAGGCCGGTCGGCAATATGTGGTGCTCGGCAACCAATCCCTGTTCGGCGCCTTCGACTGGTCCAACACAGGAATTTCCCATGACGGTGTAATGCTGCAATACAGCACCAAGGCCTGGGATATCTACGGGGGGTGGTTCCGCACCTCTGAATCCGATCTCGGGCAAGCAGTGCCGGTCGGCGCTCAAGGCCCGAACATTGGCCCAAGCACCGTCAATAACGGTAATGCGAACCAAGACTCCGACGTTTTCATGTTCTACAACCAGATCAAGTCAGTGCCAGGATTCATCATCGAGCCTTACTACTTCCTCTACTCCAACCGATACAACTCGCAGGACAACCGGAGCATGGGTCTCGGCACGCCGAGGCACTCGAACCAGACCCGTCATAGCGTCGGAGGCCGAATCGAGATGCGCAAGGGCAACTTCGACGCGATGAAGCGAAACGCTCTACCAGTTTGGCCAAATGGGCGACACCGGTGGGCCCAATGGCGCAGGCTATGGAAACCAAAAGTACCTCCACATCAGCGCCTGGGCGACCAGAAACTGGATCGGGTATACGCATTACGAGTGGGCCTGGAAACCGCGGTTGGCCTTCAACTTCGACTATGCCTCGGGCGATGGCCGGGCGAATTGTACCTTACCGGGATACACGACCAGGTTGTAAAACTGCCAATACGTTTGAGAACATGTACCCGACCAACCACATGCACATGGGCTTCATGGACGTGCAAGGCTGGAAGAACATGTGGATGCCCTCGGTGAACCTTCAATTCCGCCCAACCAAGAATGACCACATTGAAATTTGGGGCTCTAGCTTCAACTTGGCCAATGCGAAGGACAATTGGTATCGTGCCACGCAGGGCGTCTATGTCTATTCAAAGGCGAACAACACCAAGACGCACATCGGCGACGAAATAGACTTTGCCTGGACGCATCTGTTCATGGACGGCAAGTTGTCCTTCCAGGCGGTCTATGGCCACATGTGGGCCGGCGGGTATATCCAGGAGAACCTGGGTACCAACACCGGTCAAGATTGGGCTTATGCCCAGCTCTGGATAAACTTCTAAGGAGAAGGCAAGAGGGATTAGGGCAAAGGCCGAGAGGATCTCTCGGCCTTGCGAACAAAGAAGCCCCGCCGGGAGATCCCCAGCGGGGCTTCTTTGTGCTTCGTTGTCAGCAGTCTGTCTCAAGGCAGAACCAGGGACGAAGCTGAGTGAACATAACGAAGACTCTTGCGGGTTGGTTTAGAGATCATGGAAGGCAATGCGGAGCTGGTCTGGGCCAGAGTGTCGAGATCATGGTCTAATAGGAGCAACCCCACGGCTCTGTTAGTCAGCTTTCCCCTCTTCACTTGTGCTTTTCATTCCGATTCCGCTCGTTCGATGCTTTCACGAAGGAAGCCACCCCGCATGTATGAAATCCTGATTGAACGATCAATAAAGCGGCGGCTGATGCATCTGTCCTATCGGGACTTTCATATTGATTTCATGTCTGTAAAATCCTAGGCTCCCGACAGCGACGTGGCTATCAGCTGATGGTTCGCTTCTCAAGCCGCTTGCTCGGGGCTGATGGCGGAATATGTGCTCAACTAGCTTGCCCGCCGTAGGTCAGTCGTCTATACTCTGCCCGCTCGCACACTTCACCACCATCCTTTTTTCTGATTAACCTCACCGTGGATGATCTAACTCGACAGCTCAGCGAACAGTTCGGCTTTGCGAAGTTTCGGCCTGGCCAGGAGGAGGTCATTCGCGCGGTGCTGGCCGGGCGCGATGCGATGACGGTCATGCCGACCGGGCAGGGCAAGTCGCTCTGCTATCAATTGCCTGCGACCCTCTTGCCCGGGTTGACCCTGGTCATTTCTCCGCTCATCGCACTCATGCAAGATCAAGTGGCAAGCTTACGGCAGCGAAAGATCAACGCGGCGGCGTTTCACTCGGGCCTCACGGGCTCTGAAAAGCACCGCGTGATCCAAGATCTCAATCAGAAGCGGCTTCAGTTGCTCTATCTGGCGCCGGAGCGGATGCAGCATGAGGAGTTTCTCCAGCTCTTGCGGTCGCTCTGGGTCTCACTGCTGGTGGTCGATGAAGCGCACTGCATTTCCCAGTGGGGCCACGATTTCAGACCCGACTATCTCAAAATCGGCCGCCTTCGCCAGGAACTCACCAATCCTCCCTGCCTCGCCTTGACTGCCACGGCCACGGCCCGCGTGCAAACGGATCTGTGCAAACGGTTGTCGCTCCGCGATCCGTTCCGATTGGTCGCGGGTTTCCGTCGGCCCAATCTCGCCTTGTCTGTCCGTCTCTGTCAGTCCCGCCAGGAGAAACTGGCGACGTTGGAGCGTCTGGTTCGCGAGACGGAGAAAGGCACGATCCTGGTCTATTGCGCGACGCGCCGGGCGGTGGAAGAGGTCGCGGAATGGCTGGGACAATCTCACCAGTCGGTCGGCTACTACCATGCCGGTCTCTCGGATGAGGAGACGGCGACTCGTGCATGAAGACTTTCGGCGGGGAACGGTGAGGATTCTGGCTGCGACGAATGCCTTCGGCATGGGCATCGATAAGTCGGATGTCCGGCTGGTCGTCCATTTCGACATTCCGGGAAGTGTGGAGGCTTATTATCAAGAAGTCGGGCGGGCCGGTCGCGACGGACGGCCTGCTGCCTGTGTGTTGCTGTTCCATGAGCGGGATCTGGCCACGCAGGAATACTTCATTCAGCTAGCGTCAAAAGATCCTGAAGGCGCCGAACGCGCCAAACGGATGAAGACGCTACTTCAAGAAATGCTGGGATACGTGTCGGTGTCGACCTGCCGGCAGCTCGCCATTCTTGACTATTTCAGCGATGAGGCCGAGCGGGCCTTGGGCCCCTGCGACCTCTGTGACCGCTGCGTCGCGCCGGTGCAGCAGCCGAGCAGGGAGGTTTCCCACGATGATGCCGCTTCTGCGAAGGCCGTCTTAGAGACCGTGTCCTGGTGTATGGGTCGGTTCGGCGTGAGTCGAATCGTCGAGATTCTTCGCGGGAGCCGTTCGAAAGCGATGCTGGCCTATGGCGCGGAAGACTGTCCGACATACGGAATGTGTCGCGCGCGTTCGAAATTGTCTATGACTGGTCTGGTGAAGAGACTGATCGACTCAGCCTATCTTCAGGTCGAAGGCACGGAGTATCCCACTCTCGATGTGACGCGCAAGGGACGGGAGATCCTGCAAGGGGTCAGTGCAGTGGCGTTGAATCAGGCAGAAGAGCCTCAGCCGGATTCACCGGTGACGAAGCCATCCCGCGAAAGGGCTGCGTCTGTGGTTGCCCCGCGAGTATCGCCGGCGGACCCGCAGCTCTTTGAACGGCTCCGGCAACTCCGCACGGAGCTTGCCGAGGAAGAGGGCGTCTCGGCCTTTGTGATTTTTCACGACAAGACGTTGAAGGCCATAGCCGGGCACAAGCCCGTGACGCCCGCTGCCCTGATGGAGATTCCCGGCATCGGTGCTCTAAAGGCAGAACGGTATGGTCGGCGAGTGCTGGCAAGTGGTGAATGGGGATAGATAGCGGTCAGCAATCAGCCTTCAGCTGTCAGCTTCTGAATAAGAGAGGTCAGCATGCGTTTCACGTCTGTTACTTGCTTGAAGAGATGTTGGCTGACGGATTTATTGAGGTAACACAGGTCGGTTGAAAGGATAATGTGGTATTCGAGTTCACTTGCCGATCCGAGCGCAATTCTTAAAAATCGAGCCAACTCTGGTTCGCCGCTCCTTCCACAGCCCTCTGCTATATTCGCCGGTATTGACACTGCGGCACGTCTTAGCTGACTGGTGAGGCCAAACAGTTCCTGCTGAGGAAAAGTCGCCGTAGCTTTGTAGATTGCCAAACTTAACCCGTGAGCCTTTTCCCAGACTTTGAGCCGCCTGAAGTCTCGCATCTGTGCGTTGTTACCTCTTAAGCTGAAAGCTGATCGCTGAAGGCTGAGAACTACTTGAGATTCCCCGCCTGTGCGAAGCGCGCTTGCAGCTCCCCGTAGGTCTTCGTCACCGGAAACTGTGGAAACTCCTTGGGAAGGTGATCTGGAGGGCAGAAGAAGAATCCCGCATGGGCTTCTCCCAGCATGGCGGTGTCGTTGTAGGCATCGCCGGCGGCCAGGACGTGAAAGTTGAGCGATTTGAGCGCGGCCACCGAGTGTTTCTTCTGATTCTGCATCCGCATGTGGTAATTGACGATGCGGCCGGCTTGATCGATCTCGAGTTGGTTGCAAAAGAGCGTCGGGAATCCTAGCTGGCGCATCAGCGGTTGGGCGAACTGATAAAACGTATCGGACAAGATGATCACCTGGCATCGCTCGCGGAGCCAGGCGACAAAATCGACGGCGCCTTCCAGCGGGCCCATCGTATCGATGACGCTCTGGATATTGTGAATGGTGAGCTTGTGCTGATCCAGAATGGCCAGGCGCCGTTTCATCAAGGCATCGTAATCCGGCATCTCGCGAGTGGTAATCTTCAATTCGTCGATGCCGGTCTTGAGTGCGACGTTGATCCAGATCTCCGGTACCAACACTCCTTCCAAGTCTAAACAGACGATGACGGGACTCTTCATGTCTTCTCCTTCTCCAATAGAAGATTGGCGCGGAGCGAGTGGCATGAGCGAGGGGTCGGCCCTAGAACTCCTTGCCACTCGTCCTGCCTCTGTTCGTAAACGCCTGGCTTAGAAACCGCCACATGTTGTCAAGGACCTGGTCCAAGAGCGATGAGCCTGGCCAGGTCCGTCGGGATTCCTCTTCGTGCCGCTCGGCCCACTCTAGGGCCATCGGGAGCGGGATGAGTCGAGGGGGAGAGCTGGTCAAGGTTCCCCAGACCAGCCCGAGGATGGAACTAATTCGCATCGAGACCGGCAGGGGTGTGACCGGATTCTGCACCATATCCTGACACAGTTCCGCCGGTGAGGTGACGAGGAGTTCCCGGCAGGCGGCCGGTCGTGACTCGTAAATCGAACACGTCTCATTTTCTAAATAGGGACAAGGGATTCTCAACGCATAGTAGGTCTGGTTGATCGGGTCGAGTTCTTCATCCGGCACCGGCCTGGAGGCCTCTGCCACGTCATTGAGCCGATCCCACAGACCCTCCCGCTTCAAGCGATCCTTCGTGTCGCTGAGGCGGTTCAGCAGATGGGTGCGTCGATCCGTCGGCAACTGTTCGACATACTCTCTCAACGCGAACGCTTCCGGCGCGGAGAGCGGAACTAGCATGCGGCAACAGGCGGCGCAGCCTATCCGGCATGAAATGGTCTGGCCTGCTTCGAGGGCCTGTTGGACTTCCAGCTGTGCGGCTTCCTCCCCCAGGCGGCGCGTAACCGGAACAATCGCGGTGATGGGGATGAATCCCGTCGGCACGTCGATAGCCGTGGTCAGCCGTCCGGCCGGGGTGTTTAGCGCGACCTCAAATCGTTCGACCATCACAACTCTTTGCCTCGTGCGTCTGGCCTCGCCCCATTTTCTGTGTCGGCATCATAGAGAACGGAGTTCGTTCGAAGCTGGTCAACCGACGTCCGGTTCTTGCTCCCTTCTCTGGCACATCCGCATAATGTGAGAAAAGGAGAAGGGCATGGCATTGTCCGGTCATGTGGTGGGCTTGCTCAAAGAGTACATGCGGGATCTGGTCGAGCAGGCGAAGCAGGAGACGGCGGCCCATGCATCCTTTGGATTTTCCGTTACGCCCTATCGGTCGGATCAGGCCCTGTCAGATTTGTTGGCCATTCTGGACGATCGCATTGAATCTGAAGGGGTGCAGGTCGGATTGCCGGACGGGTTTCTTCACCAGATGTGGGGGCTTTGTAACGATGCCCGTGCCCAGGTGACGGAACGCGTGTGGTTGGATATGAACAGCAGCGACCAGCCGTCGTCGAAGGCCAGGGTTCGAGAGTTGACCTATCGCGCGCTGCTCGCCGTGATTGAGACCGCAGACTAGCAGGTTGTTGAAAACGTCCGCCAGCTTTCTGAAAGGTTAAGGCTCAGGTCAAGGCTGAGATTGCAAGAGTGTGATCTTCGCTCAACCTTGACCTCGACCTCAGCCTGCTTCACTCGCTGCGGCCTTGCCCGAGGAACGGCGCGTCTTGGCGCGCCGGGGTTGGGTGGGTGAGAAGTCTGGCCATTTTGAACAGCCTGCGGGTTATTCTGGCGCCACCACCATGTGTGAAGGCCTCAAGCGTATTTTGCGAAACCGAGTTTTTTGCTTCCTGCTAAAGTTTTCCTGTCAGCCAATAGATTGCCATGCCCGCCACTTCCGTGACCGCTTCCGTGGTCTGGTGTAACGCGGTATCGCTCGGCAAGAAATCAAACGGGTCAATGTCGTTCCAACTCTCTCGCGGCAGGTTCTGTGAGACATAATCACAAGGGGCCGGCGTGACGCGGAAGCCCTGCTTGGTGAACACCGGGACGGCGCGTGGCAGATGGCTGGCGGCACTCACGAGGAGAATCGAGGCCGGCCCGAGCAGCCGTTTGGTCCCTGTCGCGTTTTCATAGGTGTTTCGGGCTTCTGTATCGATTATTGTGGCGGACTCGGGAACGCCGAGGCGAACCGCCCATCGTTTCATTTCGACCGCTTCTTGGGGGCCCGTACCGAAGATCCGGCCGTCTCCTCCTGTCAGCACCAACGTGGGGGCATAGCCCCGTTGGTAGAGATCCGCGCCGCATGTGGTTCGATTTCTGGAATCGGAAGATGGCTCGGTGGTTGGTCGAAGCGAGCCTTTCTCGTTGATGCCTCCCCCCAAGACCACGATTGCATCGAAACGATCGGATGGCGTCAGCTGTGGGGGGTGGTACCAGGATTCCAGTGAGCCGATCAGCGGATAGGCGATCAATGGACTGGAGATCGTCACGAGGAGGAGGAGGGAGGACATGACGAGCAGGCGCACCCACCGCAGACGTTTTGGCGAGAAAGGGAAGAGGGCCAAGACCGTCGCCAAGCTGAGGAGCAGCACCACCCACGTCAGTGGATAGAGGCCGTACTTGACGAACTTATACAAACCAAAGAAAAATGGAGTCAGTTCCATTGGCAGACCTCAATTAAACAGGAGACATCGCCGACAGCATACATGGAGTGAGTTGAATGACCAAGCATGAAGAGGTGACGTGATGGCACAAGGGCGCCGCTATTGGCTGATGAAATCGGAGCCGCGGGTCTTTTCGATCGAGGATCTTGCGCAAGCTCCCAAGCAGACGACCTGTTGGGATGGAGTGCGGAACTATCAGGCGCGCAACTTCATGCGTGCGATGGCCGCCGGCGACCAGGTGCTTTTTTATCATAGCAATGCCGAGCCGCCGGCTGTGGTGGGAATTGCGGAAGTCGTGCGGACCGCCTATCCCGATGAGACGCAGTTCGACAAGACCAGCCACCACTATGATCCAGCCAGTGTTCCCATCTGCTCCACGGTGGGAGATGGTGGACATCCGGTATCGTCAGACGTTCAAGACCAGTCTGTCGCTCGACCGACTGAGGCAGGAACCTAAGCTGAAGGGCATGGTCTTGTTGCGCAAAGGCTCCCGCCTCTCGGTCCAGCCGGTGACGGAAGCGGAATGGGCTGTGGTGCTGAAGTTAGCCGGGAGGCGCTAGAGACAGCGGTAGTTACGGAAAACTATGTTGGCATGCGAGGACTTCGCTGGCCTGCACATTGGGGCAAGAGGAGACATCTTCGCAGGCTGCTCAAAAAGGCCGTTCAGCAAGGCCGCAGGCGAGTTGAAGACCGGAGGCGTACCCTCTGGGGTACGTTGAGGATCTGAACGATGCGAGAACGAAGCTGGCGGACTTTTTCAGCAGCCTGCTAGGTCTTGGCTTTGCCGTTGTCCAGATGCCGATGCTGCCAGTCGAGCCAGGCATGGCCAAGTTCGTGGGCAAGAATGTAGCGCCGTCTGGTCACGGGCAAGCGCTTGCGAAGATAAATGGTCTTGGTGGCGTCGTCCCAGATGCCGTCGGCATTCGGGTCCCGACGGTCCATGTCGGTATCGGAAAGTTGGCGCACGGAGATCCGATAGCCGAATGGGAACACGACTCGAGAAGGGATGCGCAACATCACCGCTGCTCCTGATAGTGTGTTAGCGTATCACAAACTCTTTACCCGCTTCCTGGTTAATCTACGTAGAAAAATCAATAACTTATGTCCTTATTTTCCCAAGAGTTTGGCGCCATCGCCGGTCTGCCCTTACCGAGATGTCTAGACTATTTCCGATGTAGCCAGGCCGTGATCTCGCTCGTCGATGCTGACGGCTCATACTCCGGGGAAGATATTTGTCGGCTTTCGGCGCGCGAGAACCCACAACCAACGATGCCGAAAATGAGATGTTCTTCATTGGTGACCTTGCGCAGGAGTATACTGTGCAGTATGTGAGGCCTGCCATGCATCGTGTGCTCGTCCTGGGTGCTGGAAAGATCGGATCCCTGGTTGCCTGCCTCTTGTCAGAAAGCGGGGATTACGAGGTCTGTCTCGGTGACATCAGCCTCGACGTCTCCAAGCGGTTCGTCGAAGACCTCGGTCTCTCGCGAGTGACGCCCCTGCTCCTCGACGTCCGACACCCCGACTCCATCAGCGCATACCTGACGGCGCATCGATTCGATGCGGTCCTATCGAGCCTTCCATTTTTCTGCAACCCCGTTGTAGCCGGATTGGCTCGGGAACACCGGCTTCACTATTTCGACCTGACGGAGGACGTCGAAGTCACCAATCAGGTCAAAGTCCTGAGCACCGACTCGCCACAAGCCTTTGTGCCGCAATGCGGTCTGGCCCCCGGTTTCATCAGCATTGCGGCGCACGACCTGATCACCCACTTCGATACGGTGGATACGGTCAAAATGCGGGTCGGAGCCTTGCCGGTTCATCCCAGTAATGCTCTCAAGTATTCGCTGACGTGGTCCACCGACGGGCTGATCAATGAGTACGGTAACATCTGTTACGGAATTGAAGGGGGGGAGAAGGTGCCTCTCCTGCCCCTCGAAGGGTATGAGACGATCGAGGTGGATGGACTCCTGTACGAAGCGTTCAACACCTCCGGAGGATTGGGAACGTTGGCGGATACCTATGCAGGGAAAGTCCGGACCATGAACTACAAGACGCTGCGGTATCCGGGCCATTGTGAGAAAATTCACCTCTTGATGAACGATCTCAAGCTGAATGAGGATCGTGAGACGCTCAAACGAATTCTCGAACGGGCGATTCCCCAAACACTGCAAGATGTCGTGCTGATCTATGCCTCCGTCATGGGGATGAGAGGAGGCGCCTTGTTCGAGGAGAACTATGTGAAGAAGATCTATCCCCAATGCATTAAAGGAAAACTGTGGTCTGCCATTCAAGTGACCACCGCATCGAGCCTCTGTGCCGTAGCCGATCTCGTGCTCGCGGCGCCTAAACAATACAAGGGGTTCATCACGCAGGAATCGTTTCCGTTGCAAGACGTGCTCAATAATCGGTTTGGAGCCTGCTATCGATGATGTCCACCGTGGAAATCTTAAAGGGATTGGGCTTGAGCGCCGTCAACGCCGGTGGCAGCACCGGGACCCATTGGTGGGCTTCCGGCGAGAACACATCGCTGCTGGAATCCGTGAATCCGGCGACCGGCGAGACGATCGCGAAAATTCGCACCTGTTCAGCCGATGACTATGAGCACATCGTGCGGGAGTCCATTGCGGCATTTCAGCAATGGCGGCTCGTCCCGGCTCCCAAACGGGGAGAACTCGTCCGGTTGATCGGCGCCGCGTTGCGGGAGCACAAAGACCTGCTCGGCTCGCTGGTGTCTCTCGAAGTCGGCAAGATCAAAGCGGAGGGGGACGGCGAAGTTCAGGAAATGATCGATATGGCAGACTTTGCCGTGGGCCAGTCGCGCATGCTGTATGGCGCGACGATGCATTCCGAGCGGGCGCAGCATCGGATGTCGGAACAATGGCATCCGCTTGGACCGGTCGGCGTGATCACTGCCTTCAATTTTCCCGTCGCGGTCTGGGCCTGGAATGCCTTCCTGGCCGCGATTGCCGGAGATACGGTGGTGTGGAAGCCTTCGCCGAAAGCGCCGCTCTGTGCGATTGCGGTGCAGCACCTCTGCAACCGCGTGATGGAGCAACAGGGCTATCGAGGGATCTTCTCGCTGATCGTGACGGCTGAGAAGACCATTGCGGAGACGTTGGTCCAGGACTGTCGATTGCCGTTGATCTCGTTCACCGGGTCCGTACCGGTCGGTCGAGCTGTGGCCACGACCGTCGCGCAACGGCTGGGGCGGACGCTCTTGGAACTGAGCGGGAACAACGCGATCATCGTGGATCAGACGGCGGACCTCTCCTTGGCGATTCGCGCCATCGTGTTCGGTGCGGTCGGCACCGCCGGCCAACGTTGCACGACGACCAGACGGCTATTTGTCCACGAGTCTCGGTACGATGAAGTGGTCGCGAAGCTGATCTCTGCATACAGACAGATCCGTATCGGCAATCCATTGGAGCCAGGCGTGCTCCTGGGTCCGCTGATCGATCGAGCCGCGGTCGAAGCCTATCGGAAGGCTATCGAAGAGGTAAAGCAGACGGGTGGGAAAGTCCTCTACGGGGGGCAGGTACTGGATCAGCCGGGCTATTTCGTGGAACCGGCCATCGTGAAAGCGGAGAACCATTGGCCTATCGTCCAGCGCGAGACCTTTGCGCCGATTCTCTATGTCATGCCTTTCAAGGAGCTTGACGACGCCATTGCGTTGCAGAATGCGGTACCCCAAGGCCTGTCTTCCGCGATTTTTACGTCCGACGTGCGGAGCAGCGAGCGGTTCACATCCACTGCCGGCAGCGATTGCGGGATCGCCAATGTGAACATCGGTACGTCAGGAGCGGAAATCGGCGGCGCCTTCGGAGGCGAAAAGGAAACCGGTGGAGGCCGCGAAGCCGGCTCGGATGCCTGGAAAGCCTATATGCGACGGCAGACGAACACGATCAATTGGGGTAATGATTTGCCGTTGGCCCAGGGCATTCAGTTCGGCTCATAGTATCCGTGCCTGAGCAAAAAGGAGTGTGGACCATGGAACCAGGTGCTGAGTTGGATGCACTGATCGCGAGAATGATCGAAGACTATGTATCGCGCAATCGGGCAGCCAAAATGCTGCGGGACTCGCTGGACGAGGCGGGAGTCGGCTTCTACCCGGTCGCAGACCATCTCACCCTGCGGACGTTGAATATCGATCGGCGTGCGGAGGAATTCACGAAGCTCGGGTATGGGTACAGCGAAACGATCGAGTATGAAGACTGGTACGCGAAGGTCTATCGGAAGGTTGGGTACCCCGCGCTCTTCGTGGATCAAGCCTATCCCGACGATCGGGGCCGCACGAGCATCATTCCTGGTTGGGTCAATAACATTTGGCGATCAGGTGTTCCATCATGTGGCGGTGCGAGTGGAAGACATCGAGCGGGCGATTGAACGGTTGAAGGCACAAGGGGTGGTCTTTGCCGGTCAGATCGTCGGCGCCCGCGGCGGTCAGTTACGGCAAGTCTTCACGGCGCCGGAAATGATCGACGGTCAGCCATTTTCCGTGTTGGAACTCGCCGAGCGCCACAGAGGATACCAGGGCTTCTCACCTCCACAGGCAGACAGTCTGATGAAATCCACGATTGTCCGGTAGTGCTCTGCCCTACCCCGCAGCATGCTGCGGGGAGCGTCATACCCAAGCTTTCTCGCCTCGCTTTAAGAGACCACGCAAGAGCCGCGGCATCTTTTTCTTAGCCCTCTCTCGACGCTGACGTTGGCGTTCGACCATACGTCCGGCGACGAAGGCCGCCCGCACACTGGTCGATTGCTTGAGGAACGCTCGCACCTGCGCTTCGGCTTGAATGGCGTCTTGGTGCATGCCCAAGACGTCCTGCACGACGCAGGCTTTGATGATAAAGCGTGTGGCCGGTTTGCCGACCGTCGGTTCCGCGAGTTCGGCGGCATAGCGGGCTCGTTTAGTTTTGATCCTGGTCTCGTGGATTTTGGTATTGTTGGGCGCGTGACCTGCCTGGCGAATCGCGTTTCGCAACTTTGTGAATTCCTGCTTGGCGAGGTCGCGCAACGTCATGGTGGACTCAACGACGGCCGGATCGTGCGCCGCCTGCTGGAGCCGCCTGATGAGGTCGAGATACCGTTCGCTCTTCAGTTCGTTTAGCAGAGCCTCCTGGACGTTGTTCCGCTGGGTTTCCAGGTGGGCAATGAATGGTGTCAGCGGCCGGCGGTCTCGTGCATCAAGCGCGGCAGATTCCTCACGGAAATAGGCGAGTTGGACGTCGAGGTCGCGAGCCGGTCCCAGCAGTTGGCCGAGCCAGCGTAACTCGTCCCTCAGGGAGTTTGCCCATTCAGGAACCAGCAGGGGCCTGGTGGCGCGCAGGACGGCGCGCAATTGTCTCGTGGCCACGCGCATTTGGTGCAGGCTTTCAGGTTCCCTTCCGAGCCTGGTCGCCGGGGTCATGCGCAAGCAGCCATCGGACATGACGTGCGAGTGCCCACTTCACATGAGCCACCACCGGCGCATCCGATGCCGGCGGTGGCTCAGGACTGGGAGTCGCCAAAGAAAGCGCGCGAAATAGCTTGGGGCGTCCGTCATGATCTTCGGCTCCCGCTCGACGGAGCTGCCGTTCGAGGTCTGGCAGTGTGCCGTCCTTCCCATTCACCTGTTCGATTTCGAGTTCTCGAAAGCGCTGAAGGACCGCTCCGTCCTTCACGACGGACACATGGTCGATCGTGACGTCTGCGACAGGGGCACGGTTCATGCGCACACGGATACCTGCCCGCCAGACTCGTAAGGTCGCCACAGGCATGAGTTCCCGCTGTCCGAGATGGAGAAAGAGTAGATCGCAAAACATTTTCGGGGGGGTAGACTGGCGATCGACCAGCTCAACTTCCTGTCGGTCCTTCATCAGAGGGAGTTTCAGTTGCCAGGCCTGTTTCCCGCGCTCGACTCGATGGCGCAGGGTGATCCCAGCGTGGGCCAGGTCATACTGGGAAGTGTCGAAGTAGGTCGAGGTCAGCAGGCGTCGTGGAAGCGGGGTGCCGGGAAGAGGGGGCAGGCGAAACCCGGGATCGATGGCTAGTTTTATTTCATGCTCGAGTTTCGACGAAACGGCGCGGGAGTAACGATGAACAGGGGGACGACAGTCGGATCGAGTCATCGCGGGTTCTCTCATGCCGAAAGCGCTCCGACCAAAGAATAATAACCCATTTTTTCCGGGATGTCGCGCTCGGGAAGCCGTGAGAGCCTCAGCGAATGCGCAGCAGGTCTGGAACGGTGTAATCGGAGTGAGATAGAGATCAGAAGTGGTAGGTATTGTCCTGTCACCAATGGATGCCTACCGTCCCATAGGCACGCAAGTGAACACACTTCTACCCCGCAGGAGTATGGGTTGACAGTGGGATACGTCCAACGGTACAAAATACACACAGGAACATGTCTTTTCGTTTGCTTGGCTCATCGTGCTGGAGTCGGCTCCTGCATACCCCACCATGCGAGAGTGGCGGAACTGGCAGACGCGCGAGACTTAGGATCTCGTGGGTAACCGTGGGGGTTCAAGTCCCCCCTCTCGCACCAGACCACGAACGGGCAGCCGCGATGGCGCGATAGTCCGCGCAAGGCTTCTTACAAGGAATAAGGGTGCGCACCAGCTATGAAAATGGAAGTGACTGAACTAGGACCAATGAAACGCGCCCTCAAAATTGAGGTGCCGGCCGATGAGGTCACTCAACGGCTTGCCCGCGCCTACGTCGAGCTGAACCGCCAGGTCAACATCCCTGGGTTTCGCCCCGGCAAGGTGCCCTTGGCCTTGCTGGAAAAACGCTATGCCAAAACCGTGGAAGAGGACGTGATCCGAAGCCTCGTGCCGGACTTCTACGACAAGGCCGTCCGCCAAGCGGGGATTGTGCCGGTCCACGTTGAAATTCCCCCGCTGGACCGAGTCAAGATTAAGAAGAACGAGCCCTTTACATTTACCGCGACCGTCGAGATCAAGCCGAACATCGAGTTGCGGGACTATAAGGCGCCGAGTCCGATCTCGCTCAAACCCGACAAGCGCACCGTCACCGACGAACAGCTCGACCGAGGCCTTGAGGTCTTGCGCGAACAACAGGCCCGCCTGGAAGCCGTACCG
Organism: uncultured Nitrospiraceae bacterium; assembly: GCA_963742465.1. Classification (GTDB taxonomy): domain Bacteria; phylum Nitrospirota; class Nitrospiria; order Nitrospirales; family Nitrospiraceae; genus Palsa-1315. Next base: position 26,580 of record CAVUMA010000003.1, on the reverse strand, counting down.
TCCGGCCACACCATCGTGGACGGGGACTATATCGTGCTGGATATGCAAGGCACGCTCGATGGAGCACCGCTGGAAGGAACGAAGAAGGAAGGTCAACTCCACAAGGTCGGATCACACGCATCCGTCTTGGGCTTGGAAATTGATTCGCATGTCGGAGGGAAGAAAGAGGGTGACCGTGCTCGAAATCTCCCAGCCGTACCCAGCCAGTCATCCTGATCCTCGCGTTGCCGGCAAAACAGTCGTGTTTACGCTGACGATCAAATCCGTCAAGGAAAAGAAACTGCCGGCCCTGGACGATGAATTTGCCAAAGATTGTGGCCCCTACAACTCGCTCCAAGAAATCAAAGACAAACTGCGGGATGGGATGGAACAGGCGCTGAAGCGAGAGATCGAAGACACCTATAAGGATACGATCATCAAGCGGCTCGTGGACACCCACCACTTCGATCTCCCGGAAACCCTAGTGGAGCGTGAGCTGGAGGCCATCATCCGCCAGCATGTACAGCAGCAGCAACAGCGGAAGAGTGGCGCCCAGGAATCGCCCGGCACGGAGGATCTCACAAGCCTTCGCCAGGAACATCGGGACGAAGCGGCGCGCCGCGTGAAGCTCAGCCTCGTCTTAGAAGCGATCGCCGAGAAAGAAGGGCTGACGGTCACGCAGGACGATTTCAACGCCGAAATCGTGCGGCTGGCGTCGGAGCTCAAAATGCCGACGGCCGATCTCGTCAAGATGATCAAAGCCGGCGGACAAGAGTCGATTGATGATTTACGCACCAGGATTTTGGTGGATAAAGCCTTGGATTTCGTATACCGCAATGCGGTGATTCAGGGATAGTACCGAGCGGTGCAGGCTGGCCGGATTTCATTGATCAGTCAGTTTGGAATAACAGGAGCATCCCGCTAAGCGGAAAGGAACGACGTGCATGCTAGTTCCCATTGTTATTGAAACGACAAACCGAGGCGAACGCGCCTACGATATTTATTCCCGGCTCCTGAAAGACCGGATCATCTTCCTCGGTGCGCCGATCGACGACATCTTTGCCAACCTGGTTATTGCCCAGCTCTTGTTCCTCGAAGCAGAGGACCCTGAAAAGGACATCAATCTCTACGTCAACTCCCCCGGGGGAAGCGTCACGGCGGGATTGGGCATTTATGACACCATGCAGTATGTGAAACCCCCGATCAACACCATCTGCCTCGGCCAAGCTGCCAGCATGGGGGCCTTCTTGCTCACCGCCGGAACCAAAGGCAAGCGATTCGCCCTGCCGAATGCGAGGGTCATGATTCACCAGCCCATGGGCGGGTTTCAGGGGCAAGCCACTGAAATCGACATTCATGCCAGAGAGATCTTGAAAATCCGCGAACGACTCAATGAGATCATGGCCAAACATACCGGCCAGCCTCTGGAGAAGATATCCCAGGACACCGAACGGGACTATTTCATGTCGGCAGAAGAAGCCAAGCGGTACGGTCTCATCGACGAAGTCATCACGCGGCCACCGAAGCTCCTCAAGGCCGTCAGTGGCGACGCAGGGAAAGACGCGGCCAAGGACAAGTAACAAGGGAGGACTCATGGCGAAGCCGGATAAGATGGATCGACATCTCCGCTGCTCGTTCTGTGGAAAGAGCCGCGACGAAGTCCGCAAATTGATTGCCGGGCCCACCGTCTACATCTGCGACGAATGCGTCAACCTCTGTAACGACATCATTGCCGAGGATTGGGAAGAAGCCAAAGAAGAGATTTCGTCGAAACTCAAAAAGCCGGTGGAAATTAAACACCACTTGGATCAATACGTCGTGGGACAGGAGCGGGCCAAGAAAATTCTCGCGGTGGCCGTTCATAACCACTACAAGCGAATCTCGTCCAAGGACAAAGACGTTGACGACGTGCAACTCCAGAAGGGCAACATCCTCATGCTGGGGCCCACGGGCACAGGGAAAACGCTGTTGGCCCAGACCCTCGCGAAGTACTTGGACGTCCCCTTCACGCTGGCCGATGCGACCACGCTCACAGAGGCAGGGTACGTCGGCGAAGACGTGGAAAACATCATCCTCAAGCTCCTGCAAGCAGCGGACTACGATGTGGAACGGGCCGAGCGGGGCATTGTCTACATCGATGAAATCGACAAGATCAGCCGCAAGAGCGACAGCCCGTCCATCACCCGCGACGTCTCGGGCGAAGGGGTCCAACAGGCGCTGCTCAAGCTCATCGAGGGGACCGTCGCCAACGTGCCGCCTCAAGGCGGACGCAAGCATCCGCACCAAGAGTTTATTCAGGTCAATACGAGCAACATCCTGTTCATCTGCGGCGGAGCGTTCGTCGGGCTCGAACACATTATCGAGCAACGATTGAATCGGAAGGCGATGGGATTCGGAGCCGAAGTTCGCGGACGGAGCGAGAGTACGGCTTGGCGAACTGTTCGCGAGAGTTCAGCCGGAAGACTTCCTCAAGTACGGCTTGATTCCGGAGTTCGTCGGTCGGCTGCCGGTCGTCGCCACCTTGGATGAGTTGGATGAACGAGCCCTCATTCGAATCCTGACCGAGCCGAGAAACGCGCTCACGAAGCAGTATGAGAAACTGCTCTCCTTTGAGAAGGTGAAGCTCAAGTTCACGGAAGGCGCGCTTGGGGCGATCGCACGGAAAGCGTTTCTCCAGAAAACCGGCGCGCGAGGCTTGCGCGCCATCCTCGAAGACGTGATGCTGGACGTGATGTATGATGCCCCTTCTCAGAAGCAGATTAAGGAAGTCCTCATCACCGAGGATGCCATCCTCGGCAAGCACGCTCCCATCCGAATCTTCGAACAAGACAAGGATGTGAAGACAGCCTAAGTCATTATAACTGTAGCCTTTTTCACTCGTCCGCACAGGCCGTCTACTCAGAATCAACCAGGCCAGGATCATCCTGGCCTGGTTGTTCCGTCACATCTTCCCTTCCTCCCTGCTCGAATACTCCTGCTCTCTTCTTCCTCTCCTAACCTGTGGCGATCGCTCATGACTCTACGCTTTTCCTCGACAAGACGAAATGCTGCGCTATACTTGCGCTTACAGATTGAACGTGGAGGACCTGTGAAATATCCCGTGTCTTCAAGCCTTCGACACAAAGGGAAAGCTCTCGACCTTGATGCAAACCGTGAAGTGATCACCCTGTTGGGGATCAACGGCGAACCCATGGGCAACCTGTCCTGGGACTTCGTCATCGACCAGATTCTGGCCTATCGTAAACCCCAGGCGAGCCGAGAAACCAGGAATGAGCCGCGCGTGACACTCACCTTCCGTGTCAAATACACAACTCCGGAAGGTCAGCAGTTTGAAAGTCGCGCAGGCGGCATCGGTGGAGGCGGGCTCTTTATCGAAAGCCTGAGCCCTTTATCGGTCGGCACCAAGCTCGCGCTTGAATTTTCGCTGCCAGAGCAGCCGTCAGAATGGTTGCCGGCGAAGGGTCTCGTCGCGTGGGTGTGCCCTAAAGCAGACCAATATACCTTTAGCCCTGGCATGGGGGTGCGCTTTACAGAGATTAACCCCGATATCCGTAATCGCGTGCTCGAACTGGTGAAGTCCCTCCAGACAGTCGGGCAGCCAGCCTAGTGACTATCCATCTGCTACCGAATCGTCACGCGCTCAATACTACATGGACCTGACCATGAAGTTTCCTGTGATCACGACGGAAGGGCAGGAGGGCAAAGTCCTTGAGATGAATGCCGACCAGGAAGTGGTCACGCTTCATAGTGCCACGGGAGAACTGCTCGGTGCCCTGTCGTGGGGAGCGGTCATTGAACAGATTCTTGCGCAGCGACGACGACGTGAGATTCGCCCATGCGCGCTCTCATCCGAGAGCCCCGCTCGCCGTGAAGGTTCGCTACACGACCCCGGAAGGCAAACAGTTCGACAGCTTAACCGGCGGCATCGGTGCAGGCGGACTTGTTCATCGAAAGCAGCGCCCCGCTGGCTCCTGGAACCGAGCTATCCGTCGAGTTTGCACTGCCCGATCGTCCTTGGGAGAAACACAAGGCCATGGCGAAGGTCGCCTGGACCCGTAACAAGCCTGAACGGCATCTGCTCTTCCCCGGAATGGGCGTCCAATTTACCGACATCGATGAAAAGGCCCGCAAAGAGCTTGTCGAACTCGTTGACGCGTTGAATCGCTCCCGCCTAGTGACTTAAGTTCCCCGTTTCGCCCAGCGACGCACCCCGCTGTCAGCATCCTTCGCGACCGTCGTTTCAAGTGCTGTCCTCGTATCAGAATCGCTGAGCATTCCCAGACGATAGGCCGCTTCTGCTCGCACCCCAGGTGAGGGATCATGGGCTAAACGCTCTCTAAGCCATGGGGAGATCGCCGACCCTCCCCATTCACCCACCGCCGCCACAATGCCCTGACGAACTTCCGCATCTGAATCACGCCCTGCTGCGACGAGCGCAGGAACCCATTGGCTTGAGTCAACTTGAAGCAATGCCCGCACCGCCGCTCTCCTAATCGTTGCATCCGAAGATCGCAGTAAGCCTACGACAGGCTCCAATAATCGAGAGCCTGGTTCGATCTCGCCGATCGCCACCACCGCTGCCTGCCGACCGATTCGTCAGGATCCTCCAGCGCCTGCGTCAACAGGGTAACGACTCCCTCAGTGGCTGTGGGTTTCACGCGTCCCATGGCCAGCAGCGACGCTTCGCGGACTATTGCTGCCGGATCGTGAATGAGGGGAAGAACGGAGTCCACGGCTCGTGGATCGCCGATCTTGCCCAGAGATTCTACAGCCATCCGCCGCACTTCTGGCATCTCATCGCGGAGCAACTCCAGCAATAGCGAGACCGTGCGCTCCCTCGATGAAGGTGGAGAATCCTGGACACAACCGGAGAAACAGAGGATTGACAGGGCGACAGAACAACCTATCGCGCGAAAGGACGTGCGATAGAGCAGGGTACAAGTCTGGGGCAGGATGATGAAGATCGCACTCCAGTTCACGCTTGTTTAGGAGGCTCTTCGTGCAAGGCAGGCAGTTCTTTGACCGCTTCGATGGATTGCTGGAATTCCTTCTGGGCAGAATCCATCTCGGTTTGGATTGTCCGTATCTCAGGATCGACCGAATTGCGGACATCGGCAACGGCCTGCTTGAACGTCCGCAACGCATCCCCAAGTCCTTCTCCCAAACTCTGCATATCCCCTGGGGAAATCCCGGCCGGCTGCGCGGCCTTTGCCTTCATCGCCGCCTGCTGCGCCTGCACGCGTGCCACGGCATCCTTGTTGACAATGGCCGACGGGCGCTTGGCTACCGGTTTCGCCTGGGCACCCGCAGGAAGAGGCGGGTACGGCGCTCGCATTATCGGCGTGGGGGCAGCCGCTCGTTCTTCCATCGTAGGAGGCTGCTGGCCTTGCCCCGTCGATTGGGCCGAGACTGACTGGGTTGCCGTTGGTGTTATTAGCCGAGTCTGCTGTGGGGGAGCAGCCATATTGTGCATCAAGGCGGCGGTGGTCCCGGGAGTCAGTTCCGGCCCAGGCACATAGGGTGCCGTAGGCTTAGGAGCGGCAAGAGTCTGTTCCGGCGTAATCGTCGATGCAGGTTGACTCGCTTCAGGCGGTGCCGTATCCGGTTGGGGAATATCGTTGACTTCTTTCTTGAACCCTCTGAGCGCTTTGCCGACTCCTTCACCGATTTGTGGGAGTTTTCCTGCTCCGAAAATGATGAGGACAATGACGAGGATAATGATGAGTTCCGAGATCCCCATGGTACCGAACATGGCGTAATTCCTTTTCTCAGTGAGCCTGCCAGGTAAACTGAGATCAGCCTTGCCTTGTTGAGAGCCGTAATCAACTCTATAGGCCAGCAGGAGGCACTGTCAAGGAAGCGAGAGGGGTCTAGCAGGCTGCGGGAAAGCCATTTCGACAGAGCAGGACTTCGATGGCCTGCGTGTCAGAGAGAAGTGGAGAGCTCTCCTGCAGGATGCTCAAAAATGACATCCACAAGGCCGCAGCAAGCGAAGATGCGAGGAGGTACGTACCGCACTTCGTGTGGGCCGTTCGCCCTTTGAATTGATCTTGGCGAACGGAAAACCCCCTCCAGTGATTCCGATATCCGAGAGGCTCATCTCTATACGTTGAGTCTCTGAGCAACGCGAGAACACCGCTGGAGGACTTTTTCAGTATCCTGCTATAAGAGCGGTACGATCTCGCCCTGCAATGGCAACCCGAACACCAACGCTTCGCGCTCAGCGAGGTACACGTCCAGTTCACTCCTGATCCCAAACTCGCCGGGCAAGTAGATCCCTGGCTCAATAGAAAAGCAGGTTCTCGGCATCAGACGGCGGGTGTCCTGCGTCTCCAATCCATCGATGTTGGCTCCGTTGCCATGAACTTCTTCGCCGATCGAATGGCCCGTGCGATGGACGAACTAGATCGCCATAGCCGCCACGTTGGATGACCTGCCGGCAGGCGTCGTCGACTTCCCAGCCGAATGGGCGATGGCCGGCAGCTGTTTCTGTCCGGACGAAGGCCAGGGCCGCGTCCCGTCCCTGTCGGACCAAGTCGAAAATCTCGCGGTGTTTCACCGGGACGGTTCGGCCAACGTAGCCGGTCCAGGTAATATCGGCATAAACTGAACCGGGCTCCGTTCGTTTTGCCCAGAGATCGATCAAGAGCAACGCATCGCGGGTGACCTCGGCTGACCCCGTCTCTGTCGGACCATAATGGGGATCGGCACTGTGGGCATCCACGGCGGCGATCGGTGCACTCGATGTGACCATCCCGGCCTCACGTATACGAGCCAGAATAAACTGCTGCACTCCATATTCCGTGAGACACCGCCCTTGCGTGATCGCCTCATGCACATGACTAAATGTCTGATCAACGATGCGCCGCAGCGCCGCGGCGGCAAACTGATGCGATTCGAGTTGACGGTCCGTCCAGCGCGCTTCAAACGTCTGAATCAAATCCGCTGAACTGACCACCTCGACGTCGTAACTTCTGATCAACTCGATCGTGCCGGCATCCACGCGCGACACATAGGGAACCGCATTCAGCGGGGAATACTGCATGGCGACACGGAGGCCACCGGCGAGCAGGCGCCCAAGGATCTGCCGTTGCTGCTCCCACGACACATAGCAATCGGCCTGTCCCGGCAATGCATCCAGCACGTGCGGCTCGATGCGATGCAGCAGCTTGACGGGAACCCCCTGCGCAGGGATCCAGTAGTACCATCGCCTCGTCACATGGAGCGTAGGATCGAGTTGGAGTATGCGATAGGCGAGGGGGTCGCTCCCGCGGAAATCATAGAAGAGCCAGCCGTCGATCTCGGCATCACGCAGGGCCTGCTGAATCTCGCTGACACGCTGATAGTATGGCCGTGGTCATAGTAGAGGGCATCTTATCGTCGCGCTGCCAAGCCGTCAATGAGACGGCCATTAAGATCGGTGGTCATGCTACAATGCGCACCATGGCAGTTGAGCATGCACCAGAGCCTTCCCAGTTCCGCGTGACCCTGTTTGTCGGACCGCAGTCAGTGGAGGGAAGACCCTTCACCTGCTCCTGTGTATTTAACGTCAAGAAACGGAGCTGGAAGGGCGGGATACAAGTCGCTGTCGCTATCACTCAGAGCCAGATCGATAGGCTCAGCACCGACGTTGATTTCTCCCGCTGGTTGGCCCTGGCCCTAGTCGATCTCGCAGATGAGGTTCGCCTGTCTCATCAGAAGCGAGCCCATGAGCTGTTTGTCCAAGCAGTCTGTTGGTGCAAGCTGGACCTGGCGTTGCAATCCGGCATCGCTCAAGAGAACCAATGTCTCGCAGACGATACAGGGATCGCTGAAGTCAGAGACGCCGTCATCAAGCGGACGAACTTCATCACGTCATACGTTGCGTCTGAACTGGACCTCGTACTGAGAGACGTTGCCGCTCCATAAGAAGACACAAGACGCTCTCTGCAGGCGCGGCAGGGGGTTTGCAATCAGAGACGAATTTGTTATAACCGCACTACCACTGAATCGTGGGTGAGCGCCCTGGAGTCAACCGCTGCTGCTCAGCTCGTTCTGTCGAAGAAGGAGGAGAATCTGTGAATACATACTCGTCTTCATCCAATCGCCCCCATGAGGCTTCCATCTTCAAACTGGTGGCAGTCTTCCTGCTCCTTGCCCTGTGCACCGTTACAATCGTGCCGTCGGCCTGGAGTCAAGAAAGCACGGGCGCCCCGGCGAGCCAAAGCATCGAGGGCGGAGACGCGTCAAGCGCGGGCATGCAAGCGGCAGCCGGTTTCTCCACTCTCTTGTATCTACCGCTGAAATTGGCATTTGCCATCACCGGAGGCATTGTCGGAGGACTCACCTATGCATTATCCGGCGGGAATGAACAAGCGGCCAAGAGCGTCTGGACCACGAGCCTCTACGGCACCTACATCATTACCCCGGATCATCTCCAAGGCAATCGGCCCATCCGCTTCCTGGGGGTCGCTGATTCGAATGATGCACCAGCGGAAGCCCCTGCTCCGGAACCCATCCGTTAGCCGATGAAACCGATCATCGGCGTCACACCAGACTTCAACGCCGGTGACCGGAAGGAATGGGGCGGGCGAGAGCCCACCTACTTTTTGCGCGCGCGCTACATTCGTGCTATCGAAGAACTCGGCGGCATCCCGCTGGTTCTGCCACTCCTCGCCGATCGGGCTACGAGACGGCGCCTCCTGCAGCAGCTTGACGGACTCCTCCTCACCGGAAGCGGACCGGACTTGTCACCGTCATTGTATGGTGAGCGTCAGCGCTATCCGTTCAGAATTGTGAGCGAACGTCGTGCGAGTTTTGAGCTGGACATCGTCTGCCTGGCAAAACAGGCTGATGTCCCGCTGCTCGGTATCTGCGGAGGCATGCAGACCATGAATGTCGCCTGCGGCGGCAGTCTGTTTCAAGATATCCCATCCCAAATCTCGAAACCGCTCCAACATCGGCAACGGACTCCTGCGACGAATCTCAGTCACACCGTCACAGTCACACCCGGCAGCCTGCTCCGTCGCATCGTACGGTCGGTATCGATGCGGGTGAATAGCTCTCACCATCAATCGGTCAATGCTGTCGCGCCGTCACTGATCGCCAGCGCCCTGGCCCACGATGGTATTGTGGAGGCGATCGAATCTCCTGCCCACCGCTTCTTTCTCGGCATTCAGTGGCACCCTGAATTTCTCTTCGACCGGCACCCCCTCCACCGGCGATTATTCGAGGCCTTTTTACGCGCCGCCCGCGCCACTGACCGTGGCGCATGAAGCGCGAGAACCGGCTGGTTTCTTTTGTTTATTTGGTTTGTCTGGTTTGTTTGGTTGAATGAAACTAACCAAATGAACAAAACAAACCGGATGAACCAGATCAACGTGTCCCGCGCGGCCTGAGGAGGTGCGGTGATCAGCCGACTCTTCCGAACCAAGTCCATTGAACAGATCCTCGCGGACGCAGATCATCCCGAGCATCGTTTGAAAAAAACCCTCACGGCCTGGGATCTGACCGCGCTCGGCATCGGTGCGATCATCGGCACCGGCATCTTCGTCCTGATCGGCACCGCCATCGTCGGCGATGCCCACCGGCCAGGGGCAGGGCCGGGAATCATTCTGTCCTTCGTGCTCTCCGGCCTGACGTGCGCCCTCGCAGCACTCTGCTATGCAGAGTTTTCCACCATGATTCCTGCAGCCGGCTCTGCCTATACCTACTCGTACGCCACGTTGGGAGAATTTCTGGCCTGGATCACTGGCTGGAACTTGATTCTCGAATACGGTGTGGCCTGTGTCGCCGTCGCCATCGGGTGGTCCGGCTATTTCAACAAGCTGCTCAGGTTGGCCGGGATCGAATTGCCGCACTGGGCTACAGCTCCACCCTGGGGACCTGACGGGGGCGTGGCAAACTTTCCCGCTGCCATCATCGTGTTACTCATCACCGTTATCCTCGTCATCGGGATCAAGGAAAGCGCCCGCGCAACCGGCATTATTGTGTGTTTGAAGCTCGCGGTCATCCTTTTCTTCATTGCCGTGGGGACGCCCGCCGTGAATGCCGACAACTGGACGCCCTTCATGCCGCAGGGGTTCGCCGGCGTCGGTGCCGCAGCGGCGATCGTGTTCTTCGCCTATATCGGATTCGATGCGATCTCGACGACCGCCGAGGAAGCCAAGAACCCTCAGCGGGATCTGCCGATCGGGATCATTGCCTCACTCAGCATCTGCACCATTCTCTACATTGCCGTCGCCGCTGTCCTGACCGGCTTGATCCCTGCTGCGCAGATTGACATCCATGCACCGGTGGCCGAAGCGCTGAGTATGGTGGGCTTCAAGTGGGGGGCGGCGATTGTGGCGATTGGCGCCGTAGCCGGTATTACCAGCGTACTCGTCGTGATGATGCTGGGTCAGATCAGGGTATTCTTTGCCATGTCGCGCGACCATCTCTTGAGCCCCTGGCTGTCAACCGTGCATCCACGCTACGGCACGCCTCACTATGCCACCATTCTCACCGGCATCGGCGTGGCCACGCTCGCTGCCCTGATTCCCATCGGCGATGCGGCTGACATGACGAACATCGGCACCCTCTTTGCCTTTGTCCTGGTCTGTATCGGTGTCGTGATTCTGCGCTATACGAAACCCAACCAGCCCCGCCCTTTCCGGCTTCCGTTCATGCCGGTTGTCCCCATTCTGGGTATGCTGGCCTGCCTCGGCTTAATGAGTTTTCTCCCATGGGTGACCTGGATTCGATTCGCCGTCTGGACTGCCATCGGCATTGTGGTCTACATGGGATACGGCCTGAAGCACAGCAAACTAGCCGGCCCTTCCTCTGATGGCCACCTCCCAAAACGTTCGCGAGCAAGCTGCTGCAAAAGTCCGCCAGCAGCGTTTTCGCATCGTTCAGACCCTCAACGTACCCCAGAGGGTACGCCTCTGGCCCTTACTCGCTGCGGTCTTGCTGGACGGCCTTTTTGAGCAGCCTGCGGGACCGTGCTCTTGTTGATATACCGGTGCGGACCATCGATGTGCTTGCGTGGCAACATAGTTCTACCGCAGTCTGCTAATAAGATAGAGTGGGTTAGCTCGATTCGTCTGCAGGCTGAGCCGTCAGGGCTGGAGCAGGAGCCGGTGTGGCTTCAGCAGGAGCAGCTGGAGAGGCTGCAGGTACGACAGGCTGGCCCACTGGTGCTGATGCAGCAGCGGGTACCGCTGGTTTGGGAGCTGCGGGCGGCTTAGGAGGAGCAGGTTTCTCCGGCTTGATACCTCCTTCCCACGAGGGACCGGAGTACATATCCGTCGAGAGACCCTTTGATTTCCATTTCTCTTCGAAATCCGCGGCCGCCTTATTCGGCGTCTCACCACTCCCTACGACGTCATTCCACGGATAGGCCTTCGGGCCGATCTGGCAACCGGTTTCCGTCCGACTTCAAATACAAGGAAATCGGATTCCCGCGGTATGGTCCAAGATAGATATGCACGGAACCGACAAATTCGAGCAAATGTGCCATCCCTGTCTCCAAGAGGGGGGCATGATGCCATAAGAAAGAACGGGAGGGCAAGGAGGCTGGCTCCCCTTGCTCGCGCAACGCGCGCCCTCAGAATTTGCTCGATGGAGCGCGCAGTCAGGGAGCAACCTTCTTCCGCTCGCAGAACGCGCACGATAAAACTGTGCGATACGCTCGAGTGCGTCCCCGCTCCTGAGGGAAGAATGCTCCGAGATCTGCCACCCCTGATGGGAAGTAATGGACATTCGGTGCCCGGTGGATGCGCGCAGTCAGGGAGCTGACTCCTCGCCCTCCAATGAGTGTGGAATATCGGCACCACGACTTGCCGATACTGCTGTTGATTGACAGGCTTTTGAACCGTCCCGTAGACTGCTTTCCATGCCTTCACGATTGATCACCCCTGTCTCGCCCAAACAGAAAGAAGATCACCATCGGTTTCGTCAACCTGGGTTGTTCGAAAAACCAGGTCGATTCCGAAGTCATGCTGGGCACCTTGGTGACGGACGGGTTTGCCTTGACCGATAATCCGAAGAAGGCCGAAGTGGTCATCATTAATACCTGTGGCTTCATCGAAGAGGCCAAGCAGGAGTCGATCGATACGATCATTGCGCACGGCAAACTCAAAGAGACAGGATCCTGTCGTGTACTGATTGCCGCAGGCTGTCTGGCGCAACGGTATCAAGGAGATCTCCTCAAGCAATTGCCGGAACTCGACGGTGTGGTTGGGACCGGTGAGTTCGGCAAGATCGCGGAGATTTGCCGGGATCTGCTGGCGCCAAAGAAACGGCAGCAACGGCTCTGGATCAGCGAGCCTCCCTATCTGTACGACGCAGACGCGCCACGTCTCCGTCTCGGGAAGGCCCATAGTGCATACGTGAAAATCGCCGAAGGCTGTAACCGCAATTGCGCCTTCTGCGCGATCCCCCTGATGCGGGGCAAGCAGCGAAGCCGCCCGGTGGAATCGATCGTAGCCGAAGCCACTCGCCTCGCAGCTGAAGGCGTGAAGGAGATCAACCTCATTTCCCAGGACACGGTGAATTATGGCGTCGATCTTGGTGTGCGCCAAGGCCTCGTCACGCTGCTTCGCGAGTTGGTAAAGGTGAAAGATTTGCGCTGGATCAGGCCGTTCTATCTCTACCCGCAACAGGTATCGGACGAGTTGTTGGATCTCTACGCAGGAGAAGAAAAGATTACCAAGTATATCGACATGCCGCTGCAACACATCAACGATCGGATGCTCAAGCGGATGCATCGGCTGGGTGATCGGGCCGCCATCACCTCCCTCGTCGATCGGATCAGGACGCGCATTCCCGGCGTCACCTTTCGCACGGCCTTCATCGTGGGGTTCCCAGGAGAGACGGAGCAGGCGTTCGACGAACTGAGAAGCTACGTGGAAGAGGCCGAGTTCGATCGGGTGGCGGTATTTTTGTATTCGGACGAGGAAGACACGCCGGCCGTCGGGCTTGATGACAAGGTCGAACGATCGGTCATGGACGAACGACGGAATGAAATCTTAGCTGTGCAGGAAGAGATTGCGGCGGCACGAGGCCAGGCCCGTATCGGCTCCGTGATGGAGGTCTTGGTCGAAGGGGTCTCCGAAGAGACAGAGTTACTGCTTGAGGGACGTCATGAAGGGCTGGCTCCGGAGATCGACGGCGTCGTGTATATCAATGATGGATCAGCCACAGCAGGGGAACTCGTCAAGGTCGAGATCACCGATGCGGCACTGTATGATCTTGTAGGCCACATCGTCACTTAGCAGGATGCTGAAAAAACCTGTCAGCGGCGTTCTCGCATCGTTCAGACCCTCAACGTACCCCAAGGGTACGCCTCGGCCTCTTCGCTCGCTGCGGCCTTGCTGGACAGCCTTTTTGAGCATCCTGCTTGATATATCCGCTTCCTCCTGAGCATAGATTCTGCATACCAATAGTTCCGTAACCTGCTAGCGCCATTTCTCACCGATATTGTTTCTCGCCTGCTACACTTGAACTAACCACTCTCATCGGAAAGATAGGCCCACGATGGCACACCGAAAAGAATCTGTCGTCCTCCTGATCCATTGCAAGGATCGCAGGGGCATTGTGGCCCGGGTCTCGGGCTTCATTCACGACTTCGGCGGGAACATTCTCGATTCGGATCATCATACAGATGAAGAGACGAACGAGTTTCTCATGCGCATGGAGTTTGCCGCCGAGGGTTTGCAGATTCCGCCCGATGAGATCGCAGCCGCCTTCGCTCCGGTCGCGAAGACCTTCGAGATGCGCTATGAGGTTCGCCCTTCAAGTCACCGAACGAGGGTCGCGATGTTGGTCTCGAAACAGGATCACTGTCTGGCGGATCTGCTCCAACGGCACAAACGCGACGAGTTGCACATCGATATCCCCGTGATTATTTCCAATCACGATACCTGCGCCGGCTGGGCCGAGCTATTTAAGATTCCCTTCTCCGTCTGTCCCGTAACCAAGGAGACCAAGCCACAGCAGGAACAGCAAGTCCTCGTCCCTGCTGAAAGACCATCGTATCGAACTCGTGGTCATGGCTCGGTACATGCAAATTCTCAGCGGCACCTTTCTTTCACAGGTCGGCTGTCCGGTCATCAATATCCATCACTCCTTCCTGCCCGCTTTCATCGGCGCCAATCCCTACCGGCAGGCCTATGACCGGGGCGTGAAAATCATCGGGGCCACGGCGCACTATGCCACGGACGATCTGGATGAAGGTCCGATCATCGAGCAGGACGTCATGCGGGTGGGCCACCGGGATACCGTCGATGATCTGGTGAGGAAGGGACGGGATCTGGAGGAGATTGTGCTGGCCCGCGCCGTGCGCCGCCATGTTGAACGACGGGTGTTGGTGTATGGCAGAAAAACCGTGGTGTTCGATTAGCCGGAAGCTCCAACAGTCCGTCAGCAGGGAGGGATGGCCCGTGAGTCCCCGTGCTCGCGCAACGCGCGGTTCGAAGACCCTCGTTGGACGCGCGCAGTGGGGGAATCATCCGGTCTCAAGGCAACGTACACAAGCAACTTCGAGTAACCATCTTTGGTCGCTCGCTGCGGCCTTGCTGGACGAACGTTTTGAGCATCCGGCTGGGTCTATACCTGTTGTCCTAGACGTGCAGACCATTGAAATTCCGGCGTACCCACAGAGTCTTTCCGCCGCCTGCGTCTAACCCCATATGCGCTTCCATACTAGACCTCGACGCCAGAGCGTGAACATTGCTTCCGGGGCATTCATGCTAATACAACGAACCAGCGAGGATACTTGGCAAAAGAGGTAGGAATTTGTCCCAAGAAAGATGACGTTGCCATCTTGGTCGTCATCTTTCCTGGGTTCGACTCGTCGCACACGCTCACGGCCAGCTAAGCCGAAACCTAACGGTCCGCTATTCCGGGAGCGAGCATGAGACTGACAGGAAGCTTTTCCGCTAAGGTGTAGGGACTCGCCTTATTTTCCTTGACCCACCGCTTCTCAGCCACAGATTCAAAAGGCGGCGCAAGTTCCCCTTGAAGAGACCACAGATCGAAAGGTGTCTCATCAATGGAAATCTCCCAATCATACCCCCTGTCCTTGACGTAGGGAGCGATGACTTCATCAAGTGTCCTGGTCCACCATTCTCTGATGACGGGACCAGGTAGCGTCCTGGCAATTTGGTCGATTTTGAACCGGATAAATTTATTATGAGGTTCGCCACCAACAAAGCAGGAGTCCTTGGCTATCTCCTCAAAAATGAACACCACATAGAACCTAGGGATCGGGATGCTCGCATACACTTCCGTAACCCGCTTGGCCAGCGCCTTTTTGTCTTCGGCAGTGAACGCTCCGACTGGATGATAAACTTTCCATAACGGCATTTCTTGTCCCTCCTCATTGGTTGGACATTTGCAATGTTGGATTTGTCTTGAACTTGAAGACCCATGGTCTTGTCTATTTCCGAATAGACCATGTCGACTCTTTTGGGGCTAATGATCCATCGGTCAGTCCTCCTTTCTTATCAGAACGCCGAATTGTCTTGAGTCATGTCGCTTGCCAGGCAAAGCGCAAGGTGACTTGAACAACCTTGCAACAACATGACTTAAGCAGGGAGTGCCACAGGCGCATTCACATTGATAGAGCTTCAACAGAGTGCAAATCCTTCCTGGTTTGAACGCGCAACTCTGTCACTTGCATTTCACAAGTTATAGTAGCCCATCGCCTTGCAAAGTGCAAGTACGTGGGTTACATTATTTACTGTAACTCGGTAGTTCTAAATGGGTAAGATGATGGGCAATGTTGGGCAGCTGGGTGGCAAAATGAAATTTAAGCGATCATCTTGTCCGATCACGAATGTATTGGATACTCTCGGGGATAAATGGACGCTGTTGGTTATTCGCGATCTGGTCTTGGGCAAGAGACGTTATCAGGAGTTCACGTCCTCTCCGGAACGAATCGCTTCAAACATCCTTGCGGATAGACTGAAAAAACTGGAAACTGCTGGTCTTATCGCCCGGCAGGCCTACCAACGAAACCCCGTACGCTATGAATACCTTCTTACAGAGAAGGGGGAAGGCCTAAAGCCGGTATTGGAAGCGATCATCGTATGGGGGAAAAAGCACTACCCGGGCACCAAGAGATTCCCTCGCGTCGAGCATGTTAAGGAACGGTAAAACCATACCCCCAAGGAGAGAAGAGTTAGGAGGGCTTTAGTAACCGTTTAGCCGCTGCCGATGCGGGGGCCAAAGGCAGCTTCACCGTAAAGGTCGAACCTTCGCCGACTTTGCTCTGGACCTCGATACGCCCGCGATGGGATTCGACAATCCAGGCGCAGATGGACAGCCCAAGGCCCGTGCCCTTCTTGGTATGGGCCCGTGCGTTATCGGTGCGATAGAACCGGTCGAAGATCCGAGACTGATCCTCTAGTGCGATCCCAATGCCGTGATCGGTCACGGACACCTGTGCCTGAGCCTGTTCGATCGTCAGTGCGATGTCGACTGTGCCGCCGGGTCGCGAGTATTTGACTGCATTGTCGAGAAGATTCAGGAACAGTTCGCGCAAGCGTAGTTCATCTCCCAATACCACTGCCGGCGCGGTGGTTCGCAGCACGACATGGATGTCCCGTTCCTGCCCCAACAGTGAGGCTTGCCGGTGGAGGTCCTCGACAAGTGTGTCCAGTGGGACCGGCAGGCTTTCCATTTTCACCTCACCCATGTCGGCTCGGGAGAGAAAGAGCAACTCATCCACAATGCGCGTCATCCGGTCGATTTCTTCGAGATTGCTCTCCAGGACGATTTTGTAGTCGTCGGTTTCACGCGGGCGTCGAAGCGCGAGCTCGGTTTCCCCTTTCATGACCGTTAACGGGGTGCGCAGCTCGTGCGAGGCGTCGCTGCTGAATTGGCGAATCTGCCGAAAGGAAATTTCCAGCCGATCGATCATGTCATTAAACGTATTGGTCAGACGGCCGATTTCGTCAGCCGAAGCCGGGACAGTCAGTCGTTGCGTGAGATCGCCTCCGGCAATGCGTTGGGCAGCCAGCGTGATCGCATCGACCGGGCGAAGGGCCCGGCCAGCCATGAACCAGCCGCCGCCGAGCGACACGGCCAGCGCAATGGGCATACTGACCAGAAGCACGAGCAGGAGACGGTTCAGGGTCTGTTCGACGGAGTCCATCGAGGTGCCGACCTGAATAATGTAGAGCAGGTTGCCCCGATAGATGATGGGAACTGAAATGAGACGTAACGGAGGCTCCTTGGGATATTTTGCGAATTCGAGAAGTCTGCGGCCTGTGTAGGCGACTTCTAAGGCCTGGCGACTCAGTGGCATCTCATGTTGCTTCATGTTCGGCGAGCGAATGGTGATGGTGCCGGAGGGGCTGAATATCTGGAAGAACTTATCGATGCGCGCCAATTCGGGAAACTGCGACATGAGTTCGTCTTCGTCGATAAGAGGAAGGAACCCGCGTTCTTCCAGCGACCGAACGGCCGCTTCGGCGGTTTCCTCCAGCGACTGATCGACCGCCTCCCGGAGGCTTCGAGCCGTCACCACGTACAGGATGGTTGAAAAGATGATGAGGATGAGTGCGAGAGCGGTGCCGTACCAGAGAGTCAGCCGGAGGCGAAGCGGCATCAGTCAACCTTCAGCATATATCCGCTTCCGCGAATCGTATGAATCAGCTTCTTTGAGTGCCCCCGGTCGATCTTGTTGCGGAGATAATTCACGTAGACATCGATGACATTGGTGAACGTGTCGAAGTCCTGGTTCCACACATGTTCTGAAATCATAGGGCGGGTCAATACGCGTCCGGCATGGCGCATCAAATATTCGAGCAGGGCATATTCCTTCAAGGTGAGGTCGATCCGCTGGCCGCCTCTGCTCACTTCGCGCGTGGCCGGGTTTAAGGCCAGATCGTCGACCTGGAGCACGCCGGGACTTTCGGTGGAGCCGCGGCGAAGCAGAGCGCGAATGCGGGCGAGAAGTTCATCAATGGCGAATGGCTTGGTGAGGTAATCGTCCGCCCCTGCGTCAAGGCCCTTGACGCGCTGATCTACCTGAGATTGAGCGGTCAGAATCAGAATGGGGGTGTGAATCCGTGCCTGGCGGACGCCCTTGAGAATTTCCAATCCGGGCAATGACGGCAGCATCAAATCGACGATCAGTAAATCGTAGTTAGTGTTGAGGGCCATCTGAAGGCCATTCGCGCCGTCTTCACAGAGGTCGACGGCGTAGCTCTCCTCTTCAAGCGCACGCCTGATGAAGCAGCCGACCTTGGTTTCGTCTTCAATGACTAGAATGCGCATAGTTGTCGATGGAGGAGTATACCAAACTCGCACCTACAATTTGTCTGGCAGGATGTGAGTAAAGTCCGCAGCCTGCCAGGAGAGTCATCATTTCGGTGGAAAACGCGTGACCGTCACAGGCTCATATGTTAAAACCTTTCCCTCGGGGGTTCGACGGATGAGGCTGTGTGTCAACCAGCGCTCATCATCGCGGACTGGGTAGTCCGACCGGTAGTGGGCTCCTCGACTCTCTTGCCGGGCCAGTGCGCTGGCGACGATGGTTTCCGCGACATCGAGAAGGGACTGAAGTTCGAAGGCTTGCACGAGATCCGTATTAAACACCTGCCCTTTGTCCTGCACCGTGACGGAGGCGGCGCGATGGGTCAGTGCAGTGAGGGCTGAGAGCGCTGCAGTCATGGAATCGTGATTCCGAACGAGGCCAAGATTGAGACTCATCAACTGGCCGAGTTCTTCCCGTATCTGCCAGGCTCGGACCAATCCTTCCTGTGATAGCAGTTGATGGACCCGAGACTGCTCGGTTGTGAGCTGGTCTGTTGTGAGTGCCCGTGGCGCGACGGTTCGAGCGTACTCTCCGGCCTGAATTCCGGCGCGCCGACCGAACACAATCGTTTCAAGGAGTGAATTGCCTCCGAGCCGATTGGCACCGTGCACGCTGACACAGGCACATTCACCGGCTGCGTAGAGGCCAGCGATGCCTGTTTCAGTCCATTGATTGGTCCGGACGCCACCCATCTGGTAGTGCGCGCCAGGTCGGACAGGAATGGGAGTCTCGATTGGATCAAGGCCGGCAAACTCAATGGCGAGTTCTCTGATCTGAGGGAGCCGTTCAAGGATGCGCTGGCGTCCAAGGTGCCGCAAGTCCAGCAACACGCACCCGTCGACCCCGCGGCCTTCGAGAATTTCTTGCCCGATGGCCAATGAGACAACTGAGCGGGTGGCCAGTTCCATCTGCTGCGGGGCATAGGTCTTCATAAACCGTTCGCCCAGCGTATTCAGGAGGTAGGCTCCTTCTCCGCGAGCGCCTTCGGTGATGAGGATACCCGTGCCCTTGAGTGTGGTGGGATGGAATTGGACAAACTCCATGTCCGCCAGCGGAGCACCGGCACGATAGGCGAGCGCCATGCCGTCACCGGTATTGATTACGGCGTTCGTGCTTGTCAGGAAGACGCGCCCGCTGCCTCCTGTGGCCAAGATGACGGCTTTGGCTCCAATCGCGTGCAACCCTCCATGGATCAGGTCCCACGCTACGACTCCCCGGCAAGCGCCATCTTCCACGATCAACGCTGTGACATACCACTCTTCATACACGGCGATGCGCCGCTTGAGCAGTTGTTCGTACATGGCGTGAAGGATGGCATGGCCTGTACGATCGGCGGCGTAGCAGGTGCGTGGGAAACCCGCTCCGCCGAACGGGCGTTGGGCGATATGCCCCTGTTCGTTGCGACTGAAGATGACCCCCAAACGTTCTAATTCGAGAATGTCGTCAGGCGCTTCGCGACACATGGCTTCGATGGCATCCTGATCACCCAGATAGAGCCCGCCTTTCGTGGTGTCGAAGGCATGGGCTTCCCAGGAATCGTCCTTTCCCAGTGCCGCGTTGATGCCCCCTTGTGCAGCCACAGAATGGCTGCGAACCGGGTGGACCTTGGATATCACGGCGACGTCGAGATCCGGCGATGCGGCAATCGCCGCCCTCATCCCTGCCAGACCGGCTCCGACGATAAGAATGTCGTGTAGTTTCATAGCCTGCTCGTCCGATCCGTGAGACGTGGTTCGGACAATCCTACGTTTCACCTTTCACGTCTTACCTTTTAGGGCTTTGATGCCCGCACTCATACGTGACTCTCGGTCTGAAGGCAAGCCCAGAAACCTTCTCACAACTCTTGGAGAATAGGAGATGAGCATGGTATTCTGAGGTCCGCGAGTGGGTCAGTCAGTACATCAGGGCTCTCAACCGACGAGACAAATCCAAAGGACAATACGAACACCATGGCCACACCGGACTTTCTGAGCCCAACCGACACGTTTATCCATCGCCATATTGGTCCAACCGATGCCGATGCCGGCGAGATGCTTGCCACGCTCGGTTTGCAATCGCTGGAGGAACTGAGCAAGGCAACCGTGCCAGCCGACATTCGTGTGCGGAAGGAATTGGATCTGCCCCTTCACCGCGGCGAACAAGCCGTACTGGAAGAGATCCGCTCCATCGCCGCAGAGAACCAGATCTACCGTTCATTGATCGGAATGGGCTACTACGACTGCGTGACGCCCGGCGTGATTCAGCGCAATATTTTTGAAAACCCGTCCTGGTATACCCAGTACACGCCCTACCAGGCCGAGATTTCCCAGGGCCGCTTGGAAGCCCTCGTGAATTTTCAAACAGTGGTGACCGACCTCACGGGCTTGCCCTTAGCCAATGCCTCGCTCCTGGATGAGGCCACGGCGGCAGCGGAGGCGATGGCCATGTGTCTCGCCATTTCCCGTTCGTCCGGGCACGAACGGACAGAGTTCTTCGCCTCGCAGGACTGTCACCCCCAGACTATTGCAGTGATGCAGACGCGGGCTGAACCGCTCGGCATGACCCTGCGTGTAGGGCGGACGCAGACCATCGATTTTTCCAACCCTCAGCTGGCCGGAATTCTGCTTCAGTATCCGACCACCGACGGCTATGTTGGGGATTACAGTTCACTGGTAGCGCAGGCCCACGCGTCCGGGGTGCTTGTGGTGGTTGCCACCGATCTGCTGGCCTTGACCCTCTTGCGCCCACCGGGAGAATTCGGGGCCGATATCGCTGTGGGTTCCAGCCAGCGATTTGGTGTCCCTCTCGGATTTGGCGGGCCCCACGCTGCGTTTCTTTCGACCGCTGAGGCATTCAAGCGGCAGATGCCGGGACGCATCGTCGGGGTGTCCAAAGATGTCACGGGAAAACGTGCCTACCGCCTTTCCCTGCAGACCCGTGAGCAACACATCAGACGTGAGAAAGCGACGAGTAACATTTGTACGGCGCAGGTGCTCTTGGCCATCATGGCGAGCATGTATGCGGTCTACCACGGGCCGGAGGGCTTGCGGCGGATTGCCGAGCGCGTGCATGGCTTAACTGTGGTCCTGGCAGCAGGGTTGCGACAGCTCGGATTCGAGGTCGCAACGGAAGCCTACTTCGATACGATTCGGGTTCGTCTGACGAAGACGCAGTCTGATCCCATCTTGATCCGGGCCGACGAAGCCGGCATCAATCTTCGCCGGCATGAGGACCATTCCATCGGAGTTGCACTGGATGAGGTGAGCACGGAAGATGAAATTCGGCGCCTGATGGAAATCTTTGTAGGCCACGATCGCCTGCCTTTTCAGGTGAGGGATTTGAGCTGCAGCGTTACCACAAGTTTTCCGGCGAATCTCGCCCGCACCAGCACGTACCTGACACACGAGGTGTTCAATCGCTATCACCCTGAGCATGAGATGCTGCGGTATATCCACCGTCTCGAAGCGAAGGATCTGTCGCTCGTCCATTCCATGATCCCTTTGGGATCCTGCACCATGAAGCTGAACGCGACGGCCGAGATGCTGCCGGTCACATGGCCGGAGTTCTCACGGCTTCATCCCTTTGCGCCGATCGAGCAAACCAAAGGGTATCAAGAATTGTTCCATCAGTTGGAGGCTTGGCTGGCCGAAATCACCGGACTCTCTGCCGTGTCCTTGCAACCGAACGCAGGCTCTCAGGGCGAGTATACGGGACTGATGGTGATCCGGGCGTACCACCGGAGTCAGGGTGAAGAGCATCGGGATGTCTGCTTGATTCCCCTGTCCGCCCACGGCACGAATCCAGCCAGTGCGGCGATGGTGGGCATGACGGTTGTGACAGTCGCCTGCGATCGGCAGGGCAACGTGGAATTAGCCGATCTTGAAGCCAAGGCCGCTCAGCATCGAGATCGGCTATCGGCGCTCATGTTGACCTACCCCTCGACCCATGGCGTCTTCGAAGCGGACGTGCGTCGCATCTGTCAGATCGTTCATACCCATGGCGGGCAAGTCTATATGGACGGGGCCAACATGAATGCGCAGGTGGGGCTCTGTCGGCCTGGAGACATCGGCGCGGATGTGTGCCATCTGAATCTGCACAAAACATTCTGTATCCCCCATGGCGGCGGGGGACCTGGGATGGGACCGGTCGTTGCCGCGCGGCATCTCGCGCCGTTTTTTCCCGGCCATTCGGTGACGCAACTGGGCGGACAAGATTCCATCGGGTCTGTATCGGCTGCGCCTTACGGCAGCCCCAGCATCGTGACGATTTCCTGGGTCTATATCGCCCTGATGGGACGCGACGGCTTGACCAAGGCGACGCAGATGGCAATCTTGAACGCCAACTACATGGCCAAACGGCTGGAGAAATACTATCCCGTTCTCTATACGGGAACGTCCGGGTTCGTCGCGCACGAATTTATTCTCGATCTTCGTCAGTTCAAAGAGACTGCGGGAATTGAAGCAATGGATGTGGCGAAGCGATTGATGGATTACGGGTTTCATGCTCCGACGGTCTCATTCCCCGTTGCCGGGACGCTCATGATCGAACCGACGGAAAGCGAAACGAGGGACGAACTGGACCGGTACTGCCAGGCGCTGATCTTAATTCATGCAGAGATGCAAGACATCGTCGAAGGCCGGCAGCCCCGCACAAATAATCTGCTGAAGAATGCTCCCCACACGGCACAAGTGGTGGCGGCCAACGAATGGGATCGACCCTACAGCCGCGAACAGGCTGCCTTCCCTGCTCACTGGGTTCGCGACCATAAATTCTGGCCCAGCGTGAGCCGCATCGACGAAGCTTATGGAGATCGGAATCTTGTCTGCACTTGCCCACCGACCGACAGCTACTAGCCTGCATTCTCCATGAGCGCTTCTGCTGCAAGCGCGGATTCGCGCCTACGACAAGCCTGGCGGCGGGCGGGCTCGCCATTCAGTCCCTCAACGTACCCCACACGGAAAAAGAGCTGTTCCAACAGCTCGGGGTTGGGAGGGTGAGAAAGTTACGCCTCGGCGTTCAAACTCCCTGCGGCCTTGTCATATAGCCTATTTGAGCAGCCCTGAAGAAGGGAGGCCCACGCCATAATCCTGCTTGCTCAGCCAGTCACCTTTTCTTCTCTTCGAAGGTCAGTGCCTCGTCATCGCAGATACGCAGGCACGGACCACCTTGCCTTCGAATACTCAGCCTGTTGCCCTTTTCATGTTCAATGGTAGGCCTGCGACCCACCAGAAGACGTTAGACGTATTAAAGCTTCCTGTGCCGAGACCTTGTCTGCCTTCCAGGCACATGGCGCGGCGACCACCTTCTCGTAGTTATCTCGTGCTTTGGCATTAACACGCATCCCCTCATAACAATTCCCAAGCCAAAGCAATAGATTGTAGTAGTTAGGGTCGTCGTTACGGTAATCGGACAAAAGTGTTTCTAAGGCGGAAGCTGCTTGTGTGTACTCACCTGATTCATACAGAACCTTGGCAACCCCAGCACAAGCTTTCAGCTTCTCAGCATCCCAGCTATATGCTGAGGCGACAACTTTCTCGTAGCATTCTCGCGCCTTGGCATAGGCCGCTGTCCCAAGATAACAATCGCCAAGTGACAGCAGAATTTTGTAGTGGTTAGGTTCGTTTTGGGGATGAAAGATAAGGGCTTTTTCGAAGGCCGCCGCCGCTCCCTCATAGTCTGATGTTTCGTAGAGAACTGCCGCTAAATTCCAGTAAATTGTTCCTGAAATGCCGGGGTCGTTCCGTAAAGCAGGATCAGCCTCCACCTCCACAAGCATTTGCTTAAAAGTCATGACCGCGTCAGTGAGGCGATTCGATAAACGTTGGACTAATCCGCGCTCTAAGGAAAGCCTCTGTGCGACCCGCTTATCTGCCTCTACATACTGCTTGTCAGTGCCTACATAGCGCCGTGCCTCCTCTATGACACGTTCAGCCTCAACGAATCGCTCTTGAAATCGGAGTGCCTCAGCTAAAATCATCAGACACTCGAGACGCTCCCGCTCCCCCAATTCATACTGGAGATACTTTTCACAGAGCATCACCGTTCTCTCAGTACTCCCCAACAGATTGTGAATACGCGCTGAAAAATAGTAGGCTGACGCTGCCTTTTCACTGTCAGAACTCTCGGCGATGACCCGTTCCAGGGTGTCAAGCCCTAGGCGCGCTGTATTGGCACTTGCGTTCGAATCGGTGAATGAATAGCCATAGGCAAGGAGCGAATACGCGGCACCTCGGCTTAACAATACTTCTACGCTTTCATCCTGATTCGACAGAAGCGCGATGGCATTCTCTGCAAGCGTTTGCGCCTCGGCTCGCCGATTTACTTCATAGAGGACCCCCGCCAGATCCACAGATAAATCGGCTTTTTGAATATCTTGCAGAGATAGATCCAGCGCCTGTTGGTAAAACAAAATGGCTTCCTTGTATTGCCCGATAGCAAACAAGTGGTAAGCGAGATCGCGATGATCTTTCTGGTTCGTTGAACCAGCCGCTATTTTATGCCGGAGTTCTTCGGCGCTTGGTTTTGATTGCTCTTGCCTGCTCATCTGGCTCTGGCCACTTTGTGGCCTCTCTTTCAGAGTGAGTGGAGGGGGGAGAAGAAAGGCTGCTTTTTCTTACGTCCCGTTATATCAGAAGAATATTTACGCAGGATGCTCAATAAGGCCGTTCAGCAAGGCCGCAGCGAGCTATCACTTTATAAGGGGTGGGTGGGATGATCCCAACTGCGCGCATCCAACGAGGGCCTGCTGAGGCCGCGCGTTGCGCGAGCAAGGGGATCGTCCCAGCTACCCCTGCCCCTCTTTTTCAGCATCCTGCTACAGCGCCCCCTCGGGAATTTGATCCAGCTTATAGAAATCAATCGGCTCCAGCCGGCGCTGGCTCGCTTGAGTCGGTTCGCTACCCTTGGTAAAGAGTTCGACGGAACTCGCCTCTCCCTCCTCGCCCTCAAGCAACCCTGTCGCCGGATCGACCTTGACGAACGTGACGCCTTCTGGAATGGTAAAGGCCATGACTGGTAGCGGCTTGAGCGCAGCCTGCATGAAATTGATCCAGATAGGCAGCGCGGCATGCGCTCCCGATTCTTTCTCGCCGAGTGCACGTCGATCGTCAAACCCGACATAGATGCCCGTGACCAAGTTCGGCGCACCGCCGATAAACCATGCATTGATAAACTGGTCCGTGGTTCCGGTTTTCCCTGCAATCGGCCGCCCGATCACCTTGGCAGCCTGACCGGTCCCTTTTTGAATCACGTCTTCCATCATATTCGTGATCAAATACGCAGTTTCTTTGGAAATCACAGGAATGGCTTGGGGCTCCGCCTGTTCAAGCACCGTTCCTGCGTTGTCCTTCACAAACAGGATCGCATACGGCTCCGCACGGCTCCCTTGGTTGAGCAACACGCCATAGGCGGAGGTTAGTTCCATCAGCCCGACGGAGGATGAGCCCAGCCCCAACGACAGATCTGCCGCCAGCGGACTGGTTACTCCGAGCGTTTTTGCAAACTCAATGACATTCTTGACGCCAACTTTATCCAGCAACCGGACCGTCGCCAGGTTATGCGAGTGGGCCAGAGCATCCCGCAAACTCACCATGCCATGGATTTTCCTCCCATAGTTCTCCGGCTTCCACGTTTTCTCGTCCTGTTCCTGCTCATAGACGACCGGAGCGTCGAGAATCACCGACGCAGGGCTCATCCCCTGGCTCATGGCCGTCGCGTAGATGATTGGCTTGAAGGCTGACCCAGGCTGACGATGCGCCTGCACAGCCCGATTGTATTCGCTACGACCGAAATCATAGCCTCCGACCATGGCTCGAATGGCACCCTTGCCTGGCTCCAGCGCGATTAATCCTCCATCGACGAGCGGAGTTTGTTCCAGTTGCACATGGACGATGTCACGATCCAGCTTCTTCACCATCACTTCGATGACATCGCCCGGCTTCAGCACCTGCTTGAGATTCTGGCTAACGACGACATCTTTCGCCGTATCCGATCCAGTAAGACGGCGCGTCGCCCATGCCATATCGTCAAAGGTAAGCTTGGCCACCGTTGTGCCGACCTGCACCAGATAATAGTCCTTCGCCACCTTGGTGACGAACCCCTCACGATAGTCTCCTACTTTCATCGCCTGATCGGTCGAGGCTGCAACCATGGGCGGGTTTGGCGCAGTCGCATCGACCGTTCGGAGCGGACCACGCCACCCTTGGCGCTTATCCAATTCACGCAGGCCGGCCGCAAAGGCCGCTTCAGCAGCCTTCTGCATCTCCATGTTCAATGTCGTAACGACCTTGAGCCCGCCCTTGTACACCATGGCCTCGCCATACTTGGCGACCAGCAGC
>CAVUMA010000002.1:0-12554 GCA_963742465.1 uncultured Nitrospiraceae bacterium | reverse complement strand
TGGGGTGTTGGTGATCTGCGCGTCTGGGGCAGGTCCGCATTGTCTGGTTTCTCTGGTCTATCTGGTTTTTTGGTTGAACAAAACTACCTAGACGAACCAAATCAACCAGATAAACAAGACAGGTCGGCGGACTTTTTCAGTATCGTGCTAGGAGGAGGTACTTCATGCCCATGTACGACTATAAATGTCTGGACTGCGGGAAAGAATCGTTGGTGGTCTTGACCCTGAAGCAACATGAATCAAACACTGTGACCTGCCCGAAATGCGGCAGCACCAAGATACAGCAACTCTATTCACCGTTCGTGGCCCACACAACCAAGAAGAGCTAGCACCATGCGAAGATTGTTAAACGTGAGACGTGAATGGTAAAACGTGAAACGTAGGACTGCCGAATGCTCTTCATTCGAAACGTTTCACCTTTCACGAGTAACATTGGTTTCCCTCAGCTAGCTAGGAGGCTGTGATGCGTCTTATCTCTCGGAACATAATGTCAGTACTCAGCGTCACTTTGGGTATGGGGTTCGTCTGCCTCTTATTCGTCCCACTCCTCCAGGCGCAAGAGTATCCGTCCGATATCACACGCGGCAAAGCTGTGTATGAGCGCCATTGCCAGGCCTGCCATGGTGTCGGAGGCTGGGGGGATGGACCGGACGGGAAGGCTCTCAAGGTGGCGCCGGCCAATTTCCACCGCTTTGCATCTTTTCTGAAATCCGACGAAGAACTGTTGCGGACCATTGAACATGGGGTCGTCTTCAGCCCCATGCATTCATGGCGAGGCCAGCTGACGGATGGGGAAATGCAGGACGTGGTGGCCTATGTTCGTCTGTTAGCCCAGCAGGGGCGTTAGCAGGACGCTGAAAAAGTCCGCCAGCGTTCTGGAAGGTTAAGGCTTAGGTCAAGGCTGAGAAAAAGTGAGTCTGATCTTCGCTCAACCTTGACCTCGACCTTAGCCTACATCAGAAGTTGCGGCCTTGCTGAACAGCCTTTTTGAGCGTCCTGCATGGATGTTCTTCTTTTGTGACACCGAAACGCTATGAGCACAATAATGGAAAATCTGTATGACGGCGATGCCTTGCTGATCGTCGATGTCCAGAACGATTTTTTCCCAGACGGAGCTTTAGGGGTGAAGGGAGGCGATGAGATCCTTCCCATCCTGCGCGGGTACATGGATCGCTTCCAATCACGAGGCCTGCCGATTTTCTTGTCGCAAGACTGGCATCCCCCCAACCATTGTTCCTTTCGCGAACAGGGAGGACCCTGGCCAATCCATTGCGTCGCCGGGTCGGTCGGCGCGCTGCCGCCTCCCTCATTCCCCATCCCGGAGACTGCCATTATCATTCAGAAGGCGACCTTGCCGGAGAAGGAAGCCTATTCGGCATTCCAGGATACGACTCTGCACAAGCGCTTGCAGGCTGCCGGCATCGGGCGGCTCTTCATCGGCGGGCTCGCAACGGATTATTGCGTCCTCAACACGGTCAAAGACGCGCGGGTGCTCGGCTACCACGTCTGCTTGCTGACCGATGCAATCCGGGCTGTCAATGTGGCCTGGGAGGATGGACGAAAGGCGGAAGAGGCCATGATTCGATTGGGAGCGATCCCGACCAGGCTAGAAAGCCTCGCTGCATGAATCCCTGCTCCAGTGTCCTCCTGACCGATCTCTATCAACTCACCATGATGGAGGCCTATGTCGAGCAAGGCATGACGGACACCGCTGTCTTTGAGTTTTTCGTCAGGAGGTTACCGGCTCAACGTGGCTTCTTGATGGCCGCCGGGTTGGAACAAGTCCTGGGCTTCTTGGAAGAGCTGCACGTCAGCCAGGCTGAGCTGGAATGGCTCAAACAGACCGGACGATTCAGTCGATCGTGCCTGGACTATTTAGAAGCCTTGCGATTCTCCGGCGACGTGCATGCTATGCAGGAAGGAACGGTATTTTTTCCGAATGAGCCGATCCTTCGCGTGACCGCGCCCCTCCCCCAAGCCCAGTTCGTCGAAACCAGGATCATGAATCTGCTCAACTTCCAGACCCTCATCGCTTCGAAAGCCGCGCGATCGGTCTTGGTCGCCGGCGGGAAACCGCTCATCGATTTTGGATTGCGGCGGGCGCACGGCGCTGAGGCCGGACTCCTTGCCGCACGAGCCAGCTATCTAGCCGGCTTTGCCGGTACCGCGACGGTCCTTGCCGGCATGGCCTATGACATTCCAATCTACGGCACCATGGCCCATTCCTTTGTGCAGGCCCACAAAGACGAGAAGACCGCCTTTGAGCATTTCGCTCTGGCGCAGCAGGAGAATGTGACCCTCTTGATCGACACCTACGACACAGAGGCGGCGGCACACAAAGTGGTAGCGCTGGCTCCGGGCTTAAAACAGCAAGGCATCGCGGTGAAGGCGGTGCGGTTAGATAGCGGCGACCTGGCAGACCATGCACGAAAAGTCCGGCGCATCTTGGACGAGGGAGGTTTGCCACAAGCCCAGATTATGGCGAGCGGCAATCTGGACGAATACCAACTACGGGGTCTGATCGCCGGCGGAGCACCGATCGACAGTTTTGCCGTCGGCACCGCTATGACGACGTCGGCCGATGCACCGTCGCTCGATTGCGCCTACAAACTCCAAGAGTATGCGGGCCGACCCTGCCGGAAGCGTTCGGAAGGGAAAGCCACCTGGCCCGGCCGCAAACAAGTCTATCGGCAGTACGCGCAGAGTGGACAATTCGATTACGACACTGTGACCACTCTCAACGATCATCAACCAGGCGAGCCGCTCTTGCAGCCGGTGATGGCAGAGTGCCGCCGCCTCGTTCCTGCCCAGAAATTGACGGACCTGCGCGAACGGGCCGCCACACAGTTGGCACGGTTACCTGATTCACTTCGAGGTCTTGAGTGCGACCATCCCTACGGCGTTCGAATCTCGCGACCGCTTCAGGATCTCGCGCAAGTCGTGGACCAATGTGTGAAGAATACCCCGCACCATCAATAGGTCAATCTCAAGGAGACACGAATGAACAGAACCTATGCCGGAGTCTGTGCCGTTCACACGGTGTTGATCGCGGTGCCGACCATCAGCATGTCGGCCATCACCCATGCAGCAGAGCCGAGTCAGGCGAGCAGTCACCCCACCCGCTGTGACAGCCAGTACAAAAAGAAACCCGTGCCGACCAAGCAGCTACAAGCGATCGTGGAATCGCATGGTCAGTGGCTCGAACAACGTGAGAAGCCGGAGTATCAACGCGCGGATCTGTGCCAGGCAGACTTGCGGAAAGCGAAGCTCGTCGGGGCCAATCTGGAACGGGCGCGATTGGAAGGGGCCCTCCTCCACCAGGCGAACCTGTACCATAGTAATTTGTCACAAGCGAATCTCGCGGGAGCCGATCTCACGAGAGCCGTCTTAGAAGATAGCAACCTGGCAGGGGCCGATCTCCGGCATGCACGATTGTCGAACGCCAATCTGTTCCATGCGATCGGCGATGAAGCGGCACTCTACAACGCCGTCCTGACCGGGGCACAACTGCACGAATCCAGCTTCGAACGGGCCCATTTTGAAGGAGCAGACCTGGCATCAGCCGATCTGACGAACGCCTCCTTCAGCGAAACCTACTTCTATGGCGCCAATCTCCCCCGGGCCATCTTGGCAGGGACAGACCTGTCGGGGGCCGACCTCCGCCGAACCGTCTTGACCAATGCAAACCTTCAAGAGGCCAATCTGCAAGGAGCACTCCTCGACGGCGCGCGGCTCGACGGAGCCCTTATGGTGGAAGCAGACTTAGAAAGCGCCTATCTCGACGACGCCAGTCTGGTGGGGGCCAACCTGCGTGAGGCTATCCTCCGCGGAGCGGACCTGCGATACGCGAACTTCCGTTCGGCCGGCTTGCAGCAAGCTGATCTGGAAGAGGCCAATCTGGAAGGAGCGCAATTGATCAAGGCGAAGGCACAGTCAGGCAAACTTCGGATGGCGATTCTCTATAAGGCCGTCTTGGACCAGGCGGATTTCCGGGATGCCCAACTCTATCGAGCAGTGCTGATCGGCGCCAGAGGAATCGGCACCATCTTTACGAAGGCGGACCTCAGCGAGATCTACGCACCGAAAGCCCAATTCCATCATGCACAATTCAATGAGGCGACCATGGATTCGGCCAATCTCGTCGCAGCGGATCTGAACGGTTCGAATTTCACCCGTGCAAATCTCGCCCATGCCAACCTCCAAGAGACGAACCTCCGAGGCGCTACGTTATCCGGAGCCGATCTCACCGATGCGCGACTCGACGCAGCAGATCTCCACCGCGCGACGTTGCATGGAGCCAACCTGGCTTCAGTCTCAGGCTTGACGCAGGCCCAGCTCGATACAGCCTGTATAGACGAGCAGACGAAATTACCAGCGGAACTCAATCGCCCCTCTCCGTGCGTGGCGGCAAATAAGAAGAGAGACCGGTGAGCAAGGTAGGGCTTCAATTGACAAAGGCTTACAGACTCGCCTTTTGCTGCTGTCCCTTCTTGATCGCAGCCCCGCTCGCCTCTGTTTGAGCCTTATTGACGATGACTTTGGCGGCGTCCAACGCACGTATGGTCGCATCAAGTCCCGTCATGTGAGTGGTGTAATTTTTGATCAGCGTCCCGGGCCCAACATAGTTAAAACCCTCGAACCCCAAAGACACCTCGAGGAAGATGGCGCCACACCTGGCCGCTGACTGCTTATACTCCTGAATCATCAGGGGGGACCCTTGGGGCTGGAATTCGACGACACCCGGTCTCAGCCTGGGGCAACCGACGAAACTCGTTGCGGGGGTGGGCTTACGCAGTGTTCCATTGCTGTCGTAGCGCCATCGATATACACCGGGGGAATCGGGCAGCAACTCGGTGGGAGTCCCGTATTTCTCCATTAGTGTCTTCGCGATGACGTTAGCAGTTGGCTTCTTACTGGCCGGAATATACTCGGTCAGATTGAGCGACACAATTCCCTCCTGACCAGGAACAGGCCCAAAGAATGCGGTTAGCATCACAACGGCGTTCTCAGTCGCAGGGGTTTTAATGTCACTAATAGCACCGGATATTCGAGCTACATAACTCGTGTTTGGCACAGGCTTCGGAGCCTGCCCTGGAAGACTAAATGCCAGCGTGTTCAAGCCCTCAGCATAATTTTCAACGGGTCTATTCGGAGATTTGGTCGATGATCGGAAACCGTGCGACTTGAACATCTCGCGGGCCTGATCAGGCGCCATGCCGATGCGTAAACCGAGCACGTCCGGACCCGACCCGATGCTCCCGACTGATTTAGAAACGCTTGTGACTGTCGCGGCATCGCCCGCCGGAGAATCGTTTGTATTCAATCTTTGATCGGGTGAATGACTTGCAATGGGCGATGCCGGCTTCTGGCTATTCGGTTTCCCGCTGCCTGATACCCCCGCGGCTACCCCAGGTGCGGACGGCTTCAACGAAGCTGATGATTTGGGCGTCACAGGACTAGTGCGCCGAGGAGGCAATTGTGCAAGCTTGGTGTCGTTGTTCTGTTCCGTAACGCCAGTGGGCTGAGGTGGCTGTGGCTGGAGACGAATACCCGAGAGGTTGATCTCGCGCTTTATTGCAATCTGACCTGGAACCGCTTGACCGCGTGAGTCCATCTTCATAATCCCAATTTCTCCACGCAGCGAGAAGGTCAGGCCTGAGGGAGCCTGTCCATTATGGTAAAATGAGATTGCGCCCTGCGTTTCTCGGTCTGGCTCTAACGGCACTGGATTATTGAGACCGCCAAGACCTTTGCTCTCCCCCGTATTCCAATTTCTTCCACTGCTGTCTGTCAGAGAAGTGAGCCCTGTCAAAGTGATGAAGAGCCTGCGCCCAGTTCGGTTCACGAGCGACAGACCGACATCAGCTTTTGTGTCATGGCTGAGCAGTTGTAGTTCCGTCACGTTCACACAAAACTCAGGCGCTGCACTGGAGGATACTCCTGCCGGCTGGCAAGCGCTCAAAGACTGACTGAACGGCGTTGGCTGAGACCTAATCTCATCTTTCTGCTCTGTCGTGCACGACACGAGCCCCACTCCACCTGCCAATACGATGCATGCTTGCAGCACCCACCATGAGTTCGTAATCGAGCTTCTTTGCGGAAGACCGTTGAACTGTTTATCCATGTGACGCCTCTCCTCTCAGGCAGGTAACCACTTTCGCTCCTGGACTTCAACACAAGTGTACTGCCCCGCTTAACTTCTGGCCAGCTTGTTGAACATTGTTAACCATCCATTCTGCAAAGCATTCAGCCCTCTTCGCGCCTACACTTCTAAGTGAACACCCGGGCACACTCGCTCATGACTCTGGTGAGAGACCTTCGGCTGTCATCTGGGGCAAAGGATTTTGAATAAATTCAGTGGGGTTTCTGCACTGAGCTGGCTAAGGATGAAGATAGAGCCAGGATATCTGGAGACACCGCGGTCCCCACAGGTCGTTCTGAACCAATTTAGATGTGCTCAACAATAACCGATTTGGATTTTGAGCATCGGGGATCTTGATCGACTTAGGTTCCTTCCAACTTTTGATCGCCCACTTTACGGCCTGTCACTTCATGCACGCCTCCGGCCACTAGATGCTGGACCAAGTTGTAAAAGATGATCGGGACCATGACTCGCGGGTATGAGGCCAGCACGAGAGAAGCCAGAACCAGCCCGGTCCCGTTATTATTCATCCCAAGTCCATACATGAGCGAGACACGGTCAGCCTGGTCTACCTTAAACAGACGGCTTAGACCATACCCGGAGGCAAAGGCCGTGATGCAGAGACCTGTGGTGATCCCCAACGTCACAGCCAAGAAGTCGAAATCGCGATCCGCCACCGCCTGGGGAAGGGAGACCGATCCATTCGAGTAGTTCAATAACAATAACACGATGGAATTAATGAGTTTGATGAATGGCATAACGGCCGTGAGCCGGGCTTCAGGAACTGCGAATCGCACGCCAATGCCCAGCACGGATGGCAGTACGATCCAGAGGCCCAAGAACGCTCCCGATCCGTAGGCGGCGAGGTCCTGCAGCACCGTTTCATATTCCTCCGACGCCATCTCCCCGAATACCTGCAGCGCCACAGGCGTGATGATCGGGCTCAGAATGGTTGAGGAGAGGACCAATCCTAAGCTCAACGCCAAATTTCCATTGGAGTTCTGCGCCCAGGCAGTAGACGCGCCGGCAATCGGCATGGCAGCGACCAATGCGAGACCGACGAGGATATGCTGCGCTTCGTCCGGCTCATACCACAGCCGCATGACCAGGGTGACGCCAAAAATATAAATCATGGGGATGACGAGATTGGCCGCGAGTCCGGCCAACATCACCTTGCTTTTTTGCACGAGAGATTTTAGGTGCGCCGTCTTCACGCCCAATCCGGCGTTAAACATGAGCGTGGCGAGGAGGAGCAGGAGCAGAGAGACATGGACTTTTGTCTGGGAAACCGGAACGTCGCCCAAGTCAACATTCCTGATCCATAAACCGGCCGCCGGGAAAACGGCGGCGACGGCATAGGCGCTGATCAAGAACCAGAGCAAATGATGATGGATGAATTGAGACAGAGCGAGAAGCGTGGATTTTCGGTTATCCATATCTAGAGGATGCTGAGTTGGCCAAAAATCAAATCCCGCCTTTGGCACCACAGGCAATTACGGCAACTGATGTCCTGGTGCCTGACCAATGATGTGGACAAGGGGACCGTGTGGAAGCGGGATCACGCGGTCGTCGTCCGGCTCACTCCCTAAAACCCACACGAACAATCTCTCTGCGTCGAACAGTTCTGGATCCTTCGGCGCCCCGTACTGTTCCTTCTGCATCGGCTCATCGTAGAGGCCGATGCACCCGTGCGAGGCCGGAAAGCCCGGCATGTCCCGTCCATGGATCCAATAGGATACGCCTTCTCTATTCACATGGAATCGGAGCGCGTAATTCATCGGGTACGGCCGGTCTGTCCCTTCGATCATATAGAGATCGGATTGATGTTGCAGATGGGCAGCGGTCAGACGGAATTTCCCCGTGGGCGTTTCGTTGATCCCATTCCCGGAGACGATGGGAGTCGAGAAGCGAAGGGCTCCAAATTCATAAGCTCCGAGAAACTGCTCAGCCAGATCAATCAGAATAAATTTCTCCTTAAGCTCTCCTGGCGGATAGACCAGCGGTAACGGAGTAAATTGCGCCGGATCCTCGAGCCGCCTCGGGGCCTTAATCAAGACACCGGAGTGCGCGTGACGCCGATCGATCCGGTTGAATCGTGCAACGCCCACCCAGTACTCTCCAAATATCTTCTCCAGCGATTCGCCGGGCGGGATGGTACGGCAGTCCCACTCTATCGTGACATCACTGGGGTAATGGATCTCGCAGGGACCGCGATGCTTCTTGGGTGAATCGGCTTGCGAGACAGCGGGAAGGCCCGTGACCACCATCACGGTCACGGCAATCAGAGAATTCCAGAACGGCCAGAGCATAGTAGTGGACATGGTCGATGTATTTCTGAGCAAGGCGGCACCGAATAGATACAGTAGCACCCGCAGGGTGCTCAAAATGACATCCCAGCAAGGCCGCAGGGAGCTCGGCAACCGAAGCGTATTCCTTTTCCACCCGCCCACCCCGAGCTGTCAAGACAGCTCAATCACCGGGGGGTACGTTGCAGGGAGACGCGCAACTGAGAACGACGCTTGAGGAAACGCACGTCTCGGCGCGCCGGGGTTGGGCGGGTGAGAAGGTCGTCATTTTCAGCATCCTGTTAAGACCAATACTGCGATGCCTTGGTATATCCAAACAATAGATCCCGCCGCGCAACGACTCCGACGAGTTTGCCGTTCCGAACGACAGGCACCCGCGTGATGTAGCGATCCTGGAACAGATTTGCGACCTCCTCCAGCTTCATATCCTCGGTGGCCGTCACCGGGTGGGTGCTCATCATTTCTACAGCCATTATCTTCCGCAGATCGCGGCCCTCGATCATTGCCTGAAGCAGATCGTACTCGCTGATAAGGCCGACCAAGGTCCGATCCTCTTCCACTACCGGCAGGCTGCCGAAGTTTCGCTGGAGCATCAGCCGGCTGATGGTCAAGGCATCGGTCCTGGAACCACAGGTAAAGACCGCATCCTGCATCAATTGCCCAACCGTCAATGTCTTCGGGTCGCAGGCCGTCGTAAGAAACTCCGTTTGTCGCATAGAATCCTCCCTTTTGATCTTCTATCTAGGAGCCTGCCGCACAACAGAAATGTGATCCCGCAGGACGCTCAAAAAGGTTGTCCAGCAAGGCCGCAACTTCTGATGTAGGCTAAGGCCGAGGTCAAGGTTGAGCGAAGATCAGACTCATTTTTTTCTCAGCCTTGGCCTAAGCCTTAACCTTCCAAAACGCTGGCAGCCTTTTTCAGCGTCATGCTCGCCCAGCCGCCAGGTATGCACGCAGCACATCCCGGCGCGCAATGATGCCCACGAGCTTGTCTTTGACGTCCACCACCGGCACGCGAATCAAATCGCTGGCTCTGAACACATGAACCAGGGTCGAGAGCATTGCTTCCGGGTGTATCGAATAGGGGTTGCACGTCATGATATCTCCGGCTGAAACGGCACCAAGCTTGTGTCCGTCATCTATTGCAGCCAACAGATCATGTTCGCTGACGATGCCCAGGAGCTTGTCTTTAGCGTCTACCACCGGCAGGGCCCCGAATCCCTCGATCATGAGCGACGCGATAACGTCGCCTTTGGTCTTGAGATGGGCAGACTGCACCAGTTTCTGCATAACCTGCTTGACCATCATGGCGGCGAACTCTTTCTTCGGGCCTGTCTTTTTCTGTTTTTTCTTTGTCGGCATGGATCCCTCCTCACTATTTCAGGATGCTGAAAACTCCGCCAGCGTGAATAGAAGGTTAAGGCTCAGGTTAAGGCTGAGATTCAGCAAGTCGAATCTTCGCTCAACCTTGACCTCAGCCTACCTCACTCGCAGCGGCCTCCGAGCGACTGACGCCAATCACCACAGTGGTGCTTTTCTCTCTGCTGCAAAACGCCTCATATCCATAGGAACCGCAGTACCGTTTCTCTTCGCAACCCCTCGGAACAGGGCTGATTCTCCTTCTTTATTCCCTTGCGTCACAGGCACATCCAATGCAGAACTGATACCCGGAATGGCCGGTGTGTTTTGGCGTTATTGAGGAAGGGAGTCTGTCATGCGAATTCTTTGTGCTGTGGATGGGTCAGAATGTTCGCGGTGGGGGGTACAAGCACTCGAAGCGCTCGCCGGCCGGGAGCCGGAGAGTGTGACGCTTCTTCATGTGGTCGATCCGTCGGCCCTCCGAACGGGCAGAGGCAGGAATCCCGTGGCAGAGAAGCGCGCCCTGGCCGCCACGGAGAAGGCCGGTGGAATCCTCCTCCGCGAGGCAGAGCGATTGGCTCGAGTCGCCCTCGGTCAGGCCGCAACCAGTCCTCGCACCACCCTCCACTGCGTCTTGGCCCATGGTCCCCTCTCCCGGACGATCGTGCAACAGGCGCGGCGGGTGAAGGCCGATCTCATCCTCATCGGATCCCGCGGGTTGAGCGACATACGAGGATTCTTGTTGGGAAGCATCTCCCGGCAGATCGCGTCGATCGCTCCCTGCTCCGTCCTCGTCGTCAAACAGCCGCTCCCGCGACTGACACGTGTGGTCCTTGCGGTCGATGACTCGAAGCACTCTCGAGCCGCCGCTCGATTTCTTCGATCCAGCATTCTTCCAGAATCCGCCACGACAACCATCCTCTCCTCGGCCGAGAGACCGGTGACCGACTTGGCGGTTCGGTACTTGTCCAAAGCCCAAGTTGCAGAATTGGAACGGCCGGTCCTCGAACGAGCCATGCGACTGGTCGCGGCATTGCGGGATGAATTTCTCAAAGAAGGCTACGCCGTCGTCACAGACGTGCAGATGGACCACGTCATCGACACCATCGTCAAACACCTGGAGGCGGATCATGCCGACCTCCTGGCGATCGGGTCTCGCGAATTGACCAAGAGCGAGCGGCTCTATCTCGGCAGCGTCTCGGAAAGTCTCCTGAGGCACGCCCCTTGTTCCGTCCTGATCGTGCGAGGCTGGCGTGCCTGACCTCGCCGAACCACAGCTCCACCAACTGACGGTTGGTGAAATCTTCAAACACCTGGGAACGAGGGAAGGCGGCTTGTCGCCCGAAGAGGCACTACAGCGGCTCGGTCGGTATGGCCCCAATGTTCTGGAAGAACCGAGTCACTATTCATTGATTCGAGGATTTCTCCGCCAGTTCACTCACTTCCTGGCCATTTTGCTCTGGATCGCCACCGCTCTGGCTTTCACCGCAGAATTTATGAAGCCCGGCGAAGGTATGGCTACGCTCGGCTGGGCAATCCTCGGTGTGATCGTCATCAATGCCGTCTTTGCCTTCTTTCAGGAATATAAAGCGGA
This sequence comes from uncultured Nitrospiraceae bacterium, assembly GCA_963742465.1. Classification (GTDB taxonomy): domain Bacteria; phylum Nitrospirota; class Nitrospiria; order Nitrospirales; family Nitrospiraceae; genus Palsa-1315. The sequence goes on along the minus strand of CAVUMA010000002.1, from coordinate 1,153 downwards.
GCGCGCGGTGCATGCCCTCCATCGCCTCCTTCCTGCCAGAGCCTGGGTGCTGCGCAACAACCACCCGCATGACGTGTCACGGAACGAAATCGTGCCGGGTGACATGCTCTTGATCGAGGAGGGAGAACAGATCCCTGCCGACGCCCGGCTCATCGAAGCAGCCGAAATGCGTGTCGACCTCTCCTCTCTCACAGGCGAATCCCAACCGAAGCGGCGGACCGCGGAGCCAGTCACCGACGGACATCTCCTGGACATTCCCAACCTCGTATTCGCCGGTACCCCCGTACTCTCCGGCAGAGGTCGGGCAGTGGTGTTCGCCACCGGCATGCAGACGGAATTCGGCAAGATCGCCCGCCTCTCCACGAGCGTGGAAACAGGTCTCAGCCCGCTGCAAAAAGAAATCGCGAAGGTCACCCATGTGGTCGCGATGCTATCGGTCGCCATGGGTGGGGTCTTTTTCGTCATCGGCATCTCCATGGGCTTGGGCTTCTGGGTCAGCGCGATCTTCGGGATCGGCATCATCGTGGCGAACGTGCCGGAAGGACTGCTCCCCACTGTGACGCTGGCCTTGGCGTTGGGCAGCCAGCGCATGGCCAAACGCCACGCGCTCATCAAGCAACTGACGTCCGTTGAAACATTGGGCTGCACCACCGTCATCTGTACGGATAAGACGGGGACACTGACCGAGAACCGGATGCGCGTGGTTCGTTTCTATATGGACCATCTCGAAGTCGAGGTGCGGGAAAGCTGTCTGGTGATCGACGGACGTTTGACCAGCGCGATCGAGGCCGAGGAGTATGCGCCGCTCTTCGATGCCATCATCCACTGCCACAATGCCAAATGCGTGCGGCGGACCGACAGCCGCCCCACCGTCACGGGCGATCCAACCGAAGTGGCCCTGGTCGAGTTCGCACTAGACCACGGACTCCTCCACCATGAACCGTTGCCCCGAATGGGCGAGCTGCCGTTTGACGCGGACCGGAAACGCATGACCACCCTCCATTGGCGTGAGGGCCGGCTCGTGGCTTTTGTGAAGGGAGCGCCGGAATCGCTCATGCCCCTCTGCAATCAGATGCTCCACCACGGTGCATGCTCACCGATGAGTCAGGAAGACCATCAGCGCATCATGGCGCAAAGCCGCACTTTCGCGCAT
>CAVUMA010000001.1:0-244237 GCA_963742465.1 uncultured Nitrospiraceae bacterium | reverse complement strand
ATCGACGACATAGGGTTCGACGATGGCGCCGGTCGGACAAGCCTGAATACAGAGGGTGCAGCTTCCGCAGAGATCTGTGGCCGGTTCATCCGGCTCCAGATCCAGGGTCGTGAGTATCTCTCCGAGCAGGAGCCAAGATCCACATTCGGCCGAGACGAGATTGGAATGTTTTCCGATCCAGCCGAGGCCGGCCTGCTGCGCCCAGGCCTTTTCCATGATCGGGCCTGTATCGATGTAGGCTTGGTGGTGACGCCTGGCGCCAGGGCTGCGATCTTCGCTTCGAGTTGCGCGAGTCGCTGGCTCATCACCGTATGGTAATCCTTCCCCCAGGCGTAACGAGCAATGCGTCCCATTCCAGGCTGCTCGTTCGCACGATTGTCCGTGTAGTAGTTCATCCCGACCGACAGCATCGATCGGCATCCTGGCAAGACCAGTTGCGGATCGCTTCGACGAGCTGGGTCGCGAGTCATCCAGGCCATCGTGCCGTGGTAGCCTTGCCGGAGCCATTCCGTGAGACGGCTGAACAAGCGATGGGATAACGGGGTAGCGGGGTCAGATGGTTCGGGGGTGAACTGAGTCGGAAGGGGAGGAAGCTCAGGACTTCGAAGGCTCGAAGGCTTTGAACGGTGAGCCCACTTATCGGTCTAACTCGGACTGATGCCGACGGCGTCGAAACCCAGGGCGAGGGCTTCCGCGTTTGATCGGCTTCAGCGAGCAGACATGGCTATTCAGCATCCTGTAGTGATTGTTGGGAACAGTCAAAGCGGACACTAAACTGGGCCGAGCAATGGTCGGATTTGCAGCGGCTGCAGGAGCCGGTGATCTTGGTTTTCCAGTCTGTGGCTTTGTCGTCAAATCGGCAGAATGTGTTTCCGCCCTTGGAGATAGTCGTCCAGGGTTTGTCGGTTCCAGGGATATTGGCCACGAGGCAGCCTGTAGGGAAGGGGACGTGACAGCTCTGCGAGGCCTCTCCCTTCGCCATGCCGAAACTACAAGACTGTTCCGTCGTGGCGTGTGAATCGTCCATGGGTTGCGCGTGAGCCGCTTCTGACAAGGCTCCACAGGCCGATGAGCATGAGTAACAGGAAGGACCAGCGTTTCATCACGCCGCATCCTAGCACAGAGATGTTTGGATGCAGTCGAGCATGCAGGAGCTCGACGTGAGCAGACGTGAAGTGCAACGTTAGACCAGTCTTGCCGCCAAAGTCTTGCCGCGACGATAGTTTTTCAGCATCCTGTTAGTCCTCGCATGGTTCTCAACGGGTCTATATAATCGCGCCATGTTGTGGCGTGTGATGATCGTCATGGGCTGTCTCGTACTCGGCTGGTCCGGGTGGAGCCGTGCGGCCGAGCCGGTCGTGCTGGATGTTCGTACGGAACCCACCGGCGGCGTGAAGGCGACGGCCACGATTCTCTTTCCGCGTGGATCCGGCGATCATTCAGGCCATCCTCACCGACTATGCCCATTGGCCTGAACTCTTTGAAGGACGGATGAGGATGGCGGAGATAGAGATGCAAGACGGAAGGTCGTTACACGGATATTCGGATCGAGCATGCGTTGCTCCCAGGGGAGCGGCGTCTCTTGAGTGAGACGAGGACTCTGCCGACCGGAGGGTTGCTGACGGATTTGAAGGGGGGCGACTTCAAACAGTACCGTCGGTTCTGGAAACTGACTCCCGTCGATGGTGGGGCTCATACGACGAGCCGAGTTCGAACTGCGTCGTCGAGATTGATTCAGATGGTGCCGGACTGGATTGTCGCTGCGCGATGCGGCGAGATCTGGAATCGCATTTTCGAATCGTGAAGGAAAAGGCGCTCGCGCAGGCGCAGCAGGAGTTGCAGTCGGGGCGATCACAGTGAGGGTGCGGCGAATCTTTTGCTACCCAGGAAACGTGAATTGGGACAGCTCAGCCTTGTCGAGACCCTGCTTCACCAGCGCGCCAACATCGAACATCCGTTCGACCTTCTGAATGTCATCGAGTCTGGTTTTCGTGCTGGGGTGCGGCGGGGTGAAGAGTGAGCAGCAGTCTTGATCTGGCTCAATCGATATGGCGAAGCTGCCGATCTGCTGAGCCTGGTCGGTGATTTCCACCTTGTCCATGCCGATGAGCGGGCGCAGGAGCGGCAATTCTGCCGCCTCTTCAATGACCGTCAAGTTCTCCGGTGTTTGCGAGGCGACTTGCCCTAAGCTGTCGCCCGTGACGAGCCCCCAACAGTGCTCGCGTTTGGCTAATTCCTGCGCGATGCGGATCATGACGCGTCGGTAGAGCACCACGCGAAATGGGGCCGGCGCGTTTGCCACAATGTCGCTGTTGAATCTCCCCGAACGGGATGACGTAGAGCGTCGACCGGTATTGATGGATCGTGAGGAGCTGCACGAGTTCGCGGACTTTCTCTTCCGAGGCACGGCTGACGAGCGGCCGGCCGGAGAAGTGGACGAAGAGGGCCCGGCATCCGCGCTTCATCATGCGATAGGCTGCGACCGGCGAATCGATCCCTCCGGAGATCAGGCAGGCGACTTTCCCGCTGACGCCCACCGGCATGCCGCCAGGCCCCTGAATCTTTTCGATCGCGTAGTAGACCTCTTTGGAGAGCAGTTCGAGATAGACCGTGAGGTCGGGATCTTTCAGGCTGACTTTCTTGCCTGTTCCTTCACAGACGGCAGCGCCGACGTCCCGCGCGACTTCCATAGAGGTCAGAGTCAACCGTTTGTCGGCTCGTTTCGCCGATACGCGAAAGGTGGAAAAAGATTCCGACCGGAGCGACTCGATGATTGCTTTGCTGAGCGTTCCCAGGTCTGGCTTGGCCAGATCGAGCGGCAACCCATGGGCGAGCGAAAAGTTGGCGATCCCGAAGACTCGTGTGAGCCGTTCTTTGACGGTCTGGTCCGGAACCGTGTCAGGCAGGACGACGCGAATCCGGCTGCGAAGATTCTCGACGCGTCTGACGCCGAGGTCCTTCAGCGTCCATTGGATATTGCGCACGAGCCGCTCCTCGAAATATTCCCGGTTGCGGCCTTTGAGGGCGAGTTCGTGGTAATGGACGATCGCGCAGCGCATGGGCGTGAGACGTGAGGCGTGAAAGGTGAAACGTGAAACGTAAAATGTAAGAGGTGAAGACGATTCATGGGATTCAACGCTTGGTTTTCAAATGGCGAGTAAGCCCGCTCAAGCAGTTCGTTCAGCGCCTCCCACTCTGCCTGTCCAAGGTACTCGAGCCGCTTGGCGAGTTCCAGTTGAGTGTCCAGCTCACTTAATGAGCCTTTCGCGATATGGAGAAACTGAGCGAACTCCTTCTTTGTTTGTCTCGCAGCTCCTTCGGCGATGTTGCTGGGAATGCTTACCGCTGCTCGCCGGATTTGGCTGTAAGACCGAATTGTTCTTCGACGGGAAACTTTCAGTGACCTGATATATCTGTTGAGCTAAATCGACAGCGTCTGTCCAGGCATCGAGCTTCTTGTGAGGTTTGTTCATGCCGGTTCTCTCGAACGTTTCACCTTTCACGTCTTACGTCTCACGCGATTCCAAGAAATCGTTCGGCGTCGATGGCTGCCATGCAGCCTGAGCCGGCGGCAGTGACGGCCTGACGATATACCGAATCCTGCACATCGCCGGCGGCGAAGACGCCAGGGACGCTGGTGGCGGTTCCCTTGTCCGTTCGGATGTAGCCTTTGGCATCCATGTCTAGCTGGCCGGTGAACAGAGTGGTGTTGGGACGGTGCCCGATGGCGACGAAGACGCCGGCGCAAGGCAGTTCTGTCGTCTTGCCGGTGACGAGATTCTTGAGGCGGACGCCGGTGACCACATCATTGCCGAGAATGTCTTCGACGACGGAGTTCCATACGAACGTGATCTTTTCGTTCTTCACCGCGCGGTCTTGCATGATTTTGGAAGCTCGCAGCTTGTCGCGCCGGTGGACGATCGAGACCTTGGTGGCGAACTTGGTCAGGAAGGTCGCTTCCTCCATCGCACTGTCGCCGCCGCCGACGACAATCAGTTCCTTTCCCTTGAAGAAGAACCCGTCGCAGGTCGCACAGGTTGAGACGCCGTGCCCCGTGAGGCGCGCCTCGTTCTTCACCCCGATCTGAATGGCCGATGCGCCGGTGGCAATGATGAGGGTCTTGGTGTGCACGGTCTGTTCAGCCGTCGATCGTGATCGTGAATGGGCTTGCTGTGAGCGTCTACGGCTGTGACATCGCCGGTCAAGGAACTCCGTCCCGAATCGTTCTGCTTGTGCCCGCATTTCTTTCATCAACTCCGGGCCCATGATGCCCTTGGCAAAGCCGGGATAGTTCTCGACTTCCGTCGTCGTGGTCAGTTGTCCGCCGGATTGCCAGCCTTCAATGAGCAGGGGCGAGAGATTCGCCCGCGCCGCATAGACCGCGGCGGTGAGTCCAGCCGGCCCCGAGCCGATGATGACGACGTTGCGCATGGGCGAAAATTTAACACAAGGGGTGGAAGGAATGCACGGCAGAGGTTGGGTCTTAAGCGAGGAGGCGAAGACTCTTTCAATAACTGGCCGACTTGCCTGCGGAGTGAAGGACGAGGGAGGATCCCATTTAACACATGGTCTGCTCGTTGAATCTTCTTTGCCAACGGCATCTGGCTGTTGATGCGTCGAATCGCTTCAGCGCGTGAGAGGCCGTTTCTTTTCTTGAGGCGCGCGATTTGGGTTTCGCGGTCGGCGGTGACGACGATGGTTTTATCCACGCGTTTGTCTACGCCGGCTTCGAAGAGGAGCGGCACGTCATAGATCACGACGGCTTGAGGATCTTTGCGTGCGGCTTGCTTTGGTCAGCCTGGCCTGTTCGCGTGCGACACGGGGGTGGATGATGCGTTCGAGTCTGCGCGGCTTTGGTCTGGATTGCGGAAGACGATGGCTCCCAGAGCTCGCGGCGATTGAGGGTGCGGTCAGGATTGAGGACGGTCTTACCGAACGCTTCGACGATCTTTCGCCAGGCCGGTTTGCCCGGTTCGACGACCTATCGTCGAGCCAGTTCGTCGGCATCGATGACGACCGCGCCGCATTGCTTGAACATCTTGGCGACGGTGCTTTTGCCGGTGGCGACGCCGCCTGTGAGGCCAACTAGAATCATGGCGCGGAGCATAGCATGCGAGCTCTCACCTCACAATCAACTCCCGATTGACTTCCAGCGGCGGAGGCTTGTATGAGTTCGTGCATGATGAAACAGCTGATGATTTTATGTCTGTTCACGGCGACTCGGGTTCTGGGGCTTCGGCCTTGGTGTGGGCCGATGAGGGGCCGCCACTTGGCCCTCGAACCATCGTGGTTGCGCTGGATGGAACCGGGGACTACGTCTCTCTTCAAGAAGCGGTCGATGCCGCTAAGAAAGGCGACACCGTCTTCGTCAAGGCGGGCCACTATCCTCAGGATGTGACCATTCACAGTAAAGAGAAGATCAAGTTCGTCGGGGCTGGAGTGGATCAGGTGACGATTCTTGGGCGTGATATTGTGGTGGGCGCTCTCCATGTGGGCAAGTGGCCCTATGGGGCGACGGACATTGAAATCAGCGATATGACCATCAATGACCGTGGGGGGCATGCTGTCGGTCTCTTCAATGGGCAAGGGATTGTCCTCCGTCGGGTCAAGATCAATGGCATGTTGTTCAGCCAGCAAGTCCACGATGTGCGGATAGAAGATTGTGTCATCGGAGGGAGCGAGACGACCGGCGCTCAGTTTGCCGATTCAGAAGCCGTCCTCATCGGGAATGTTATTCATGATAACGATCATGGCGTCTCGATTGCCGGCAAGTCGAATGTGCGGTTGGAGCGAAACGTGATTACCCGAAGTCTGTTTGAAGCCGTCGTGGTCAGCGACCATGCCCGAGCCGTGCTGGTGAGCAATACCTTGGTCAAGAATGGTGGTGGCGCAGCGTTTCTCGGGCAATCACAGAGTGATGTCAGCGGCAACGTGGTCGGGCTGAATCGAGTGGGTTTTTTGATCGCCTCATCCAGTCAGACCACCACCTCGTTCAATGCGTTCTACAACAGGGATGGCGATTATCTTCGGGTGGGTAATCCGAACCAACCGGCTCCGGAACTCAAGGCCCGGTCAGATATTACCGGGGACCCGCACTTTGTTGACCCAGGGCATGACGATTTTCGCCTACGTCTCGATACGCCGCTTCTCAAAATCGGTCAGTTCCCATACCTCGGCGCCCTTGCACCTGCCTCAACCGCTGCACGTCGATCAACTGAAAAGTAGTCTTCAATCAATACGATAGGCCTTTCCATCAGAGCACGAATTTCCATGTGCTATGCTACCTGTACGCCGTGAGTCAGATAGGTGATGAGTCTCTGGCGTAGGGATTGCTGATCCGACTTGTCAGAGAAACAGGAGGCGACCGTGGCAAGTTACCGACAAGAGCTGGAAAAGCGTGGAGCCTGACGGGATTCCGTCGCTCGACGACGTTGAATCAGGCAAGCTGGTCGGTGCCGTCCTCCCCATGTCTGAAAAGGCGCAGATTCAGATGCGTAATAGCATCGAAGTGATCGATTACCTCCTCAATCAAGAACGCGTCGTCTGGAGCTGACGACCGCATTCTCCATCTCCTGAACCCCCGATCCAAAGCCGCCCTCTTGACAGGTCCTCTCGCGCCTTCGTACGCTCCTTGCCGTACATCTCTTCTATTCATAACCAGGAGATACACCGATGGCATGCGTTCACCTGCATCATAGGCGTGCTGTGCCTATGGCGTATCGGCTCATGATTGCAACGGCGTTCGTGATGCTGATGCCTTATACGGTACCGGCTTCCGATGAATTGCCGAAAGAGTCGGTGTTGCCGCTCTCGCTGGCCGGTAAGGCGATCCAGGCATCGTTGGATGCGTGCAAGAACGACGGCTACAGGGTGAGCGTGTCGGTCGTGGATCGAGCCGGCGTGCTTCGCGCCATGGCCCGAGCCGATGGGGCCGGACCTCATACGGTCGATAGCAGCAGGAAGAAGGCCTATACCGCGGCGAGTCTCCGTCGTCCTACGACCGAGCTGGCTGAGCTGATCAACAAGGTGCCGACCTTGCAAGCTCTTCGCGAGATGAACGATCAGGTGTTGATGCTCGGAGGTGGACTCCCGATCGAGATCGGCGGTGAGATCGTCGGAGGGATTGGCGTCGGTGGGGCACCCGGTGCACACCTCGACGATGCCTGTGCTCAAGCAGGGCTGGATGCGATTGGCGCGGCGCAGAAAGTTCCAACAACTAAGTGATTTGGGCGTATCCGACAAGATGCTTGGTTGGCCTGCTCCTGCTTCTGGCTGCCTGCAACAACGATGTGCCGGTGCCGGCCGCTGTCGAGTTCTCGGCAGATCAGGTACGCCTGACGATCACCAGAACCGCCACCAATCCATTCCTCTCTCGGCACGATCTTCAGCTCACGTTCAAAGGGCCTGGAGGCTGCTCCATCGAGGTTGAGCTATTCCCCAATACGGGGTATGCGAGCCGACGGAATCTCTATCAAGCGGGAGCAGGTGTGCTCTACGTGGTGGGCCAGTTCGATGCCCGCGTGATTGATGTGCAGCACTGTACGGTCACGCTGGCCGAGTTTCGCACTCTCGATCGCTACGTGACTTTCCTTGGCAGCTTCGACGAGAACGAGCAGAAGCTCTGGACCTACTTTCCCGCCAGTCAGCGCGCAGAACTTCCCTTTGAGAAACGGTGAGGGAAAGGTGCGACGAACCGTTATGAATCATGCGGGAGAGGAGTTCCGGTCTTTGAAGGTGAGTTCAGAGACGGCGGACTTGTCCAGCTCGCCTTTGCCGAGCGCGACCAGCCGCTGGTATTGATCGTAGGTCGCTTGAGCTAACGGGACGGTGAGCCCGGCGGTCTTTGCTAACGCGAGGGCGATGCCCGAGTCCTTGGCTGCATGGGCAGCCGAGAAGTAACAGTCATGGGCGCGGTTCTGCATATCCTCGCCGTCCGTCTCTAACACGCGCGACGCGGCTCCCGTTTGGGCGAAGATGTCTCGCAACATCGTCAGATCGAGGTCGAGTGCTGCTCCAAGCCCAAGCCCTTCTGCCAGTGCCGCCGTATTGCAGTTCATCACCATGTTGACGAGGGCTTTGACCTTCGCGGCCTCTCCTGCCGATCCGATATAGCGGAGGTGCGCGCTCAATTTTTCCAAGAGCGGCTTCGCCGACTCGAACACATCCGGACGCCCACCGCACATGAGATAGAGCGTGCCTTGGCGCGCCTGTGTGATGCTGCTGGCCATGCAGGCTTCGAGGCTTCGGCCTCCACGTTGTGTCACTAGAGTTTCAACGTCGATGTGCACAGTCGGCGAGAGGGTGGCGCAGTTCACGAAGAGCCGGTCCTTGGCGTGTTGGAGAAGACTCTCCGTGTCGGTTGCGGAAAAGATCTGGCGCATCGCAGCGTCATCGGACACGACCGTGAAAATGATGCTGGCGAGTTCTGCGACGCGGGCAGGGGTCGCAGCCGCTTCACAGCCTAGCTCAGTCGCAAGGTCGGTGGCCGTGGCCCGATCTCGATCGTACACCGCGACAATTGTTTCCTCTCGATCCTTCAAGCGCCGGGCCATGTTGGCCCCCATCCGTCCGACTCCCACGAAGCCGATCCTCGAATCAGGCTGCCTCATCACGCTGTGCTCCTCCGTTCGTGCTAGCATGCGCGCGCGAGTGTAGCATAGCTCTAGCAGGATGCTGAAGAAGGCCACGGGCATGAAGACTGAGGTAGGCTAATGAGGATCAGATGAGGAGCGTTCAGTCTTTGCTCAACCTGCGACCCGCCTCGTTCATTGATGCGGATGTGAGGAGGTCGTGCATCAACCCATTGTCGGATATCATTTGGACGAATATGGTGATTGGGTGGCCGATCTACAATGCGGCCATGGTCAGCACGTGCGTCACCAGCCACCGATGACGAATCGGCCCTGGGTCCTGACAGAGGAAGGTCGGAAATCACCATCTCGGAGAGACTTTGAACTGCAAGAAATGTGAAGAAGCGTCCGATTAAATTATTCGATGGTGGCGACGTTCTGGGAAGGTTCTGCTGTCATGTCGAGGCCTGGTCTTGACCAGGGTTGTAGGCGAGAACCTTCGTATCGGTAGCCACCCGTGATAGGGTCACAGGTCAGCAGTAATGGGGTGTCGAGGTCGAGCACGTCGAAGCCGCCGAGTCCCAGGACCAGGCTGAAGGAGCAGCCCATCGCTATGCGTGTTTCGACCATCCCGCCGATCATCAACTTGAGGCCGGATGCTTTGGTGAAGGAGGCAATCTCCACGGCTTCGGCGACGCCGGTCTTCATGATCTTGATATTGATGTAGTCAGCTGCGCCTTGGGCGACGACCTCTTGCGCGTCTGCGAGCGAGCGGACCGATTCATCTGCCGCAACGGGAATGCCCGTCTCTCGGCGGATCGCCGACATGCTGTCAAGGTCGTCCCGCACCACCGGCTGTTCAAGCAGCACCATCGTCCCGCCAAATCTCTTCACCCCCTGCGCAAACGTCAGGCAGTCCTGACGTGAGAAGCCCTGGTTGCCATCGCCGATGAACGAGATGTCCGGGAGTGCGTGATGTACGGCTTCCAGACGTCGGATGTCGCTCTCGACATCCTTGCCGACCTTCATTTTGAAGAGGCGAAATCCCTTCGCATACCATCCGCGCGCCAGGGCGACGGTCTTGTCGAGGTCGGTGATGGGAATGGTGATATCCGTTTCCCGCTGCGCGCACGTCCGCGCCACCCCAAAGTTTCCACATCGGGATGTTCGACGCGCGGCAGTAGGCGTCGATGATGGCGGTTTCGAGTCCACAACGTGCGGCCGGATGAGTGAGCGCCTGTTCAGATAGCCATAGCCCGATCTCCTTGTAGTCTGCGGCTGATCGACCAAGGACTGCCTTGCAGAGCTGGCGGAGGGCCGTAAGGCAGCTCTCACGTGTCTCTCCTCCGACTTCCGGAAACGGCGCCGCTTCCCCATAACCCTGTGTGCCATTGGACAGCGTAACTCGCAGAAAGACGTTCTCTGCAATCGTTCGTGCGCCGGTGGCGACGACGAAGGGGTCGGTGATGGGTACATCCACAGGCCAGAATTCCACCTTGCATATGGCGACTGACATGTTGTTCATTGGAAAGAAAGGGCCTGTCCTTAGTAGGTTGCTGAACGTCGGCTGCCCGAGGCATGAGTCTTTGAGTAGCGGTTCTCATCAGTGGAACGAAGCGAGCGTCAGCCGGCGACAGCCTCACCCATATCGATCGTTCTCCCAGGGGAAGGCGCTGTTCGAGTAGCCCCGCACTTCCCAGAACCCCTTTTCATCCTTATCCGAAAAGGTAATCTCCTTCACCCACTTGGCGCCTTTCCAGGCATAGCGCTTCGGGACAATCACGCGAACCGGGCCTCCGTGTTCCTTCGTGAGGGGTCTGCCGTTCCATTTGTAGGTCAGCAGCACGTCCTGATCGTCGCAGGCGTCAAGCGGCAAATTGGTGGTGTAGTCGTCGAACGATTTGAAGAGAACGAACTTCGCCGAGGACAACGGCTTCACCACGGACAGAATGTGTTTGAAACTGACCCCTTCCCACTCGTTGTCGAACCGGCTCCAGCTCGTCACGCAGTGGAAGTCTGAGACGTCTTTGAACTGGGGCTGGGCGAGAAATTCTTCCCAGGTCCAGGTGACGGGTGTGGCCACGAATCCGCCGATGGTGAGCTTCCATTCCGAGAGCGGAATGTCAGGCTTTTGACCGAGATCGAGCACAGGCCAAGTCTCGACGAGATGTTGTCCCGGTGGCAGGCGAGCATCTCCTTCGTAAAACACTTCCCGCTCTTCACCGCCACGCCGGGCCTTCGCCCACTGTTCTTTTGTTTTGGTTAAACGACTAAGTTCATCCATAGGTCGGCCTCCCCGTACAGAGTAGGGCAAGAAGGTCTTGTCTTACAAGTACGAGGTCGCAGAATAAGGGATAGACAACATCCTATAACTCGTTACAATGCCTAGCGATTGGCCAGACCTGCTACACTTGGAGGAATTCACAAGTTGGGAGAGGTATGGGTAAGGGTATCTTAGCGTTTGTTGCACTCGGAGTAGTCTGTTCCGTGGCCGTACTCGCAGCTACGGTCGGGCAGACGATTGCGGCAACCAATAAAGCAAAGGAGCCGGCTCCGGTCGTTGTCGCAGCTAAGCCTGCCAAGCAACAATTCAAGCAAGGGGAAAGCCCGACGATCCAGCGTGCCAAGAAGGGCCCCATTCCCTCTGTAGCAGAGACCCAATCGGAGGCTATTCAGAAGCAGGCCAAGTCGGCGCCGACTGAGGTCAAGCCGACAAATCCAAGGAGCTCTCGCCATATGAAAGTTCATAGGAAGAGGGTGCCGAAAGCCGTCGTGCAGCCAAGAACCGATCTCATGTATCACGGCATGCTGGAAAGCCCGCAGCGCTACGATCCTCGTCGGAATCATCTTGGTGCTGGAGTTCCAGACCCGCACAATCCTGAATTGGCCCACGACCATTTCCAAGAACTCGATCGCAACCAGGATGGTCAGATCGACCCAGTTGAACGGACGTTCGGCCGGCCCGATATGGATCGAGATCTCCACGATCGTCGCCCACGATAGCAGCTCTGCTATCTCCTTCGGCTCCTCACATCCAATCACCGTCTCGCGTTGTACACCCATAGCAAGCAAGCGTTTGCGTGTGGCAGGGTGTGGTCACTGTAAGACCAGGGGATTTCGGGCGACTGAGCGGCAGTCGGCCACATTGACAGCCAGAAAAGGAGTCCCCATGATAAGCGAGCAAACCGTCATGACGAACGACATGCCATCTTCTGAACCAAAAAGCGGGCTGAGTGTCGGAAGGATTGCAACAGTCCTCGCGATCGGGGTTGCAGTGGCTGCATTTTTCTACTTCGACCTGGGCCGGTTTCTCTCCTTGCAGGCGCTAAAGGACAATCGCGACGACCTACTGTCGTTCACCGAAACACATTCTGCCGTAGCCGCTGCGTTGTTCGTCCTGGCCTATGTGGCTGTGACGGGGCTCTCGCTTCCCGGCGCCGTGATTCTGACACTGGCCGGCGGGTTTCTCTTCGGGGCTGTGTGGGGTACGCTTTTCGTAAATCTGGGGGCGACGGCGGGCGCGACACTCGCGTTTCTCGCATCCCGCTACCTGCTGCGCGATTGGGTGGAACGGAAATTTGGAAAGTGGCTGGGTCCGGTTCAGCAGGGTTTCGCGAAAAACGCCTTCAGTTATCTCATGACTCTCCGGCTGATTCCGCTCTTTCCGTTCTTTGTGGTGAATCTGGTATCCGGCCTGACTCGCATGAATGTCGGCACCTATCGTCGCAGCTACGGCACTCGGGATTATCCCGGGTTCCTTCGTCTATGCATACGCGGGCCGGCAACTGGGTACGATCAATTCCTTGAAAGACATTGCTTCCCCCGGGGTGATTGGAGCATTTGTATTGCTGGGGCTTCTGGCGCTTGTGCCGAACCTGTACAAGAAGTGGTCTGGGAAACCGGCGTGACCGGTGAGCCCCGTGAAACGTGAGGCGTGAAACGTGAAACGTCGAAGAAACGTGAAAGTGACGCGATGGTCTCACAGTCACCAGAGAAGATCGTTGTGATGAATCAGCATGAAGCAGAGTCTCGTGCTGCCGAACGACGAGCATAACCGCACGCTTGTCGACAACGTGCATCCCTCGAACTGGGTCAATCCCGAACCGGCCGGCCGCTACAACATTGTGGTCATTGGGGCTGGGACTGCGGGATTGATCACGGCTGTCATTGCTGCGAGCTTGGGGGCCAAAGTGGCCTTGATTGAAAAACACCTGATGGGTGGTGACTGCTTGAATGTCGGTTGTGTGCCGTCGAAAGGCATCATTCGCGCGGCAAGGGCTTGGGCCGATTTGCGGAATGCCGAGGAGTTCGGCCTGCATATTCCTCCCGGGGTAAAGTACGACTTTGGCGCTGTGATGGCGCGTATGAGAAAACTGCGGGCGCGGATCAGCCACAACGATTCGGTTCATCGCTATACGAAGTTGGGCGTGGATGTCTACATCGGCAGCGGACGCTTTACCGGCGCCGACACCATTCAGGTCGAAGGGCCGTCCGGCAATCGTACCCTCACCTTTGCAAAAGCGGCTGTCTGCACCGGAGCACGAGCGTCGGCGCCTCCGACACCGGGATTGAAAGAGACAGGCTATCTCACCAATGAAACGGTGTTCTCGCTGACGGAACTGCCGCCACGCATCGGGGTGATCGGCGCCGGTCCGATCGGCTGCGAGTTGGCGCAGTCGTTTGCCCGCTTCGGGAGTCAGGTCTACCTCATTGAAACGCAGTCACGGCATCATGCCGAAAGAAGACCGCGACGCAGCTGAGATCGTCGAGCAACAGATGTTGCGCGACGGGGTCAAGCTGCTCTGTTGTGGGAAAGATCTGAAGGTCAGCAAGACGGATGGCGGCAAGCGGCTCACCGTCGATTCACATGGCCAGCAGTACGATGTGACGGTCGACGAGATTCTTGTCGGTGTCGGACGTACCCCGAATGTCGAGGGCATCGGGCTGGAAACGGTCGGTGTCGAGCTACGACAAGAACGGGGTCAAGGTGAACGAGCGGCTGCAGACGACGAATCCCAGGATCTTTGCGGCAGGCGACATCTGCTCGCGCTACAAATTTACCCATGCCGCCGATGCGATGGCGCAGATCGTCATTCAGAACGCCTTGTTTCCGCATCCCTTCGGGCTTGGGCTATGCCAGCGTCGAATCGTTGATCATGCCCTGGTGCACCTTTACGGAGCCGGAAGTGGCGCATGTCGGGATGTATGAGAAGGATGCGAAGGAGAAAGGCATCGAGGTCGAAACCTACACCTACAAGCTCGACGAAGTCGATCGCGCGATTCTCGACGGAGAAGACGAGGGCTTTGCGAGGATCCACATTCAGAAAGGCACGGACAAGATCGTGGGAGCGACGATTGTGGCGGCCCATGCCGGCGACATGATCAGTGAGTTTTCAGTTGCGATGAAAGCCGGCGCCGGAGCGAAGACGATCGCCGGTACGATCCATCCCTATCCGACGCAAGCCGAGGTGAATAAGAAGGTCGTGAACCTTTGGCGCAAGGAGCATTTTACGCCACGGACGAAGAATCTGTTGATGAAGTTGTTCGCGTGGGCGCGGCGATAGCCATATACAGAATATGAACAGGGGGCGAGTGGCACAAAGAGCCTGGCTGCTGGGCATAGGGTTGTTGATGGCTCCGGCCTGTCTCTGGGCGCAGAGCGGGATGGTCCTCGAAGTGGGCAAGTTCTCCGCCAGTCCGGTCGGCACAGCGATGCCCGATGGGTGGAAGCCGCTCACCTTTAAGAAAATACCAAAACATACCTCCTATGAAGTAGTGAAGGATGGAGGGGTGACGATCGTGAAGGCGGTGAGCGAGGCCTCGGCTTCCGGCCTGATCAAGGCGGTGGTGATTGATCCAAAAGAATTCCCGATCGTCCGGTGGCGCTGGAAAATCGACAATGTGCTCCAGCGTAGCGACGTGGCCCTCAAGGAGGGCGACGACTTTCCTGCCCGGCTCTACATCACCTTTGAATACGATCCCGACAAAGTCAGCTTCGGCAAGAAGCTCAAGTTCAAAGCCGGGCAGGCTTTATTCGGAGATATTCCCATCGCTGCCTTGAACTATATCTGGGAAACGAAGACGCCTGTCGGCACCATCGTCGAGAATGCCTATACCGATTTTGCCAAGATGGTGGTCGTCGAGAGCGGCACTCAGAACGTAGGTATCTGGATCGACGAAGAGCGGAATATTTACGAGGACTACAAGAAAGCTTTCGGAGAAGAGCCGCCGATGATCAACGGTGTCGCGATCATGAGCGATACGGACAATACGAAGGAACAGGCCACGGCGTACTACGGCGACATTGTTTTTCAGAAATCGGTGAAGTCGTCGGCTCGATGACCCTGTGCCATGCGGCGGCACATAATGAACGGGCCGGCCTGTTCAGGGCCGGCCCGTTCAAGGACACCACCGCGCTGGAGGTGGGTGCGCGGATTCGAAAGAGGGGTTACTGAATGGAATTCGCGAAGCCGCCTCGCGTAATTTCCGCGCGGACGGTGTCCCCGACCTTTTTGGGTTTGAGCTGTTTCGTGCCCTGGCCCACGTAAAGCTTCACGCGGTTGCCTTCGTAATCTTCCACGGTGTAGGCGTTGCCCTCGATTTTTTTGACTGTGCCGCCGAGCGTCATCCAGGCCGGGCCTGGCTTCTCATCATGATGACCGGCCTTGGGTGCATCGCTTAGTTCAGGGCTATGGCCGGCTGCTTCAGCCGCTGCCTTTGCAGATGAGTGGCTGGATTTCTTGCCTTTCGAGTCCTTGGCCAGCGCCGGGGTCATTGCCAACGCCACAATGGCCAGGGCGCTCACAAGGATCGGGAGAATCTTCTCGTTTGCCTTTCGCATCATGTACCTCCTTGCAGGGTGAGAGTCAATTTCAACCCAGAACCCTTCAGCAAGGCATGTGCCGTAGTGTCGTGCAAGATTGGTCAAGAAAGTTCGTAGGTTAGAGGTGCTGGCAAGGGGAGGTCTTTGAGTTCCGAAGGAACGAGAAAAAAAACGGCATAAGCCTGTCCAAATATGACCGTATCTGCCGATGTAAGGAGAGCGGATGGCCGTTCTTTTCACCGCTCTGAATAACGCGCGCAAGACCTTCAGAAATCTCATTGCCGTGACCAGGTTGCTCCTGCTCTCGCCTTTCGTCGTGACCGACGCCAGAAGGTTCTGAAGATGGGTGTCCGGCGTAGTCCCTCATTTCCGAACGAGCCAATCCTACAATGAGTGGACGTATCTAGAGTTGCCTGCTAGATAGGGCTGAGGCGCTGTGCATTTGCCCCGCGCGTTGGTTATCCTGCCAAGCGGGATCCGTCACAGATGTTGTAGAAGGCAAGAGGACTAACTTCCACATGTGAGGGAGGCGATGATGAAGAGAGATGCTGCTCGCAATCAGTGGGACGACCATGGTGATGACCGGGGTGGCCTTTGCCGAGTCCGAAGCACCCGTGATCGATCAGCGGCAGATGAATCAGGAGCGGCGGATTGATCAGGGGATTGCGAGTGGGCAGCTGAACGAGCAAGAAGCAAACCGATTGAACAAGCAGCAAGCACACGTCAACAAGATGGAAGGCAGGGCAAAGTCCGATGGCGCTATGACGAAAAAGGAGCGGGCCAGGATTGTTGCGGCACAGGATCGAGCTTCGCGCCATATCGCACGTGAGAAGCACGATCGTCAGGGGAAGCGGCATCAATAATTCGAAACTGTGCGGGGACTATACGGGGAGCTCGGGGTCGTATCCTGAGCTCCCCGTCTTGTTGATGAGGAACGTTGTTTCTCATCGAGAAGGAGATTGCTACAATGCTGTGCCATGAAGCATCGGATGACCCAAAACGATCTGTTGTGTCGTCTTTCTCATGCTCGTCTTTCTCTTCTTCGTGAACTTGGGAATCTCGCGGATGAGGATGGGCAGTCATTGTACCTTGTCGGCGGAGTCGTCCGCGATCTCTTGCTGAAGCGGGAGAACTGGGATCTCGATCTTACGGTAGAGGGAGATGGGATTGCCTTCGCGCGTCTCGTGGCCGACCGGTATGGGGCTGGGCTGGCGGTGTTTGAACGGTTTGCGACGGCGCGGCTCGTCTTCCCGGACGGGCTCAAGATGGATATTGCAACAACCAGGCGAGAGTCCTACGCGCAGCCCGCTATCTTGCCGATGGTCCAGCCTGCTTCGATCGAAGAGGATCTGTACCGGCGGGACTTCACAATCAATGCGATGGCGATGCAACTCAATCCTGGGCAGTTCGGTCGCTTGCTCGACCCCTACGGAGGGCAACGCGATCTTCGGGCGCGCACGATCCGTGTGCTGCACTCAGGCAGTTTCCAGGACGATCCTACGCGCATCTTCAGAGCGATCCGGTTCGAACAACGGTTTGGTTTCCATCTTGAGCGCACCACATTGCGCCTGCTTGCGCAAGCGGCCTCCACAAATTTGATCCAGCAACTCTCCGGTCCTCGATTGCAGAACGAAATCCTGTTGCTGTTCGCCGAGCGCGATCCGGTGCGCGCGATTGCGCGGCTGGCGCAGTTGAAGTTGCTCCGGTTCCTCCATCGCCGTCTGTGCTACACAACGAATGTGAAGCGGACGGTCACTGCCGTTCCCAAGGCTCTTGCATGGTGGACGCGTCGATTCCCGGATTCTGCGATCGACAGGCCGATCGTCTATCTCATGGCGTTATCGAGTGAGTCCAGTCCGGTCGTGGTGGCCGCGATGATCCGGCGGTTAGTGCTTTCACGAGAGCAGGCCAAGAACGTGAATGCTGGAGGGCGTCGGGTCGATCGTGCGCTGAAGAGACTCACCAATAGACGGGGCAATACGGCCATCGCAAGTGTATCGCCTCTTGGCAGATCTCTCGGACGAGGCGCTCGTGCTGCTTCTGGCGAAACAGGTAAGCAGGCAGCAAGGGGTGCGATTGAAACTGCTGAAACGACACCTTTCGGCGTATGCGAAGAACAGGACGGTCAAGGCGGTACTGACGGGGCGGGATCTTCAGGCCCTGGGGCTGAAGCCAGGGCCGCGGTACACGACGATCTTGGGGAAATTATTGGACGCGCGAATTGATGGAATGGTCACAACCGAGGCGGAGGAACGTGACCTTTGTACGGAAGTGGTTTGGTGAACAGAATGCTCGCAACGATTGCTGATGAGCTCTGCAGGATGCTCAAAAAGGCTGTCCAGCGCGGCCGCAGCGAGCGATGAGGCGAGGCGTACCCTTGCGGTACGTTGAGTCTCAGCGCGATGCGAGAACAAAGCTGGCGGACTTTTTCAGCACCCTGCTTAATTCAGCGAGGTGATGGACAAGCGACACTTCATATGGCAGCAAGAGCGTCACGTTCGCCTGGTGCGTGGGGTCCGGTTGAATGAGGGCAAACAACGGCACCGGCTGAGGAACCCTGCTCGGCGGCAAGGCCAGCAGAACTGGAAAGTCGAGCAGCGGCGACACCGTCGTCAGACTGGCCAGGCGCAGACGAAAGGCCATGAGAATATCGCGCAACCGACTGGTTTGATCTTCTTCGGGGAGTGATTGGTTCGTCACTATTCCCATTTCCCAGAGCGGCCGGGTGATTGTGACAGGGAACGAGATACCGAGTTGCAGGGCGGTCGGCGTCACGTCGATCAAGGTTCCAGCCTGAATCGCCGCTTCTCGGTCGCGAATGGCTGGAGGCAGAACAGTCTGCTCTAGCAACTCTTGTCCATCGACCTGCTCTTGCGGGAGAGGCTCTTGAGGATGGAGAGGCTCGCACTGCACGGAAGGAACCTCCACGGGATTCTCCGACATTGGAAGGAGCGGGAATCGCGATGTCTGTGTGAGGCAAGGCCTTCACGATACCGTCGTAGACCGCTCTGGCTGAAGCAGACCACGCCTCATTGAATGGGCGGCCTGCGAAGGCCGCATCAGCGGCTTTCTTCTCGTCGTGGGTCAGGGCTTTGGGTGGTGTGTTAGTCATAGTACGAAGCTAAGCCTCTTTGGTGGGATGTCAAGGGCTGATGTATTTGACGCTGAGTCGGCAGCGGTTATTCCGGCAGCGGCTTCCCCTTAGTCTCCGGTGCAAAGATTAAGACCACTAATCCTACAAGATAGATCAATGCCACAGTGCTGGCAGCTCGGCCGAATGTACCCAGAGCTGTGACAAGCCATCCTGTCAGGAATGGCGAGGCGGAAGCCAGGATACGTCCCGCGTTGAAGCAAAATCCGGCGCCGGTGGCACGAAGTCTGGTCGGATAGAGTTCGGGCAGATAAATGGGAAATCCGCTGAAGATGCCGTTGTTAAAGAAGCCGAGGATCGGTAGCAGCATAAGTACGCCGCTATAGCTGGTTGGAACGAGATAGGTGATCGGGAGCATCACGAAACTGCCTACACACATGAAGGCGAAGACAGGCCGGCGACCGAAGCGATCCGCCAGTGGGCCGAAGCCCAGATAGCCAAAGATTGCCCCCGCGTTCAGAGCCATAATGGCGTAGCTGACGTATTTCGTCAGGGCCGCAGGGTCCTGCCCCTTCACATCGGGCAACTCTCGGATGAGTGTCGGGGCCCAGTTCGTCGAGCCCCAGAGGCCAAAGACTGCCACGAACGCTAAGGCCGAACCCACCAAGGTGCCGCGCCGTAAATTGCCCTCGAAAATCGCGGTGAGCGGGATGGATTGTTGTTTCTGTGCGTGAGTCCAACGTTCTGGTTCCTTCACCCACCAGCGAACGAGGAGAGCCACAAATGCCGGTAGGATCCCGACGAGAAAGAGCCCTCGCCATCCGTAGGCTTCTTTGAGGGTGAGATTGAACGTCGCGGCCAGGAAGAATCCGACGGCCCAGGCAGATTGGAGAATCCCTGCGGCCTTGGCTCGTTTCTCTTCCGGCCAGGTTTCTGCCACGATGGCCGCGCCAGCCGCCCATTCACCACCGATACCGAGTGCCGTCAGGAATCGGTAGATTGCGAGATGCCACCACGTCTCCGATAACGCAGCGGCTCCGGTGAAGACGGCATAGATGATGATCGTAGCGATCAAGACCTTGGTTCGACCAAAACGGTCTGCCAGAATGCCGAATGTAATCCCGCCGATGGCCCAGCCGATGAGAAAAATCGAAAAGATGATGCCACCGTACCAGCCGACTTGCTCGGAAGAGACGGTTTCGCCTGGGGACTGAAGCAAATCATGCAGCGCCGGGTGGAGGACGATGGCATAAATCGTGGCATCCATCGCATCGAATACCCATCCGAGCCAGGCAACGAAGAGGACGAGCCACTGGTAAGGTGTCACGCCGTGTCGCCACGATTGGGTGCTAGTCGGCAAGATAAAGTCCCGCGATCAAGCCCAGCGAGATAGGCCGGATAGCCCAGACAAACCGTCTCGTGCCGCGCCAGGCTAGAATCGTTCGATAGAGGAGTCAAGGTGAAGCCTGCTGAAGTCCCATGCTATATTCGCCGCCATGGCACGAATCGACTTCTACCGGGTGCTGGGGGTCTCGCGCGACGCGTCCGACGACGCGATCAAGAAGGCCTACCGGAAGCTGGTTTTTCAGCACCATCCTGATCGCAACCCCGATAACACGCACGCCGAATCCAAGATCCGTGAGATCAATGCGGCCTACGAAGTCGTCGGCGATCCTGAGAAGCGCCGGAGCTATGACCGGCTCAATTGGGGGGATGAAACGGCACGGGACGAAGCGGCTGATCCAGCCGTCATCCTCGACGAAATGGAAAAGAAGCTCTTCGATGAAGGGCGAAAGGAAGTGTTCGCGATCTTGATGAAAGATGTGAAGCGGATTAAAGCTGAACTCGCCGTGATTCGTGAGCGGACCGTGACGGATCAAGGATATGACACCTTCAAGGAAGAGATAATTCGGGAACGGGCATCGGAGGTCATGGAGGAACTTGTCACTGCTGAGATGGAGGGGCGAAAACAGCGGCTCGTCGAAGTGGCGACGGAGATGCTGCTGTCCCAAGGCGTGGTCAAACGAGGCGATGAAGGAGGTGTCAGATCGCTACGAGGACAGCTTGAAGACGTGTTCCTCAAAGGGCGGATGAAGGGTTTCGCAGCCGCGCTGGAATTGTTCTACGAACGGCGTTAGAGGTGAAATGAGAAAAGTGAAACGAAGGAGGCTCTTCTCGTTGTACTTCTCACTTTTCACCTTTCACGTGTAGGAGTTCAGATTTGACCTGGCAGTCAGTGTCCGCTATCGAGTGGTTGCTTACCCGTCCTGAAAGGAACGTCGAGAGATGATTTCAGAACTCAGAACGATCGGGGTGCGAACCCATTGTACAGCGAGGTGCCGTGTTGGCGCTCACGAGGAGAACGCAGCGCCTCATTCGCCGCGCATGCCTTGCGACGGTGTTGCTGGTGACGATAGCCGCCGTGGCTCAGCCGGTTCACGCCGCAGGCGGAGGTCAGACGAAGTTCCAGCGCATATCGACGCAGTTCATCGCGGCGTTGGGCGATCCAGGTGCGACCTCCGGGAGCGGCGCGCAATCGTGGGGTCTGTGGCCTCTGGACCCGGGTCCTCGGGGCGTCGAGCTGAACAGCTATCAACGGTTGAAGGATGCGGTGGCGTCGCCCCGGCGCGCTGGAAATTCGACGGCACGGACTGGTGGCTGGAGGAACACGGCTTGATCATGGAGCAGCCGACCTTTCCGCTCCCTCCCGGCAAATACCTGGTCACGGGCGCCCGCGACGTGACGGCTGTGCTGACCATTCATCCCGCCGACAGGAATGGCGACAGGCGCTGGGAGCTCGATAAAGGCGCGACGCTCTACGACGTGACGCACCTGGCCTGCCGCTCCGCGCGCTATACACCGGCGGCGGTTGGTGGTTCGTGCTCGCCGGCAAACGCGCAGAAGACTGCGTTTCCAGTTGCGCCAGGGGGAGCGATGCCTCCGGTCGAGGGCTGCACGAAGCAGGACTATGCGGTGCTCATCGTGATCGGCGTGGGCGTGGAAGACTGAACGCCGGTGGCGCCCCGACGGCTTGCGCGGCGAGTCTGGCTGCCGCCGCGTTTGCACCTGCCGCGAATAACCCTGCGGCTCCGTTTCCGTGCCGGTCATCGAGGCGATGACCGCTTTCGACCCAGAGTAGACATACGCTACTTTTGACTTGAAGGTCTGCTGTCACTCTAAAGCCGGTGATCTCCTCACGAATTACGGTACCTGCATCTATGAAATCCGAATTAATTCACCGCTCTCGGAGCAAGTGTCCGATTGCGCAATGTGCGGCGGTAAGTTTCAACCACGATGGCGAGCGCGACGACGATCAGAATCGCCGCGACTGCGAACGTGATCCGCATACCGGTCAGCGGGGCGGCATCGGACTGACCCTCAGCGTGCTCACGAGGCCTGCCACAAACGTCAACACTGCTCCGATCCCAAGACCGATCTGAGGCGCTGCATCGGCGGATGTTAGGGTAAAGAGCAGAGTCATGATCACCGCACCAGCGGTTTGCCCAAACAACCGGGCGGTGCCCTGCATACCTCCCGCGGCGCCACTCCGCTCGCTTGGTGCCGAGAGGAACATGTTGCGGTTGTTGGCCACATTAAAGAGGCTGAACCCGAGGCCACATAGCATGGTGAGCGGTACGAGCAGCAGCGGGTCGCCCTTCAGCGGCCACAGTGCGGCAGCCCCGAGCCCAGTCGCGAGACACAAACCGCCCACGGCACTAAGCCAGGTTGTCGACACGCGGTCCGCGAGACGGCCTGCGAACGGGGCGGCGATAGCCACGGTCAAAGGCCAGGCCGTCATATAAAACCCGGCCATCAACGTGTCCTGCCCAAGCCCGTGCTGCAGGTAAAAAGGTAGCGCAACCATGCCTGCGGTCTGCCCAGCAAAACAACAAGCCGAGGCGATCACCGAAAAGCGGAATGAATCGGCGCGGAGCAAGTCGAGCGGGATCAGTGGCGCCTCCTTCGGCATTTCCCGCCGAACCAGCGCCACCAGCTCAAGGGCTGCGGCGGCGAGCAGAACGGCAGCCAGCGCCGGTCTGGTTGGGAGCAGTTCCGCGCCGATGACCAATGATGCAAAGGCTCCGGCATTCAGCGACACACTGAACAGGTCCAGCCGACGTGCCGTCCCGCCGATATCTGGTAGCGCGCGGGTGGCGAGTAGCACCAACATACCCAAGGGGAGGTTGACGGCGAAGAGCCAGGGCCAGTTTGCGGCCGATAGGACCGCCGCACCGATCGCCGGACCGGCGGCAGACGACAGCGCAACGGCAAGGGCGTTCCAGCCGATAGCGGTGCCGAGCCGCCGATGTGGAACCACGACGCGCAGCAGCGCGACGCCGAGCGCCATGACGGCGGCGCCCCCGAGCCCCTGGAGGAAGCGGGCCGCGACGAGCCAAGACAGGGACGGCGACAACGCGCACAACACGGACGCTCCCGTGAACAGCGCAACACCCACCGTGAAGACCAGGCGATAGCCCAGGCTTTCCCCGAGCGCGGCGCAGGGCAGCAGGGCCACCAATAGGGCGGTCTGGTAGGCGGTGATGACCCAGACCGACATGGCTGGCGTCACATGCAGCGATTGCGCGATCGTCGGCAGAGCGACGTTTGCAATGGCCGCGTCCAGCACCACAAGCACCATGGCAGCCAGCACGGAGGCGATCGCGACCGTACGCCTTGGCTTGCCCAGCCCCGACATTGCATCATCGGTATGCCCCGTGGATCGCATTTCCTTGCGGTCATCGTCTCGCGCTGGCGATGTCGATCCGCGGGTCATGGAGGAAGGCACATTGAAAGCGATGAATATCGGCGCCAAGCGGCATCCTATGGTTTGGGTAAAGGGCATGGTCACGGCGCTCCTAGGGTCCAGACGCCGTCCCGCTCTACATACCTCGTCACTCTGTGTTCTTCGTTGTCCTCCTTCTTCAAATCTCGCTCTGTAAAGCGGAATAACAGTGCGGGCTCAGAAATGCACCGTGTGTCGTGAATATCTCCGGGTAGATACACCTGGACCTGTCCGGGGCGTACCAGCGTGGAATTCCTTTTCACGAGTTTCACGCTACCATCCGGGTCCTCAATCCGAGCATAGGTTCCCATCTCGATTTCGCCTTGCTGGATCGCATAGATGACCCACCCTCTGCCGTGGTCATGGGGTGGCCTATAGAGCCCCGCAGGTTCCGTGTGGGCCAACAGCACAAACCCTTGTGTCGAATCCCGGTACATTTCGTTGTAGGCCGGAGCTTCCCGGTGCAGTGCCGCCAACCATTCCTCCGTGGATGGTGCTTTGACGAGTTCCTCCAAATGCTGGCGACAACCTGCGACCACTTCGGAGGTAAGTGGTCCCCAAACCTTCCTAACCCCTTCAATAAACTTTTCCAGCGAATTCTTAGCCATGTTTTCCCTTTCAGTTCGGCGTGGATGGACCCGGTTCAATCGATAGTCGAAGTATAAGTAACGTACACACATGGCGGAAGACGCACTGATTGCAAGGTGTCATTGCGTTTGACGCCATATCTCGATATAACCGATGCATGTCGCGACCCGATTTCAATTTGCTTGTCACCCTTGATGTGCTGCTCGCGGAAGGCAACGTTACGCGTGCTGCCCAACGGTTGCGGCTTAGCCCGTCGGCGATGAGCCGGGCGCTGGCGCGATTGCGTGAGACGACGGGTGATCCGCTGCTGGTCAGGGCCGGACGGGGTCTCGTTCCCACACCCCGAGCGCTCGAACTCCGCGAGCGAGTCAGTCAGCTCGTGCAGGACGGAGAAGCGGTTCTAAGACCTGCCGAGAAGCTCAACCTCAAGCAGATAGTCCGAACATTCACGTTGCGGACCAGCGAAGGCTTTGTGGAGAACTTCGGCCCGGCCCTCATTGCTCGCGTCGGCGAGGAGGCTCCCGGCGTGCGGCTGCGCTTCGTGCAGAAGCCAAACAAAGACAGCGCGCCGCTTCGTGACAGGACTGTCGATCTGGAAACAGGTGTTGTGGAGAAGACGACAGCTCCGGAGCTGCGTGTACAGGCATTGTTCCGAGACCGTTACATTGGCGTCGTGCGAAAGGGCCACCCGCTGAGCAAGGGAAAGATCACGCCCTCTCGTTATGCTGCCGGCAGACACATCTGCGTCTCGCGGGAGGATCTCGACAAGGGACCGATTGATGAAGCCCTAAGGCCATTCGAGTTGGAACGGAAGGTCGTCACAATCGTTGGTGGCTTTTCCACCGCGCTGGGCCTGGCTCGGGCCTCCGACCTGATCGCCAGTGTGCCCGAACGCCACACCGGAAACCTGCGCGCCGGAATGCATAGCTTCCCCCTTCCAGTCTCTGTGCCGGAGTTCACGGTTTCATTGCTCTGGCACCCGCGGCTGGACGCCGATCAAGCGCATCGCTGGTTGCGCGGCCACGTTCGGGAAATCTGTGCGGTGATCCGCTGAAGGAGTGAATCGCCCCAAATTTTCCAGCAGAACTCAGCCCTAAAGTGGTTGTTTGACCGCTTGGACCAGCTGGGCAGACTTTGTGCCCAAGAAGACCACAACTTCTGCTTTGGCAGAAGCGCAGTCAATCGCAGCGAGGTCTTTGAATGACTGCTACTGGCCGATAGCGGTCCTTCGAGGCCCGAATTCATCTGACCTTGTCTGTCCGATTCAGTACCGATTAGATGTAACGTTTCACGTCCTTGAAAGAAGCCCTGCGACAAACTTGCCTGCTTGCATGACCCCGATAACCCTGCTGCGATCGCGGAGCAGGTCGATGCGGCGAAGCGGATTGCCCTCGAACAACAGGAGGTCAGCGAGTTTCCCCTTTTCGATCGTTCCCACCTGGTCCTGAATTCCGATCAAGCGTGCGGAAGTGGAGGTCGAGGCGAGAATCGCCTGCATCGGGCTCATCCCGAAAGCGACCATCCGCTCGAGTTCCTGGGCGTTCTCTCCGTGGAAGTTAAACGGCGTTCCCGCATCCGTCCCCATGGCAATCTGGATGCCATCCCGCAGGGCTTTCTTGAAGCTCACTTGATGGCGCTTCGTCATGGACTTGGCTTTGTCCAAGGCGCTTTCGGGAATGCCGCACCCGAGTCGGCAGGCGGCAGTGGTGGCCAGCGCAGAGAGTGTCGGCACCATGAAGACGCCCTGCTGTTTCATCATGGCTGCAGCTTCATCGTCCATAAGCGTGGCATGCTCGATCGAATGGACTCCGGCGCGGACAGCATTCTTCATCCCCGACGATCCATGGGCATGGGCGGCGACTTTTCGCCCAGCTCGTTGCGCTTCCTCCACGGCGGCCTCGAGCTCCTC
The DNA here is from genome assembly GCA_963742465.1 of uncultured Nitrospiraceae bacterium. GTDB lineage: Bacteria > Nitrospirota > Nitrospiria > Nitrospirales > Nitrospiraceae > Palsa-1315. The sequence goes on along the minus strand of CAVUMA010000001.1, from coordinate 218,473 downwards.
CACGGTCATTTGCGCCTGGTCCGGCGAGGTGCCGGGCGTGAGGACACCACCTGACGCAATGACTTTAATGACGGCGGCTCCGGCGGCGATTTGCGCGCGCACGGCGGAACGGACTTGCTCCGTTCCTTCCACTTCCTGACCGATAAACCGGGCGTGGCCGCCGATCATACAAATCGCCAGGCCTGCTCCGACAATGCGAGGTCCGGGAACGAGTCCTGCGTCGATAGCCCGTTGCAACGTAAAGATGGAGTGGTCTCGCGATCCCACGTCGCGCACGGTGGTAAAGCCTGCCTCCAAGGTCTTCCGCGCAGCGTGGCTCGATTTGAGCAATGTCAGAGCGGGTGTCTCTTGGGCGATCGCACCGACGACATCCGGTTCAGCACCGAGGCAGAGATGCACGTGACAGTCGATCAAGCCTGGTAATAGCGTGAGGCCTCGGCCATCGATCTTGGTCGCTCCACGCGGGACGGAGAGGTCTCGATCCGATCCAATAGCGGCAATCGTGGCCCCGCGAACGACAACCGTGGCCCGTTCGATCGTCCGACCGGTCCCGTCGATGACGCGCACTGAGCGAATGGCAACGGACTTCATCATGGTGTATCGATCCGAAGGGAGTTGATGAGGCTTCTCACATCCCCGACTGTGTAGCCGGGGTCTTGTCCGGTGGAACGGGATACGGCTCCATGTGCTCGGCCAGCGTTAGAGCGAAGATCAAGTAGGCGACTATGGCGATAAAAGCAAAGGCCCCGGCAGCGAGCATCCAGAGTGATGGTTTGTTCTTCATGCGATCGATGTCCTCTGCCGTCAAGATGTCTTACGGCTATAGACCCGTGCGGCGGCCTGGAGTGCGACCCCCGGAGTGGAAAGCCCGCCGCCGCGGATAAATATTTCTTCCAGCGCATTGAGCAGGGTCAAGACATGCGCCTCGGTCGATGATTCGCCCATCAAGCCGATACGCCAGACCTTCCCCTTGAGTGGGCCGAGCCCACCGCCGATTTCAATGCCATAGGTCGAGAGCAAGTTCGTTCGTACATCGGCTTCAGGAATAGGGGAGGGGACTGTGACACAGGTCAACATCGGCAGTCGATGTCCTATTGAGGGAAGGGGAGAAAGCCCGAGTTCGGTCAAGCCCGCGATCAAGGCCTCGCTATTGAGCTGATGGCGAGCGAAGCGGGCGGGCAATCCCTCTTCTTCGACGAGTCGCAACGCTTCCCGCAGGGCATAGAGCATCGAGATCGGAGCCGTGTGGTGGTAGGCTCTGGTGCCTTCGGCCCAGTAGTCCGCGATCAAGGCCATATCCAAGTACCAACTCTGGCAGGGGGTGCGCCGGGCTTTGATGGCGGCCAATGCGCGGTCGCTGAGGGTGAAGGGAGACAACCCGGGCGGACAGCTCAAACATTTCTGCGTGCCGCTATAGCAGACATCGATGCCCCAACGATCGATCTCGACCGGTGCGCCTCCCAGCGAGGTCACGGCATCGACGACGAAGAGCGTGTCATGGTCGCGGCAGAGTTGGGCAATCGGCTCAAGCGGCTGCCAGACGCCGGTCGAGGTTTCGGCATGCACGATGGCCACAGCTTTGACCGGGCCGGATCGGCGCAATGCCATGTTCAATGGCCTCTGGCTGTATGGTCTGTCCCCAGGGGGCTTCAACTTGGATGGCTTTGCCCCCGCAGCGTTCAACAATAGTTGCGAGGCGTGTGCCGAACACGCCATTGACTCCGACGATCACCGCATCGCCCGGCTCAACGATATTCACGATCGAAGCTTCCATACCGGCTGAGCCGGTGCCGGAGACCGCGATGGTGAAGCGGTTCTTGGTCTGAAAGACGACGCGCAGCAGGGCTTGGATATCGTTCATGATCGCAAGAAAGGCCGGGTCCAAGTGGCCAAGCAGGGGAGTCGAGAGCGCACGCAGGACTCGCGGATGTACCATGCTTGGCCCTGGGCCAAGGAGCAGTCGGCGTGGAGGGATAAAGTTCTGAACAGGCATATCACTCCAAATACGAGAGAATGGTAATGACTCAGGTGTTCAGGCTGAAGGCTGAAGGCTATAAATGATCTCGCAGAGCACGAACCGAGCCATTCAACACCTTCTCGGTGTTCTACGACCTTGGGTTCAAGCACGAGATGAATCCTCGTGCGCAAGAAGCCCAACCCCTAAAAACCTTCAGTCTTTTATCTACCTGAGTAGCTATGAGAAATGCAGTATAGCGGAGTTCAGTCGCTTTCGGCCACGGGTATTCTGAACGGCCTCCTTCGTCGCCTAGCCACTTTGGGGGATTTCGAGTTAGAAAAATAGCATGTTATAGTTCGAGCGATGATTGAATCAGCCACTGCAGTCTCTCAACGATCCACAGCAGTCCAAGTCTTGGTGGCGAGCCACGGATGCGCCGCCGACGATAGGGGTCTATTCTGGGCGGTTCTCGCCCACGGTCACGCTGTTGTCCGCGCTCTTTCTCACGGTGGCTCTAGGGTCGGTGGTAGGGCTGTCGACATCGGCATCCAAGCTGGATCAGATCGAGTCGCCTGAACAAGCGCTCAATCTGATGGTCAGTCGGACTAGGGATGTGGAGGAAGGCCTCAAGCATGCGCCTCAGTGGGAACAACAGCTCATGGCCTGGACTTCCGGTGGCGACGAGGCTGAACGGGCACACGAGATTGAATGGTATCGAGAACTGGCGGAGACTCCGAAGACCCGTTGGTACCTCTTCAGTTGGCGATTCTCCAAGCCGAGGCCGGCCATGTCTCGCAGGCGCTCCTCTCCGCACATGAGTGGGCCAGGGCAGAAGATCCGCTTCCTCAGTTTGCCGATCTGGTGATGGCGGCCTATGGTGAAGGGCCGGTGTCATGACGCGGACAGGTATGTCTTGTGGCAAGCAGAGCTGGCAGAGGTGCTGCCTGCCGGCTGGTTTTACGATCGCCTGGCTGAACGTTTGGCGCGCCGTGCCAACGATCCCGCGCTCATGGCCAGTATTCAGGAACAGGCCGCTGTGCGTGTCGACCGTCAGTTCGTCCGGTCGCATCGCTTGACGCTCGTTGAACTCGGCGCGATGGCCGTCGGCACCGTGGTGTGCGCGCTCCTCTGGTTCAGACGGAATGAACCGTCCAGTTTCGTCCGGCTGCATGAGCCGGGCGTGCCGCCGCCGTGGCCTGGCGGCATCGGCGCGGCGGTGTTGCTGCGCGGGGGCGCGATTGGCGCGATGCTCACGGCGCTGTTTTTACTGTATGCGCCGCCCGACGATGTCTCGCTCCGGGCGTTGGCCATTCCGCTGACGAATGTGCCGTTGCTCCTCTTGGCCTACCATCATCTCTTTCGGCCGTCCGGCATGACATTCGAGTGATGGATTTGGGCTGAAAATCGGATGGGCCCGTGTTGGTCGTCTGGTAGCCGCGGTATTGGCGGTGGTGGCAGCAGGCTTGTGGGGAGGGTGGGTGATGGATCGGTTGTCGGAGCCGTTTCCATCTGACGAGTCACTGGGCCGAATGGTTCGACGCAGATCTTATCTGGGCCACGCCCTCCCTAACGGCCATCAGTTTGGTCGAATACGTGGTCTTTGCGCCGCTGTTTGAAGAACTCGCGTTTCGTGGATTACTGTTCGCGATCCTCCGACGCAAGTTCTGCTTTCTGCCGGCTGCGTTGATCAGCGCAGCCATCTTCGGCGTCGCCCATGGTTATGGATTGGTGGGATTACTGAGTGTCTGTTGGAGCGGCGTGCTCTGGGCTTGGATCTACGAAAAGACCGGAAGCATCTTGCCCGGCATTCTCGCCCATGCGATCAACAATCTGCTGGTGTGCTTGGCAGTAATGGCCCTCCTCCGCTAGCAGGCTTGTGAAAACGGTCCCCAACGTCGTTCTCGGGTCGTCAAAATCCTCAACGTACCCCAGAGGGTACGCCTCCGGTTTTGACTCGCCTGCGGCCTTGTTGGATGACCGTTTTGACAAGCCTGCGCTATCGATTCGTGAATGCTGCTTGATTCGATCAACGTCGAGTGCTTCGTATAAGTCTGGGTGCCTAAACCGATAAGTCCAGTTCTGATCGAAGTTTGGCGTTGCTGATTCGTTTTCCCGCTGAGAGATGTTCATGGCCTGCTGCCGCTGTCACACCCCATCGCTGCTGTGCAGTGACGCAGATCTCACTCCAAATGTAAGGTTGGCCATCGCTGACGTTGTAGGCCTCGCCGGGCTTCCCTTTCTCCAGCGCCAGCAGGCAGATGGCAGCCAAATCCTCCGCGTGAATCAGGTTCACATATTTCCGCGATGAGCCGACGCGGCCTTGCCTGATCCAATCCAGGGGGTTTCGCCCAGGTCCGTAGATGCCGGCTACGCGCAGCACGATTGCTCCACAGTTGGTGCGCAAGAACTCTTCTCCCTGCACGCGTGGCTTGGTCAGATTGATGGGGGCTGATTCGTCAATCCAGGGCGGAGGATATTCGTCAGAATGATCGGATGTCTCGTAAGTGGACGTGCTCCCTAAGACGACAATGCGTCGAGCCGGTGCGTCGAGCGTGCGCGCGAAAGCCTGTACCTCTTCGAGCGGTGTAGCGGGAAAACACCAGATGAGATCGGCGCCCGCCGGAATATTCAACCAGGTCGAGGGCTGTTCCAAGTCGAATCTTAGGCGCTGTTCCGAAGGAATGTCTGCGAGATTCTTCAAGGGATTCCTGCTGGTGGCATAGACAGTCCGCCCTTGCGAGGTTCCGGTTCTGTGCAACACACGTCCTGTGTAGCCGGATCCCAGCACAATCAGCGGTGATGCCGCTTGTCTCGTCACTCAATACCCCCCATCCGTAAGGCTGGGCCATCATTTCATAGTTGCGTATAATGACACAATTGTTGCCGCAAAGAGGAATTCGTAGGAGAATGCCCGGTATGAAATCCATTGCCTCTATATTGTCGATCATTGCTCTTGGGTTCGGACTCTTAGGCTGTCCAGGCGGTGGGGATGGTAGCAGTTCCGGGAGTTCCGGAGATAGCGGAACAGTAGTCTATCTCGCAGATCAAAATACCAATGGAGTCTTTGAACTATATTTGGCAACTTCAGGAACAAAACTCAATCCTCCTTTGGCCGCTGGTCGCACCGTCACAAGTTTTGCGTTGACGCCAAACGCAAGCGCGGTGATTTATATAGCTGATCAAGACCAGGATGACGTCTTTGAACTCTACCTCGTGAGCTTAGCGACACCGGGAGTCAGTTTTCAGCTGAACCCAGTGCTTGTTGCAGGTGGAAATGTGGTCGAGTTTGCTGTCACGCCTGACAACAGTGCTGTCGTGTATCGTGCTGATCAAACCATCGATGATACCTTTGAGCTGTACCGGACAGTACTGGCTAGTGGGGTGAATTCAAGGCTCATCGACCCCCTCTCTACTTCCGCCCGGGCAAGACGTCGATGCCTTTGTGATCCTTCCGAACAGCAGTGGCGTGATTTATCGAGCCAATCAAGACACTACCGACTGTGCGTCAACTGATATCGTGTCGCTGTTTTTCGACAGCTCCTAGTTCAACCGACTCAGTCCTGTTGCCCCTGCTCCCGGGCTTGGACAGAACGTGGGTGCGTTTGCCGCAACTCCCGACAGCTTGAACGTCGTCTATATCGCCAATCAGCTGCGTTCCGTCGAAGAACCAGTTGTTTGTTGCCCCGGCCGTCGGCCCATTACCAGGCGGCAGCATCCAACTCAACAGCCCACTAGTGCCAGCAAATGGAAACGTGACGAGTTTTGCCGTGACACCTGACGGACTCTCTGTGGTGTATCTAGCTGATCAGCAACTTGATGAGGTCTTTGAACTGTACCGTACTGTGATTGCGACTGCCTGGGATTAGCGACCAAACTCAATCCCAATCTTGTTACTGGCAGAGATGTCACCTTAAATTTGGCGTCATTCCAGACAGTAGCGGGGTCGTCTATATTGCCGATCAAATGACAGCTAATGTGTTTGAGTTGTTCCAAACGCCGTTCCAAGGCGGCGTGAGCTCTAACTCTCAGCTGAATCCGCCCATCAGTTCGCCCAAGAATGTGGAGGATTTTGTCTTGTTCCCGAATAGCAGAGGAGTCGTCTACAAGGCCGATCAAGACACCGCTGGCGTCAATGAAATTTACCAGGTAATGTTCGGCATTCCTGGTTCAACCAGGCTCAATCCTGCACTGTCCCTCGCCCTCGGGCAAAACGTCTCGACCTACGCCGTGGCTCCCGATAGTAGCAGCGCGATCTATCGTGCCAATCAGGACAATCCAATTTAGCGTAGAACTGTACCGGACTTTGTTTTCGTCTCCTGGTTCAAGCACCAAGCTGAACAGCCCCTCGCTCGTTGCTGGAGAGGATGTTGCTAACTTTACAGTAAGGTAACCCGGAAGCGACTGATTGATTATTGAGTGTAGTTGTCGTTTTCCATCGCGGGGTCTTGACTCGCCTCTGTCTGCATCCTAGCATCCCGGATGCCGCTCACGCTCTTTCATCCCCTCATTGCCGAATGGTTTTACCGGCAGGTTGGTCAACCCACCGATGTCCAGGTTCAGGCTTGGCCTGCCATTCAATCGGGGGCTGATGTTCTGATTGCTGCGCCGACCGGTTCCGGTAAGACGTTCGCCGCCTTTCTCTCCTGCATCGATCACCTCTTCAAGCAAGCCCTTGCGCGTGAACTCGATGACCATACGCAGGTGCTCTACGTCTCGCCGCTGAAAGCGCTCAGCAACGACATCCAGAAAAACCTCCAGCAGCCACTGGCTGAAATCGGTACCGCAGCCATGTCTGCCGGGCTCTTGATGCCGGAACTTCGTGTACTGGTCCGCACCGGCGACACGCCGATGACGGAGCGCCAGCAGATGCTCAAGCGGCCGCCCCATATCCTCGTCACGACGCCGGAGTCGCTCTTTATTTTATTGACGGCAGAGAAGAGCCGCCGACTACTGCAGACGGTCCGGACCGTCATCGTCGATGAAATCCACGCCGTTGCGCCGAATAAACGTGGCGCGCATCTGGCTCTGTCGCTGGAGCGATTGGAAGCGCTGACGCTCACGAAACCTCAACGCATCGGGCTCTCCGCGACGCAACGTCCGATCGAAACCGTCGCCAGTTTCTGGTCGGCAATCGTGAACCTTCAGCCTGCACCTCTTCTCCCCTCACGGTTCCCTGCACCATCATCGACGTGGGTCACAAACGTGAGATGGATCTGGCGGTGGAAGTGCCGAAAGACGAACTGAGCGCCGTGGCCACGAACGCGATTTGGGCCGATGTCTATGATCGCGTCGCCGAGCTGGTCCGGCAGCATCGCTCGACCCTGGTCTTCGTCAATACAAGGCGGCTCGCCGAACGAGTATCGCACTCCCTGGAGGAGCGGCTACGGGACTTAGGCGCCGACGTCGTGGCGGCGCACCATGGCAGCCTCTCGCGCCAGATTCGCTTGTCGGCGGAAGAACGGCTCAAGAGCGGCAAGACGCGCGTCGTCGTCGCCACGGCCTCGCTGGAACTTGGTATCGATATCGGCGCCGTGGATCTCGTCTGTCAGATCGGTTCACCCCGTGCGATTGCCACCTGTCTGCAGCGGGTTGGCCGGGCCGGTCACTGGGTCAAGGCCATTCCCAAGGGCCGTCTCTTTGCCATGACGAGGGACGACTTGCTCGAATGTGCCGCGCTGATGCGCGCGATTCGGACAGGAGTCTTGGATTGCATTGCCGTGCCGCCGGCTCCGCTCGATATTTTGGCGCAGCAATTGGTGGCAGCAGCGGCGACGCAGACCTGGCAGGAAGACGATCTGTTCGATCTCTGCCGACGAGCCGATCCCTATCGGGCCTTGGCGCGTTCGGAGTTTGATCAGGTGCTGCGGATGTTGGCAGATGGGATTGCGACCAATCGCGGGCGGGGTCTGGCCTATCTGTTCTCACGATCGGATCAATCGTCGTGTGAAAGGCCGGCGAGGGGCGCGACTGGCGGCGATCACATCCGGCGGGGCCATCCCGGACACAGCGAACTATGCCGTGGTTGCGGAGCCTGACGGCACGGTCGTGGGATCGGTCGATGAAGACTTTGCGGTGGAGAGTCTGGCCGGCGACATCATGTTGCTGGGCAACACCTCCTGGCGCATCAAGGGCATAGAGAGGGGCAAGGTGCGGGTGGAAGACGCCCATGGAGCGCCGCCCAACATTCCCTTCTGGCGTGGCGAGGCGCCGTCGAGGACGGCAGAGCTTTCGGCGGAAGTAGCTCGTCTTCGGTCTGATATCGATCGATCTTCTTGAGGCAACGCCCCTCACCCATCACTCCTTACGCCTCATCCGTTCAATGGCTGCGACAAGAGTGCAGCCTGGATCAGCGCGGCGCGCAGCAGGCCATCGAGTATGTGCTGGCAGGCAAGGCTGTGCTTGGAACCGTGCCGACGCAAGAGACGATCGTTGCGGAGCGGTTCTTTGATGAAAGCGGCGGGATGCAACTGGTGTTGCACACGCCCTTCGGGGGCCGGATCAACCGGGCCTGGGGTCTCGCATTGCGGAAGCGGTTCTGCGTGACCTTCGATTTCGAATTGCAAGCCGCGGCGACTGACAACGGGATCGTGATCTCCCTTGGCGAGAAGCACAGTTTCCCGCTCGATTCGGTGTTCGGGTTCCTGCACAGCCATACGCTTCGCGAGGTCTTGCTTCCTGCCGTGCTCCAAGCGCCGATGTTTATGACGCGCTGGCGCTGGAATGTCAGCCGCGCGTTGGTCTTGCTGCGTTTCTCCCATGGCAAAAAGGTTCCTCCGCAGATTCAACGGATGAAGGCGGAGGATCTTCTTGGCGCCGTCTTTCCTGATGCGATGGCCTGTCAGGACAATATTGATCGGCGAGCGGACTCGCCAGATCCCGGATCATCCGCTCGTGAACGAGACCTTGCGGGACTGCTTCACTGAGGCGATGGATCTCGAAGGGTTGACGGCGCTCCTCAAGCGGATTGAAGCCGGGGCCATTCAGCTGTGTGGCGGTCGATACGCCGATACCCTCTCCGTTCTCGCACGAGATCTTGAATGCCAACCCCTATGCGTTTCTCGACGATGCGCCGTTGGAAGAGCGGCGGGCGCGGGCGGTGGAGATGCGGCGCACGCTCCCGGCTCAGCTGGCCGGTGAGGTCGGGGCGTTGGACCCGGCAGCGATTGAGGAGGTGCAACGGGAGTCCTGGCCCGTCGTGCGCGATCCGGATGAATTGCACGATGCCTTGCTGACGTTGCTCTGGCTGCCGGTCGAGGAATTACGGGATTGGGCGATCCACCTGCCGCGCTTGATCCAGGAGGGGCGTGCGATCGAACTCAACGTGAGGGGTGAGGGGTGAGGCGCGAGGGTGAGGCGAAGTAAGCAGGATGGGTGGCGACGGAGAATCGGGCGCAAATCGAAATCGGTGTTTGCGAGGGCGATGATACGACACTCGATGCCATTGTGCTTGGCTGGATGGAAAGCATCGGGCCAACGACGGCGATCGAACTTGCGACGCGATTACATTGTCTGCCTCAGGCGATTGATCAATCATTGCTTCGCCTCGAAGCATCCGGGCAAGTCCTCCGCGGGCATTTCACGTCTCACGTTTCACGTCTCACGACGCAACGGGATCGAGTGGTGTCACCGCCGGCTGCTGGCGCGCATTCATCGTCTGACCATTGGCAGGCTGCGAAAAGAAGTCGAGCCGGTGACTGCGGCTGAGTTCATGCGATTTTTATTTCAATGGCAGCATGTCGCTCCTGGATCGCGTCTCCATGGCGAGGCAGGGCTCTTGGATATCATTGCGCAGCTGGCTGGTTTTGAAGCTGCAGCCTCGGCCTGGGAGCCGCATCTGCTCCGGGCGAGACTGGCGAAGTATGAACCGGAGCTTTTGGACCGGCTCTGTCTGAGCGGTGCGGTAAGCTGGGGCAGGCTGTCTCCTCATCCACGGCTTGCGCACGTTGGCGATCTTGAACGACGACGGATCATTCCGACGAGCGTAGCGCCGATTAGTCTCTTCCCGCGCGAGGAGAGCGAATGGTTGATGGATGTCTTCCACGATGACGCCGCATCAGCCGGGCCTGACCCGTTTGTCCAGTTGAGTGCCGTGGCGCAAGATCTGCGTCGTGCCTTGCACGAGCGAGGCGCGAGCTTCTTTGCCGACCTTGTGAGGATGGCCAACCATCTTCCGACGGAAGTGGAAGAAGGACTTTGGGAACTCGTGGCCGCCGGCCTGGTCACGGCCGATGGCTTCGACAATCTCCGTGCCCTCATGGACCCGCGTCGCCGCCGTGCGGAAGGACGGGAGCGGTCTCGCCGGCCTCGACACTCAGCCGGGCGGTGGTCGTTGCTCCGAACCGCTATCAGCCATCAGCCATCGGCGATCAGCCCGGTGCCCGCGATATTAGTCACCTCGCGTCTCACGCCATACGCCTCACGCTCGATCGAGCCCGTCGCTCGCCAATTGTTGCGTCGCTACGGCGTCGTCTTCCGTGATCTGCTGGCACGTGAGTCGCTGGTTCAGTCCTGGCGCGATCTGCTGGTGCAGTATCGCCGGATGGAGTTGCAAGGCGAGATCCGTGGGGGGAGGTTTGTGAGTGGCTTTACAGGGGAGCAATTCGCGTTGCCGGAAGCTGTCGAATCGTTACGGGCGGTGAGAAAACGGAACGAGTCGGGTGTTGCCTCTCACGACATCAAACTATCCGCCAGCGATCCGTTGAATCTCGCAGGAGTCATCTTGCCGGGTCCGCGCGTGCCTGCGGTGCCGTCGAACTTCGTGGTGTTTCGTGACGGGGCCGTGGTGCGAGCCGTTCTGGGGCGTGAGGCTGCGGACAGACCGAACGAGCAGACTGAGTGGAGCAGACGGACCAATCAGGTTAGGCAGGAATAGCGAGCAGGGGGCAGCGCGCGCCACGGACCACCCGTTCTGTGGTGCTTCCGCGAAGCAAGTCGAACAGGCTGGTATGTCCTTCCGTCATCATCACGATCAGGTCCACATCGAAATCCGCACCTGCCGCCAAGATCCACTCGACCGGATCGCCCTTGGCGACGAGCGTGTCCCACGACCAGCCGGCGCGCTCGGGCTTGGTGAATTTCGGGGGATCGGCTTCCGTCCCAAGGTGCACCAACTCAAATAAGACCTTCTCGCTGCCCAGCGCGCTCGCCAGGTCTGCGGCAAGATCGATGGCCGGTTGCGGGTGGGGTTTATGGGCGATCGGGATCAACACCCTGGTCAGGTTCGTGCAGCCTGTTTCCGCTGAGACAAACCCTTCGACGCCGGCCGGGACAAAAAGCGTTCTGGCATGGGAGCCGCGCGCCAAGGGCTCGGCGACCCCGTGGTGCGTGAGACGAGCAAGGCCTTCACGCTGGTGCGTAGACAGTACGAGCAGCTCTGTGGGGTATGCCATCAGCTGCTGGAGAATGGCGCCCGTGGCATTGTCTGCAACGGCGCGTACGCGTTTGATCTGGATGCCATATTTTACGACATCTTCCTTCGAGCAGCCTTCCGGCAAGACTCCCCATCGAGTGAGGAGTGGTCGGATGCGAGGGAAATCCTCGAAGTCTTTGCGCTCAATCGTCGGATCGACATGCATCATCGTCAGCTCTCCCTGTGCGAGGCAGGTAAGCTTCACGGCATGCGCGAATGCTGCCTGGTCCGCGGAGGAGAAATCAGTAGGATGAAAAATTCTGCGAAATGGGAGCATCGGTGTGTCGGTAGTTTTTCCGTTCCCTTCATCGTTGATCGGCTCCACTATATCACACGCGGGCTAACCCACAGTAGTCATGACGGTTTGCCGTGAAATCGCTGCGCCGCGTCGCGAAACTGGCGCACGGAGCCGTGAGGGTCCGAGGGGCGAGCCCGCCAGCAGAAGCGCTCATGACTAATGCGGGTAAAGTTCAGCCGAATGTGTGCCGATAGGAGAGCTACGAGGTATATCGCATCGAGCCTTTTAATCGAGGAAACGCCTCAAGCCAAGACAGCAAAGCTGGTTGAGCGATTTGGAAACCTGTCATCTCTCTCAGGCCTGAACCTCAGTGTGGATGTGGAACGGTCCGTCACGGTCTTCGCGGCTCAGGTTGCCTCCGAGGTGATCGGTCAACAACTACAGGCTTCTGTTACGACATCTCAAACAGCTACCCCGGGTGGGGCGCCATCGGCGGCTGCGGCGATCCCGCAACCGTCCACCGGTACCACGGCGCCCACCCCGTCATCGACCGCTGCACCGGTTGCGGACTCAACCGACGTTGCCCACTTCAGCGCATCCGCGCAGGAGACACAGAAGCCGACGTCGCTGATTCAGCAGGTGTTGGATGCGCTAAGGACACGAAGGTGGAGTCGCACAAGGTACAGAAGTATCTGCCGGACTTCTTTGAGAAGCTCCGTGAGGATTTGCGGAAGGAATTGCGAGGCGAGCGGGAGCACGATCAGCCCGCAACCCAGGTGCAGACATCGGCGACCACGAGCACCAGCGTAGCCTTTGCGTATCAGTCAGTGAATCAGACGTCGATCTCGCTCTCCATTCATAGCTAGGGCAACAGCGTCAGCCGCAGGGCTGGCGTCAAGTGTACGGCGAGGTGTGGAAATCCCACGCCTCGCCGTTGTCGTTTCAGCGACAGCGCGCAATCAGTTCTCCCACAACCGCTGATGCCACTGCTTCACGATGAGAAGGGCCTCTTTCGACGACCGCACGTAGACCAACATGGGCGACCTCCCAGGGAGGGAAAAGCAAGCAAGCTTGGAAGGGTTAATTAGATGAACGGTGGTCGTTCGACGTGCGGGCTTGGAGGCCATGCAGCCTCCTCCCCTTATTGGAACTAAACGTGGAAACTTGATAGACAAAGAATACGTAACCTGAAACACAGTTCCACTTCAGCTTGTATCGCTTGAGGCGTACCATGCGTTTTTTGGAATAATCAATAGTTGGGTGCTTGCTTCCGATGAGTAGCATGCAGAACAATCCGGGTTAGGGATAAAAGTATGAGTCTGTGCGTCGATCGACTGCGAAAGAGTTTCGTTGGTTCTGTCTTGATAGTGCTCCTTACTAGTCAAGGTGCGAGTGGTACCGTGATTTATCTTCGAGTATCACAAGAAGAAGTTGTTATTGCGGCAGATAGCAAGCAAATTTACCCGAAGCCTGATGGAAACGTAAAGTCCGTTAGGGTGTGTAAGATTCATCAAGCCGGAGATGTGTTCTTCGCTAGTGCTGGGGTAGGCGGCGATGAAGATACAGGTTTTCATGTGGAACAAGTTGTGAGGCATGCCATCAATGGTGAAGGGGATCTTCTCAACAGGGTTCGAGTATTTCAGCAGCTGATACACATCCCACTTCTCAAGTTTCTGAAAGTCCTCCGGGAGCAGGAGCCAGCGCGATATAGGAGCTTCTTGAGCGGTGTAGCGGCTCAAACAGTATTTATTCGAGTCGAGAAGCAATCGCTTGTGGTGGTGGCAAGCATCATTAAACCTGTTGAAGATTTTGACGGGACAATCAAGCTAGACTCTGTTCTGTTCTCATGCCTGAGCGATTGCAAGCTACCGAACACCTTTTCTATTGGGGCAAGTCCTAGAGCAGATGACATTGAGCGTGAGACCAAAAACTTATGGGAAAGAGGTTCAGTGGCTGGGCTTCGTGAGCTAATGAAAATTTCGATAGCTGATAGGCCTGAGGAAACCGGAGAACCAATCGACATTCTCAAAATTACGAAGAGCGGTGCTACATGGGCTCAAGTAAAACAAGGTTGTGGAGAAAGTATGGGTTAACAAGGTTCCTGAAACGGGTTTTAAGATTGGGGACGGGGAGGGAACAAAGGGGTCGGGAGATCAAAACAAAGGTGGAGCTGAAAAAGGCTCCAGGAGCCATTGATTGTTCTGTTGGGCGAGAGGATCGGACGACGTAGCAGGTATTCATGAATAGTCCGTGCCAGGGTGGGAAGCTGCGGACAGACTGCACGAGCAGACTGAGTGGAGCGGATGGGCCAATCAGGGCAGCCCGCATTATTCATGGCGGTTTGTGGCGAAATCGCTGAGCCGAATCGCGAGACCGACGCGCGGAGATGGACGAGGTGGATGCCTAGGCGGGAAGCGTCGTGAGCTTCCCGCCCAGGCTGTGCGAACAGCTACTGCGGATAAGTGTTGTGTGAGGGCCGGTCTTGCTCCAATAATGCGACAAGGTCCGAGGGCCCGCTCCCGCTTGTGTTCACGGATGGGTAACGGGACTGCGCATAGGCGAAGAACGCTCCTCGGCGATCCTGCGAAACCCCTAACAAGGCGCTCAGGGAGGTGAGGTATTCTCCATGGCCTTGAGCCATATCCTGTTTGAGATTCTCGAAATTGAGTGCCACGAACGCGTTCACCTTCTGGTCTGCTTTCAGGAGCCCATCGCCGGTAAACCAATCGCCCGGCGTCGTGGAGGAGAGAGTATCGTTGATGGTCTTGGTGGCGGTACAGGCTGATAGCGTGACGCATAGCATCCAAGCGAACACGAAATGCCATAGAGTAGTGAAAGATCTTTCCATAATCTCCTCCATGTTGATTGGATGAATTTACACTACACTTTTCAGGCACGTATAAGGAATATTGGCCTCGAATGTCAAGTCGTGCTCTCACCTGTCTGTTGAGCTTAGCTCTCTGATGGGGTATCGTTCTGGTGAGGATTCGGAGATCGCTCATGCCTAGGCAGTCGGACACACCCGAGTTTTGAGGAGTGGTGTCGGGTCTTGGAATCACACATTTGCAGGTCGGTCTCAATCACCACATACCATACCGCGCGTTCGGAGCAGAAAAAGGCTCCAGGAGCCATTGATTGTTCCGGTGGACGGTCTTTGAGTCCACTCAAGGAGGGTGTGGTATTCCAATCCGCATATGATGCCGTAATTATCGGCCATATGAACCGCAACTGATTGAGGTTGCACCGATTCTCCAGTATTTTCAGGAAAATCGACGGTGTATTATACGGACAGAAAATTGAAGATCTGCATCCTATGCGGATCCATCTAATCATTATTGAGCACCTGGCTGAACGAAAGCGCATCTTCAATGAAAGTCTTTCGGATTGCACCAATGTCTACGATGATTCGAACCATTACGCTCGTGCTCTTGGCGCTGCCAGTCCTATTCATTCTCAGCGCAGTATTCGGCAGGGCTCTCTTGATTGCACCCGCCATCTTGCTGGTGGCAACCTACTCCTGGGTTTGGCTTCGCTTTCGTCCAACTCAGTTTGTGGTGCACCAGGATGTGCTCGAAGTAATCTGGCCACTGAAGCAGCGGCGGATTTCACGCGACAGCATTTCAGACGTACGCATCGTCAATAGTCGAGATCTGAAACCACAAGTAGGCTGGGGCATACGGGTTGGGGCGGGCGGTCTTTGGGGCGGGTTTGGCTGGCTTTGGACTCAACGGCGAGGGATTGTTCAGATGTACATTTCTCGGATCAATGATCTGGTTTGGATCGAACGCACGACTGGGCGACCTTGGCTCATTTCGCCAGAGCGGCCCCAGGAGTTTGTTCAGGCCCTATCCAGGTCACAATTCCTAGCCACCCAACCAGCGGTTCCAGCGGACGATCCTGCTTCGCGGGTCCGCCGCTGAATCTGGACGCTGGATGATATGAATGGAGGCGAACCATTGAGTGCGGGGAGATTCTTGAGTATCCGCGATTCAAATGGCTGGTGCCGGGGAGAATCGCCGGGGCGCCGCACCCCGATCTGTCCGGCGGACTAGTCGCCACGGCGCCTTTCCTCCGCGCACAAGGTGTCGGTGCAATCATCACGCTCTTTGAGAAGCCTCTCGAGCCGAACCCAACGGAACTCGGGTTCCAGTATCTCTTCGTTGAGACTCCCAACTTCCGTCCCTCCACCGGATCTCGGAATTGTTCTCGCGTTCATCGAAACTCAGCTCGAGCGGAGTCGCGGGGTTCTGGTGCATTGCTTTGCCGGTATCGGTCGCACCGGAACCCTTCTGGCGGCGTGGCTCATTCGGCAGGACACCGGGCTGTCCGCGGCAGCCGCCATCTCGCGGGTCCGTGATGAGTACATTCCAGAGTATGCGCGGCTTCGGTTTCCGGAGCATCCTTCTCAGGCGGAAGCGCTCGAACGATTTGCACGGGAACGCTAGGCGCCTTGTAACACACGTCCTGTCCGAGCTTAAGATTGAAGGTGTGTGAAGTTGAGGTCGGGTCTTGCAATCCACACATTTGCAGGTCGGTCCCAATCACCACATACCGCGCGTTCGACATCATCATCCACATGCAGGAAGGAACGCAGGGGACAGGTTCCTTCACTTTTCCGCATGAGCCGGGATTGACAGGTGTCACGTGCCACATTACACTTCATGCGTGATTAAGACTTTTGCCGACAGGCGTACCAAGGAGCTGTACGAGACCGGCAAGTCGAAGCGGGTTCCTACGGAGATCTGGGAGCGGGCGGTACGAAAGTTGGAGTACCTTGATCTTGCTACAAGTGTGACTGACCTAAGAATCCCTCCGAGCAATCGACTTCATCGGTTGGAACGAGACAGGGCTGGGCAGTACTCTATTTCCGTGAATGACCAGTGGAGAATATGCTTTCGGTTCGAGGATGGCGACGCATTCGATGTGGAGATAACGGATTATCATCGATGAAAGGCGTGTGATGAGTATCCAAAATAAACGAGGGCGTACGATCCGTCCCACTCACCCTGGCGTGATGCTGCGAGAAGACTTCTTGCCGGAATACGCGTTGTCTGTGTCCGGGTTTGCCAAGGCCCTAAGGGTCTCTCGCCAGACGGTCAACGAGTTGTTGCGAGAGCGGCGTGCGGTAAGTCCAGAAATGGCATTGCGGCTCTCTCGTTTGTTCGGGAACAGCCCGGAGTTTTGGTTGAATGCTCAGCGTGCGGTGGATCTTTGGGAGGCTATGCGGAGCATCAAGGGTAAGATTGACGACATTTCTCCACTGACCGCTGCCTAGCCTATAGTTTTAGCTTCTCAGGTTAAGAGGCGGCGTTCGCTTTCGTGTCTCCTGGGCGAAAGAAAATTGAACCGGATAAAGGTTTCAGGGACCATTGATTGCCACTATCTTGACAGTGATCCCATTGACTGCCATCCTGTTGTTGAATGTTTCAACAAGGGGAGTGTCGCTATGGCTACGGTGAATTTCAGCGTACCGTCCGATGTGAAGGAAGCGTTCGACAAGGTATTTGGTCGTCAGAACAAAAGCGCGGTGTTGACTGAGCTTATGCGTCAGGCCGTGGAGGAGAAACGTCGCCGTCAGCGCCGTGCCAAGGCCGTTGAGAAATTGCTGGCGTTGCGGAAGCGAAGCCGGCGGGTCACCGACAAGGCTGTTCGAGCGGCGAGGAGACATGGAAGGCCGTGACGACGGTCGTCCTCGATGCCAGCGTTATCGTCAAGTGGATCTTTGCTGATCGCACCGAAGAGTCACACTCCCTCCAGGCCCTCCAGATTCTCCAGTTCGTCAAAGAGTCTCGGGTCACCGTCGTCCAGCCGCCGCATTGGTTGGCTGAGGCCGCTGCGGTTATCGTGCGTCTGGATCCAGGTCGAGCTCGTCAAGCCGTCTCTCTTCTGCACGCGCTTGAATTTTCTGTCGTGGCAGGCGTTGAGGTCTATCAGAAGGCCTGCGAGCTATCGGCGTCGCTGAAACAACATGTGTTCGACACCTTGTATCACGCAGTAGCAGTGACTGAACCAGGAGCGGTACTTGTGACCGCCGATGAACAGTATTATCAGAAGGCTTACAGAGCCGGTCGGATTGTGAGGTTGAAGGAATTTAGCCTCTCTATGACCTGACGGAAGGGCTCAGAAGGGTCTTGCAGTCGCACATTTAGGCAAGCGAACTCATTCCATCTCCACGGCTTTCGTTCCACGTCATCATCGACATACACCATTCCCGGGCTGCGGCCTGGGACGCGGTAGGGTGGTCCGGCTTTATAGCGTGGACAACCTTGCGGGCCGTAGCAGTGTGTTTCGAAGCGCCACTTCACTACAGATGGATTCCAGTGATCGAGGATGATCTGCGTCGGTATCGTGAGGCCGAAGGGGCATTGTAGGCACTCTGTCTCGCAAGTTTCCCGCTTCAGTCTGAAATGTCCCTGCGCACGGTATTGCTCTAGCGGCGGCGCGATGCCACCGTCCGGACCAGGCGGCCAATCGCCAGGGCGCGCTCGCTCGATGAGTTGAAGTGTGCTCACCCTGTAGAGCTCTGCCCATTCTGTTTCGGAGTCCGGAACAGGGATAGCATGACCCCTGATCGAGTCGCCGATACGAAACTGGTGTTGCTCGTGGGCTTTAGGGCCGATGGCTACTTTCATTCGGTCGCGTCGCATACCATCCACCTCTCCGTCAAGGATCAGCGTATATCCTTGATACTGATGGGTCGGGACTTGATCGAACGAACGGATCAGGCGGATGCGAGCCTTGACGCTGATGATCTTGCCTGTGAATTTGATCTTATCCATAGGTCTTTCGAGTAGCAGCAGTATTCGTATGGTACCTCGGCAAGAGGGGTAGCGTCATGGGGTGCATTTCCTGTAATGTCGTGACGTTCCATTCGTCGATCTTGAGGGCTTGATCGATGACAGCCAGCTGGTCGTGCAACTTGAACCATGACCGCGAAAGCAATGACGATGGAAGGACTCAACGGGGTCAGGGCCTCTACATTCATCCGATGACATTTCTTTGCTTTGTCGTTAAGGTCCGGTCTGTTGAGTGAATGGCCGTTGCAAGGAGGGTGGACTCATGCAGATTCAGGTCAATACAGACAACAACATCACAGGACGTGAAGATGTCGTGCGCCTCGTCCATTCCAGTGTAGAGGGGGCTGTAGGCCGGTTTGGCGACCGGATTACCCGGGTGGAGGCTCACCTCAGTGACACGAACAGTCACAAATCGAAGGGTGACGACAAGCGGTGCTTGCTCGAAGCCAGACTGGCCGGTTTCCAGCCTTTTGCGGTGAGCCATCAGGCCGCGACCATCGAGATCGCTGTGACCGAAGCCGCAGACAAGCTACAAAGGGCGATCGAAAGCAAAGTTGGACGGCTCCTAGACCGATAACGCTGTGCGGGTTGGTCGTGGTGAGGGCTCTGACTGTTGACGAGAATTCAGAATATCCCCAATTTGCAGCGGTGTACCGGTCCGTATCGCGCGCCAATCCGACCATATAGGTATCGTTGAGGAGTCTTTGAATCGCACGACAATCACAGTGGAATTATCTTGGCCTATTTTGCGTACTATGGCGGTCGGTATATGCAGTGGTTGGGCGTCTAATATTGGAGGATGTACACAATGACCACACGTTTTGTCATACCTATTACCGCTGCTCTAGCTTGCACAATACTTGTTGCGGCATGCGATTCAAAGCCGGCTCCCACTAAGGCGTGTGTTGAGGCCGCCCGTTTATATGCAGAAGCACTGGACGTGGACCGTACCGTCCCTGGGGACGAGAAAGCGGAGAAAGTGGCCCTTAAAAAAGAAGCTCTTAAGGCGTTAGAGGATCGGAAGATAGAAGCATGCGGGGAGTAACATGCGCTCCTCGCTCGTGTGAACCGCCACTAGCAGGAGGCACGTCATGGTCAAAGTTGCGTTGTTCGTTCGTCTGGAAGCAAAGCCCGGGAAAGAGAAAGAGGTAGAGAGCTTTCTCATGTCCGGTCTTCCAATTGTGCAGGCCGAGCCGGCTACTACGGCGTGGTTTGGAATCCGCTTGGGACCCTCCACCTTCGGTATCTTCGATGCCTTCCCGAATGAGGCGGGCCGACAGGCCCATCTTTCTGGCCAGGTTGCAGCGGCGCTTATGGCAAAGGCCGGGGAGTTGTTGGCTAAACCGCCGTCCATCGAAAAAGTCGATGTCCTCGCAGCAAAGCTACCTGGCTAATCTGCCTGTCTGCTTGTGGACACGGGCCATTCTGGTTGTTAATGCTGTGCCATTGAGGTTACCGGCCGAGGATTATTTTGACGGCGAGCTGAGCAGTTTCGGAAGGATCTCGGTTGACGACGTAGGTGGCGCGTTCTTGTGAGCCGGTTCTGTTGTTTGCGGTGATGGATTCCTGGAGTTGGTTGGGAGAGAGCCGGTCGAACATGGCGGCTTCTTGCCTCGTGATTGGTCCGGACGGGACTCGGGAGAGACGGGCCGTGAGGGTGACGGGCCCGCTCTCCATCGGCAGAGGAATGTGTTGCCGTTGACCAGCGGTCATCTTCAGAGAGATCTGACCGGTTTCTTTCTCGGGCCAGAGCAGTTGTGACGTTGAGGAACCAACCGTTTTCCAGACTTGCAGATAGGCGTCCTGATTGGCTTCCACGGTGAGGAATACCGGCTGTATACTCTTTGACGCCGTCCGCTGCATCCACTTCTTGCTCCTGCCCATCTGTTCCCCGAACGACAAAGCTGTAACGGAGTCCTAGGGGTTTGAGTTGAGCGACCGTGCCCGCTGCTTTGCCCAGCTGTGAAAGCCCTTCCGGTTTTCGTTCAAGCCGGTTCGCTTGCGGTGCCGACTCGGCCAGGGGCTTCATGGGCTGCTCTTGTTCTTTGGCCATCGATCGCGTATCAGCTCGGGCAGGTTCTCCACCATAGAACAGGGCGCGAGCGCTGAGTGCCGGCGTGCCGGTGGCAGCGACTCGTCCACCTGCTGGCGCTTGTATCTGTTTGGGCTCTGGCGCGGGGGACGGTGGCGCAGAGCTTGCTGCGAGTTTCTGATCGGCCGACGAGGTCAATTCCTCCGCGGACTTACTGAGCGCAGCCACGGGCGCTTCGACTTGCCGCGGACTTCGTCTTGCGCACTTCGCTGTTTCAGACCGTCTCGGGCAAGATCGGAGGCTCGCTCTTTCTTCGATGGAGGAGGCGCGGACCGTTCTCGCTCGGCCGGCTTGTCGATCAAAGCGTCTTTCTTCGGGAGGTCGATCGCTGGAGCGACGTTCTCTTTCGCTTTCGCCTGCGGCTCAACGGCTTGAGGCGCCGCCGGCCTTACCTCTTCGGTTGCGACCGATTGTGCCGCCTGTCTCAGACTGTCCTGATAAATTCTGATGCCCAGCACCACTGCGAGGGCAGCTGCCGTCAGACCGCCGGCGAAGGCGAGGCCTGCTGGACGGCGGAACCAATCCAGCCACGACAGAGAACCGTCGGCGCCTGAGGCGCTCTTCTGCTCCAATGAAGCGAGGAGTCTGCGGCGCACGCCTGGATCAGCGAACAATTCTTTCAAGGCCTGCTCATCG
The DNA here is from genome assembly GCA_963742465.1 of uncultured Nitrospiraceae bacterium. Taxonomy (GTDB): domain Bacteria; phylum Nitrospirota; class Nitrospiria; order Nitrospirales; family Nitrospiraceae; genus Palsa-1315. Next base: position 197,344 of record CAVUMA010000001.1, on the reverse strand, counting down.
GCAAGCGCATTGAACAGTTGTTGGTCTTGCAGCGCGGCGCGTATAGAGCGTCTGCTTCTCCTCCGGCGTCAGCGTATCCGCTGCGAATCCACCGAGCAGTTTTTCGAGATCGTGTTCAGACATGGTTCTCTGGCGTGAAAGGTAAAACGTAAAAGGTGAAACGATAGGAAGTCCAACAGTTCTCTCGTCACTCCCATGATCCGCCCATGAGGGATAACAACTGCTTGCGGCATCGTAGGTCCCATGTGTAGATCGTATTGATCGAGGTTTGTCCCATGAGCTTCTGGATTTCCGGAAAGCTGTTCCCTTCCAACTTCCACTTGAAGAGTTCGCGGCAGCGTTCGCCGAGCTGAGCCATGGCGGCCAGCAACCGGTCTACCCGCTGTTTCTGGTCGAGTTGCGTCGCCGGGTCGTCGCCGGGATCGGCGAGCGGAAGGTCATCAACCGATTCCTGATTGTACTCACCTCGTCTGAGCGACTTTCGATGGGCGTCCAGCATCTTGAATCGCAGGACTTGAAAGGCCAGGGGAACCAGTTCGGTCAGATCCGTCACGTTGAGGTATTTCTCATGGAGGACCACCAATACCTCTTGCGTCAGATCCTCAGCGTGGGCCCTCGATACTCGTAATGTCGCGAAGGCGAGAATCCTTTCTCGCAGGCTGATGAGTATCTGGTCTCGATCCATTGCTTAGGGCCGCTGTGAGAGCTGAGGGGGCGCAACTACGTCGCCCAGTGATCGAAAGCCAAGTTTCAACCCTCGACAAACTGCCACTTGCCGGTCGAACCGATTCTTGGTGCGAATCATGTCGCGTAATGCGCGAATCCCCACGCGACCCCAGCAGGGGAAATGGAAGACGGGGAGTGGATAGTCGGTGCCGAAGAGCAGGCGCTCGTGGATTTCCGGATGGCGGCGAAGGTGCAGCAGCATGCGAAAGCGGTTGGGATGCGTCAGGGCGGAAATGTCAGCGTAGAAGTTGGGGTAGCGCTTGGCGAACTCGTTGAAAGGTCGGGAGGAACCTCTCATACAGCATCAATCCGTAGCTGCAGGCATGCGCAGCAATGACGGTGGCGCCTTCCTCCAGAGCGACGCGCAATCGATCGGGATCGCCGACGGATTGATCGTTCCCGATCAGGCTGAACTCGTACCCGACGTGACTCAGGAACGGCAGTTTGCGCTCGGCGAGCGCTCGGTAGAACATCTTGTAGGCAGGGTTTGCTGGGTCGAACTGTTGCGCGTTCGGCAGGACCTTCACCAATGTGGCTCCGGCATCGGCGCAACGATGGACTTCTTCGACCGCGTCCCGTCGCTGCGGATTGATCGAGACGCCAGCGAGGAATTCATCGGGGTAGGCCCTCGCGGTCTTGAGCACGTAGTCATTGCTGATCAGGAAATCCGTGTGGGCCTGATCGAGTCGCCCGTTCTGGTCGTAGACCCCATCCATGCCGAGGAGTACGGCTTTCTGCACGTGGCGTGACGCGCGCAATTCGGTGAGCAGGTCATCGAGATATTTCTGATTGGCTTCGCGCGGCTTGTCCGGAGCGAGCTGGTGCTTCCACAGCAAGAAGACGAAACAACGGACTCTTGAGCATCTTCGGCGAGATGTAGCAGCCATTGTCTCCGTCAGGCAGCGCGGCGAGATGGACATGGCAGTCGATCAGGGTTTTCACCGGTCGTAGCTCGTGAAGCGTCATTCGTGAAGTCGTGATGGCTCAGAATGCCATTTGTCCATTCATCGTCGTCAGACGTTTCACGATATACGCTTCACGCTTCACGCGCCCGAGTCGTTCCATCGCGATTCGTTTGAGGCCACGCAAGTCCATCTTGCCGGTTCCCAGCACCGGCAGGGCCTCGACTTTGACGAAGTTGGCGCGGGAAGGAATGAAGAGGTTGGGGAGTCCATTGGCGGCGAGCTTGACCAAGGATCTCAGGGATACGGGCTTCATCCAGCGTGTGAAGCACAGCCAGGCGCTCGCCCTTCTTTTCGTCCGGAATGCCGGTGACGGCGAAGACTTGCATCTCGCTGCCGGCGGCCTGCTGCAACGCCTCTTCCACTCGGCCATGCGGGACCATTTCACCACCGATCTTGGAGAAGCGCGAGAGCCGGTCGGTGATCGTCAGGAACCCGTCTTCATCCAACTTCGCGATGTCGCCTGTAATATACCAGCCGTCGCGCATGGCGTTGGCCGTCAGATCCTCACGGCCCAGGTATCCCTTCATGACGTTGGGACCTCTGACCAGCAACATGCCCGGAGTGTCGGGCGGCAATGGGGCGAAGCTGTCGGGATCGACGATTTGCACAGACACGCCGGGCAGCGGTTGGCCGACAGTTCCCCGCCGCGAGGCCGGCTGGAAGTATCCGGCGGCACGGAAGTCCGGACAATTGACGGCGATGACGGGAGCACATTCGGTGACGCCGTAGCCCTCGATCGGTCCGATGCCGAACCGATCTTCAAAGGCCTGCGCGAGCCTGGGACTGGAAGCTTCTCAGCGCCGGTCAGGACCACGCGCAGCGAGCTGAATTGTTCCGGGGTACAACGGCGCTAGATACAGCTGGAGAAAGGTCGGTGTTGTCACGAGGAACGTGATGCGGTGGCGGCGCACGAGTTCGCCGATGGCGGCGACGTCGAGCGGGGAGGGATGAAAGACCATGCCCACGTTCTTGAACATGGCCAACCAGAAGACGAGATAGCCGAACGAATGGAAAAATGGAAGGATGCCAAGCACTCGCTCGTCCTGGTAGAGATGGAGAACCTGGTTGGCCCCCTGCGCATTGGCGTCGATGTTGAAGTGAGAGAGCATCACGCCCTTCGGTTCCCCGGTGCTGCCGCTGCTGAAGATGATGGTGGCCAGGTCATCCATTGTCAGCGGGGTGTCCTGTCCGCAGGCCCGTTCGATCAGCCGCGCAGGGGCGCAGAGGGCGAGGAGGCTCGCGACGAGTTTCTGTCCTGTGCCGATGGTGCGGGCGATGTCCTCCAGCCACATGATCGACGGCCCGTCCGGCAACTCCAACTTGGCCTTCTCGACAAAGACTCGGCTGGTGACGATCGTGCGAAGGCCGGCGAGTCGCACGGCTGCTTCGAGGCCGGACTTGCCGACCGTGTAGTTCAGATTCACGCTGGTTTTTCCGCAGAGTGGCGCAGCCACGTTGACTAATGCGCCGGCGACGGTCGGCGGGAGCAGGATGCCGACATGGCGCTGGTTTTCCCAATGTGGCCGAAGCACTCTGGCGAGTACGATGGACCCGATCAGGGCTTGGAGCGACGACACATGGGGGCGGGTCTGGTCTGCCATCGCGAAGCGGAAGGGATGCCGCCTCATGGCATGGATGAATTCACGGTGCAGCGGGCGGCGATCGGATTTGCGCAGGACGCCAGGCCTCCTCTCCGAGTGTGCGGACCGCATCGCGGAGCTTGTACGCCGGCGTGTCCGATGGCAGCGGTGTGCCGAAGGACACCGTCAGACGGGTAGGGAATGCGCTCAGGCCATTTCCGTGAGGAAACGACCGCGCTCAAAGCTGAAGATGCTGCCCCACAGGCGATCCAAGTGCACGGGGATGATCGGTACCTGCCGTCCCTTCACAATCCGTTCGAAGCCGCGCCGGAACGGCAGCAATGTGCCGGTGCGGGTGATCTGTCCTTCAGGGAAGATGCAGACGATCTCTCCGTCGTCGAGTGCCTGCCCTGCGCTGCGCAGCGCACGGAGGATCATGCGGGTGTCGCCTGCTGAAGTAATCGGGATGACCTTCATGGCGGTCATCAACCATTTGAACAGCGGGTGCGTCGCATAGGCGGCATCCACCACGAACCGTATGGGCCGATCGACGCTGGCCATGAGCAAGAAGCCATCGACGAACGACATATGGTTCGGGACGAGCAGCGCCCCGCCGGACTGGGGAACATGCTGCTGGCCGACGATGCGGAGGCGATAGAGCGTGTTCGTCAAGATGACGAGCACGAGCCGTAGGAACACATCGGGCATCAGCCAGAGAGCCCACAGCGTGCCACCGATGGTCACTCCGGCGGTGACGAGGAAAATGTTGCTCGTCGAGAAACCGGCATTGGCGAGCGAGCCGCCGGCGAGCGATCCCAATAGAATTCCGGTGAAGACGCAGGTGTTGGAAAACGAGATGACGGCGCCGCGCCGATCGGGTGGCGATCTCCATTGAAGAATGGCGTTCAAGCGGCACGAAGATGAAGGAGCAACAGATTCCGAGGAGTCCCAGCACCAGAAATGTTCCAAGCAATGGTGGGGTCAGTGCGCCGAGCAAGGACAGTGCGATGGCCGCACCCGTGGCTCCCAGCGGGATCAGTCCGTACTCAATCCGGCTTTTAGACAGTCGTCCGACCAGTATGGCGCCGACGCCGATGCCGACGGACAACAGCGTGAGCGGGAGTCCCGACATCGCATCAGAGAGATGCAGAACGGCTTTGGCATAGACGAGAATGTTCTGGGCGAAGAGGCTCGCGATCGTCCAGAAAAATATTTCTCCGGGAATGGCAAGGCGCAACAGGCGTTCTGTCCGAATGGCAGCCCAGGCGACGCGGATCGTCGAGCCTACGCCGCCGGTCGCGCGTGCGGGCGAGACGTGGGGAACGGCAAAGGCTGCAACCAGGCTGACCAGCGACAAGGCGGCCAAGATGAGGGGTGCCATCCAGGGCTGGTCACCGGCGGTCTGCAAGAGAAAGCCTCCGGCTGCCGTGCCTGCTAGGATGGCGGCAAATGTCCAGAGTTCCAACAGGCCGTTGCCGGCGGCGAGACGTTCGTGCGGAATCAACTCGGGGAGAATGCCGTATTTCGACGGGCCGAAGAGCGCGCTGTGCGCGCCCATCCCGCATAAGACGATCAATGGCAAAATACCGCCGGTGGGGTTCAACCAGAGCGCAACTGTGCCGGCGCTCATGAGGAGCACCTCGACGATTTTGATTGCGATGATGACTGTGCGCTTGCTCAGGCGATCGGCCAAGGTGCCGCCGATCAACGACAGCAATACCAGCGGCAAGGTGAAGATGATATAGGTGAGCGCGGTTTGCGTCTGTGCCGCAGTTTCCAGCTCAGGGCCTGGCGCCATCCCTGCGGTCGCTTGCCGGATCGCCAGCAAGGCGACCATGAGTTTCCAGGCGTTGTCGTTGAACGCGCCGAAGAATTGCGCAATGAGGAGGCCGCGTAGAGGATGCGAAATAGGGCTGATAGTCTGAAGGTTTGTGCTGAAGACTGTCCACCAGAAAAGGCCTCGTATCGGCTGCAGTGTGCCAGTGTTTGGAGTCGGAGGCAAATGTTTCCTTTCCCGTCAGTTTGTATGAATCGCACAACGACGTGTTGTCACAGGGAAGGCGACGACGCTATGACGGCTCTTGTCATCGACGAGCAGCCACAAGAATGAAAACTCCCTGTCGCCTGGGTCACGCATGGACGCGTAAAAATCTGTGCCAACTCACAGATGCTTACTCTGAGGCGGTTTGCTTCGCTTGCCGGCCGAAGGCGTGGTCTTTTTCAGGACAGCTGATGCCGTTGAGCGTGAGCACTGTACATGGTTACTCGACAGGCTGACGCTCTTATTTGGTCACAACATTCCAGAACGCCGTTACTTGCTCATTTGGTGTCCGCAGTTCATCGGTACTCATAGGTTGTACTTGTAAAACCCGATAGTCTTGTATCTCAAGGACATGGTCGTCGGGTCCATATACAAATCCCACTTCTCCATTTCTGTGCTCGCTCCTCAGTTCATATATGCTTCCCGGCAACTCCCAGATACCATACGTTGCGATATCAAGAAGGATGTGAACCGCTAATCGTGCGTAATTCGGCTGTTTTGTCAGTTCAACGCGATATCTAGAGAGTCGCTTGCCTGCGCCCAACGGTTCAATACTAGAAGGAGTTCCGAGCTGGCGTTCAACTTCTTGCTCCGAGGTTCCGACTCCAAGGGCCTCAAGATTTGTTCCTGGGCGTCCCTTTCCTGCCAGATACACGGCGCAGCCTGTATGAGCGGCAAGGACATAAGCTGCTACTAGGGCCATTGCCCAAGTCTTGGCCGTCATGTTTCCACTCCTTTCTGCTAGAGAGGTCCGCAAACCATACAGGGGAAGATGGGCTTGCATTATTTGCCTGAGCTAGCGATCGGGCCACCTGCTGCTCCTTGGACTAACTTGGGCTTGAGAAGGTCCAGCTGCTCTTTGAAATTTGCGGCCAGCATATGGAGCGCTTCTTTGAACCCATGTTCACTGTCATCTCTCAAATTCTGGCTTTGATTCATCGGTGTGGAGTAATGGTAGACCCCGCTTTGACCCGTGGCTCGCAGAAGGGGTTTCTGAGTTGGAATGTGATACAGGGCCGCATCCATCATCGTGTTCGTATCGTTTTTTTCTCCGGGCACGAAGTACCACCCGATTCCGGTCCAATACAGCAGCGAGACGAGCCCTCTATCGGTGAACTGGACTTGGTCATAGGACACAAGACCAATGACATCTACTCCAGTCATCGTGTGAATCTGATCTAAGTTCGCAAAGCCGACCCCGGTCTTCAGATAGGTCGAAGGGATCTCTTCGACTCCTGCAAAGATTGAATACTGGCGAAGCTGCGTGGTCAATTCTCGCATCATTTCCATTTTGAACTTCTCGGTCAATGGCTCGATCTTGGTATCCACTCCGCCAGTAATTGTTCTTGACTCAGGCACAAAAGCAATACCGAGTGTAATTGGACGCGGCGTATTAGCCAGAGACGTCTTGGAGATTGCCTTGGAGACTTCCCCAGGCTGCGTGTCGCCTGGATAGAGATAAGTCAGAATGTTGCTCGTCCGTTGAGTCGTGTAGTGCCCACAGCCGGACAGTGGAACGATTCCCAGGACGATGGCACCAAGTAATACAACATTCTTCATACCGTTGCTTTTCATGATAAACCTCCTTTTTACTTCTTTCGGTCGTGTAAATGACGAAATCTATTCCCACACACATGTGTTCAAAGTCGCCTACCAGAATGACACCGAACCGTATAGAAGGTAGCGAGGAATAAAACTCCAGCTTGCCCATTGAATTCGTCCAGTAACTTTAGAGTCTGGAGTAAGCAAGGGGCTGTGTTTGGGGAGGCTCGTGACCTGAAATCATTAGGACTTGTTCCAATAGATGTGAACAACTCCAAGTTTTGCCAATGTCCGCGCATGGGGCACCTCCTTCAGAGCACTCAGTCCAGGTTCACTCTGTCGCATGAGCAAGGAACGCGCCGAGATGCGGTCAGGCCGGGTGGTTTCGTCACAGTGCTTGGTGGGCGTGGCTTTGCGCGATTGGCCGGATCGGAAAGGCAAGCAGGGTGGCGGGATCATCAAGCCCGGACTATGAACGGCGGTTCAGAGCATCTGAACGGCTGTTCTCAATGGATACGAGTCGAATTCCAAATCATGATCACGAACATGCAATGTGGAAACAGGATCGTTTTATTCTTTTGCAAGAGATGTGGGCGCTTCTTGGTTTAGCAAGGGTACAGATCGAGTCAGCAGAGGGGGTCTAATCCCGTAACTTAGAACTATGGGTAGAACTGAACCCTATTCCACCGTGAGAGTGGCGGAAGAGGAGCAGGTGGGCGGCGTATTGCAGGCCGGCTCTTTCCTCCCTCCCCTCACCAACGATAGGCCAGGCCTGCCTGGAAAAGTAGAATGGTCCCCGTTTCCTTTCTATCTCCATTTATTGCTTCGGCTCAACCTTGGGAATTTTTGAACGGAGATCTTCCACAACATCTCCTGCGAGGTTATCGAAAACTGTCTTCCATGCTCCAATCGTATAGGCTCCACCTGCGGAAACCGTCCGTTTCGCATCGACTATGCCAACTATCTGGCCTTCTTGACGCAAATCACTTTGGATTGTAAGGACAGTGGCTCCCCACCCAGGGAGCAACCAACGCTTGAAGGCGTCCCCTTGATCGTAGTCGAGAATTTTGCTGTCCAGAACAAGCTTTTTCGTTGTTGCGTTGCTCCACAACAATCCTTCTGCCGTCAGCTTCTCGGTCAGCGCCCGCCGTAGCATGTCTTCCACGTTGACTTCCGAATCAAACGTCTTCCCAGTTTCATTCGTGACTTTCCCCACTTCGACTCCAGTTTCTTGGTCAGGAGTGAAGTTATTCAGCAGATTCACCTTGTGTTCCACGGTTCCGCATGCACTCAGCAAGAACAGAGCTATACAGCTCAGTACGCCTACTCCTACAACCCGCTTAGTTGTTATTGTGTTGTTCATTGCATCCTCCATTAGTTGACCGTTGCCCACCCTCAATTCATCACGACGTGACTTCCATTAACTCACAGGCTCACTCTCTCCGTGCCAGAACAGGACTCAGCACCAGCCGGTCTTGGCCAGTACAGACTACTGTGTCTTCCCAGGGGTTATGTCCGTCCGCCTGGACCTGCACGACAAAATGGTTCGACCGAAAGTTCGACTGTGGCTCTTGCCTCAACTCCACATCGACTGGTATGGCACTGAATGGCAGGTAGATCCCAAGACTCAGAAGAGTAATCCCCAGCGCCAATCCTGGCTGTGAGATCCAATAGCTGACCTTTCGTGTTTTGCGCTGAACTTCTCGTTCATACTCCAGCGGTATAGATAAGGGGCTTTCACCCTTATGACTGCCGTTGATCGAGATCTTGCTCGGGGGAGTGCTTTGGACATCTAACAGAGTTTGCGTCGTTCGATAATACGAGCCCTCGGCAGCCCATTCAGTCGTACATCCGGCAAGAGAGAACAAGAGGGCAAATGTGCAACAGGGGACTTTACCAACCATGTTTATCACCCTCTCTGAAGTAAAAAGGTGAACTAAAAATGTCCTGTCACAAGATTGAACCGCGTGTTCATGACAGGTCTCCTTGCAGTTTCGTATGTAGTGCCTCCGTCGAGCTTACCAATGGAATTGGATGCCATCGGTGTGTCGACCTCTCACTGGATCCATCAGGGGATCAAGATTGGAGATTCGACCAGAAAGACCTGCCCGCCGGTGGTGCGGAAGGCCAGTCCTTTTGAACCCCAGCGGATCAGGTTGCCAGGGGTTCCCGTCACGCCTGGGATGTTCTCGCTTCCAAGGAGCTGCAGTGTATTCAGATCGTAGGCGTTCACTTTCAAAGTCGGACCACCGGTGGGGATCAAGAAGAAGACGCGCCCAAGGACCGTGTCAGGCCTCACGGAAAGGCTCGCCGCACCAGAGAATGTCCCCACAACAGTTCGCGCCTCTGGATCAATGACGCGTCCGGAGGTGGTGTAGATACGGCCGCCGTCAAACTTGATGTCCACGCCCCCTGAGATAAGATCCCCCATGAACGAGTCGAAGACATCGAGAACCGTCACACCGGACGCACCGACTGTCATTCGGCGAAAGCCGAACTCGGTGGTTTCTTGATTGTATCCATACAGTCTCGAAGAGAGAGCGGTGAATTCGATGACGTTGCTGCCGGTGTGGCCCGGTGTTGTCGTTGGACGCTGTACACTGTTGTCATAGATAGCCACTCCCGCGTGCCTCGGGCTCACGCTATTGTATCTCCTTGAAATGGCGATGGATTGAGGACTTCCTGGTAAGACCTCCATGTCTTCGACAAAGAAAGGTCCAAACGACGGGTCACTGCCGAGAGAGAACTTGAGTCCCGCCGTCTGCGTTGTGAGGTCTACTCGTTGAACTGCAGGCTCTCCATCGAGTCCCACGTAGAGAAATTGCTTGTTATCTGAAAGCGCCAGCTTGAGTGGCTCATTGCCGACAGGAATCGGCTGACCAAGTGTTCCTGTGACCGGATCAATGGAGGTAATGCTGCCGGGATTCCCAGGTACGGAGGCGTAAATCCTTTGAGTTCCCGAATCGAGAATGAGATCGTTGGTGGCGAGGTTGATGATCTTTGCGTTGACCTGCGTAAATGAGGCCAATTTTTCTGTTACGGTCAAATCCTCGACCTTCAGAACTCGTTTGACTGGGCCTACGCCAGGGGCATACCAGGCGGTCTGGTTCACGATCAGCGAAGCTGTTGCACCGTTGCTCGAGGCAATGGCCTTGAGCGTGTTTGTGGTCTCTACCTTGGCGCAATTTGGGAAGAGGCCAGCTGGGACCGACACACTTTCAAAACCTAGAACCGTCACGATTGACAAGATATCGACTTTCTCATTCTTGCCGTCGCCATCAAGGTCCTCGCCGAAATCCAGATCTTTTCTGTTGATTTCCTCAAAGCTTGATCCCGTTCCAAGAGGGTATCGTTCACTCAGGTAGGGAACTAGTTGAGGTGTGAGGAACGTCCGGGGTGTCATTGTCGCCGTGGAACGTAACCCCGCGACTGTCCTCGGTGTAGTACGAGTCGATTGATCGGTCACTGTTAAGAGGGTTCGTTTCAGAGAGGACGATAGTCAGAACACCGTTCACCGTCGCCGTCCCTGCGATGGTGGCCGTGTTTGAGTAGCTCAAAGGTGGCTGGCCTGTAATCTGCTCAGTTCCCTGATATGTCCAGCTCATTGGTCTGTCCAACGGAATGTAGTTGCCAATATCTCCCGGTCCTTCTGTTGTTTGGCCTGGTCCGCCGGCTGACATCAAGAACGTCATTAGTTGAGGTTCATTGGCTGCCTGATTCTTGATGGTTGTGACGGTCGAATTGATGTCCATCCCTGCAGAAGCCTTGTTCGTGGCGGTAAGGGCATCGATAGCGCTGACAAAATCGGTCAGCTCTTGGATGGTGAAATTGGATAAGCTCGTTCCAGAAGTGGCGAGGATGTGGTCCAACACAATCTGTACCCCGGCTTCCGACATCGGGGTCAGATCGACCGACTCTCGAGTGACGAACGCGCGCATTCGAGCCCCTGTTGCTGGATTGGAGACTTCTACGACCAGGTCACTCGCTAATGTGAGCCCTAGTCTTGTTAAGTTAAAGGAATAACGTCCGCCGGAAACTGTGGCAGACGAAAGGCCGGTTAACGTTCCCCCGGAACTAATCCTGCTCAGTTGAACCGTCGTTCCATCGGGCACAGATGTCAACCCGGACAAGGAGGCGAACGCTGACGACGCAAAGACATCCCAAAGCGTCGGCTGGTGAAAGGCCACCTGCCCGTTCGGGGCCTGGACCGTCCCGGACACAGTGGTCTGCGCCGTTGCGGGAGGTGATCCTCCCGTTCCGCCATCCCCGCCCCCCACCGCAGGCGGTAAGGGTGAGAGACATGACCAACACGACCGATAATGAATTAACCATTTCATGAGGCACCTCCGGGTCGGGTTTCGTTGCTGGCTGCGATGAGGAATCGGATTGAAAAAGTCTCTACTAATTCATTGATGCTCAAGTGATTGAGCAAGATGTGGGCCGGGTCGTTGATGGGGAAAATAGTTTGCCCTCTAAGCCGGCAGGACTATTTCATTGGCAAGATTGGTTTCTACTGAATCTATTTGAATGCTGGTGTGTATCAAATCTGATCCAAAGAGACCAAGCAGATAAGGAAGCCAGGAGATTGATGTAAGTGCCATGCAAAAGAAATTGACACGCACACGCTGCTGTCTGCGAACGATCGTTCACAATCCATGAACGATCGTTCATAAGATCCTCGTGCACAATGCGCGCATTTGTTTTGTGGAGGCTCAGTGCGGTTACGATTTGTCCGAGGGGTTGTGCCCTGGAGATTGTGGTCCGGTCATCTCGCTTTCCAGCTTTCGGAGCCAGCGGTAGGTGCGCCCGAGAACCTTCGCGGCGCGGCTCTTGTTGCCGCCGTATTCAGCGACGGCGCGGCGCGTGATGGTCCATTCGAGGTAGTTCAAGAGCCCGGTGAGCGATCCTCGCGTCTCCAGGGTTTTAAGCAGCGCACTCCAGTCAACACGGTCCACCAACTCGGCAAGATCGAGCGAGGGTGCCGATTCCGTGGTCGAACGTAGATTGTTCGGGAGCAGGTCAGGAGTAATCCATTTCTTGCCTTCCGGCGCCAAGGTCACGGCGCGCTCCATGACATTCTCCAACTCACGGATGTTGCCAGGCCATTTGTAGGCCAGGCAGAGCTGCAATGCGTCCGGCGTCAAGCCTGCGATGGATTTTCCGGTTTTCTCGGCGAATCGCTGGACGAAATGCTGGGCGAGTTCAGCAATATCCTCCGGACGTTCCCGCACGGCCGGGACATAGAGCTGAATGACATTCAAACGATAGAACAGGTCTTGTCGAAACTGGTTCTGCTCCATCATCGCCAGGAGGTCTCGATTCGTGGCGGCGATCAGCCGGATATTCGCTTTCAGATCGCTCGTTCCTCCGACGCGCTGAAACTCTCGTTCTTGAAGAACTCGTGAGCAATTTCACCTGCACCGCGGGCGAAATGTCTCCGATCTCGTCGAGGAACAGTGTGCCCCCCTCGGCGAGCTCGAATTTCCCTTTCTTCTGAGCTATCGCGCCGGTGAACGAACCTTTCTCGTGACCGAACAGCTCACTTTCCAAGAGCGTTTCAGGCAGTGCTCCACAATTCACGGCGACAAAGCGTCGGTCCTTGCGTCGGCTCAGTTGATGGATCAACCGGGCGGCGAGTTCCTTCCCCGTTCCTGTTTCTCCGGTCACCAACACGGTGGTGTCCGAAGGAGCAATGGTTCTGATCAGTGAAAGAAGATCGAGAAGCGGCGCGCTCTTGCCGATGATGCCGCCGGTTTCTTGCTGCGCGGACAGCTCCTGCTTTAGTTGGATATTCTCCTGCGCCAGTTCCACATTGCGGAGGAACATGGTGAGCATGTGCCGATGCGTCGCCTGGAGGTTCTTCAAATGGGTAAAGAGCTGGTATGCGAAGGCGCGCCGGTCCGTCAAGAGTTGCGAGCGGCCGGCGGCAGCGGCGTTGTTCGCCTGTGGAGGGCGATTTGTCCAATGCAGGCGATAATGCGTATATGGCGCGTTGTATATCGAGCCGGCCTTGATCGTGGTGCTGAGCGATCCAGCCGAGAGGGTACCGCCGCGTTCGATGCGGATAGCGGTGCAGTGATCGTCTTGCGTGGGGGAGTGTGTCTGGGATCTTCGGACCGGCTCTTCAGCCGTCCAGACCGAGAGATGGTCCTGCTGCTCCAGCGTGGCGACAAGTTGTTCGTCGGAACCATGCGGAGCGGGAATACGATCGGCTTTGATGGGGATCAGCGTATGAACGAGACGAATCGTTCGTCCCGTGATCACGACTTCGCCCGTCGATCGGCGGGCCACAGTGAACCGATCGTTCTTCGCGGTCATGACGTAGGCGTCGCCGAACTCATTGACCAGGGTTTCTAAGCGGAGTTGTGAGTAAACCTCTTGGCAGGTGGCAGTTTCGACGGAAGGATCCAGTTTTGCAGTGCCTTCGAGATTGCCCTGCACCAGACGCATATTCCCAAGTCCAGGATCGACCGGCGGCAAGTTTCGGGACAGAATGTGCAAGGTCTGTGTTTCATCCGGACAGACAAATGATTGGAGTTGTAGGTAATTGGTATAAGCGGAGGCCCAGTTGCCGACAGAACGAAAGACCGATTCTACGTCGTTGAGGAGGATCGCAATCGTTTCAATAAGTGTCGGGGTTTGCGTCTTGACGGTTTCGTAGTAGGCCAGAGCGGCCTGATAGGTGAAGTCTTTCTCGCCGGATGCCAGCTCACAGGTCTTGATCAACTCACGAAAGACCGAAATGGGGAATCCAATTGCTTGCATCGGTCAGGAACGCGCGGGCATCCTGAATTTCCTGGAACGATTCGGCTACGCCCATAACCCGTTTGAGATCGACTTTCGATGCCTGTTCAGGGTAGCGAGCTTCGAGATGGCGGATGAGTATTCCGCTTTGCAGGCAGGTGATCCAAGGTTGGATGGTCATGGCGCTCCTCAAGCCGGTGAATGCGCCCGAATCGTGCGCAGAGTCATAGCACAGCAGGAACGGAATAAAAAGATAGCAAAGGTCAGGCCTGAGGTGGAGGCACCGGCAATCCCTCCAATTCCATAATCCGTAGTGCGTTGGTCGTGGGGCAGGGACCGGGTCTGAGCTTGTAGTCGAATTGCAGCGCGCCGGCTGCCACTGTTTCCTGAAAGTGGGCGTTCCGCAGTCCGGGCACCGTCTTGTCGAGATCGGTCAATTCCAGATCGTGGGTGGTGACCAAGCCGAAGCCATTGCCTTGCGAGAGAGCGGTAATGAAGGAACGGCTCCCGATCAATCGTTCACGATTGTTGGTGCCTTTGAAGATTTCATCGATCAGGAAGAGCACCGGTGGGCTGGATCGATCTGTCGTCTCGTCGAGCAGGCTTTTGAGGCGTTTCACCTCGGCATAGAAAAAAGACAGGCCCTGCTTCGAGCGAGTCGTCTACGCGGATACAGGTGGCGAGGCGCACCCACGTCCACTCGAAAAGACCGGCGCAGACCGGGGCGCCTGCCTGGGCAAGGCACAGATTGATGCCCAGGGTTCGCAAGAAAGTGCTTTTCCCCGACATATTGGACCCAGTCACCAGGAGCACGGTTCCCAATGTTTCGAGGGCGAGATCGTTCGAGACCCGGTGTGTCTCAGGAATCAGCGGATGGGCGAGGTCTTTGGCCGAGAGCCTGGCCTGTGCTCCGTTACGCTGTGGATCGGCGATGAGTGGGTTCGGCCAGCGATACGAAGGATGGAGCGCAGCAAACGTGGCGAGTGCCGAAGCGGCCTCAACCTCGGCCAGTCGATCCAGCCAGGTCGGCAGGTGTCCGGCCACCTGAGCCTGGATCTGTTGGAGCCGATAGGTGAACCACAAGTCCCAGGGGCAGATCGCGTTGACGGCCAGATGGATGAGCGGATGGGCTTTGACGCTGATCGCATGCAGGGTGCGGGCCGCTTGCCGGACGAGCTGGGGCGGATTCACGCCTGGTGCGAGCAGCGGTGCCCACAAGTCGGCGAGCGCCGAGTGGCTAGGCCGGGCGTGCCGTTCGACAAACCCCAGCACGGCTCCCAGTTTCTCCAGTTCGAAGTGCACGCCCACCGCATGTTCCAGTAACTCTTCGCCCTGATCGGTCCAGAAATAGATCAAGGCATAGGGTGCGAAGGACCACATCCAATAATTCGGAAGCCAGTCGAGCAGCGCACTCAATCCGAGTCCGATGGTGGCGGCGGCAAGCAGGGTTTGAATCGCTAAGATGGTTGTGAGATGTGGGAATCCGACTGCATGATGCAAGACGGCTTCCAGTCGTCGGCCGTTGATTTCCTGTTCGCCGATGAGCTGAGCTTCGAGCCCCAGCCGATCGCGAAACAGCGATCGCGGAATGAGTTCCTGCACGAGGCGACGGCGCAGGAGCCACTGGTCCGGTTCCGGCGGCTGCTCAAGGAGCCATGATACCAGCCGCGCCTGTCCGTGCGAGGAGACGGTGGTGTCGAGCAGATGGAGGAGCGAGTGGGGGCCGACCAGGTCTAAGTCTTTGGCATAGGGATGCTGCTCGGGAGCGCTCGATGGGCGAGCGGGAATGTGAGTCCAATCCAGCCGGAGACGTGCCAGGTGCACGAGCTTGATCTGCTTCCAGAGACGAAGCCGGTGCAAGCGACTTTCGAGCCTGTTATGATAGACGGCCACGGCCAAAAACAGAGCGACAAAGACGATGAGCGCCCCATTGCCGGCTTGATACCATCCCATTTTGTAGAGGGCTACCGTGCAGATCGCTCCGACGATGAACAGGATGAGACGCCAGCGGGTGAATGCTGGAACTAGCGGCGGTGGCCAGGGTGATCACGCGGTCGAGTTTCGCCACCAGGCGTGTCAGCGCATGGGCTTTCGTCATAGGCGTCACGGGCTGGTTTTGGAGCATAGCGCCGACCTTACTGGATGGGGAAGAGTGCGTCAACTCTAGACCATTATGAACTCAGAGGGATGGATCGATGTCCAGATTCGGACCGCCGTCGATGCGGCAGAGTTGCTCGGCATGCTGGCTGATCCCGCGATTCAAGGCGGATGGGATGAGAACGGGGTGGTCCATCTCTATTGGCCGAAACCACAGTGGAGCATGGAGGCACGCGCTCATCTGAACCTGACCTTGCAGGGACTCGATCCGGACGCATCGATCGAGCACGATATCCGTGTTGAGGAATTGCCCGATCAGGATTGGAATCGGCAGTGGGCTCAGTCAGTCAGGCCGATCAGGATCGGTCGGCGGATTGTGATCAGGCCGAGTTGGGAGACGGTGGCGCTGCAGGCACAGGACATTGAGATCGTGCTCGATCCGAAGCAGGCATTCGGCACGGGTCATCACGCGACGACAAGGATGTTACTGGAGTGGCTTGAGAATCTCGTTCACGGCGGCGAGTCCGTGCTGGATGTGGGGGCGGGGAGCGGTATTCTGGCGATGGTTGCGCTGCGGCTTGGGGCGGCCTCGGCCCTCGGAGTGGAATGCGATCCTGTCGCGGTGGATTGTGCACGAGACTATGCCACAGAGAACGGGTTTGGGGACCATCTCGAATTCCGGTGCGGAACGCTGGAGGAAATTGACCGGCAAGGCGAGCTGCGACCGGATCTGGTGCTCGCCAATCTCGACCGCCAGACGCTGTTGCTGCTGTGCAATGAATTGGCGCGTTACGTGAGCCACGGTGCGCGGCTCTTGCTGTCCGGCATTCTGCTCGATCAAGAGCAAGAGATTGTCGACGCGTTCTCCAAGGTCGGCGCCATGTTGTCTCAACGGCGAGAACAAGAGGGCTGGGTGGCGTTGGAATTGTTGATGGCGGAATCCTGCGAAGGAGTGAGTTGATGACCGAGAATGGACGGCCACCCTATCCCCACGTGCACCAGATTAATGTATCGGACGGAGGTGTGCCGAAACGTCCGGTGCTGGAGGCCGTCATCACTAAAACCGGAGTCGAGGGCGACCGGCAACAGAATCTTAAAGTGCATGGCGGACCTGATCGTGCTGTCTGCTCTGTATTCGCAAGAGCTGATCGAGCGGTTGCAGGACGAGGGCCATTCGATCGAGGCCGGTTCCTCCGGAGAGAACCTGACGCTTGCCGGGCTTGAGTGGGAGAAGCTGAAACCGGGTGATCGGCTTCAGGTTGGGCCAGAGGTTCAGATAGAGATCATGAGTTATACGAGTCCCTGCGATAAGAATGCCCAGTGGTTCCGGGACAGAGACTACAAGCGCGTCTCCCAGAAAATGAATCCAGGATGGAGTCGGCTCTACGCGAAAGTGCTGCGTGAGGGCCTGGTGAGACCGGGAGACGAGGTCACGATAGAAGAAGGCTAAGGTCAAGGCTGAGGTCAAGTTTGATTGAACTTAACCTTAACCTCGAGCCTACGAGAGGAAAGTCATGGACCGCATACTCGAACCTGAATTGATGGACGATCCTGCCCAAGTCCATGCCTATGCGGCGGCGGATTTTTCACAAGAAAACCAGGGCTTCGTCGATCGTTTCCGCGAATACTTTCCTGATTTTTCCGATGGGCATGTGCTCGACCTGGGTTGTGGCCCGGGCGATATTCCCATCCGCTTCGCGCAGGCGTTTCCCTCTTGTCGCATCACCGCCGTCGATGCGTCGGAGCCGATGATTCGGTCTGGCTGACGTGGCTGTGCAAGACGGCAGGTCTGGCTGACCGGATTACCTTCCGCTGCGAGCGATTTCAGGATCTCGCTGGTACCAATATCGTCGATGCAGCGATTTCCAATAGCTTGCTGCATCATGTGCCGAATCCGTTGCAGTTTTGGCACAAACTGCGATTGGCCGTGAAGCCAGGCTCACCTGTGCTGGTGATGGACCTCTTGAGGCCGGAATCACCGGAGGCGGCGCAGGCCATCGTCGATCAGTATGCTTCCGGAGCCCCGGACATTCTCAGGAGAGACTTCTATAACTCGCTGCTCGCGGCATTTACGGAAGATGAAATCGGCGCACAGCTAGCCCAGATGAATTTGACACGCTTGGTCATCGATGTGCCGGATGATCGGCATTGGGTAGTAGGAGGGGTTATCTATTGATTGGCCGAATGCTCCGGCTAATGCTTGCGATCACGGTGCTTCTTGTCTCGTCTCTTTCCCAATTTTCTCCTGCTGCTGCACAACTTGACCGACTAAGGAAATCACGGACGTTAGAGCCTCCCGTTGTCACAGAGACAACTATGGCTGAGATTCCAGCCGGCGAGTTTGCAATGGGATTGGATGGAATGCAGGCTCTGGAGGATGAACGCCCCAAGCATCGAGTCTGGCTGCCGGCCTTCTTCATAGATCTCCACGAAGTGACGACGGCGCAGTACGCATCATTTCTCGGTGCCACAAACCGCCTTGTGCCCTGGCAATGGGATAGCGTCGATCTCACTCAGCATCACGATCGGCCGGTGATCGGCGTGGACTGGTCGGACGCTGATGCCTATTGTAAATGGAAGGGGAAGCGGCTTCCCACTGAAGCGGAATGGGAGAAGTCGGCCAGAGGAACGGATGGTAGGTTGTATCCCTGGGGCAATTGGGTCCCAAGCAAGGCTCTGGCGAATTTTGCGTTGGGCGCTAGGTTCAGCTATAGCCAGGTTTTGATGCCGGTGCAGTCCTATGAGCCTGGCAGGAGTCCATACGGACTCTATCAAATGGCCGGGAATGTTTGGGAATGGGTGCAGGATTGGTACGCCGTGAACTATTACGAAGCCTCGCCGGAACAAAATCCGCAAGGACCCGAGCAGGGGCAATTCAAAGTGCTCCGCGGTGGATCGTGGTCCGATCTGCCGAAGTATCTTCTGACGTATGGGCGCTTCAAGCTCTCACCCGAGACGCGGAATAGCTATACGGGCTTCCGCTGCGCCAAATCCTAACAGGCTGATGAAAACGACCCCCAACTTCGTTCTCACCTCGTCCACATCCTCAACGTACCCCAGAGGGTACGCCTCCGGTGTGACCATCGGTTGCGGCCTCGTTGGATGATCGTTTTGATCAGCCTGCGGGAACTCTCTAGCACGATGAGTCCTACAGCTTTCCTCATGAGAGCGGCGGCTCAAACTGTCTTCCAGCAAGGCCGCAAGGAGGGCCGTCCGATTCCTTATACCCTCTCTTAAGGGGAGTGGCCAAGGCTGCCCTTTACTGCGCGCATCGAACGAGCACAGTTTCATCGTGCGCGTTCTGCGAGCAAGAAGGGCACCTGGCCGCTCCCCTGCTCCCTTTTTCAGCAGCCGCTAGTAGAGGCTCTTGCTTACTTCGGCGGAGAGCGCACTTTCGTTTCCGGCGCTGTCGTAGGCGGAAATAGCGAAGAAGTAGGTCTGGCCCTTCGGGAGATTGGAGACGGTGTAGCTCGTGGCTTTTCCTGCTACAAGGGGCGATCCAGGGAAACTGTACGTGCCGGAAGCCGTGCCGACGTAGACTTTATAGCCCGCCAAATCAGGTTCTCCATTCGCCGTCCATGTGAGCGTCACGTTCCCTATCGATGGGCTGGGAGGAGGCGGAGCTGAGGGAGGAGTCGAGGGGGGAGGGAGTGACGGAGGTGTAATGTCAACAGTAGTGGGGGGGTGCAACAAGTTTACGTAATGCAGAATTCTGGAGCAAGTTCAAGGCCGATCGTGAACCGCTAGACGAGGGAGCTGAGCCGCTTCCTGTTGAGGCTGCGGAGTGAACACCTGCCGCTCCGGCGAACGGAGAGTGCTTGGTCGGAGCGACCGCAGCAGGGCTAGCCGAGGTCTACTCCAGGAAGAGGCACAGCCGTCGATTTCGTGATGGGCACCGTTGCTGAGGGGGTTGTGCTCTTGGGGGTATCGGCTGTCGCCTGTGTGGCCTGTCCATCCGCGATGCCCGATACCGATGCTGCGGGGGTTGTCTGGGATGAAGTCGCAGGAGCGGTTATCGTGGCAATGGCCGGACGCTTAGTCAATGTCCGATGATGCGGCGCTGGTATAGGTGCTGGAGATACCGATGGCTTGTGCGGTTCGACCGGGCTCGTGATGTGAGTGGACTCAGCGCTGGAGGGTTGAAGGATGGTCCCTTGAGTCGTGGCAGTCAGAGCGGCAGCTTCAGCAGCTGAACGATGAATCAAGCTATGACGGGGTGGCGGCTCTTGTTCTGCCGCTGAGATGATCGTGGGCATCGCTACAGAATACAGGCTCTGGCAGAGTATTGCCGCAAGGACGGCAAGCTGGAACCGGGGCGCCACAATGTATGTCGAGAGGATCATCCTTGGCAAGTCCTATAGGACTCAGTTGTCTGTGACTCCTCTGCATTGTGTCTCGGAGTTGCCTGTTGCGCCAGAAAATAATCAGTTTTTTCCGAGAGGTTTGCCCATCGTCAGTCGTGGATCCATCATAAAGTTAAACCGCATTATTCATGAATGCTTCTCCTGCAATCGCGCCTCTGCGCGTCTGTCTTGCTTGGAGACTGCGCGGCCTCGCCACGAACCGTCATGAATAATCTGGGTTATGAGAAGAGGAGGGCGAGCAGGAATAATCCCGTCAACGAGCAGAGCACAATAAAGTAGAGCGTGCTGCTTCGATCACTCAGCCAGGCAGTTTTCCACCCTTCGGGGTAGAGTGCCTGATGTTCTACAACCAGACCCTCTTCATAAAATCCCAGTGCTTGCTCGAGCTGAACCAGGATCTGTTTGGCCTGCCGGTGACGGTATTGCTGTTGGAGGATCAGGGCGCAGAACAAGCCGCACCAGATCAGGCTCGCGAGCCCGACGAACAGGATGTCGAAGGATGTCAGCCGATCCTTCTGTGGACTCAAGAGGAGCGCAAAGAGCATCGCGATCAGGCCCAGTGAGCCGTAGGCAGTGAGCAGCATCATCTGTTCGCGTCGACGGTAGACCTCCTCTTTATAGAGGGGGTAGAGAACCGTCAAGATTTGTTGGACGCCTTCGGTAATCATCCTTGATCTAGGCTGATGTGGCGAGATGGGTGATGAGCCAGTTGGCTATCGATGTGGTCATCTGGAGAAAATCTTCTCCCTGAGTGAATTGGTGGTCGGCATTTGGTAGGAGATCCAGCCTCTTTGGACCTTTCAGCGCGTCATGCAATCGTTGGCTTTGATGGAGGGGGACACATTCATCCCGCTCACCCTGGACGATGAGTGTGGGTACAGTGATTCGTTCAGCTGGCCCATAGGCAATCTGTCTGAGGCAGTCTTCGTAAAAATCATACCGCAAACGGACCCGATCCGGTCCTCCCATGATGTTCAGAATCGTGTCCGTAGCGTGCCACTGTGCCAACTCTTCCGGCCCGAATGTTACGCGAAGCTCTTCTGCGAAGTCCACCACTGGACATTTGAGGGCCAGACAGGCGATGTCGTGGCGCTGGGCTGTCGTCAGGATGGCGACGAGCCCTCCGAAGCTTGAGCCAACGAGCCCGATTCGGTCATACCCTCTGGCGGTCACCAGATCCAACGCGGCTTGGGTTTGATGCACGGCCAGGGTTGTCGTGATCTCTTCGAACGGTCCATCGCTGTCTCCTTGGCCGAAAAAGTCGAAACGGAATGTCGCCAAGCCCTGTTCATTGAGGAGACGGGTCAAGGTCCTGTTAGTCGCGCTGTTCTTGCCGGAGAGAAATCCATGGCACAGCACGGCGAGACGCGTCGTCGGTCCGTCAGGCGTGCTCAGTATCGCGGCAACACCGTGGCCATACGAATCATGAAAGGTCAGAGCTTCTTCCATAAGGCAATCATTCAATCCAGCAGGCAGAGTGAAGGGAATTTTTGCATGTAAGAACTTCGATGGCCCGCACGTGTGGCACAAGAGGAGAACATTCCCTCAGGATAGTCGCGCGGGACGGGCAAGAATCCAATCTGTCCTCGTCGCGCTTTTCTCGCAAGTCTCGCATTTCACGCGCCACGGCTGATCTAGGCTTGGAGAAAGTAGAAATGATTCGTCGGTCCAGTTCCATGACCGATTGCCAGGCTATGACGAATGGCCTCGGTGAGATAGGTCTTGGCTGTCTGTATGGCGTCGTTCATGGATTTGCCTCGCGCGAGATGGGCTGCGATGGCCGAGGCGAACGTGCAGCCGGTGCCATGCGTGTGGGGGGTATCGATGAACTCCCCCTTGAACACATTGAAGAACCGGCCGTCATAGAGAAGATCGGTGGCTCGTTCTGCAAGCAAGTGACCGCCTTTGATCAACACATGTTTGCAGCCGAACCCGTGAATGACTTTGGCGGCGCGGCGAGCGTCGGCGAGCGTCTTGATCTCAATGCCGGATAGTTGCTGGGCCTCATGGATGTTCGGCGTGACGAGTAGCGCTAAAGGAAAGAGCTGTGTCTTCACCGCGTCGATCGCTTCCGGCTTGAGCAGCGCATGGCCGGTTTTCGAGATCATGACCGGATCCACTACGAGATTCGTGACATGCTGAGGTTTCAGCAATCTGGCGACGACCTCGACGATCGCCGTTGAGGACAACATCCCGGTTTTCACCGCAGCGACGTCGAAATCGTCGAACACGGCATCGATTTGTGCCGCGATGATCGAGATCGGCAACTCGAAGACGTCGGTGACCTCTTCCGTATTCTGCGCAGTGATGGCAGTGATCGCCGACATCGCAAACACGCCATTGGCCGACATGGCTTTAATGTCAGCCTGAATCCCCGCGCCTCCGCCAGAATCCGACCCCGCAATCGTCAAGACCTGCTTCAATGTCATGAGTGCTCCTGAATCAGTACTGCTCAGATGCGCAGATTATACTCGGCAACCCAGGCCTGTCCAGCGGATGAATCTAGTAATCCGAGGCGTGCCCGCAGGCCAGTGTTTTGCCATAACACGATCTCACGTCAGCGCGCTTTCCCCCTCTCCCACTAGTGGATGGTATCTGAATGTAAGAGGTGGGGACTGTCCCTGACCGCGCGCATCGAGCGAACACTTTCCATCCGGTCTTTCTCTTCTACTTTCTCCCTCCCCTAGGGCCGGTGCTGTTCTTCGGGCAGGTAGCGGGGCTGGGCCAGACTGCGCGCGTCCAACGAGGGTCCTCCCCTTTTCCCCTCATCCCAGTGGCCGTGAACTCAAAGGGGCTGTGGGTGGGGTGCCCCATCGTGCGCGCATCGGACGAGCACTGTTTCATCGTGCGCGTTCTGCGAGCACAGGGGCTCCCACCTGCAGCCCCGCCTCTTACACCGGCCACTTCTCTTCTTTCCACGCCATCTCCCAAAACATCCACTCGTACCGTGAGCTGATCACGAACGATTCTTCCATTCGTTTCTTTTCTTCTGTGCCGGCCGTCTTGGCCCACTGATCGACTTTCTTTCTCATCCAGCGCTGCACTTCGGCGAACTCCGGTGAGGCGTAGAGCATGAGCCAGTCCCGATAAGGATGGTTCTTCTTGGGTGGGCCGTTTTTCAAAAGATGCTGGCCAACGACGCAGTAGATCCAGGCGCAGGGGAGAGCGACGACGGTGATCTCCGCTGCCGAGCCTGTATGGGCGACGGTGAGCATGTGCCTGGTGTAGGCGTAGTTCGTCGGCGCCATCGGCACGGACGACATTTCTTTGGCGCTCATCTTCCACCGGGACCCATACCCTTCGTGGAGGCTGCGCTCGACGACAATGGTTTCTTCGGCGAGCTTCGTCAGGCGCAGGGCCGATTCTGAATCCGGCGCTCTCAGCGCTCCGGCAGAAAACACACGGGCGAGGTCACCGAGAAACCTTGCGTCTTGCAGGATGTAGTATTTGAATTTGCGTTCCGGCAAGGTTCCCTTGCCCAGCGCTACGACAAACGGATGGGTGAGCTGTTCGTTCCAAATCGGCTGGGCCAGCCTGCGCAGATGGTCGGAAAACGACATGGGCCTTCTTCCCGTTAGGCGTAAAACGTGACAGATAAAACGTAAGACATTAGATCTCAGATGATGGGAGGTGACGATTGTGCCAACGTAGCTATTTCCATGTGTTGGTTTCTGTCCTCTCACGTTTCACGTCTGGCGTCGGCTGGGGCCAGGGTCTCGGTAAACGATTGATGCCGTCGAGCGCGGCGACTTTATAACATTCCGCAAGGGTCGGGTAGTTGAAGACCGTGTCGATGAAGTAATCGATGTTTCCCCGGTACGCCATGACGGCCTGGCCTATGTGAATGAGTTCCGTGGCCCCCTCACCGATAATATGGACACCGAGGAGTGCGCGGGTGTGGCGATCAAACAGCAGCTTCAGCATGCCGGTTTCATCGCCGGTCAGCTGCCCGCGGGCGATCTCCCGATAGTGGGCGATGCCGATCCCATAATGGATCTCTGCCTTGGTCAGTTCTTCCTCATTCCGTCCCACCGTGGAGATTTCAGGAATGGCATAGATGCCGTAGGGCAGAAGGTCCGTGTCTGTGTGGTCGGGATGGCCAAAGGCATGGCAGGAGGCATGGCGCCCTTGCTGCATGGAGGTGGAGGCCAAGGCGGGAAAGCCGATAACGTCACCTATGGCGTAGATATGGGGTATTGATGTTTGGAAATGGTCGTTGACGGTCATGCGGCCTCGGGCATCCGGCGTGAGGCCGACGGCCTCCAGGTTCAAGTTCTTTGTGGCGCCGATGCGGCCGATGGCATACATGAGTGTCGTGGTGGTAATCGATGGCCGGTGCTTCAGCGAGACCGTGACCTGTCCGTCTGACTCTTTCCGGATCGAGACGACTTCTTCCTCATGGTAGAGCGTGACGCCGATGTCCATCATCTGCTGTTGCAGGGCGTCGATGATCTGAGCGTCGACAAATTCGAGCAAGCGTGGTCGCTTGTCGATCAGAACGACCGGCACACCGATCATGCCTAAGATCGAGGCATACTCTGTGCCGATTACGCCGCCGCCGACAATGACCATCGAGGTCGGAAGGTGTTTGAGCGTGAGGAGGCCGTCGGTATCGATGATCGTCTGACCATCGAATGGAATGTCGGCCGGTCTGGTGGGTACGGTCCCCACTGCAATGACGATCACGTGGGCGTGATGATCAGTCGACACGCCGTCCTGTTGAACGAGGAGCCGGTGAGGAGCGACGAAGCGGGCCTCTCCATGGATCAGGTCGATGCGGTTACGCGCCATCTGGTCTTCCACGATCCCAATTTCGTTTTTGATGATGTGGTCTGAGCGAAATGCGAGATCTTCGATCGTGACCGTCTTTTTCAGACGATAGGCGGCTCCATACAGGTTGCGTTGGCGAAACCCTGAGAGATAGAGAACCGCTTCGCGGAGGGCTTTGCTGGGGATGGTGCCGGTGTTGGTGGAGACGCCGCCGACGACTTTCTTTCGCTCGATGATGCCGACTTTCTTACCGAGCTTGGCAGCCTGCACCGCGGCCTTCTGGCCGGCGGGCCCACTTCCTATGACGAGAAGATCGTATTGGGCCATCCGGTTTCCTGTCTATAAAGACTGAGGCTGAGGTTCAGGTTGAGAGGTTGTGGGGACCTTGGTTCAACCTGGACCTCAGCCTTTCTTCGGCCTAGTTTGCGGTGATCAATGACTTGGCTACGGCAAAGGCCTCATCCAAGTTCGGCAACTGGGTCAGTTCGGGCGTGACTTGCAGATACCGCACGGTATTGCGAGCGTCGACGACCATGACCGTGCGAGCCAGGATGTGGGGGCCGTTGAGCAACAGTCCGTACGTCTTTCCGAATTCAGCGTCCCGATAATCCGAGAGGAAGGTGACATTAGCGATATGGGCCTCCTGCGCGAATCGTTTTTGTGCGAAGGGGGTGTCGATGCTCACGGTCACCAATTCGACCATCTTGTCGAGGCCCTTATTTTTTTCGCTCAGATAGTGGGTCTGCTGTTCGCACACCGGGGTGTCAATCGACGGCACGACGCTGATGATCCTGACCTTGCCCTTGCCCTTCGTGTCGGTGATGCCGATCGGCGACAGGTCTGTCTGTGTCAGCTGCACTTCCCTGAGGGTGTCGCCGACCTTAATGCCGGTTCCCGAGAGTACCAGGGGAGTTCCCTTGTAGAGGACTTTTTGGCCCTCACCAGCAATGACACTGCCGTCAGCGACGGTCATGTTTTTGTAAAGAAAACCGGCGCCGCTGGAGCTGCCGGTACTTGCGCATCCGGCGAACCCGAGCGCCATGCAGAGTGTGGCTCCAATGATCATTCGATGCGATGTCTTCATAATAGTGCCCTCCTAGGTGAAGCGATGGTGAACATTCAATCAAGCATACGGTGGTTTGTACGTGTGTTGCCGGCAGGCTGCAGAAAAACTGTGGGCAAGCACGGCCCGCATGTGCGGCACAACATAACATTTCTGCTAGGGACGAATAAAGGTGATGAGTTCCTGGTTGACCATATCCGGTCGTTCCCACTGCGGGATGTGTCCTGCCTTGGGGATTCGGATGAATCGTGACCCCTTGATGGTCTGGTGGATTTCTATGCCTACGGCGACTGGGAATACCCGATCTTCTTCCCCCCAGAGCACCAGCGTCGGGTGGGTGATCTCACCAATGCGCGTGGCGAACCCGGACTCCCATAGCGGAAGATTTTCTCTGACGGCCATAATGGGTTTGATAAGTCCTGGCCGCTGACGATTGCGATTGGATCGCTCGATGACGGCCGGTGTGAGGAGTGCCGGGTCATGTACGAATTCTTTTAGGACAGACTCGATCATCAGTCCGCCGAACAGCCAGTTGCCGAATGAGACGAGCCAGGACGGAGCACTGGTTTCTAGGGCGCGCCTGACTGACGGACTGGTGAGTTTCTTCATGACGTGTTGTGGCAGCCCGTCGACAAGGACGAGCTTGTCGACGCGTGTGGGGTGTGCCAGCGCCATGCCGATGGCCAAGCCCGCACCCATGGAATTGCCGACTAACGTGGCCTGCGGGGTCTTCACGGCGTCCATGAATCCGACAATAAAGTCCAACATCTGATCCGGGCGGTAGTCGATCTCAGGTTTATCGGACAGCCCGGCGCCGGGCAAATCGAGCGTGAGGACGCGGAAGTGCTGTGACAGCGCGTGTTGCTGATATTCCCATTGCCACATCGATCCGCCGAAACCGTGAATCAGGATGATCGACGGGCCTTCGCCCACGTCCAGATAGGCGATTCGCTGGCCGTGGACGAGAACGGTGTGGACGGGCATGCGCTCAATGGCGTCGAACTGTGTTGGAATCGACGAGGGAGACGAGCAGGCGGTCATGATGTGACACAACACACTAAAAATAATCAGCGCAACGTGCGGCTGTCTGCGTGCACGACCGGGAGCACGCGGATCTATCGGGCTACTCCAGCTGGATGACCGTTTCATCCGTCTTCACGTTGTCGCCTTCGGCGACCAGGATGGCGGTGACTTTTCCGTCGATCGGCGCCGGGACTTGGCTTTCCATCTTCATGGCTTCGATGATCAGGAGAGGTGCGCCGGCCTTGACCATGGCATCCATGGTGACGAGTACTTTGACGACGCGGCCCGGCATCGGGGGCGCCACGTCTCCTGGCTTGGACGGCCTGGGCCGTTTTGGTTTGGCGCTGCCTCCAGCGTCGGGAGCTTCCGGCACGCCGGCTAGGATCTCCTGGATCGGCTCCAACGAGACTTCTTCGAGTTTGTCGTTGACCCGGATGTAATAGGGCTTGCGTCCGTCCACCTTTCGTCCGGAACCGGACACCTGTACATGGTAGGTTTCGCCATGGACCGTGACATTGAATTCGGCGGGGGCCAAATGAAGTTCGGTGGCCGCAGCTGGTCCACTGGATAAGAAGCTCTCGAGGGGTTCCAGTGTCAGGTCCCCCTTCTCGCGCGCCTCAAAGAAGTCTCGCGCGATCGTGGGGAACAGGGTGAACGAAAGCTGATCTTCCACCGTGGCGGCTGAGGCGGGCAGCTCTTTTCTGGCGGCCTCGAGTTCAGGCTCCAACCGATCAGCGGGCCGTGTCTTGATCGGATGGTCGTCCCCGATCGCGCGAGCCATAATGTCGTGATCGAGGGGCCCCGGCGCCCGTCCGTAGAGTCCGAGGAAGTAGTTCTTGGTTTCCGTGGTGATGACCTTGTAACGTTCTCCCGTCAAGACGTTGAGCGTGGCTTGGGTGCCCACGATCTGGCTGGTCGGGGTGACGAGCGGGGGATAGCCCATTTCCTTTCGGACGCGCGGCACTTCATCCAGGACTTCTTTGATTCGATCGAGCGCATTCTGTTCGGTCAGTTGCGCGGCGAGATTCGAGAGCATGCCGCCGGGAATCTGTGAGGTGAGGATCTCGGCATCGACCCCGGTGAACTCGCTTTCGAACTGCCGATACTTCCGTCGGACGGTGCGGAAGTATTCAGTGATCGGGAGGAACGAGGCGAGATCCAGGCCCGTATCGTACGGGGTGTTGCGCAACGAGGCCACCAGCGTTTCCGTCGACGGATGCGAGGTGCCGCCGGCCAACGGCGAGATGGACGTATCCAGCATGTCCAAACCGCCCAGGATCGCCATGAAGGAGGTCATCGAGGCCATCCCCGAGGTGTAGTGTGAATGCAAATGGATCGGGACCTTCACTGCCGCTTTGATCCGGCGTATGAGGTGATAGGCGTCGAGCGGGGCCAAGAGCCCGGCCATGTCCTTGATGCAGAGCGTGTCGGTTCCCAAGTCCTCCAGCTGTTTCGCCATGTCGACAAAACGCTCCACGCTATGGACGGGACTGATGGTATAGCTGATGGCGGCTTCGACATGTTTGCCGCAGGCTTTCACTTCTCGCATAGCCCGTTCGACGTTGCGGATATCGTTCAGTGCGTCGAAGATGCGGAAGACGTCGATGCCATTGGTGGCGGACCGTTCGATGAACCGTTCCAGGACATCGTCGGCATAGTGCCGATAGCCGACAAGGTTCTGCCCGCGAAGCAGCATTTGAAGCTTAGTGTTGGGCATAGCGGCTCGCAGCGCGCGGAGCCGTTCCCAGGGATCTTCTTTGAGGAAGCGCAGGCAGGTGTCGAAGGTGGCGCCACCCCAGACCTCGAGCGACCAATAGCCTATGGCATCGAGCTTTTGAGCGATGGGCAGCATGTCCTCTGTCCGCATGCGCGTGGCCAAGAGCGACTGATGGCCGTCGCGTAAGGCGACATCGGTGATCAGGATAGGCTTGCCCGCCGCCAGTTGGATCTTCAGTTCTTGGCCGCTACGGGCACGTGTCTTTGACGTCCGGACGGCTGATCCGGCTGTCTGTTTCTTGGGGGTCTGTGTTCGTGAGGTTCAGTCGTGTCGCCATGATGCCCTGATCATGTTGCGTTGATACTTGTCAGTCTGATCGCTGTGATTGATATGGCGGCTTTTCGTTACAGTCCTTCGTAGGCGGCGATGGCGGCGGAGAGTGCCAGGACCAGATCTTCCGGTTCCTCAAAATCGTCGTAGTTGAACAGCTCAGGATGCGTCTCCAGGTAGGAAGTGTCGAAATGTCCTGCCATGAAATCCTGATCCTGCATGATCTCCATCATAAAGGGGATCGTCGTTTTCACCCCGCGCAAGACATATTCTTCGAGCGATCGTCTCATGCGGCTGACGGTTTCTTCCCACGTACGGCCGCGCACGGTGAGCTTGGCCAAGAGGGCGTCATAGTAGGGCGGTACGGTGTAGTCCTTGTAGACCGCTCCGTCAATGCGCACTCCTATTCCCCCCGGCGAGAGATAGGCTGTGATGGTACCGGTGCAGGGCCGGAAGTTGTTCTTGGGGTCTTCCGCGTTGATGCGGCACTGGATGGCATAGCCTTGGAGCGTGACCTCCTGCTGCGTGATCTCAAGAGGCATGCCGGCTGCAATGGCGATCTGATTGCGCACGATGTCGATCGCCGTGATCTGCTCGGTCACCGTATGTTCGACTTGGAGGCGGGGATTCATCTCCATAAAGTAATAGCGGCTGTCCTGATCGAGGAGAAACTCGACGGTGCCGGCATTGTCATAATCGACTGCCTTGGCGATGGCGATGGCCGCTTCACCCATCTTGGCGCGAAGCTGTGGCGTGAGAATCAAGGATGGCGCAATCTCGATGAGCTTTTGATGCCGGCGCTGAATCGAGCAATCGCGCTCACCCAGGTGGATGATGTTGCCGTGCCGGTCGGCCAGGATTTGGAATTCGATATGATGCGGTCGCTCGATGTACTTTTCGAGGAAGATGCTTCCGTCACCAAAGGCAGCCTGGGCTTCCCGTGACGCAACTGCCATGTTCTCGCGAAGTTCGGCATCCGACCGCACCACCCGGAGACCGCGTCCTCCCCCGCCCGCGCTGGCTTTAATGATGACAGGGTACCCGGTGTCTTTTGCAAACGACAAGGCGTCTTTGACGTCGGTGATGCCCCCTTCGGTCCCGGGGACGATCGGGATGCCGACTCGTTTGGCAAGATCGCGGGCTTTGACCTTGCTCCCCATCAGGTCGATGGCTTGCGGCGATGGGCCAATGAAGGTAATACCGGAGGTGTGGCATAGCTGCGCAAACTGCGAGTTCTCTGAGAGAAATCCATAGCCTGGATGGATGGCATCGGCGCCGATTCGTAGTGCCAGATTGACGATCTGTTGGCTGTCCAGAAAGCCTTTGACCGGTCCCGGGCCGACCATGTAGGCCTCGTCCGCCTTCTTGACGTAGATTCCGGTCGAATCGGCTTCGGAGTAAATGGCGGCGGTAGCGATATTCAATTCGCGGCAGGCGCGGATAATCCGCATGGCGATTTCGCCGCGGTTGGCCACCAGAATTTTCTTGAACATACCGGTCCTGTACCCCTTAGACCGTTCGAGATTCTGCGAGAGTTATCGGGCGAAAATGAGCGCGTAAGCTAGCATAGGATCAGGAGTCGTGTCGAGGGAAGCAGGGGGTAGAACAGGCCGGATCGACGCGTCTTGAATGGGTGGCAAGCCCGAGAAACCCGATCAGCTTTCTCGGCGGAGCGAGCCTACTTAGACTTGATCAAGACGGGTTTTGACTGGGCGCTTCCACCGCCTGTGACGATGATGACGAACGACATCCCCGCTTTTGCATCCGGCACAGTCGCTTCAATCGTCGAGTCGCTCATGAATTTGAAGGCCACGGGCATGTTTGAGGCCGCGCTGAAGGTCACAGTATGAAAACACTCCTTTGTGCCGAAATTCTCGCCGGTGATGACGACTTTGTCGCCCGGCTTGGCTTCGTCCGGTTCGATCTTGGCGATCCGTGGGCGCTTGCTCCGATCGCAGACAGGGTCTCGTTCGACTTTTGCGGCATCGGACCCCTTGATCGATTCGGTATCGTAGAGGGTAAATCCTGCGCCATCAACGATCGCCCCTGGTTCCTCCGCGTGGGATAGCGATCATGGGTGAAGCCATGGACACTATCAGTCCCAATAACATGAATCTCAATGATCGCCACATCCGCATAGCTGCCTCCTTCAATCACAACAACGCACGACTACTTCTCTTTGATGGGAATATACGTCTCGGCAATGAGTTGTTGACCGGCCGGAGACAGGACGAACTGGGTGAATGCTTCGGCCAGGGGATGCGGCTCCTTCTTGGACAAGAGAAGAATGGGGCGTCGGAGCGGATAGCGACCGTCTTTGACGGTGGGGCCCTCCGGTTCGACCTTGTCGATAGGCAAGAGTCTGACAGGGACGCCGCCTGAGACGACGGACAATCCCTGGCTGAGGGAGAGGTAGGTGACCGCAGACAGAGGGGGAAGCGTTCCCACGACGGTTTTGACGACCTGTTCATCGGAGCCGATCACCTTGGCGGCAGCGGTGATCTTGCCGGTTATGCCGAGCTGGGATTCAAACGTATCGCGGATATTTTGGTTGCGGGGCCGGTCGATGACCAATATCTTCGTCTCGGGGCCTCCGACGTTCGGACCACAGCGTAATCTTGCCGGAGAAAATGTCCGCAACTTGTTGCTTCGTGATCTCTTTCGTGAAATTGGAGAGGTGTACGAGCACGCCGATTCCATCCCACGCGATGGGCATTGCCGAAAGGCCTGGGGCTTCAGTTCCGGTGACGGCGATGTGGGCCTGGCCGGACTTGACCATCTCAACCGGTTTCGAATTGGCGTCCCACAGGACATCGAGATAGGCTCGCGGGTTGGCTTTTTCAAATGCGCGGGCGAGGGGCTCGATGGTCGTCAGTTCCGGTCCGTTGCCGGCGATGGTCAAGCTTCCGGCGACATCCGCAAGGGCGACGAGGGCCATTCCCCAGCTGAGCAGAAGGCTGAGGCCTAGCGGGAGAACGAGTCTCGCGATCATGCAATCTCCATGGGGTTAGGGTGGACATTGGGGAGAAGTGGGCGACGCGTGTTCACATGCCGGCCACATTCAATGTCGGACAGACTCCCAATTCAGTTCTCCGTTGTGCCGCCGGTAGTGGGGTCGGAAGGTGGAGCCGCGTCGGGCACTGCGCGTTTACCCATCAACGGCGGGAGCTTGGCGAATTTGTCCATCCGCTCGTCTAACATGTTGTAGGCTTTCATTTCTGCGAAGCCGGTCTTTTTGGTCCCCTTCACCTGTGTCGTGCAGGCGGATAGTAACCGAGTGGCGCTCTGGGCATGACAGTGAGGGCACACAGTGTCTTCCACTCTGGCATGAACGGATTGGGTGGCGTCGAACTGTTTCTCGCATTGTCCGCAACGATATTCATAGATCGGCATGGTTCGTCTCTTTCAAATCAGATGAAAACCGGACAGAGAGAGAATGCACTCTTGACCGGCCGTTGAGCTTTGTCTTATTGTACCCAACTAGTTGATATGACTTCTAGTGGTCTGGAGGAGGATTTCGATGTCCCTGTTGATTCGGAAGTACAAGAGTGTCGGTGGAATGATGCAGGAAGAGCGGATAGACGATCCAGATCGGATCGAGCGGTATATGAGGCTCTTCGACAAGGACGATATTAAGAAGCTCGAGACGGGCGTAAAGGTCTTCATCGAGAAGGATGAGTGGCAACTCCTGCCCTAACCCGCAATAGTCACGAACGTTTCTACGGTAATCGCCAATGTTCGGGCGAGAGACCGGGTCCGAAGGCTAGGGGGGTACAGAGAGCATCTGCTCTCTCGTTTCGTGCCCTTCGCCCGGCTTCTATGGAAGTTCGAAACGAACCATCAGAGTGCAGGCTTCGTTGTACCGCACGCCTCACTCGTCGACGAGACTCCATCGTTAGGGGTTGAACCGGAATCTGAGCGCTGGTCATGAGTACGCTCAAGATCTGAGGGGTAAGAAAATGACCGTGCGATGGTCTGTCTGTGAGGTGCTGTTTCTGTGAGCTACTGGATTCACATCGCGCGTTCGATCGATCGGGTCACGCTCCACAAGGATCGTTGTTCCGAGGTGCCGTCTACGTCGATCGGTTCCTCAAGCGATTTTTGGGAGGGCGGGTGGTTCGATTACCCGGATAAGACGCGAGCGCTAGCGGCGATGGAGCAGGCCGGGACGACTGAACAGCGCCGTTGTCCGTTGTGCAAAGCCTGAAAGCCGTGACGAGTCATGAGTGAGGCGTGATGGGCAAGTACGTGGGGTTCATGATCGACTCACAGCAACCCATCACTCAGCACTGATCACTCATCACTCGATTCCATGCCTCGATTAGCACTTCTACTGACAACGTTCATATGGGGCGCAACGTTCCCTGCCACTAAGGTGGTGTTGGAGCAAATTCCGCCACTGTCGTTTCTGTTTCTCAGATTTCTTCTGGGAGCCGTGCTGGTTGGGGGCGGGTTTCTGTTATGGAGACTTCGCTTGCACCGCGAGCCGGCGGTCTTGCGGGCAAGCGCGATTGCTACCTGCTGGCTGTTCCTCGGCTATGTCCTCCAAACGGTCGGGCTCCAGTATACCTCCGCATCGAATTCTGCCTTCATCACAGCGTTGTATGTCGTCATCGTGCCATTGATCCTGCGTCGATTCGATCGGCGCGTGTGGTTGGCCACCGGGATCGCCACGGTGGGACTCTGGCTGCTGGTAAAGCCCAGTGCATCCGGAAATCTTGGCGATCTCTTGACGCTCGGCTGTGCGCTTGCGTTTGCTGCGCACATCGCCTGTCTCGAGCGGTTTACCCGCGAGGTCGATCCGCCGTCTTTGTTTGCCTGGCAAATGATGGCGATGGTCGTCTTGTTGCTTCCCACCCTTCTGATTGAACAGGCGCCGGCTCAGGCATTTGCACCGACGTCGCTGTTGCTCATTGGGCTTGGGGTGACTGGAGGACTTGCGACCGGGGCCTTTGCCATTCAAATGTGGGTACAACGCATTGTGCCCGCACAACAGGTGGCATTGATCTTTGCATCGGAGCCGGCCTACGCGGCATGGCTTTCCTGGTATTTCCTGGGGGAAACATTGGATACTGAGGGGTGGCTTGGCAGTGGACTTATTTTGGTGGCAGTGGTGGTGGGCGCCTACGGGAGCGGCCCTCGGTCGTCTTCGCCTGCAATCAGCACAGTCCAGCCGGCCTAACCCGGACTATTCATGAACGCATCGGCAGGCATCGCCAAGGTTCTGGCGAGAGGCACGGGGCCAGAGGCTAGGGGGAGAGCAAAGGGAATGGCGTTTCTCTCGCCTTGTTGTACCTCTTGCCCCTCGCTTGGCTTCAATGCAACTTTTGACGAATCATCGAAAACAACGTGGGCTAACTCGTTATAGGGAGTCAGATGGCACAAAAATTTGGCAATGGACGCTGGGTGCAGGAAGGGTTTTTAGATAATCGTGTTGACGGAACGATCGTGGGGCGGATCGTGTTTGCGGTGGTCGGTCCTATCGATGTGTATTTACGGGGAAACTTCAAGGCCGATATCGTAGGGCAGGTCATTCAGTTTCGGAATCGCCGGTTTGAGGACGAGGATATTGCCGGGCAGGTGATTGGTGATATGGAAAATCCCCAGATTGGGGATGTGAACTTGATCTCGTTCGATCCCCATCCGAACCTCGCACCTCACCCGTATATCGAATGGTTCTCGACGAGAAAGAATCACTATCGTATCGAGTTGGAACCGGCAGAAGCCTGGATCGTTCCTGCATCGGAGGTGGGTGAGATCGATAAGGTGAGTCGAACAATTCGTGAGGCGCTCGTCGGTCGGGTGACTGAACGATCGGATCGAGAGTCTGCTGATTGGGTGTAGCAGGATGAGTGAAGTGCGAGACGCGAGCGATGCTCAACGAGCGAGAAAGGCGGGACGGGTGAGATGTGGGAGCATCATGTGGGGCATGAGTCAACGTGTGTCTTTCGGGTTCGAAGTTTCAAATACCTCGAACTTAGGACCTGGAACACTTCTCCGTCTCGCTCCTCCCACCTGTCTTGCGTGGCTTATTAGGTCAACATCACGGTTGCAATTTCGGTATGGTCGGTATGATCTGCCGCCTGCATCCCCGTCAGGCGTCGCGCGCGTTGCTGGATCCAGATATCGCCAGGAGGCAGTCGAAGGGGATAGACCAGCAGCGTATCCAATTTTTCCCAAGTTGAGTGGCAAGGCTTGGTGGCTCCTGATGGAGCTTGCTCTGGACCGAGAATGAGGGCGACCGATACCACCTCCATGGCCTCAGAGGAGAGAAGAGCTGAGGGCCGGCGTTCCCCAACCAACTGAACCCGTACATGGGATAGGCCTCCTTCCATCATCCCTAACCGAGCCGCCGCGCCACGGGAAAGATCGAGGATCCGGTTGTTGACATAGGGACCCCGGTCGGTAATCCGTACGTGGAGATGTTTCCCGTTCGCTAAATTCACGACCCGGACCATGCTGCCGAGCGGGAGGGTCCGATGGGCCGCGGTCAATGCCTCCATGTCGAACAGCTCGCCGTTGGCTGCCTGTTTGCCATGAAATGACTTGCCATACCAGGAGGCCACCCCACGATCCTCAATCCCCACGTCCAATTGAGACGCACCCTTAGGAACCCACGAACAGGCACTTAGGAGCATGCCCAGACTGAGACCCATTGCCCATAACAGTTGCCGGCTGCTTCCATGAGTTCGACTGACCATCTAATACCACCTCTTTGTTCCTGGTTGAACCAACCGTCACGCAGGATACTGGCCTGTGTGCCCTCACAGTACGGTCCACCCGGTAGTCCTACAATACCGAAAGCGTAGCCCTAACCCCTTCTTTAGGGTGAAGGAAAATGAGAGAACGATGAGGAACCGTTCGGCAACGACAACTTTGGCTGGCGATCTGGCAGGGTCATATATAGAAGAAAGTACGTGTGCCAGTCAACCCATGATCGCCACTAACGCGGACGGTTTGATGGGGATAGGTCTGAAACTGTGGTGGCCTGGCAGAAGTGCTATTGAACCTGAATGCTCTGAGCAAATACCCCATCTCGCTGTTTGACATAGGTCAGCCACACCATATCACCCACGCTGATGGTCTGAAGCGCGATCCGCTTCCCTTTTCGCACAATCCTGGTTTGGGCTGTCACCTTGGCCCCCACGGTCATGTCGTTATGCTTGCTCAACGGTGTTTTGACGACAATCAGATGGGGAGTTTGGGCGACGTTCACCGCCATCACCTGGCCATGAATCCGATAGGTCCGTCCGCTAGTTGCCTCACTGTCAGGCGGAATACAGAGCAGCATCATCAACGCAGCGATTGCGAATAGCGCTCCGGTCGCTTGACGCACACTGGTCATCGATCGATCCCTTCAGGCAGGCCTATCTACGCCCACGCGCGAGCGGACTCTAGCAGGATGGAGAAAAGGTGTAAAGTTGCACAGGGCTGGAACTCGATATTGACTGCCTCTATCCGACTGAGTAAGATGCCCAACTGTTGCCTGTGAGGGTGCAACGACTAACCCGCCGGCAGTACTCTCCAAGTCAATCGATCCAATCACCACATATGATTGAAGTCCAACAGATCACGAAGCGGTATGGACAACATACCGCTCTCGATCGCGTCAGTTTCTCGGTCGCCAAGGGCGAGGTGTTGGCATTCCTGGGCCCGAATGGAGCGGGTAAAACCACCACCATGCGTATCCTGACCTGTTTTATGCCGGCCACCGAAGGCACTGCACGGGTGGCGGGATTCGATTGTGCGGACCAGCCGATGGAAGTGAAACGCCGGATTGGCTACTTGCCGGAGACTCCGCCGGTCTACCAGGAATTGACGGTCACAGAGTATCTTCAGTTCGTGGGCCGGCTCCGCGGTCTGAGCGGAAAAGTCCTCACCTCGTCCATGCAGCGTGAAATCGAGCGGCTGGGACTTGGCACGGTGCAACACCGGCTCATCGGGAATCTGTCGCGCGGATATCGCCAACGCGTCGGACTTGCCCAAGCGCTGCTGCACGACCCCCAGATCTTAATCCTGGATGAACCGACCGTCGGACTCGACCCGAAACAGATTATCGAGATTCGAGAATTGATCAAGAACCTGGCTGGCTCCCATTCCGTCATTCTGAGCACCCATATTCTTCCTGAAGCTACCGCAGTGTGCCAGCGCGTTGTCATTATCAGTGGCGGGCGTATCGTGGCTGAAGACACACCAGAACAACTCTCCGCGCGCCTGCGTCAGTCCGAAAAGATCTCGCTGACTCTTAAATCTCCCGCCGTGGACACTGATAGCCGCTTGAAGGCGGTGCAGGGGGTCCAGAACGTTTTCACGAGCGGCGCCTCCGGCACCTTTCTCCTGGAATGCGAACTTGGCCGGGACGTGCGGGAAGAGGTGGCTCGCCTGGCGGTCACCAGTGGGTGGGGGCTGCTCGAACTGAAAACCATTTCCATGACGCTGGAAGACGTATTCCTCCAACTGACCAGACATGAGGAGGGCCTCGCGTCGGACACCGTCGCCGCCTCACCAGAAACGACAGGCCAGCTGGCATGACACCAGTCCAAGCCATCATCGCAAAAGAGCTGCGTTCCTATTTTGTGTCGCCCGTGGTGTATGCTGTGGGATCCGTGTTCCTCCTGATCGTGGGTCTGCTCGGCTATCTCTACGTTGTCTTTGCCGGAGCCCAGGCGATTCAACTGATGCAGATGCAGGGAGTCGCCCAGATCAATCTGAACGATCTGGTCTTCCGGAATCTGTTTGCCAGCACACGATTTATCCTCCTGATTATCCTGCCGATCCTGACGATGCGGTTATTCGCCGAAGAACGCAAACTCCGCACCTTTGAATTCTTGCTGACCTCTCCGGTCGGCATCAACGAAATCGTGGCCGGCAAGTTCATGAGCGTATTTCTTGTCTTTCTGGGCTTACTCGGGCTGACCGGTCTCATGCCGCTCATGCTCGCCCTATTCTGTGATTTCGATTGGTATCCCGTGCTGACCGGCTACCTGGGACTCGTCTTACTCGGCGCCCTCTTTCTCTCCGTCGGCGTGCTGGCCTCGGCACTGACCGAAAACCAGATTGTCGCGGCCTTTCTGAGCATTGGCCTGTTACTGGTTCTATGGCTCCTCTCCGGCTTAGGCTCACTGCTCGGGGATACGGCTATCGGACAGGTCGTCTCGTACCTGTCGTTCATGGAGCACTACGACCACTTGGTGCGTGGGCTGGTTGACACGAAAGACCTCATGTATTTTTTCAGCAGTCTGGCCTTGATGCTCTTTTTGTCTCACCGAGTCGTAGACTCGGCACGGTGGAAATGAACCTCAAGACGATTCCTCTTGGCGTGATCGGAGTCGTTTTGGCTGCGGCCGGAGCGATCGGCTATAGCTTCGCCCCGGAGAAACTCTGGCTGGTCGGCCTCCTGGAAGGAGCGGCCCTCCTCTGCCTCATTATCTTTTTTGTCGTGCATTTCAGCGGCCTGAAAGCTTTCTCCACCCGCCGCTCTACACGCATAGGC
Organism: uncultured Nitrospiraceae bacterium; assembly: GCA_963742465.1. Taxonomy (GTDB): domain Bacteria; phylum Nitrospirota; class Nitrospiria; order Nitrospirales; family Nitrospiraceae; genus Palsa-1315. Next base: position 158,889 of record CAVUMA010000001.1, on the reverse strand, counting down.
GCCAATAGTCTGTTGATGATCCTCCTCTTTGTCGGCATTCTCGCCATCGTCAATTTTCTGGCTGCCCGCCACTCCATTCGTTGGGATCTGTCGGAGAACCAGAACTTCTCCCTCTCCCCGCAAACGCATCGCGTGTTGCGGAGTGTTCCGCGCGAGGTGACCATCACCGTCTTCACCAGAGAAAAGGACCCTGGCTACCAATCCTACAAAGAACGGCTCGATAGTTATCGGCAAGCCAGCTCGAAGATATCCGTGGAGTTTGTCGACCCGGAACGGCAGCCGAAAATCGCTCAAAAATACGGCATTAACAGAACCGATACGGCCGTTTTCGAAAGCGCTGGACAGAGCGTTCGGGTCAACGCTCCCTCGGAAGTGGAACTGACAGGGGCGCTGATCCGTGTCTCTCAAGACAGCAAGAAACGCGTGTTATTCCTCGAAGGGCATGGGGAGCCGAGTCTCGATGATCGGGAGCGAACCGGGTTGTCTGCCGCCAGAGAGATCTTGTTCAAACAGGGCTACGACGTCGGCACCCTCAGTTTGCTCAAAGAGGAAGCCGTGCCGGATCACACCGCCATCCTCGTCGTAGCCGGTCCCCGTCGCCCGGTGACCACCGAGGAACAAGAACGGATTTACGCCTATGTGGGGAAAGGCGGCCATCTCCTGCTGCTCATCGACCCGGATACACAGGCCGATCTGAATCCTCTGCTCAAGCGATGGGGTCTGGGAGTCGGCCCTGGAGCCCTGGTCGATTTGCAAGATCGATTAGCCCAAGGCGATCTGACGTCCCTGCTTGTCCGCACGTTCACAGAACATGAAATTACGCAGGACCTCTCCGCTGCCGTGCTGTTTCCCCTCGCGCGGCATATCACGTTCGATGAACAGGCCGGCAGCGCATGGGACTACGTGCCGCTTGCCCGAACGTCGCCGAACAGCTGGGCAGAAACCGATCTGAAGGGCCGCGTAGTCAACCTTGATGAAAAGGAAGACATCAAAGGCCCCCTCCCGATGGCTGCGGCCCTCACGCCAAAGCTCGCACCGGAGGAAGGCAAGCCTCGGCCGGCGATCGTGGTCATTGGCAATTCCACGTTCGCGACCAATGCCTTTGTGAATTTTCCGGGTAACAGCGACTTTTTCCTCCACTCGGCCGGGTGGTTGGCTGAAGAACGGAATATTCTGGCGATCGTCCCGAAGGATTCCGCGCTTCGACTGTTTACCCCCAATCCCTTACAGGAGCGCGCCCTGCTGTATCTGCAAGTCATCCTCCTGCCGGCCATTATGTTTTTATCCGGCATCATGGTCTGGCGCAGACGCCGGCGCCTCTAGACTGATGCGTTACTGGCCCACACTTATCATGGCGCTCGTACTGGCCGGACTCGGCCTGTACCTCTATGTCATCGAACTTCCGCAGAAAGAATCGCACGAGCGGCAGGACATTGCCGACAAGAAGGTGCTGCTCTTCGACCAGGAAGCCCTCTCCGGGCTCACCATCAAGACCGATCGGGAGGAACTCGTGTTCGCTCGGACTTCTGAGAAGGGCTGGGTGTTGACCGCGCCGCTCAACACCGAAGCCGATCAACGGGAAGTCCAGAACCTGATCCGAGCTTTGGTCACAGGCACCGTGGCTCGCGTCTGTCGAAGACCATCCGACTAACCTGACTCCCTTTGGACTCGACAACCCGGTGACGACCATCACCGTCGCTGCCGGCGCCGCCCGGGAGACCTTCTCCATCGGGGATAGCGGTCCTCTCTACCTCCACCATGTATGTCCTTCGTGAGTCGGACCGCAAAGTTCTACTCACCAATCTGGCCCCCAAAGATTTCGTGAACAAGACGTTGATGACCTTTCGCCGAAAAGACCTCTTGCGCCTGTCACAAGGCGACGTCGAACGTATTCGTCTCACCTATGCGACCACCGAAATTGTGCTCTATCAAGGACAGGAAAAGCCCAAAAGCAAATGGAAGCTTCGCTACCCGATTGAAGCCGAAGCCGATCAAACAGAGGTACGGACTCTTCTGTTCAGGCTTGAAGACTTGAAAGCGATGGGCATCGTCGACCCGGGGCCTGAGCGCGATGCTCTGGCCAAAACACTCGCCGTGCCGAAAGTGAAAGTCACCATCCATACGGCCGATGGCGACCAGACAGTCAAGCTGTACCAACCGGACCCGGCCAGCGGCGAAGCCTTTGCAGAAACGAGTTCCACCGGCCCTCTCTATCGCGTCAATCCCACCGCAATCAGAGATCTGACCAAGGAATTCTTTACGTTTCAAGACAAGCGGCTACTCGGGATCGATTACACCGACATTGCCATGCTCTCCGTCAAAACTCCGACTGAGCAATATGTCCTGATCAACCAACAGAACGAATGGGTCTTGGAAGATCAGCCGACTGAGAAGTTGGACCAACAGGCCACCGACTTGTTTGTCAGCCGTGTCGCCAATGTCCCGGCTGAGGAGCGCGTGGTCAAACAGGCCGGACCATTGGCGCCCTACGGCCTCGTGACACCGGCAGCAGAATTTATCGCCACGGGAAAGGATGGGAAGATCGCAGGGAAACTCTCCATTGGGAGCCATGCCAACGGACTGGCCTACGCCATGGGGCAACGGATCCCGGGCATTTTCCAGATTCGCGCCGACCTGCTCACACAGATCCCGATCAAGAATGACCTCTTGGCTGCCCAAACGGACAAAACACCCGCCTTACGCTAGCCCGCATTATTCATAAACACTTCTGCCGTAATCGCCGATGCCTGACTCAAGTGAGACGGACGAGACTGGCGGGAAAATCGCGAATGGCAAGGACCGGGCTCACAGGTCACGCGTGATCTCGTTCTTCGCGCTTGACGCGCGCCACTCCGCCATTTCGTGACGAACCGTCATGAGTATGCGGGCTAGGAACCTGCCTTCTTCCCTGGGGCTCCTCATTTAAGATTCTAATGCCCAGACCGATACAGACGTTGAGCCTTTATTCCGTTCGGACACGACGGTCGCCTCAAACAATCGGGTACCTCTTCGAGCCCGGAGGTCTTGATGGACACACAGGCACCTATGCGCCTATCCCTCGGGAAAACGATCCTGGTCGTCGACGACGACCCGTCAATGCGGTTGATCTGTGTCAAAACACTCCGCGCTGAAGGGTTTACAGTTCTTGAGGCGGAAGGCAGTTCAGAATCCTTGAAGATCTTGGCCACTCACCAGGAGCCGATCGATCTCCTGTTGACCGATCTGATGCTACCTCCGCCAGGTTTTCAATTGACTTCCGCCGAAAATCCATACCCGCGGGTTCATGGTCACGAAGTGATCCAACAAGCTCTGGCCATGAAGAAGTCGTTCCGCGTGATCCTGATGTCGAGCCTGTCGGAACAAGAACGCAAGGCGTATCGACTTGTTGCAGCCCATGTGCCCTTTCTCCAGAAGCCCTTTTCCGTCGAGACTCTGATAGAGCTGGTCCATGCCGTGCTCGCAGCAGCTTCTCTCTCCTACGACGACTCCGCTACCAAGGCGATCGCCGCACAAGACGTTCGGTGGTATGACTAATCTCGCGTTCCAAGTCGCGTGAATCACAACTTTCCCAATAGTAAATGAATAATCACTGAGCCTTCTTAGCAGGACGCTGAAACAGTCCGCCTGCGTAGAAGACCGTTATTTTGTTCGTTTGGTTTGTCTCATTTGTTTGGTTGAACTCAGACCAACCAGATGGACCAGAAAGACCGGGCTTGTGCTATACATGCGGAGCATTGATGCTCAAGCGTGCCAAGATAGTTTACCCCAGCCTCATCGGAGGCTGGGGTCTGCGGACGCAATCCCAGCTAGACTTTCCTCGATCCCTACAGTATCGTATCCGCCACGCCCCCGTAGCTCAGTTGGATAGAGCAGCGGTTTCCTAAACCGTTTGTCGTACGTTCAATTCGTATCGGGGGCACCAATGTTTCAACAGCTCGCAGGACCCCATTCGGACACGACCCACAATTGTGCTATTTGTGCTTGCCGCCAGACCGGCACCCAACACTTCGATGCCATCCCGCAAACTCTCCGGATAGTGGTGGGCATACCGCTGGGTCATGATCGGCGATTTATGCCCCAGAAGCCGTTGCACCTTGTACAGATCCACTCCGCCTTGGACCATTCGCGTGGCACAGGTATGGCGAAGGTCATGGAAATAGAAATCCGTCATCATTGAAAAGACGCGTTTCCTCGTCCACGGTCAGCCAGCGATCTCGAGTGTTGTTCTCCCTCTCCATTGAGACAGGACAGACCAGGTTATCGGTACACTATTTCCACTCTCGCCGCCCGGCGCGCGGGACGAATGTGTCCCAAGCTTGGCCTCAACGTTCCGCTGCATACAGGTGCTGACTTCCTGAAGATCAAACCGTAACGCGGTCCTGACCCTTGTCGCCAGAATCTCACCTTTGGGAACTGTTCGCCGAATGGTGTTCGTGCTCACGCCAATGAAGGCCGCGAATTCCTTGACCAACAGATCCGACGTCTTCATGAACCCTCCTTGGTTCCTGGCGTAACCAGGATACTGGTGTTGCACTAGAACTTTGAACCCAGAGAGTCACTATTATGTTTCATGCGCCATAGTCTCTCGCCACCTCAATCGGCGTCACCTCCCCCTTCATTTGAGGTACCTCTTTTAGGTCTAACCAACTCCGGAGCAACCGGTTACTCTTGTGGCTAAAGGGGCACAAAAGGAGGGCATCATGACCTGTACACGTTGTCAGGGTTGTATGGCAAGAGATCACTTCATTGATCTCTTGGAGAGCGCAGAAAGTCTGTGGATGGCGGGCTGGCGCTGCCTCAACTGCGGAAACGTCCTTGACCCAGTGATGGAGCGAAATCGCCTCGGGCAGGGAAGGGCCACAGTCGTCTCGACCGCACGAGTGCCAGGCCATAATAGTGATCGGGGACCAAGAAGAAGTCGATGTCAGCGCAGGTCTCGCGGCCTAATCAGCCGGGTCATTAGTCCCTGTGACACATCGTTCTACCTCAGCCGGCTTCCAAAGCACTCGTCCGCTTTCCCAAGTTTTCTTGCCACGTTGTGAAGGCTGGGCTAGACTTTCTCCACACTCTATGGCACGAGCAAAAATATCAGAACCGTCTCGCGCGCGGTCAAAGTCTGCCACGATTGAAGAGCTCACCCGTGGCGCCGGAGAGCTCCAGGAATTCCTTTCACAGGTGGAAGACCTTGGCCGAGAAGGCTTCCCTTATCTCGATGCGGCCAGGGCCAGGACAGATTTGCAATTCCGTGAGTGCATCCGCCGCACGTTCGGTGAGAAATCCCCTGAATTCCAAGAGCATCGCCACCATAGACTTCTCATGGACAGCCCTGAGGAGACGCGGCAGAGCATCGCCCTGATTAAGACTCTTATTGCCACACTGGAACAGAAGAAACTTGACCTTGCAAGGAGGAGCCGCCGCCCCAGCAAGTTTCAGCAACACCGCCGGCCCCACCAATGCCCACGCGACCACAGATGACCGTAGTACCGGCATCGATCTCGACGGTTCAGATGACTATGACCCAAACAGCCCCGATCACGCCTCCGCCGGTGGTTATGGCCGTCGCCATGACCACGAACCTCGACCTACCTCAGGCCACAGCCATACCGAATCCCCCTCCACCCCCCCTGACTCCTTCAGCTTCTTCGCGAGAGCCTGAGCCGCTGGGTCCATCTACATCTCTGCCCGAACCATCACCGATCTCACCAAGCTCGACTGCGACGGCGATGCCGCATACCTCTCCGGGACCGGTGGTTCGAGTCGCTCCGGAGCCCCAATCACCGCCATCACAGGCGGCACAGACCGCCCAGGCAGATTTATCCCATGCTGGCAAGCCACAGCAGTCACCACAACCTGAACCGGAGCCCATCGTGCATCCAATTCTCTCCGCCAGCCAACAGCCAAAGATGCAGGAGTCGCCTCCCGTCCTTCCGCAGCCTCATCCCTCGATGCCGATCGGCTCTTCCTCGCACCAGGAGCCCGCACCTCAGGCTGCTCAGGCCGGATCGGACCCTGTCGAACTTGTGAAGACACTCTGTTGTCGGTTCCACTCTGTCGCCAGGCAGTTACGACTCCGTGGTGAATATCGAGCCACCTTAAGCGTGGAAGACGAGGTCGATGCGCAAGATCTCCTGCATGCACTTCTCCGTATTCAATTCGACGATATCGGCACGGATGAATGGACGCCGAGTTATTCAGACGGAGCCCCGCGCACGACATTCTTGCTGAACAACAGTCGACTGGCGGTGATCGTCAAGAAGACACGCCCCGGCCTCAACGCCAAAGACCTCACCGACCAACTCCGGGTTGACGCAGAACGGTATCGTTCCCACAGCCGCTGCACAGCGCTTTTGTGCTTTATATATGACCCTGAGGGCCGTATCGGAAACCCTCGAGGCCTTGAAGCTAATCTGACGAGCCTGAACGATGCATTTGCTATCGATGTACTTGTCGCCCCGAAATGAGGTTGTAAATGAAGAAGACTAAATCTGCCGCCGCCACACACCTGACATTATCTGTAGGCAATCCTGCATTGACAGAGGCTCCAGGCATCCGCTACGTTGACCGGGGCCTCCCTATTTCCGCGGTGCCTTGTACGATTCACGCTCCAGTCGATGGCGGGAGAATTATGTCGGATCGGGCCTACGTGCTCATCAATGTACAGCCGGGACGTACGAGCGATGTGGTTCGAGCTCTGTCCGGAATCAAGCAGATCAAGACCATTGATCCCTGCTGGGGTAAGCCGGATATTATTGCGGTGGTGGAAGTGTCGGACCAGGATGCCCTGACCCAGTTGGTGTTGAGCCGGATCCATGAGATCGACGGCGTCCTCGCAGACCGATACCCATCTTGTCTATCAGATTGAAGACCAGTAACTTGAAAGTCAGTAACGCCAAGTGACCCGCGCTCTTCGCGAATTCAACCTCGCCCTCCTCGTCTCCTGAGCCTCTGCGTCCGCCGGTCTTCCCATATCCCATGAGCTGGACGTAATCGACGTGACGCCTTTGTCCAAGCTGATCGGGTAATAACGGCAATCATGCATATTCTGACAGAGAGAGACTACACCCTCGACCGGAAAGATGATGAAACCCTGACGACTGGTTATGGGGAAGAAGTTAGCGGTCTGTGGGACTGGGTGCTCCGCCGTCGGCATCATCGCCAAGATCCAATCCGAACCGCTCAGCCATCCGATAGAGCGTGCGCCGATCAATGCCGAGAATCTTTGCGGCTTTGACTTTATTCCCCTTGGTTTCCTTCAGCACGCGGACGAGATGGCGTTTTTCGACCTCTTCAAGCGACAAACATGCCTCATCGCTGTGGTCGATCGCCCCGGCGGTCTCCTTCACCGGTAGCCCTGTCCGATGCAGCGACGCAGGCAGATCGTCCGGCGTGAGGAGGGGGCCATGACTCAACGAGACAGCCCGCTCGATGGCATTTTCCAACTCGCGCACATTGCCGGGCCATCGGTACTGCATCAACAACGTCATGGTCTCCGGCAGCACCCCGCGCACCGCATGCGCCGCCCCCGCCGCGCATTTCTGCAAGAAGTGATGCACCAACATCGGAATATCCTCCCGCCGCTCCATAAGCGACGGCAAGGTGATACGCACGACATTGAGCCGATAAAATAAGTCGTCCCGATACTTCCCTTCCTTGACGAGCTGCTCGAGGTCTCGATTGGTCGCTGCGATGATACGGACATCGACCTTCGTCGATGTCGTGCCGCCGACACGGCGGACTTCGTGATCTTGCATCACCCGCAACAGCTTCACTTGCACGGCCTGTCCCAACTCGCCGATCTCATCGAGAAACAACGTGCCCCCGTTCGCGGACTCAAAGAGGCCGACTTTGGTTCCCACCGCGCCGGTAAAGGCTCCCTTCTCATATCCGAACATTTCCGACTCCAGCAGGGCATCCGGTAACGCGCCGCAATTCACCGGAATAAACGGCTTGTCCCGACGTGGCCCATTCGCATGGATCGCCCGCGCAATCAGTTCCTTGCCGGTCCCGCTTTCCCCTTGCAGGAGCACCGTGCTCTTGCTCCCGGTCACCCGCGCCACCAGCTTATACACTTCCAGCATGGCGGGACTGCTCCCCACCAGCGGAGACCATTCATCTTTGCTTTTCAACTCTTCACGAAACCGGGCATTCTCCCGGATGAGTCGGCAGTGATCGAGACTCCGCTTGACCACCAGCGTGATATCCTCTTTTTTAAACGGCTTGGCGAGATAGTCGTAGGCCCCTTGCTTGATCGCTTCGATTGCACCTTCAAGAGATCCGAACGAGGTCAGCACCACGACCTCCGTGTCAGGGCTCATGCGTTTAAATTCGCGCAAGACCGTGAGCCCATCGACCGCGCCCATGCGAATATCTGTCAGCACCAGATCCACTCGTCCCTGGCGTCCACGAGCGATGACCTCTTCTCCGCTGGCGAAGGTTTCAACGGCATAGCCGTCCTTCTTTAAGGCCTCAGCCAAGAGATCGCGCGCGACCGCATCGTCGTCGACTACGAGAATATTCGCTGGTTGCATCAGTTCCTTTCTGTCACGCGCGTCGGCTCGGTCTTCAATCCAGGCAAGGTGACGGTGACGGTTGTGCCGCGTCCGGTCTCGCTCTCGAGCAAAAGACTGCCTCCATGGGCCAGGACTGTTTCGCGGCTCAAGAATAGCCCTAACCCGGTGCCCGTGCCAACCGCCTTAGTCGTAAAAAATGGTTCAAAGGCTTTCTGCAGATCGGCCTCCGGCATGCCGCATCCCGTATCCTGCACCGCGATCGTGATCACCAGAGGTGACATCGCGTCGGCCACCCGGCGGCCGCGGTCGAGTTCGTCGGATGAGGCCGCACGGGCTCCTACTAATACGTTCACCGCTCCATGTGGCGGGGTGGCGGCTAAGGCATTGGCGAATATGTTTACCAATACTTGATGCATCTTTTCCGCATCGGCCCAGACGAGCGGGAGGTTCCCGGGAATCTCGACCGTCAATGCGATCTCTTTTGCATGGAAGGCCGGCTCCATGAGCACAGCCGCCGGGCTGATCATCTGTTCCACGGGCAACCATGCCGGTTCAGGCCGGCGCGGTCTGGTTGAGGACAGCAAATCCTGAATAATCCGAACCACCCGTGTGAGCTGCTCATCGATCACGGTCACCCGCTTCTTCATCTCAGGCGTGACGCCCGGCTCTTCAGCCAGCGCTTGCACGTGCCAAGCAATGGAGTGCAGCGGCGTTCCGATCTCATGCGCGACGGACGCCACCAGTTGCCCCACCGCAGCTAAGCGTTCCGAGCGATTCAGCTGGTCTTTCGCATCGACTAGCTGCGTATTGGCCTTCAGGAGATTTTCTGTCTCCCGGGCGAGAGCGGCGCGCGCCGCCGCCTCTCTCGTCTTGCGCTCTTCCCAAGTCATGCCGATATAAGCCACGACCAGAAGTACTCCTGCGACCACACTGCGATTGATCACCGCCGATTGAAACCGTCCCGGCTTGGTCGGTTGCAGTAACCCAATATAGGTTGCCACGAGGCAGGCCATTACCGTCACGAGCATCAGGCTGCGATTGCGCACTGTTGCAACCAACAGAATCGGCAACACAAAACCGTACGCGGCGACAACATTGACTGGGGCAGCCATTTCAAGCACGACGATTGCCAGGAACACCGTCCCTGCGATCGCCAGCACAATGCGATTTTGCTTCAACATGGGAATGGACGACACGTAGACTGCCGATGAACCATGGTCCGATCTCTAGCAGGCTGCGGAAATATCCGCATTGTGACATAGAGTTGCCGGATGCTCAAACAGGCCGTCCAGCAAGGCCGCAGGCGAGTCGAAACCGGAAGCGTACCCTCAGGGGTACGTTGAGGGTTTCGATGAGCCGAGAACGAAGCAGGCGGACTGTTTCAGCATCCGGACAGAGGGTCTTACCCTAGCGGACGGGTGGAACGCAAGACAGCTCCAAGCTGCCGCAGGCGCTCATCGCATAAAATTTCATTCACGCGAACCGCGTATTTGCGGGTCCAGTTTGGATGACTGTCGACCGTTCCGGGCAGATTGGTTTGCGAAAGTTCGCCTAAGCCGTCTTCGAGATTCGCCAACATGACGCAGGACGACGTGCGGGCCAGGTAGATATGAATCGCTCGGCAGAGTTCAGCCGTCATGGCTGGTGCCGTGGCCAGGTCCTCGGTCACGCCATTCGGCAGGAGGCCCTCCCGATTGAGGGCACTGAGGATGCCTGCTTTGTCGCGCTGGCGTACCTCCCAGGCCTGACGGCACGCCGCGTCATCTGGAAAAGCGCTCAACCCCGACCGTACGTGTAAATCCTCGCCGGACCAAAATCCAGCGAGGGTCGGCAAGTCATGCGTCGCGGCCACAGCCAATGATTGCGCGGGATAGTCGCCGGGCGACTTCCATGCACCGTCCCGCCAGCGCTCGAAGTAGAATACGCGATACGATAGCACTCTCGCCTTCGCCAACTGCTCTCTGACCCAATCAGGGACCGTGCCGAGGTCTTCTCCGATGACTAGGGTTTTGGATCGAACGCTCTCCAGCGCCACGATCGCCAATAAGTCTTCAAAGGGGTACTGCACATAGGTGCCTTCGGACGAGGGCCTTCCGTGCGGAATCCAGAAGAGACGGAAGAATGCCATGACATGATCCAACCGGATGGCCCCGCCGGCTCGAAAATTGTGGCGCAGCAGCTGGATCATCAGCTCATAGCCGCTGGCACGCAGCGCGTGGGGATTGATCGGGGGGAAGCCCCAATTCTGTCCCTCTGGCCCCAACGGGTCCGGCGGGCAGCCGCAGTCGGCTCCGAGCGCCAGCACCGATTGATAGATCCAGGCCTCTGCCCCATCCCGATCGGCCCCAATAGCCAGGTCATGATACAGCCCGATCGGCATCGCCAGCTTCTCGGTCGTCTCTCGAACCTCGTTCAGCTGTTCGCTTGCCACCCACTGAATGTATTGAAAGAAGCGAATGCGCGTCCGGTGTCTTTTGGCATAATCACGAACCGGTTGGCCCGGCATCAGAAATTGTGTGGGCCAATCGTGCCAGGTGGCCGACTTGGATTGAATCAGCCGGCGTTCTTCCTCCAGCGTCTGGAAGGTGGCATACAACTCGAGCGACGTGCCTTCAGACTGGATAAACTGTTCTAAGAGCCGGGCGCGCGCCGTGTTCGGTTGGAGATTCGGCTCCTCTCCGCTGTAGGCCTCTTTGAGGAATTTGCGGTAGGCCAAATCGAGCATCGTGCGCTTGGCAGTTGCGATAGCGCCGTAGTCCACCAGCCGACTCTCTCGTAGCGCTTGGAGCTTGGCTTGAAACTCGGGAGCAAGGAACTGTTGCTGGGCCATCTCCGATCCAGAGAATTCCGGCAGCCGCTCAAGATCGATATAGAGTTCATTCAGATAGAGCCGACTGTATGGCGAGTAGGGGCTGATGTGATACGGCGCGGTATTCCGCAGTGCGTGCAGCGGATTGAGTCCGATGACCCCGGCGCCGAGTTCCTTCCCGGCCCACTCCACAATCCGTCCGAGATCGGTGAAGTCACCGCACCCCCAATTCCGATCGGAGGACAACGAATAGAGTTGCAAGGCCAATCCCCACAGCCGTTGGTTTGACTCGATCGACGGTGGAACATAGCACTGGCGTGGCGCCACGATGACACGCATCGTTCCCACGACACCCCCGACCAAGCTCTCGGCCCGTAGCGTCAAATTGTAGTACCCGAGCGCGAGACCATGCGGAGCCGGTATCTCGATACGCACATGCCGTCGACCATTGAGAAAACGGACCTCCACAGCGGAGAGCCCGGGTCCTGCCTGCCCCTCTTGCACCACGGTGTTCGCTTCGTCGCGGATCTGCCACTCCACTGCGACGGACGTTTCTTTTCCGTCCTCAATCGCCAGGCAACAGGACAGAGGAGCACCCGTCTCACCGTCACGCAGAATCCGCACCGGATCGCAAGGGCGTTGCCACGGCGTCTCATCCCATTCTTGCAATGCCTGTGTCAGCGATGCGACCGAATCGACTGCAAAGCCCATGGCAGCCAAAATGGCGCGTCTGGTGTTATCGGAGGTGAGGTGGAGAGTGCCTGCGATATCGTAATAGTCAGTCGCGATGCCGGCACGTTCAGCGAGTTTGCCAAGAAGGGTCTGCTCCGTCTGGTCTTGCATGAATGGGAGTCTGCGTGAAGACTCCCAGCCTGTCAAGCTACCCCATTGTTCTTATAGAGAAATTTGCGCGATTACCTATTCGTGTTCACAAGTCTCAGCCACGTGTGACCGGGAAAAGAGCGAACGTCTCTGGTATTGCGGTCCACGAATGTGCAGTGGCGAGACGCTATCCTCAGTGTGCGAACGCCACATGCATGCTGCACCAGACGAGCCACCGGCCCCCATGACCGCGTACGTTGAGGTCAGGTGACAAGCCGACTGCTTGATTAGTAGTCATCTCCAGTAGCGTGGCGAAGAACGGTTGTGCTAAAGTCCCGCCCATTATTTTCAGCAACGCGGCGGACGGTGCTGGCTATGTCCCAGACATGGGTGACGGACTCTATCTGACAATCTTATCCACTCTTGGAATATTCTGACGATGAATACAAAGATGACCTCTCACTATTCATTCATGCCGGCTAGAAAGCTCCTCCCGGCGCTGTGCCTCGTCATCGCGATTATCTTCTGTTCCCTGATGCCATTCGCTTCGCCGATTGCCTGGGCGGAGCTGCAGGAAGATACCGGGATATGGGGAAATGCGACAGCACGAGGAAATTTCGGATACGTCAACCCTGACCTCAAACGATGGCTCTGGTGGATGGAAGGTCAGGTTAGATTTCGAGAATGTTGTAACTCGGAATTCGCACTGAACCAATCGTTGATTCGTCCCGGCCTCGGCTATGCGCTCACGGACCAATCCACTGTGTGGGTGGGGTATGCTCGTGTAGGGAACTTCTTCCCTGACCACACAGATATCCAAGAAAACAGAATATGGGAACAATATATGTGGTCAGGGAAGACGCCTCTCGGCGCCTTTACCAGCCGATCACGGCTTGAACAGCGCTTTCAAGAAAACGGCGGCGATACCGGCGGGCGGTTTCGTCAATTTTTCAGATTCTCCTGGCCGATCCCTTTCCTTCCGGCTATTGATTTCGTGGTGTGGGATGAGGCGTTCGTTAATCTGTATCAGACGGACTGGGGGCCAAAGCTCCAATCGCACCAAGGGCTTGATCAAAACCGTGGTTTTGTCGGGGTCGGATATCGTATCAGTCCAGAGATCAGGACGGAAATCGGTTATTTGAACCAATATATTCAAACGCACACGATCGCTAACGATCGTATGAATAACATTATCTCTGTAACGTTGTTTTTCGATTTTTATAAGAAATAGGCAGAGAGATTCCTCTGCCGGATGGAAGTAGCCGAGGTCAATTGAACGAGGAAGCCGTTCCTCATCCGAGCATTTCAGGTTGCAAGCGTTAGATCGTAGAAGGCTACTCCCAGCGCAATTTTCCGAATGGGTTCCAAATAACCTGCAAGATGATTGAGTGAGATCACCTGCCAGTCCTCGGTTCTGTATGGTTCAAACCCTTCATACTGTTCCTGACAATAGCACCGCAGTCCCTCCACTGTATCTTTAGTTGATCTAATGGTGCACATGCGATGGCTTTCCGCGCCACAATACAATGTGGCAGGCGCCAGCGCGGTTCTGAGATCTCTGCGAAGTCATACCGTACAGGCCTGGACTTCTGATCAGACCTGTGACGAGGGTCTGATCAGCAGCGGCATCGCCTTGTTTTGCCTGATCGTCATAAAGCAGCAGAGACTACGATGGCGTAACTCAGACATTTCTAAAGTGAGTTGGCCCTGTGAAGGCACTGCTGTCCATAATGATCTGCCATTCAGTATTCTCCAAACCCCTATTCTTTGCCTTTTCTTTGGGGTACCGTGGATTGAATTGTTAGCGGTGCATTTCCTTCAGCACAGCTATTCACGACAGTGCAGACTCTTTGATGATCCCCGCCAGCGTCGGAGACTCGAAATTCAACAACAACAGGAACGACTCTTAAGTCAACCTTCCGTGATATCGGGGAAGAACCCAACTGAAACGCTTTCCGATTGGTGAACACGCCGGACACATAGAGGTAAAGGATCACGAGCACCAGCGGTGGCAAACAGACGGAGGCGACAATGATCAGTATGGTCGTCACCTCATCCGGTCTTTCTCCATTCGTCCGGCTCTGGCGAGCATGGCGAAGGCTGTTTCAAACACTTTTCTAAGCTAAACTCATCGTACTTAGGAGTCAACGCCGGGTTTCATGGGCGGAAACGCGATCGTCCTACAAAGCAAGCAGCGGGTGCGTCAAGAAAGAAAACGGGTCGTAGCGACGCCGTAGGCGGGTGTGGGTGAACAATCCATCCTACTCGCAAACCGTCGGCAATTTAAGAACTTATTTTGGGCAAAAGTGCCTTTGACGAGTTTTCCATCGTGCAGACCCGCTCTATCGACTTTCGCCCTGAATGTCGCGATCGACCGTAAAGACGAACACCCGTTCGCCGATTATCACATCGATATCGGTAAAGAGTGCGAGGGTCTTGGCGCCCGTAATTTTGTTTACTTGCTCGCAGAGTTTATCGCGCCCCAGGGCAATCAAGTTCTGCCGCAATTTCTTCACCATGTCGATACCCTCTACCGTTTTGGCCAGCTGACGTTCGGCTGGCGTCAGCACTCCCTTGAGCCGGACCACCACGAGATCCCGCACGACGAACGTTTTGACGTCGTCTGGGCCACGCCCCATGAACTCCTGCTCGAATTTGATGATCGCGTTCCGAATCGCTCTTTCGATTTCGGTTATAGTTTTTCCACTGTTCATCTTGCGGCTCCTTCCACCGTCAAATGGGCCAATTATATAAGTGGCCCTCGGAGCACCACAAGGACAAAGTCGCCGGGCTCTTGACAGATAGGGGAGCCGTTGTCGGTCTCTTCAAAGACCGAGTCTGATGGAGTTTAGGTATGCCCTGAACCGCATGCTCTTAGTTTTCGATTGTGTTGGATCGCAGAGCGTTGATAGACCAGAGAATGATTTCCGCAAACGAAATCATTCAAATGAATAAAATCGCACTGTTCGCTCTGTGCGGAGCCGCGCTATTTCATTCCCTTTGGAATTTCCCCGAGTAGGACACAATTGCCACGCATATATTTTAGCGGCCTAATATGTTGGTTTTTTTATAGTTATGTTTATTACCGACCTCGCTGTCTCCGGCTTGTCAGGCTACGCATTATAATGGCACCAGATGTGCCTTGGACCATGCGTAACACTTGGGCACAGTGAAGGGATCACGGCTCGCAATCGCATCGGATTAAGAGATCGAGTGAAGAGAAGGTATTGAGCCGGACTCCCTATAGCCAGCAGCCGATTAGAGAAGAGCTTTGTGGTTACAGTTAGGTGTGCGAGTCGCAGCCGCCAATTATCGGTATGAACGAGCGCGACGACGCCATGAATTCCCCACTAGGAGTAGGTGTCTCGAAGAAGTTCCAGGAAAACGGGACAGACTTGACTCTTCGCAGGAAGGTACGAGATAAATACATGAGTCTGATAACTACTCGCTCGATCAGGCGCCCGGTCTCTTCGCGGACAGGTGGACGGTCGAGTGCAGTGTACACGCGGCGATAGGGTGCCTGGTTCTGTGAAGGGCCAGCTACAGTATGAGCCAAGAACATGACTAAACAGCTAGACACATCCGCTCCCCAGGCTGACGCCTCCGCAGATGTGCAGCGGGAACGTCTTCGCTCGAAGATGGCCCATGCGGCAGAGATTCTTCACGAGCAAGGGCCGATCGGCACCTTCATCCACACCAATCCCTTTCATAGTCTGGAGCATCTGCATTTCGAGCAGGCTGTCGTCGAAGCCGAACGCCTGACTGGTGGACACGCCTACCTGCCCAATGACGAATTCCGTCGGCTCTATCACACCGGCCGCATCACCGACCAGGATCTACAAGACGCGCTGATCTCGCACCGGTCGAACGAAGATCCTGAGCCGTTCGTGGTCGGAGACGACCGAATCATCGAGTCGTCCGAAGTGCGTCGCCTCCATCTCCTCCATGGCATCGACCCACTCGATCCAGCGCACTTGTCCTGGCAAGTCCATCACGAGCAGGCCACGAAACGATTTCGAGCAGATCTTCCCGAGGCCACGCGGGCGATCCTGTTAGCAAAAGCCAGGACAGACCTTCGCTTGAGCCTGGATCGTATCGGTCGAGAATGGACGCTCTGCGACTGGGTGCAGACTCAACTGAACTTGAATCTGCCCGACCATGTGCGGGAACGGCTCCGCTATGACCTGCGCGAGGGTCAAAATGTTTCCGTGAACTCGGGAAGCATTGAACGGTGGTTCTCTGCGCTGGAGATTCCGCTCGACCGTCGTGAGGGTTATCGCCGGTGTATCGATCGCCACCTCGAGAACATCGGTCTGCTTGCCACTGCGCACCGTGACGCATGTCATGCCCAGTGGTTGCAAGTCGAATATGACTGTCTCCGCCGGCTCATTCCCCGTCATCTCGGTGTGGCTGGAACCTTCTCCGGGATCGCTTCCGGATGCGAGCGCGATCTCGAAGCCTACGCGGTCACGCATTTGTGGCACGTGACGCTCGCCGCGCGGGGATTGGACGACCCGCTGTCTCCCACGAATCCCGAGACCATGACCGCGGAAGATTGCTCCGTGTCACGGCTGGATGCACTCCATCGTCGTATCGTTGCAGTCGAACAGGACGGCGGGTTGGCGCTACCACTGACCGCGTCGACCCGCGCCGCGATTGAAAAAGAGATTCACTTGGTCGGTCGCCGCCGGGAGCAACGCCGCGCCATCCTGGTGAGTCTTTGCCGGACCTCAGGGCCGGTGGACCCCAACCAGATGCCGCCCCTCACGTTGACTGAGGAGGCAGACGCGACGCTTCGAGCGCCGCTCCCGAATGGTATACGCTACTCAACCGGCCTTATCCGCCTCGCCGCTGAGCTTCGACTCCGCAAGGGATTCGACTGGCAGATGTGGGATGACGTGCTCGCTCAGCCGTTGCTCCTCAGCCCTTCGCCAATTACCTCGCCGGTCAATGACGGACCCTGCCGGGCCTTTCTGCGAGACGAACTCCGCGTTCGGCTCACAGAGGGTGTTCGGCAAGCCTTGCAAGAGAAGTTCTCCCTGCCACGGGTTGACCCACAAGCCGACGATCGCCGCCGACTGATCCTTGCCGGCCTGAAAGACGACGGGTTGACGTGTCTCGCCTGGGAAGCGTTGCAGGACGATATTCATCATTGGGACGAGCTGCATATCACAGAGAGCGAGAATCCCGTTGTCGAGGAACGACTCTGTCAAATCGTGCTGGGTGGCCTTCGTGAGACGGAACTGACCAGACCGGCCTATGACGCGCTTCGGCAGTTGATCGAACTGTGTGATCGCACCTCTGCCTGCCGGCAGCTCCTGGCTGACCTCCGTCACTTGGACCCGAGACAACACCTGGTCCATCACGCCCGTGAGGATTTGGCGGCGACCATGAGCACTTTGGGCCACGACCTCACCCTGAGTGATCTTTTGCGTGAATTGACCGATGTCGACATCGCCGATTGGGTGAACCGCTATATGACTAAGTGGTGCGGCGCATTCCTGGACGAGGGGATCTCCGGCATTCCGATGCCCGGGCGAGAGCAGGGATTTTACCTGGCCTGGAAGACGCTGGCCGCCAAAGAGCTCTCCTTGGTATTGGGGGGGATTGACGGCTGGACCGCGGCGGTCCTCGCCTTGCCGGATCGAGCCGACGATAGCCTGCTCCAGACGCTGAGCACATTACAGATCGCTGAGCACCACCAGAGTCACTACATGAGCCGCGGGCTCCTTCAGTTACCGGGGTGGGCGGGACTGATTAAGTGGCGCGAACACCATCCACGGCATCCACACCAACAGCTTTACCACATTGACCTGATCGAATACCTCGCAGTGCGTCTCTTTTGCGAGTCGATGGTGATCAAGCAGGTCTGCCGTCGCGTGTGGGGGCTCGACAGCACGGCGCAAAGCCTGCACCATCTTCATCGCGATCATCCCTGTGAATTCTTCGTGCGGCGTGAATTCCATCGGGGTGGGTTACCGGACTCCCTCCAAACGCGCGCCTGTAATCTGATTCACGCGAACCCGCACTGTGATCGGGACGAGTGGGTCCAGATGGCCGAAATGATCTGGGTCTACCGTGAGGCCACCGCCCCAGGCCGCGATCCGGTTCACACCTTATGCCGTAACGCCTGGCGGTTGTTTCATCTGGCCCAGCTCCTCGGGCTGTCCGCTGGCGAAATTCAAGCCCTCAGCGTGAGCGACATCGATCGACTGATTGCCACGCTCGAGGCGTTTCCCTCTTCCACCCATGGCCCGGTCTGGCAACGGGCGTTTGAAGGCCACTACCAGGAAAATCTCCTAAAAGGCCTCGGTCAGAATACACATCGCGTTACCGGTCAGTATGGTCGGCCACGTGCACAGCTGGTGTTTTGCATCGACGAACGGGAGGAGAGCATTCGCCGGCACTTCGAATCGCGCGATCCGGCCTATGAGACATTCGGCACGGCAGGGTTTTTCGGGGTGGTCATGAACTACACCGGGCTGTGCGATCATGGGAGCACGCCGCTCTGCCCCATCGTCGTGACCCCCAGCATCCGTGTCCGCGAAGAACCGAGAGAGGACCAGGGCGCGCTAGGAAGCCGTTCGGCGCGCCGCGAGAAGTGGCTGGTGCTGGTGGAGCGGCTGTTTGCGTTGCTTAAACATAATCTTGTCACGTCCTACATCCTCATCGACCTGACCGCGCCGCTCATGGGGATCGTCTTGGTGGGAAAAACGCTCGTGCCGAGACGGTTTGCTCGCCTCGTTGACCGGCTCCATCACTGGTTCGTCCCGCCGGTCCTGACCAGGCTGACGATCGATGCGACGAATGCCCCTGCCGAATCGCCGCCTCCGGCGCAGCCGCTCGGATTCATGTTGAATGAACAAATCGGCATCGTCGAGGGACAGCTGCGCATCATCGGGCTGACCAAGAATTTTTCCCGGCTCGTCGTCTTCGTCGGTCATGGCTCAACAAGTCAGAACAACCCGCACGAATCCGCTCATGATTGCGGCGCCTGCGGCGGAAAACATGGCGGTCCCAACGCACGCTCCCTGGCGTCTATGGCGAACAAGCCGGAGGTGCGGTTTGCCTTGCGTGAGCGGGGCATCGATATTCCCGGCGATACCTACTTCCTCGGGGCGCAACATAATACCGCCTCCGACCGCTTCACGTATTTTGAGATCGAACGGATTCCGACAACTCACCAGCCGGAATTTGCGCGACTCGTTCGAGACGTGGACGAGGCCCGCGCGCTCAATGCGCAGGAACGGTGCCGACTTCTGCCGCTGGCTCCAAAGAGCGCATCACCCGCGGACTCGCTTCGCCATGTAGAACGGCGCTCCGTCGACTTCAGTCAGGTGCATCCGGAGTGGGGCCATGCCACCAACGCATCTGTGGTCGTAGGACGGCGCGCGCTGACGCAGGGACACTTCATGGACCGCCGTACGTTCCTGCAATCCTACGACCCCGATCAAGACCCAGAGGGGACGATTCTGGAACGGATTCTCACCGCGGTCGGACCCGTCGTGGCCGGAATCGGGCTCGAATACTATTTCTCGCGTGTCGACAATATTCGATTCGGCAGCGGAACCAAAGTGCCGCACAATGTAACCGGACTCGTCGCCGTCATGGACGGCGCGCAAAGCGATCTTCGAACCGGTCTCCCCTTTCAAATGGTCTGGGTCCATGAGCCGATGCGTCTGACCATTGTCGTGGAGGGACGCCCGGCCCTCGTCCGCTCGATTGTACAGAAACACCGCAACCTCCAAAAACTCTTCGACAATATGTGGCTGCATCTGATTGTCTTGGACATTCATACCGGAGCGTTTACCCGGTACCTGCCCGCTGGAAAGTGGTCAACTGTTCCGACTGACCAGTCTGCAGTCCTCGCCTAGCCCGCATGATTCACGAGAGTTCGTGACGAAACCGCCGAGACGACGAGTTCTTTTCACGGTAAATTTTTCTCAATGCAGGCATGCCCCTGTGACTGAGTTGTTCGTCATCCACAAGTAGTCGAAGGCGAGACGAGTACAGAAGCAGAGCGTGCGCTTCATCTCGGCGATGGATTGCGCAGATTTCTGGAAGGACTTGAGGATGATCACTGCAAAGCGGCGGAGGCGCGTCATGTTTTCCGGACGGTAAAGTAGTAGTGTTTCGGCCGCTTGATTAGGTAGCGAACCAGCATACGCTGGGTGAGGCAGTGTATACCAGGAATCGTTGACGTCGTTCAGCTACGACCCTAACTCTCTGGTTTCGCCAACGATTCTCGCGAGGGCAAATCCACACTGGCATGCTTGGTTAGGTTGATTGACTCCCTCATTTCATTTTGTTAGCCTCAAACCCCGCCGCCGTTGCTGCCGATAGAAAAGACGAGAAGAGTCCGCAGCATCCCTGGCATCCAATCCCGAAAGGAGTTCCGATGGCTAGCTCAATCGCCTCGCCCGAAGTGCTTACTGAACTGCAAAACAAGGCCACACAGCTCCGGATCGAGAGCGTTCGCGCAACGAGCGAAGCGGGGAGCGGACATCCATCCAGTTGCTGTTCCGCTGCGGACATCGTCGCAGCCCTGTTCTTCTCCGTCATGCGATACGATCCCAAAAATCCGAAAGCGTACAATAGCGATCGGTTCGTGCTGTCAAAAGGTCATGCTGCCCCCTTGCTCTATGCCGCTTGGGCTGAAGCCGGTCTCTTTCCCAAGAGCGAACTTCTCAAGCTCCGAACGCTGACGTCCGATCTCGAAGGCCACCCGACGCCTCGCTTGTCGTTTGTCGATATGGCAACGGGTTCGCTGGGGCAAGGACTGCCTGTCGGTATTGGAATCGCCCTCAATGCGAAATACGTCGACAAGCTCGATCACAGAACCTACGTCTTGATGGGCGATGGAGAATCCGTCGAGGGTTCCGTGTGGGAAGCCGCCGAGGTCGCGCGCCATCACGGATTGGATAATCTTTGTGCCATTGTGGACGTCAATCGACTCGGTCAAAGCGATCCGACGATGCTGCAACATGACATGGAGAGTTATCGTTCCCGATGGGCCGGTTTTGGGTGGCAGGCGCTGGTGGTCGACGGGCATGATATTTCCGCTCTGCTTGCGGCCTTCGATACCGCCGCCGGCACCAAAGGTAAACCGACGGTTCTCCTTGCCAAAACGTTTAAGGGCAAGGGCATCTCCTTCATGGAGAACCACCCTAGCTGGCATGGGAAGCCGGTCGCCAAAGGCGAAGAAACCCAGAAGGCGATCGATGAGTTGACCAAGCAGTTGAAGTCGAGCAGCACAGCCATTTCGTTTAAGAAACTATCGGCGCAGGCTCAGGGGCCTTCGTCTATCAGTCCTCTCCCACCTTCGCCCTACAAAGTAGGCGACGCTGTCGCCACGCGCGAAGCGTTCGGCGTAGCCCTGGAAGCGCTTGGCGCGGTGAACCCACTGGTTGTGGGACTCGATGCGGACGTCAAGAATTCGACCTACACGGACAAGTTCGGCAAGAAATTCCCCAATCGATTTTTCGAGAACTTCATCGCCGAGCAAAACATGGTCGGTGCAGCAGCCGGCCTCGCGGCTTGCGGTAAAGTCCCGTTCGCGGCGACGTTTGCCTGTTTCCTCGCCAGGGCCTACGATTTCATCCGCATGGCGGCGATCAGCGGCTCGAACATCAAACTCGTCGGCACACACGTCGGCGTGAGCATCGGGGAAGACGGCCCCTCGCAAATGGGCTTGGAAGATATCGCGATGATGGCTGCGCAGCCGGGCGTGACCGTGTTGTATCCGTCCGATGCGACCTCTACGTATCGGCTGGTCGAAACGGCTGCCGCACACAAAGGAATGGTCTACATTCGGGCCGGCCGTCCAAAGTGTCCGGTTCTCTATGGGCCCGAGGAAACGTTCCAGATCGGCGGATCGAAAGTGATTCGCCAAAGCGCGTCGGATGTCCTCACGATCGTCGCAGCAGGCGTCACGCTCTTCGAAGCCCTGAAGGCCTACGATACATTGAAAGCTGCCGGTGTCTCCGTGCGGATCGTCGATCTCTATAGCATCGTCCCCATCGACCGCACCACGCTGCTGGACAGCGCCAGGGCTACGCAGGGGCGTCTCCTCACCGTCGAAGATCATTATGCGCACGGTGGTCTCGGAGATGCGGTGCTCAGCGCGGTCGGACCAGAAGGTATCAAGGTGCACAAGCTTGCGGTTCGCACGATCCCGCACAGCGGGAAGCCGGACGAACTCATCGACCACTTTGGCATTGGAGCGCGATCGATTGTCGAAGCGGCTAAGCAAATCACAAAATAAGCCCTCCCTCACAGCCCTTCCTCATGAGTTGGGCGGGATTCCTCTCCTGAGTATTCTGACAGTCAGACTCACCCTAAACCGGACAGATGATGTGCTATCTGTTTCTATTTTTAGCTCTTGACAACAAGGTAGATTGTAAGCGATTGTAAACATTGTTAACTAATAGAAGTATACGGTCGGCTCAGCATGAGCGATACTGATTATAATGTGTGTTGAGCCCCATGAGGCAAGACATGGTCGAGAGACGATAATCACCATCAGAAAAGGAGGTGCGAATGACGAAGGGGAAGGTCGTGATGTCGGTCGTAGTGATGCTGTCCATCCTGATACTTTCAGGAGGAAAAGCGTACTCTGAAGAAGCAGTGCCCTTGCCTCCAGTTCCGGCTGAGTATGCTAATAAACATATGCCGGCTGGCGGGTGGACGGATCCTAAGGCCATCGAGGAGGGGGGGAAGATTTACATCGGTGAAGTCAACCCTCTCATCAACTGCGGCAGCTGCCACGGCAAAGACGGTAAACCTGTGAAAAAGGGAGCGCGAGATCTTCGTGACCAGAATAACACCGGCCGTTTCTCGGACAGCTTCTGGTTCTGGCGAATCTCAGAAGGTGTCCCAAAGACGAAAATGAAAGCCTGGAAATCCCTCCTGTCGGAGGAGCAGATCTGGCAGGTTATGGCATACGAGCACCAGTTTTCGCACGGGGGTAAACCGTCAGAGCACACGGATTACAAGCCCTGAGCGAGAGGCAACATCGGATGCCCTGATTAGGGCTTAAATCGTTCATCATGTGCCAAGTAGAAGGAAGATAGAAGAAACCGTCAGAGTATTTAAAAATCACAGGAGGCTCGCATGTCTATTAGTTTTTCACGTTGCTTGCGTAATGCCGGATTTATCGGCGCATTTCTCGTGGCTCCCTGTCTTGCCATCAATTCAGGGTCTGTGTCGGCGGCAGAGACCATCAAGGCTGTCGTGACGACCGCACCCAATGTTCCTCCTCCTATCACACGAACAGCGCCTGCCCACGTCATAGTTGAGCTTGAAGCTCACGAGTGGGTCGGTAGACTTAGCGACGATAACCAATATAAATTCTGGGGTTATGGAACTACAGGAACTCCTGGCACTGTCCCAGGGCCCATGATCCGAGTGATGGTGGGGGATACGGTTGAAATCCATTTGAAGAACAACAAGGACAGTAAGGAAAGTCATAACATTGACTTTCATGCGGTCACTGGACCAGGTGGTGGGGCAGCAAGCCTTAATACCGAGCCAGGGGAGGAAAGCAAGTTACGATTTAAGGCCCTCAATGCCGGCCTCTATTTCTATCACTGCGCCACCGCGTCTCCCTCCATTCCTGAACACATTGCGAATGGCATGTACGGTGGAATTTTAGTTGAGCCGGTTGGCGGGCTGAAGAAGGTAGACAAAGAATTTTATGTCGTGCAAAGCGAGTTTTACACCAAGCCTGGTAAGAAGGGCGATACCTTGGAGTTTTCGTTCGAAAATGGTTTAGCGGAGAGCCCGTCACATGTAGTGTTTAATGGCAGCGCGGGCGCGCTTGTCAAAGCTCCTCTGACAGCCAAGGTGGGCGACACCATTCGAATGTTCTATATCAACGCAGGACCCAACCTGGTCGCCTCGTGGCACGTCATCGGCGAGATATTTGACAGGGTGTACGCCGAGGGTTCCTTGGTTACGGCTCCATTGCAGAACGTCCAAACCACTGTCGTGCCTGCGGGTGGCTCCTCCATGGCAGAGTTTAAGGTCGAAGTGCCTGGAACCTATATCAATGTTGACCACTCAATCTTCCGCATTGCAAAGGGAGCCGTTGGCCTGATAAAGGTGGAAGGCGCAGAACAACCGGAGATCTACAAGAACCTTCTGAAGTAATCTGTAGATGTCAGGCGGCATGGTTGTGAGAACCATGCCGAAGTAGTGTAATCGACGGGAGGGAGAGGCCTTGCCTCTCCCTCTTCGTTTTTAAATGGGCTACAGAGATTACGACGAAAAGACTCGCCTTCCTCCAGCATCGCGCTGCAAGCAGTATCCTTCCTCGACAGTAAGGGCCAATTCTTCTGAAAGCATGACCCATATGCCACGATACTGACTGTGACTACCAACCGTACGATCTTCCCGATAATGACAAGATCTGAGTTGGTAGAGGCTATGCGAGGTATCTACCCCTCCAACACCAATCAAGCGACCTGTAGTGCCAGTGCGGCAGCCTGTGGGCGGGCGTTGCGAATACCGAATAGATCTATGGCTGAGAATCGGACGTATTCTAGCGCTGATTCCTTCAGACTCAGTGGAGCAGTTGCCGAATGTCTGAGGTCACGAACATTCCGGCAAGATGAATGTCCGCCCATTCATCATCTCAAAATGGTGAATTGCACGGACCAAGCTATTTCGGCTAGACTAGCTCTATTAATATCGCACATAGCGCTCTGTGCGATATCGCTCTACTGTAATGCACTCGCTATTATTGAGCGCTTGCCCGCTAGTAATATATTTATGCAACATCATCGTATTCACAAGAATATTTATAATGATGACGCTCGTGTGTGCGCCTAGTGCGAGATGTCTCAAATGGCATCGGTTGTGCGTAGGCTCCATCGTGGCAGAAACAGGTTCATTATAGTCAGAAGCCTCTTCGAGTATTCAAAGTTGAAAATCTTCGTCTACACAATTACCTCATGGTCAACGATCTCTATTCATTCATAGATAAAGGGACTCCTTCCAACGAGAAAGCAATGGATTGCGATTCCTTCTCGGACAGACTCCTAGATGAACGGATAGCGCCAGGCCATAAAAAACACGCACAGGTGACCTTATCGAGGTTGTCGCAGTGGGCTCTGGCAGAGTACTATGCCGGTCTATTCGTACAGAGAGTCAAGAGGAGCCGTATCACTATGCTCAGGCCCGCGAACTGCTTCAGCCAACCCTCCATTCATTCTGCCTGCAGCACCAGGTTATCCTGATGATCGAGTGCAAGGCGTGATCTAACAGGGCTCGATCGGATGTGACAGTACTAACAGAGATTTCAATGCGAGCGGAATAACGAACCAACGTCTACGTGGGAAAATGAAGAAGGGCGTATCGCGTCAAGGAATTCCAGGGAAACCTGAAATTTAGGAGGAACGGCATGTCATCGCATGGAGCGGTAACTGTCACAGTAGACGATATTCCAGCAGCAGAGAAACCCCAAAACGGGATAGCGGGGCTGAAGCATTGGCGGTACGACCTGATGGCGGGGCTGCAAGTCGCCATGATGGGGATCCCGCTCTCGCTCGGGATTGCGGTGGCCTCCGGTGCGCCTCCTGTCTGCGGGATGATCTCGGCGATCATCGCCGGATTTGTCTTTCCCTTTCTCGGTGGCGCCTATATCACGATCAGCGGCCCGGCCGCCGGTCTGGCGCCGGCGCTGTTGGCCGGCACGCTCGCATTGGGTCATGGAGATTTGGAGGCGGGCTATCCGCTCTTGCTGGTGGCCATTGCTCTAGTCGGTGTCGTCCAGGTGATACTCAGTATCTTCAATGCCGGGCGATTCGCGCTGTTTTTTCCCATCTCGGTGGTCGAAGGCATGTTGATGGCGATCGGCATGCTGATCATCGTCAAACAAGTCCCGGCATTTCTCGGGTACATCACGCCGCCCATCAAATCCATTCCCAAAGCCCTCATGCTGATCCCCGAACAGGTCATGGGCCTGAATCCGTTGATCTGCGCCATTGGAGCCGTGACCCTCTTCCTCCTCTTTTTTATTAGCGGCATCCTTGCCCGTATAAAAGGCACGTGGCCGAAGCTCGTCCCGGTGCCCCTCGTCGTGATCGTCCTGGCCGGCCTGGCCTCTTGGATCCTGGGGCTCGAGGAGAAATGGCTCATTCATGTACCCCTCGATATTTTTGAACATGGCATCGTCTTTCCCCATTTCGTTGAAGCCTTTTCCAGACCAGAATTATATGGGTCTCTCTTACTCATCATTATCACCCTGACCCTCATCGACGGCACCGAGTCGCTCGCGACGATCGCCGCCATCGATAAGATCGATCCGTTTAAACGAAAGTCCAACCCCAATGTCACCTTGCGGGCCATGGGGGTCTCCAACACCGCCTCCAGTCTGCTGGGTGGATTGACGATCATTCCCGGCGGGCTGAAAAGCACGACCAACATGCTCGCAGGGGGCCGCACCCTCTGGGCCAACTTCTACTATGCCTGCTTTCAGTTGATCATCCTGTTGTTCGCCGCAGCCCTCATCAATCTCATTCCAAAATCGGCCCTGGCAGGGTTGCTCATGTGGATCGGATGGAAACTCTGCTCGCACAAAGTCTTCAAGCGGATCTTTTCGGTCGGCAAGGAACAGATATTTGTCGCCATGGTCAATGTCGTGGTCACGTTGGCCACCTCAGACATCCTGGACGGCATGATCGTCGGCACGCTGACGAAGATCGTCTTGCTCGTGAAGGATGTCGTTCGGGCTTCAGCCAAGGATCCCCAGGGTGGCGGGATAGGGGCCGCATTCAAAGAATTGTTCCGCAATCCCGTCATCCGCATCGGAGACAGCCGCGCGGCGCTCGTGAGGTGATGACCGTCGCGGCGAACGCGGTGCTACGGGGCACCGTCGGAGAGATGAAGAATCCCTACAAAATCTACCTGTCTTCGGCCACCTGCATGAATCTGGTGAAACTCGACGCGGCGCTCAAAGCAATCGTGATTCCTGAGGGCATGAAAGCCAACTATATGATCATTTTGGCCGGAAAGATTGTGGACCATACCACCATGGAATATTTGCACGGGTTCCAGGATCGAGGCATCGAAGCCGGGCATACCTGTGTCCTTGTCGGGATGGAGCACTTCCGTGGGCTATCGGACCACGCGCTGGCCTATCGCGTGAGTCAAACCCCCGGTAACCTCACCGCCTTCGCATGAGGAGGCGTGGCTTGCGCGGAAGCGTCAGCTGGAGGGTGTTGTTGGGCGATAAAACATCGGAAATTTCTGAGACTACAATGCCTGAATGGTCTAGGTAGGTGTCATGGTAACTGGCCCGACTCCGTCCCAAATCAGCGTCGCCGGCATGGTCATTCGCAGCATGCCCATACAACAACGGATCGACTGGTTGATCGATCGTGCTCGCCTCCATTCCGTAGGATTCCAGAATCCAGAATCATTCCTGGCGCGCAGACGCTACACCGCGCAGCACCCAACCGCCGTCGTCGCGCTTAAGTGCATGGATGGACGCATCAACCTGTCTGTGGCCACCAGCACGCCGGCCGGCATTGTCCTGCCATTCCGCAGTCTCGGCGGGCGTTTCGACCTGGGTTGGCCGCACTTCGGGGAAGTCCTGGCAGATCATGTAGCAGGCATGGTCAGACAGGGACGACGCACGCTGGCGCTCATCACGTACCATTATTCCAAGGGCGACCCCCATCGCGGCTGTGCCGGGTTTAATTACGACTACCGACGCCGCTCGCAGTCACACGTTCGAGATCAAGCGACAGATGGAGACGGTCTTTGGTAATGGCCACAGCACGGTGTATCCTCTGGTATGCGGCTTCGAGACCGACGAAGACGCCCTTGTGCTCCACGGTAGTCGGCGGCGAGGTTCTGGACCTCTCGACCATCTCCTCTACGAGTCACGACACGCCTGCCGCACGATCCTGGCGCAGCTCTATCCGGACATGCCTGGTCAGATGCGCCAAGATCTGTTGCCTCTCGTGCAGGGCAATATCGCCCATATCGCGGGAATCAGGAAAAGCAACCGCGCGCTCGACATCGAGCATCGCGAATGGGTGATCGGTATCGGGCGTGGGTTCGACTGGATGCACATGCCCAACTTGGCGCTGATCATCGGTCCCTACAGTCCGGACCTTGCTGACCCCATCCGCAGAGCCTCCGGCATCATCGCGGCCAACATGCAAAGACGGCCGCATCCCCGATGACGGCTTTCTGCTGCTCGCCGAAGCGCCCTACCACGAAATCGGTGTTGACCGTGCTCGCGCCGAACTCAAGAGTCGCTTTTTGACCAGAATTCGCCGCGAGCGATCATCCGTGCTGAATTTCCCAGCCTGAAGGAGAAGATGCATGGCGCTCAGCGCTGTCATCGCCTGGCAGTCGCGGGATGATCGAGGTGATTGATTCCTGCGCAGCCTGAATAGTCATACGATAAGGTTCCTGAACTCGATAGAAAGGAGTGCCGAAATGCCAGCCAGCATCTATGTCGCAGACGATGAACCATTGATTCTCAACGCACTGGTAAAGAGACTGTCTCAGAGCCAGCACCAAGTCCAGGCCTTCAAGTCAGGAGATGAGCTGCTGGCCGCGGTTGAGAAAGGCCTTCCCAATCTTCCCGATCTGATTCTCCTCGACCTCAAGATGCCTGGGAGAACGGGGCTCGAAATCCTGGAGGTACTTCGCGCGAAAGCGCGAGATGCGGTGGTGATCATGCTGACTTCATATGGCACAGTCGAAGAAGCGGTTGAGGCGATGAAACTGGGGGCCTATGATTTCATCATCAAGACCGTGGATCTCCAGCTGGTAGAACCGGTCGTGAACCGGGCATTAGAGTATGTCGCGCTACGCCGTCAGGCGGGGAAGTAGCCAAGGATAAAGTCGTCCCTGGGATTGGTTCGTTGGCTCTTCAGTCACGGAACAGCTGCGACATCTCTTCCCATGACTTCGGCCCATTGACCGCAAGAGTCACCTGGTCAGAACTCGTGACATAGCAGAGAGATGTTTGACAATGGCTGGATCTAGATCCTAGGCACTCACAAGAGTGCGACGGAGACTCCATGTACAAGCATATCGCCCGCCTGTTCAATAATCTTCCGATTCATTCACAAGTTACTCCTCATCTCTACGATCCCTCTCGCCTCCCTCATCCTCGTCAGCATCGTGACATACGTCAACCTGCAAACATTTTCGCAGGATGAAGAGCGGCTGAACAATCTCTATCTTACCCAGAAGGCTGCAGCTCAATACATGCGGCTGGTGGTCGATTTGGAAACCGGATTTCGTGGATATGTGTTGACCGAAGATGCTGCGCGATCTCAAGCCGTATCAAGAAGCGTTGGAAAACCTTCGTGGAGTCGGACAAGACCTGAAGGAAAGACTTTCAGAAGACCAGCAGCAACACTTCAAGGACGCTGAAGCCCTCGTGAGCCGGATCGTCGCAGAGAAGGAAGGGCTCATCAAAGAGCTTCAGTCCGGCCGAAAGTCGGTCGTGCTCCAGTATATCAACGAAGGGCGAGGAAGAGCGCTGATGTCAGAGTTTCGGAGTTGGATGACACAACTCGACAAATTTGAGAAGCAAAGCGCGCTAGAAGAGTTCGCTCAAATGAGCCTAGATCGCACGTCGACACTTCTTGCAATTTTAGGCGGTGGACTATTCAC
The DNA here is from genome assembly GCA_963742465.1 of uncultured Nitrospiraceae bacterium. Classification (GTDB taxonomy): domain Bacteria; phylum Nitrospirota; class Nitrospiria; order Nitrospirales; family Nitrospiraceae; genus Palsa-1315. The sequence goes on along the minus strand of CAVUMA010000001.1, from coordinate 129,105 downwards.
GTTTGGGTTCATCGTCTGTGCGCTCTATCTGATTGCCCGATCGATTGCGGTCCCTCTTGTCGACCTGTCGAAGGCCGTTGCCGAGTCATCCGGCGGGCTTTGTCCTATCATCCCTGTGTTGGACCGGAAAGACGAGATCGGAGGCCTCACCAGGGTGATGCAAGAGATGAGTCGGCAGGTTCAGGAACAGTTCGATCAAGTGGTAAAATCCGAGGCGTCGCTCCGTAAACTCAACCAGCATTTATCCGACTCTGAATCGAAGTACCGCGGTCTGGTGGATAACGCGCCGATCGGCATCTTTACGACGAAGGGGATGCAGGTCACGTTCAGCAATCGACACAATCAAGTCTTAGCCGGGCTTGATCCTGACGAACAGGTCAACCCCGCCACTTTCCGTGAACGAATTCATCCTGAAGATGTAGGCCGTGTTCTGTCGGAATTTTCACAGGCTGTCGCGGCGAGCCGCCAGTGCGAACTGATCTTCCGGTTTGTCCACGCAGACGGAGGCGTACGGACTATTTTGAGCCGGCGCGTGCCGATCGCTGATCTCGACAGCCCCAATCCGATCTATGTGGCGTTCAATATCGACATTACGGCGCTCAATACCCTGCAATTACGGTTAAGCCGGACCGAGAAGTTGGCGACGTTGGGACAGATGGCGGCCGGCATTGCCCATGAGCTCAGGAATCCCCTGGTCGGGATCGGCTCGACGGCATCGCTGTTATTGGATGAGTTCGAGCCGGCAGATCCAAGACGCGCTGAGATCGACGTGATTTTTCACGAGGCCAAACGAATGGATCGGATCGTGAATCAGATTGTGGAGTATGCGAGGACTCGCGAGCTTGTGCTGGTTCAATTTGTGTTTGTCCGACCTCATCAACCATATCCTCAAATTGCTGAATGGGCCTCTGCAGGCTAAACATCTCAAGGTCCGAACTTCCATATCTCAGGGAGCCGACCATCTGCACGCCGATCGAGACCAAATCGAGCAAGTGCTTATAAACGTCATCGACAATGCGATCGATGCCTCTCCCACGGGCGGATTGTCCATGGAAATCGCGGCGTATCAGTTCCTCCACCAGGAACAGCCCGGCATCATGATACAAGTCCGAGATGCCGGTAAAGGTATTTCACCAGAAGTGCTGTCCCGCGTCTTCGAACCATTTTTTACGTCGGGGAAACGTAATGGAACTGGATTAGGGATGGCGATCTGCAAGAATATTATCGAGAGGCATCGTGGGGAGATCCATCTGACAAGCGCGGTTGGAGAAGGCACGATCGTGAGCATTTGGCTGCCTCAATCCCAAGATATCCAGCAGGGAAAAGCTTAGCCCATGCACGCAGTCATCTTTGTGACCGACGATGAGCAGGCGATTCGCTCTTCCATCACCAAACGGCTGACTCGGCAAGGCCATCACGTCGTTGGGTATGAGTCAGGCGAAGCGCTGTTGGAGGGGCTGCAACACAACCTCCCTGATCTTGTGTTGCTCGATGTGAGGATGCCTGGTCTCAGCGGTCTCGAGGCGTTAAAGCATGTGCGCCAGCTGGCTCCTGCCACCATCGTCATCATGCTGACTGCCTATGGGACGGTGCAGGACGCGGTGGAAACGATGAAATTGGGGGCGTACGACTTCATGATCAAGTCGGTGGATATGGAGGGCATCGATGCGGTGATCGCTCGGGCGCTGGACGTCTTGAGGCTCCGCCAGCGGCTTGAGTCAGAACGGGGCCTGCAGGATAGCCGGTACCACATGAAGAATCTGGAAGCTCACAGTCCTGCCATGAAGCAGTTGCTCGAACAGGTTCGGGAGGTGGCTGAGAGTCCCAAATCATCGGTGATGCTGCTCGGTGAAACCGGAACAGGGAAAGAGTTCCTGGCGCACGTCATTCACCACAACGGGCCGCGGTCGGCAGGGCCGTTTATCGGTGTCAACTGCACCGCGATTCCCAAAGAATTGTTCGAGAGTGAATTGTTCGGCTTCGAGCGAGGAGCCTTTACCGGCGCCAATCAACGTAAACTCGGCCTGCTTGAAAAAGCGGAGGGCGGCACCCTCTTTCTCGATGAGATCGGCGACCTGGATCAGTCGATGCAGGCGAAATTGCTGCGGGTGATTCAGGAGCGATCTTTCAGGAGACTCGGCGCCACCGACGATCTTGGGGTAGATTTTCGTCTGATTACGGCGACGAACAGGCAGCTCAAGAGGGAAGTAGGGCGCGGAACCTTTCGGGAGGATCTCTATTTTCGCCTCAATGTCGTGTCATTTGAGATCCCTCCACTACGGAAGCGGGTCGAAGACATCCTGCCGCTCTGCCAACGCGCCATTGTGCGATTTGCCCAAGAGTTCGGCAAACCGATTCCCGATATTGACCCAGCAGCGCGTGCGATGCTGGAGCGATACCAATACCCGGGGAACGTTCGCGAACTTCAGAATATCCTCGAACGGGCGATGATCTTTTGCCAGGGACGCACGCTTACACCCACTTGTTTGCCAATTGAGTTGCGTGAGAACGCGCTGCACGTGGCTGTGGGCTCAAGAATTGGAGCAGACTCGATGGTTCGAATCGATATGAAGCTCGGACAACAGACCCTGGCCGACATTGAGCGGGCCATCATCGATGAAGTCTTGCAGCTGGCGAACTACAATAAGACGGTGGCTGCCAAGCAGCTCGGTCTCACTCGCTTCTCGCTCGATCGACGGCTAAAGAAGATTGCAGACGGCTGATGCGAGGCTCCTCATCCGACTGCTGAAAGCGCACTTTGAAGGTGGTGTGGTCTATAACTCGGACAATTTCACCTCGCTGTGCTGTGGCAGCGACAGCAAAAGAAGGCGCGCGTATTCAGTACAGGGACACACCGTAAGCTTCTCCCAATCTGAGCAGGAGTCACGACTAACGCTGTTCGTCATGTATATAGCCCCGCGGCATGAAGGAGCTACCGAGGTTGCGCTCCGCGCGCTCGGCCTCGAGGGCGGCGATGACCTGCGGCATCTCGGCATAGCCAGCCACCCACGTAAACTGCCACTCCAGAGAGTAACCCCCGCCACCACGACCACTGGAGCATCGTACGGCCTGGCGTGCATGTGATACATAGCTGCGATTAAATAAAACGACATATTGATAGAAACGTGGTCTATCCCTCTCCTTCACGGACTGCGGAAGGAACGATGCTCCAGTCGTCGTTGGTGCTCATTGGTGGCATTCGATCGTGCGATCGTCGTGGCTGGTCGGCATTGGTGGCGTTGGTCGGTGGCGATAAAGACAATTGCAGATGCCGCCTCAATTCGTTCTTCGTGAATTGAAGAAGTATCCCACCGGCGAGTTATCGTCGCTGTTACCTTTCTTCTTATTCCATAAAAAAGCCGACCCGCCATCCCGTCTCGCGACGGTGGCGGGTCGGCTTCACGCTTGCACGTGTTTAAACCCCTAGCTTGCAGCGGCCCTAGTAAAGACCGGGATGATGGCTCCGGCAATACTATTGATGTGGCGATTGCCAGCTTCGTCCCAAGCCATGATGAGCCCTCCGAAGCGTTGCTCCGGATCGTTCACCATGTCCATCAATCTCTGCACTTCCCAGAGCGAGTCCCGAGAGTCGAGCTTGACTTCTTTGGTTTCGCCTGGGTTGATTGGGGACTCATCTTCCATATGCAAGCCGTCTACTGCCATGATTTCAGCAGGATAGGTCGGGTCCAGGTTGTTGGCCGCGCCGACCTTGTTGAGGAACCGGATTCCTGCCGTCGTGAACTCTCCGATCCTGAGAGGCTGCTCACCGCTGTTCGTGACCTGAAGCGTCATGCGCAGGGCGCGACCAGGCACGTCGTAGTCTGCAGCGAGCACCTTTATCGTGAGGTCAGACTTTAAATGAGTTGCCTTGATCTTTGGTTCACCAGCCTGGAGAGGTACCGTATAAGGATACCTGGAGTCCGTGCTGAAGAATCCAATGGCGATCAAAACAAAGCACACTCCGAGCATGCCACAGGCCACTACTCGGTCGACTGGGTCATTGAGTAGTGCGTCCCCTCCCTCTTGCGCCAGTACACGGGCGCGAATCAGGAACATCGGTCTGATTGCAAACCAGGCGATCCAGGCAAAGCCGAGACCACCCCATAGCGCATGCCAGAAGAGTCCGGCCGCCAGACCTGCAGTCTCCGTATCGATGGTCCCTCCAACCAACAGTTTTGCCGGGTTGGTAAAGTCCTTATAATTGCCTGTGATATCCATCCAGCCCCCTGGCCCTGCAACAGGGCCGGCCCCATTGACGGCCAACATCGGGTGGATGTGGTGATGACCAGGTAACCGGCCTCTCAACTTGATCACGTATTCATAGTCCCCACCGAGCTCCATCGGGCCCGATGTGAACATCGGTGTCCCGTTCACTTTCGAGCTGAGACGTGTGAACACCGAACTGGGGCTACCCACGTTGATGAACGTACGATTGGGCTTGACGACGGCCCGTGGCCAGTCTTCAGCGATATGGATCTTGCCAGACAGCATCGCTTCATCGTTGACGGCGGTCTTCTGAGGATTCCACCTTGTATCGTACCATTGGGCAGTACGCATCCGCAGGAACGGTTCCTGAGAGCGCTCCCCGTGGGCGGCAGCGGGTGAGGCATTGAACACCAGGGTAAGCCCGAGTGTTGCCATCCCAAGGGAGCCGATCACGCATAATTTAAATATGTTTTTAGCGTTCATGATTTCCCTTCTGCTAATGTGGGTCGCTCTGGCAATGGAACTCCCCGGTATACCCTCCATGCCTCAGTGCAAACTCATCCGTACCAACGATCATGGTATCGTTCTTCCGTGACATTACACCCCGTTTGCCCTTGACCCAGAAGAAAGACTGGCCGACGAAATGCCCAATTTGCCACCAGATGGTGTAGACCAACATGGAGACGAAGGCCGAGAAGAATGCGGAGATCCAGACAGTGTGACCGCCGAACGTACGCAGCGAACCCACCTCGATGATCCGGATATATTCAGGCGTTCCAGTACGGACATAGGTGAATCCCATGTAATCGGCCAGCGAGAGCAGCTGACCATCCACTACCATCGGTTGCTTGCTGTATCCGAACAGGGCGTATTGTGTCGGATAAAACATCATCGCGAACGCCCATACCCCGAATATCGCTGTGAGCATCCAGCTCCTGGTCAGCAACAGGGTACAGTCGAGAATCAGCGCACTGGAGACCATGGTGGCGGGCATGACGAAGTTCATAGGAAAGTTCGCCCACCAGTACCAAGCAAACACAATCGTGATCCACTTCCCGACGAGGAGTCCCGTGATGCTCAACGTCGCACCAAACGGTTGCCGGTAGAACGTCCAGAAGTAGTACATGATTGCCCCGGGATACATAACTTCCACGATCGGTGTCACCGTTACCCAAAACTGCCGGTCCTTCCAATCGATCCAGAAATCCCAGTCTCCTGCAAGCAGGTCGAAGTGCATATGAAAGGTTGCGAATACCCCAAGATACGCAATCGGAAGGAAATACACCGCGTCTATCATTCTTGACAGCTTGACGCCTTCCGGCGGAAGCTTGCTGGCTTTGATAATCTCAGCGGTTCTAAACAGTGCCATTTGTCCCCTCCTCACTCGTTCTGAACATCCTGTCTCCTCCCTAATATTCCAACTGGCTGGTTGATCGACCCCGCGCTCCGGCATCCGGAGCGCGGGGCCAGCCCCCAAGCCGACGGTAGGACTTAGTACGGGATCACGTGCAAGCAGTCCTTGCTCTCGTTGTTCCAGACCACATCGCACAGGTTCGACATGCGCGCGACGATCTGCGCGGCCACGCCGCCCGTCCCGCCGAACAATCCGCACCAGCCCAGGGTCACAAAGCCCCAGTGCAACGGCGCCGCAAAGAGTTCATCGACGAACCAGAACGCATGGCCCCACTCATTGAGTCCCACGTTCGGGAGAATCATCATCGGCCCCACGATCGCGCCCACCAAGGGGAACGAGACCGCCTTGCTGAACTGCGGCAGCCGGGTCATGGCATACAGATAGCTCGCCACGCCACAGGTGATGTAGAGCGGGAAGGTGAAGTAGAAGGCAATGATATGGCTCGCCGTGAAGCTCGTATCGCGGATGATCACCTGATGCCACGACGCATCCTGCTCCAGGGTGTAGCTGCCCGCCCAATAGACGCCGAACACGTAAATCGCGAGCCACATCATCCAGTAGAAATACCGCTTGAGCTCCGTCTTGGGATCCACGTTGGCGACGTTGCGATCCCGCGTGCTCCAAATCCAGCCCAAGGTCGACGCCGAGAAGATGATGTTGGAAATCACGTTAAAGCGCCACAGGCCCATCCAGACATTTTCGAACTCCGGGGTCATGGAGTCCAAGCCGTGGGAATACCCGAAGACCCGTTGAAACACGACCTCGGCGCCCACCGCCGCCAACATTGCAAACCAGCCGATCTTGAGGGGCCTGGAATCGTACCAGAGCGACATGTCATACCCCCGGTCGGCCCCTCCCCATGTTGTTGTACTCGCCATACACTGACCTCCTTGTTAAGTGATTGAGACCCACTGCTTATTCCAGAGAAGAATTCTCCGGTGAAACATTACTACTGATTGCTGCTGTACTACATGAAAACTGCCGCTTGTCTGCGTGGCGGGAGATTAGCGGATACGGTTTCTTGATGTCAAGTAGATTATCCAACGAGGGAGGCCTGTTACTGCCTGCAAAATACGTGCAAGGGCTATGCACTTAACTCCAGTTATCATCACCTGATATATTAGGAGATATTAGGCGGTGCTTGGGACTAGTCTGGAGTAGAGGCCAGGCTCAACTGCTACAGCTTGTGCTACAAGTCTGTAGAACAGCTTCCAGCGGTATCTAGACGTTCGACGGTTGAACCGAACCGTGAAATCGTCGAGATAGGAGTCCAGTTGTTCACGGGACAATGCACCTTGATGGGTGCTCGACAACCAGCGTTTCAACAAAGAGGTCACCCGGTGTACGCGGGGTAGTAAGGCTGACTCTGTTTTGCCGCTGGCGTTGACCAGGCGAGGTCTGTGCTTGAAGCCCTCCCTCTTCAACCCTGCATAGGTCTTCCATCCGTCCGTGATGACTATGGAGCCTGGTTCAACTGCGTGTTTCACGAAGGCAACGAGCTGGCTCGGAGAGGCGGCAGGAATCCGGCGCAGGCGGATGCGCCCAATCCCTTTCCCATCGATCTGCGCGGCGATTGCCACCAGGGCTTTGCTCTCCAGGTGCCGGCGGCCTCCTCCCGCTGTGAGGCTTCCCATATGTATTTCGTCCACTTCAACTTGGCCTCCCAGCCTTTCCCAATCCGGTAGTACCATTGTGCGCCGCAGCTTTTGCAGCCACAACCATGCCGTTCTATAACTGCCAAAGCCCAGTAGGCGCTGTAGCCCCAAGGCACTGAGTGTTTGCTTCTGATCGGTCATCCACCACATGGCTCGGAACCAGTCTTGTAAAGGAAGACGGGTTCGATGGAAGATTGTTCCCGCCGTGACCGAGGCTTGGTATCCACACCGGCGGCACATCAAGAGGCATCGTGTGGTTGTCCAACTACCGCTGGTCGTACACTGGGGGCAACAGAAGCCGGTCGGCCACCGCAGCCGGGCCAGGTAGGCACGGCACGCACCTTCTGTGGCGAAGCGTTGCTCGAACTCAGCGAGAGTTGGCATATAGTCCTCCAAGGTGTGATTCCACTATGCCTGGGGTCTGCTGGAGTCAAGTGCATAGCCCATTGTATGGAGCATGGAAAAATATACAAGAAGGTGTTGAATGTCAAGCGCGCAGGGTGCCTAAATAGGCCACGCGACATCCGTGCCTACAGAGGGGTGATGATCGCTAAGCCTTCCCGATCCTGAGTCCCATCATTGCGGTGCGGGCTCAACGGCTCGCATCCCACTAATAAAACCCGGTTCGGGTTTTATTAGAATGAAGCTCCCTGCACTACGCTGGGGGGAATTCGACGAAGGAGGATAAAGGAAGCAACGATCTTGCTGATACACAGTCCCGTGACAAAGGCATTATTAGCCTGCCATGTTCGAGTTGCTGAGGAATCATAGCTTTCAATCCTCTCTCCTCAAAATGACCGTTGACACGTGCGTTCCAATCCGCGACACATCCCTTTGTTTCTACCTGAGGCTCAGTGTACATGGTCGTCTGGCGGTGGCCGAATTTCCTTTTCCCGGTTGAGTTGTTCGATTTGCCGCATCAATTCGCCGATGTCTGTCCACCCCGACCCGTCCACCGCAGGGATCCAGCGCGCCCGCAAATAGCCGTAACGGTCTATCAGGAACTCCATGTGCTTCGGTGATGTACCCTCGCCAGCCAGATCGGGATTGCTGAGGGTTCTACGGAACAAGGCGTAGCTGCGCGCGATCTCCGATGCACCCTGCGTCGCCACCGGGAAAGTCATGTCTGCCGTTATTGCCGCCAGATCTTGCTGGTTGAGATCATTCACCGGCACCGCCAACACCACTGTATTGCTGTCGCGTAGGGTGGCATAAGCCGGCCGCAACTGATCGAGCCTCGCGCGCGATTCCGGCCACGAAAACAGAACCAGCAGCACCGCTTTCTGCCGACGGAAGTCCTTCAAGGTACCGCTCGTACCGTCATGCGCGGAATAGGAGAAATTCTGCGGGGCCATGTAGGGCTGATTGGGGGCGACGTAGGGGTTGATGAGGCGCGCTTGATAGCCGCGGGACGTGGCATGGAGAAAGTTTACGACATCCCAGCGATCCTCTTCCGAGAGTTTGTCGGCAAACGCCGGCATGCCCGTACCGGGAATACCATAGGTCAGCCAGTGAAAAAAATCGCCTGCGGTATGCTTGGCTGTGTGCGGCTCCGTAAGCAGATCTACCGGTGGTATAGCGAAGGTCTTGGCTAGAACGCCATTGCCCTTGGCTTGGGGTCCGTGGCAGAGCACGCAATTCGCGGCAAATATAGTCGCACCGTTGGCAACGGAAATGGCATCGAACGGGACCGGCGTCTTGCGGTAGGTTTCCGGAAAAGCTTGAGTGGCAAGGGGAGGCAGCGCCGCAACCAGCGCACAGACCGCCAGTACGGCCGGGATGGCAATGCGCCACTTCGTCTCCCAGCGCTTGGACCGACCGAGGGCAACTCGCCCCACCTGCCAGGATAAGCAGCGCGACTCCGATCCCTCCGCCGATCATCATGCCCAACCCGCCCCAGGTGGCGTCGATGGAGAAGCGGAATGGATAGGGCCAGTCCTCAATGACGGCATGCTTCGCCGGCACGGCGTTGGCCAGCATTGTTGCCACCAATACCAGCACCAACGCGAGTACGAATTCGACGGTGACCCACTTTCGAAGTCCTCGTCCGCCGGCTGCAGCCACATCCGCGTTCTGGTCGAGTGACGGAATCCAGATGCGGCGCGCGCACGCGGCGATCACGAGAATCGCTGCGAGCAGCGCAAGCTTTGTATTGAGAAACCAGCCCCAGCTCGTTGCGACCAATGAGGCGTAGCTTGTGTCCACCATGCTATCCGCAACGATGATGCCGGTGGCAACGACAGCGACCATCACAGGAAGCGCTATTGCAGAGAAACGCTTCAGGGTCTGGATGTCGAACCGATCCACTTCCTCGTGTGATCGCTTCCCGGTGGTGGCGAACATTATTGAGAGAACGGCCGGCAGCCCTCCGAACCAGACGCTCGCCAGAACGATATGGAGCGCGTAAGGCAGCACCGATGTCACGGACAGTTCTCCGGCTGCGGAATGGCTTGCGAGCGATCCAGCAGCCAGCGTGAGTGCAGCAACGGTCGCGCACAGCACATACTGCCAGCGCGCCCAAGGTGAGAACCGGACGTAGAGAGCCACTCCGAACACGAGAAGCGCAAGGGCAGCGCGCACCGTCCAGATGAGTCCTATGCGGGTTTTTTGTAAGAGTTCTAGCCAGGCTCCTGGACGCCAGGCATTTTCGGCCACGCCAGTGGCCTGAGCTGTAGTCGTGGCCAGCAAGCCCAGCAGGCCCAGCAGAAGCGTGACCGCCAAGCCACGGTAACGCCCGATTCAGACGGGCTGAGCCATGGGGCGTCGAATGCGGTGTTCGCGCGCGCGGCAATCGCGAGAAAGACGCAGCCGCCGATCAGGATCATGTTCGACGCAAGCTGCAGCCAGCGGAACAGCGCGCCGATGACCTCGATCATTTCTTTTGCACTTTACCCTTTACCGTGAAGTCGAAAGACGACTCTACCACGTGACCGTCTACCGACAGCACCCGAAACTTCACTGAGTACTTCCCTGGCGCCAACTCCGGCAACGGCAGAACGATGGATTTCCGGTCATCCGGGGCAAGCTGAGGCTTGATCTCGGTTACGGGATGCTTCTCGGCGTCGAGCACGACAAGCGACGCGTAGTCGCCTTCAATTTCCTCGTTGAACCAGAGTCGCACCTGCGCCGGCGTCTTGGCGAGGACAGCCCGGCGTGGCGGCTCTGCCTTGACCAGCATTGAATGCGCCAGCGCCGGGGCGACATGCACGCACATTGCCATTGCCATCACCGCGCCCACCAAGACGTGCTTGAGTGCGTGAGCCTGCTCCATGATTCCATCGGACTTCCTCCTCCTCCTTAACTACTGCGCTTGATCGCAGGAGTCGGCCATTGGGCTCATCTTGGTTCTACGCATTGCTCTCCGGTGACCGGCTGCCTACGAAGCGGTGCGGACCGACGGCTTGCGACGCCCCCTCAGGAAAAAGAAGATCGCCGCTCCACCGGCAATCGCTACGACCGGGACAATGACCATGATGTAGTGCATGAAGTGCGAAACCACTCCCGATTCTCCTACCGAGATCGGGAATCGCGCGACATGCTCCTCCTTGCCGCCAACGGTGATGACCCCGATGAATTTGCCAGGCTGGTTGAAGCTATGTTCGAAATTGATGAACCCCCCTGGGTAGACCTTGGGCGGTACGTGAACGACTGTGATGGCCTGAAGATCCTGCTCCGAACCCGTATCCTTGATGACCCGGACCTCGACGGGCAACGAGCGGAGTTCCCCTTCGATAAAGTCGAGCACCACCACCGTGCGTCCGATCGACGGAATATCCCCGCAGAGTTCCTGCCGGTCTGAGATGTCAGGCTGATACTCGGTAAGGTGCATGCCGTAGGGTCCGAACTTGAGTATGCAGAAGTTTTTGTCCAATTCGTGAAAGTGCTGGGCTTGTGCGGAGAGCGGAGCTCCAATCGCCAGCATCAAGAAACACACAAACACTGATTTCAGCAGAAATCGCAAAGACATCGTCAGTATCCTTCTCGCCTTAATTCTTAGTTGCCCTCAATTTTCTCGTTGAACCAAAGTCGCACCCGCGCCGACGCATTGGGCCGGATGGATGGACGGACGCCTACGAAACAGTGTTGCCAGAAGTTTGGCCGCGACCGCGCAGGAAAAAGAAGATCACCCCGATAACAGCAACCCCTGCAAACGCAATCAAGAAGTAGGAGGGGGGCAACCAAATTTTCGTTTCCCCAACCGAGAACGGGAATCGTGATACATGTTCCTGCTTGTCGCCCACCGTTACCAGTCCGACAAATTTTCCTGGCTTGTCGAAGTTGTATTCGAAATTGACCGAGCCGCTGGGATAGACCTTAGGCGGCAGGTGAAGGACCGTGATGGCCTGAAGATCTTGCTCCGAGCCCGTATCCCTGATGATCCGAACCTCGGTAGGCAACGGACGGAGTGCGTCTTCCATGTAATCGAGCACCACGACCGTGCGGCCAGTCGCCGGAATGTCCTCGCAGAATTCTTTATTGCGCGTGTTGTCAGGCTGATAGCCGGTGAAGTGCATGTTGTAAGGGCCGATCGTGAGCCTGCACATGTCCTCTGCCAGCGCCAGTCCTCCGTGAGCCTGGGCCTGTGTGGAGAATGTACCCCCGATCGCCAGCATCAAGACGCACAAGCCGATAGGCTTCAGCCATTGCACAACCATTGTCAGTATCCTCCCTCTCGAATGTTGAACCATATGTTCGCAGGCCGGAGTGCCCGGTTTCCTACGAACGGCGGACTGCCCACCAATTCCGCAGCCACTTCGATCGTATGAGTATGTATCCAAGCAATGCAACTACCAGCACTCCTATCGCCGGTACTGTCATGGTACGCACAAGCTTCTGGTAATCGATCATGTGTACCCGCAACAGATATTGGGGGCGCCGCATCAGATTCTGTTTCTCCGCCGCAATAGTGACCGTATAAAGGCCTTCAGTCCAGCCGGACTTCGCCCCGGAGCACTCCATCCGGATGGGTGCTCGGACGAATGTCTGCCACAATCTGATCTTCTGCCTCATTGCTCCCGTTACCCTTCATGACCCGCATCCCGACCAGCTCGTTGCGCAACGCCGGGTCCACGAGATCTACGACCAGGAAGGTGTCGCCTTCCTTGGGAATGTCCGTGCAGTATTGATCTCTCAGCTCGTATTGCGGCTGATAGGCGCTGAAATGCACCACGCGCTCCCCAACTCGGCGCAAGCAGGGGTCGTCTTCCCCGCTCGCTGTTCCATGTGCAGCAGCGATTTCAGGATGGTACAGTGCGGCAAGGAGAAGGAGCACCGTAAGGCCTGCCCGTGTCACTTGCCTCATCATAATATGCAGAATCCTCCTGTCTGGGACATTAGAGAACCCGCTGCTCCGTGCGGCGAAGCGATCCCACTGCATAGTTGCGTCTCTAGCCACATGTCATATCAAGTGATACGTACCATGATGCCACTAACGCAGAGGCAAGATTCTAGCCCCCCCTCGCAAGGCAAGCGAAAATTCCGAAAGCGTTTTCTGTTGGGCTCGGGCGGGGCTCAGGCTGTCCGGTATGAGCCAAGCTGGTCAGTGTCATGGTGGTACATGGCAAAAAGACTGGCACTGTGCGCCGAGCTCACGAAGCTCTACCATGTAGGCATCCGGAGCTAGGAGCCATCCTTATTTTTGCCATCCATGAGATTTGCAGCAGAATGTTGCGACAAAAGAACAGGGGTGGAGTCTGTTGCACAATCCCCATGACGCCCAGGTAACGCATAAGTGTATATGTATCTGCGTGTCGACAGAAGGACTGCCATGGGTTCGAATGAATATGGAGAATATCGGGTTTGAGCAACGGGCATCGGAGATGCGTTCATGCCGTACGCGCCAAACCATCTTTGACTTGCCTGTGTCAGATGGGCCACAATTGATGGGCCAAATTAACGAGGCGTATGTTCCCTTATCATGAGGTCCTCAATTGCCATTTACTAGCGAGAGTGATCTTGTGCATGGACTAGTGTTTCAGCGATAGTTGTAACATTATGAGACGTCAGACGGTGTCGAGAAAACGCTCAGGAACAGCACGACCTATAAAGATTCGACGCTGCGGAAATAATTTGTCTTCGGCTCCAGTAGGACTTCTCCGAATATGTTCCAAACCGTCGCACTGAGCGGCAGTCGCGGGGAACGACTGCTGTTCTCCGACGTCAGCGTGACGGTCAAGCCAGGAACTCTGCTGGCTGTGGTCGGTGAGAACGGCAGCGGGAAAACCAGCTTCCTCCGCATGCTGTGCGGCCTGTTGTCGCCCGATTGTGGTGCGATCCTTTGGCAAGGGAAAGACATCCGCCAACTCAAGGAACTCTATAGTGCCCAGCTTACCTATGTAGGGCATCTCAACGGCATCAAGGATGAGCTAACCCCAGTCGAAAACCTCAAGGTCTCCGCCTGCCTGGCCGGCGATGAAAGCTCCGGTGAAATTGTGCAAAAGGCGTTGGAGGCCGTCGGTCTCGGGCGATCGGTTCATCGTCTGCCGACGAGGGTCCTATCGCAAGGACAAAAGCGCCGTGTGGCACTGGCGCGTCTCTGGCTTTCTACACGTCCGTTATGGCTCTTGGATGAGCCGTTCGCGTCACTTGACACTACGGCCACAAGTTACTTAACCCAACGTCTACAGTCGCATCTGAGTCATGGTGGCATGGTGGTTGTTGCCACTCACCAGGAGATCGCTCTCCCGGCTGATTCTGTCCAGTACCTGAGGCTGACTCGATGAGCCAGCCCAGCATGAGTGAGGCGCTGCGCGGGGTTGTCCGGCGCGATCTTCTCCTGGCCATGAGGCATCGTTCGGATGTGGCGATGTCGGTCTTTTTCGTCGTCATCGTCGCGAGCCTCTTTCCGTTGGGGGTCGGGCCGGAGCCGGCGGTCCTGAGGATGATCGCCTCCGGTGTGCTCTGGGTCACGGCGCTGCTTGCATGCCTGCTGTCACTGGGACGCCTGTTCACAGCTGATTATCTCGATGGTGTGTTGGAGCAGACGCTATTGATACCTCAGCCTCTTGCCGTTCTGGTCGTTGGCAAGGTGTTCACGCACTGGGTGATCTCCGGCTTGCCAGTAGTTCTGCTCTCGCCTCTCCTCGGCTTGCAATTCGGCCTGGGCGGGGACTCGCTGGCGGTGTTGACGTTATCGCTCTTGCTTGGCACGCCGACGTTGAGTATGATTGGAGCGATCGGCGCTGCGCTAACTCTTGGGTTGCGCGGGAGCGGCTTGCTGGTTGCCCTCCTGGTGCTTCCCCTCTTTATTCCGGTGCTGATCTTTGGGGCTGGCGCTGTCACGAATAGCTTGGCCGGAATCGGCAGCGAAGCGAATCTGTCGTTACTCGGTGCCTGCTTTCTGCTCTCACTTGCGTTTGCACCATGGGCCACTGCTGTTGCATTACGCATTGCGTTAGAATGAGACTTTCGTTATGAGCGTCACGGGCATCAACTGGTTTAAGTATTCGTCGCCACAGGCAATCTACCCGATGGCCGGGCGGATGATCCCATGGTTTGCCGCCGCCGCGCTGGGGTTGATCGGGGTCGGCCTGTATGTGGGTTTCTTTGTCGCCCCGACCGATGTGACCCAAGGAGATGCCTACCGTATTATCTTCGTTCATGTGCCGGCTGCCTGGATGTCCATGTTTCTCTACGTCATCATGGCCATCTGGGCCGGCTCTTGGATTGGGGCTCAATGCGCGCCCCTCATTCATGATGGCGCAGGCCATCGCTCCGACCGGGGCGATGTTTACGTTCCTCGCGCTGTTCACCGGGGCGATGTGGGGCAAGCCGACCTGGGGGGCGTGGTGGGTGTGGGATGCCCGGCTGACGTCGGAGCTGATTTTGCTGTTTCAGTATATCGGGATCATCTTGCTGCGTTCGTCGATCGACGACCTGCGCCGCGCCGATCGCGCAAGTGCCGTCTTGGCGCTGGTGGGGGTGATCAATGTCCCGATCATCTATTTTTCCGTGCGTTGGTGGAACACGTTGCATCAAGGAGCCTCCGTCAGTATCACGGCGGCGCCGACAATGGCAGGGACGATGGTGACGGCGATGTTGGTGATGATGTTCGGCTTCTGGATGTACAGCATCGCGGTGACGTTGGTCCGCATGCGTTGCGTGATTGTTGAGCGGGAGCGACAACCGTCGTGGGGAAAACAGGCCTCGATGCCGGACGTCGTGGAGGCGCGCTGATGCAGTGGGGGAGCCTGGCGGAGTTTTTTGCGATGGGCGGGTACGGTCTCTACGTGTGGGCCTCGTTTGGTGCCACGGCCTTATGTATGGGGGGAGAAGTCCTCGCGGTGTGGCGGCGGCATGCAGTAGCGGCCGGGAGTCGTGATGGAGTCGTAGGAGGAGACGGAGACGATGAAACCTCGACAGAAACGGTTTGTCCTCATCGGCCTGGGATTGGTCGCGTTGGCCGTGGCGGCAGCCTTGGTGTTGAATGCGTTCCAAAGCAACCTCGTGTTCTTTTATACACCGACGCAGGCTGCCAATGGGGACGTGCCCCAGGGGCGCAGCTTCCGCATCGGCGGAATGGTCGAAGCCGGAAGTCTCACCCGCGAAGGCGATGGACTGACTGTGCATTTTATCGTGACCGACATGGCGAAACGTGTGCCCGTGACGTTCAAGGGGATACTCCCGGACCTCTTCAAGGAAGGGAAGGGCGTCGTTGCCCAGGGGCAACTCGGTGCCAATGGGGCATTTCTAGCGAGTGAAGTGCTGGCGAAGCACGATGAAAACTATATGCCGCCGGAAGCCGCAGACGCGCTGGCCAAGGCCAAGACCGTAGGGGCGCAGAGCAGCGGCACCCTGGTTGTCAATCCACGCTAGGAGCCTACATGATTCCAGAAATCGGTCATTATGCCTTAATACTCGCGCTCTGCGTGGCGGTGGTGCAGGGAACCCTGCCCATCTATGGTGCCGCAGTGGGAAACGCCTCGCTGATGGCCGTTGCGAAGCCGGCGGCGCGCGGGCAATTCCTTCTGGTTCTGCTGGCGTTTTGTTGCCTGGGATATGCCTTTGCGGACAAAGACTTTTCCGTGCTCTACGTCGCGGCCACGTCGAACTCTCAACTCCCGCTGCATTATCGCCTTGCAGCCATCTGGGGCGCGCACGAAGGCTCGTTGCTTCTCTGGATGTTCATCCTCAGCATCTGGATGGTCGCCGTCTCGTTCTTTTCAACCCATCTGCCAGATGCGATGCGCGCGCGTATTTTGGGCGTGATGGGCCTCGTCAGCGTGGGATTTCTTTTATTCATGTTGACGGTCTCCAATCCGTTCGAGCGGTTGATTCCTGCTGCATTGGATGGGCGCGATTTGAATCCGCTGCTGCAGGACCCAGGCATGGTAATCCACCCGCCGATGCTCTACATGGGGTACGTGGGGTTCTCCGTGGCGTTTTCTTTTGCGATCGCCGCGCTCTTGGGGGGCACGTTGGATGCGGCTTGGGCGCGCTGGTCTCGCCCCTGGACCACAGTCGCCTGGTGTTTTATGACCGTCGGGGTTGCGATGGGGAGCGGCTGGGCCTATTACGAGCTGGGCTGGGGTGGGTGGTGGTTCTGGGATCCGGTCGAAAACGCCTCCTTCATGCCCTGGTTGGCTGGAACCGCGTTGATGCATTCGCTGGCAGTTACCGATAAACGGGGCGGCTTCAAAGCCTGGAGCGTACTGCTCGCCATTATGGCGTTCTCGCTCAGTCTGCTCGGGACCTTCTTGGTCCGTTCCGGCGTCTTGACCTCCGTGCATGCATTCGCCACCGATCCGAAGCGCGGATTGTTCATTCTTATATTCCTGGCCGTGGTGATCGGCGGCTCGTCTGGTCTTGTATGCGTGGCGTGCGCCACGAGTGGGATTGGGCGGGGGCTTTGCCCTGATCTCACGCGAGGGGATGTTGCTGGCGAACAACGTGTTGCTGGTGGCGGCCTTGGGCTCAGTGCTCCTGGGGACACTGTATCCCTTGTTCCTGGATGCGCTGGACCTTGGCAAAATCTCGGTCGGTCCGCCGTACTTCGACACGGTCTTTCTTCCCCTGATGACTCCCGCCATATTTTTGATGGGGATCGGGCCGCTGGCCCAATGGAAACAGGCGAGCCTGCCGGCCTTGGCCATCCGTCTGCGCTGGGCCTTCGGCGTCAGTCTGGTAACCGCCGTGGCGGTGCCGTGGCTCATGGGCCAATGGACGCCGCTGATCAGTCTAGGGCTGCTGCTGGCCTTCTGGATTCTGGCGACGATCCTGGTGGATCTGCGGGAGCGGCTGCTCCAGGCTGAGGGTAGCGGCAGCATTGGAGGCCGTGTGGCCACGCTGCCCCGTGCCTATTGGGGCATGGTACTGGCCCACTGCGGCGTCGCTCTGTTCATCGTCGGTGTGACCATGGTGAAGGGCTTCGAAGTGGAGCAGGATGTGCGGATGAATGTTGGCGAGACAGCCACGCTTGGCGGCTATACATTCCGTTTTGACGGCACCGAGCAGGTAAAGGGTCCGAACTATGTGGCGGCGCGGGGAACGTTTCATGTGAGCCAGGATGGCCGTGAGGTGACGGTGATGTATCCCGAAAAGCGCCGGTACTTCGTGCAGAACCAGACAATGACCGAAGCAGCGATCGCACCGGGCTTGTTGCGCGATCTGTACGTGTCGTTGGGCGAGCCGCTTGAGGGCGGAGCCTGGAGCGTGAGGCTCTACCACAAACCCTTTATCGATTGGATCTGGGGGGGCTGTTTGGTCATGGCCTCGGGTGGTGTCCTGGCCGTCAGCGATCGGCGCTATCGGCTGGCCTGGCGGCGGAAAGAGGCCGCGGTGCCGGCCACGGCACAGATGGCGCGCCCGACCGTCTCATGAACCGGTTTCTCATCCCGTTCGGGCTCTTCATCGTCGTGGTCGGGTTTCTTGCGGTCGGGCTGACGCTCAATCCGCGTGAATTGCCGTCTCCCTTGGTTGGGAAGGCGGCGCCTGAGTTTTCGCTGCCGCAGCTCCATGATCCTGCGAAAAGTGATTTCGTCGAACGACCTTAAGGGCAAGGTCTGGCTGCTCAACTTCTGGGCATCATGGTGCGGGGGCTGCAAGGACGAGCACCCGGTACTCATCCACCTCGCGCAATCCGGGGAGGTGCCCATCTATGGCATGGACTATAAGGATCAACGGAGCGAGGCTCTGGCGTGGTTGAAGGAGTGGGGCAATCCCTATCAGATCGTTGCCGTAGATGAGCCGGGGCGTGTCGGCATTAATTACGGGGTCTACGGCGTACCGGAAACCTACGTGATCGATAAGCAGGGCGTCATCCGCTACAAGCAGATTGGCCCGCTGCGCGAGGACATCTTGGAGAAAAAGATTTTGCCCCTGGTCAGGGAGTTGCAAAACCAATGAGATGGCTGTGGGTGCTCATGTTGCTGCTCCCAAGTCTCGCTACGGCGTACGAGGCCCAGCCGCTTGCTGCGAATCCGCAGGTTGAGGCGCGATTGAAAGTCCTCGCCGTCGAGCTGCGCTGCCTGGTCTGTCAGAACCAGACGTTGGCCGACTCGAATGCGCCGTTGGCCGAAGACTTGCGCCGAGAAGTGCGCGAGATGATCGCCAAAGGTATGAGTGACCCGGAAATCATCGATTTTCTCGTCACGCGTTACGGAGATTTTGTCTTATACCGGCCACCCTGGAAGCTCACGACCACATTGCTCTGGGTGGGGCCGTTCCTCTTGCTGGGAGCTGGTGCAACGGGATTGGTGTTTGCACTGCGCAGGAGACAAAAGAAGCTGACCGACGTGACATTGTCGGAAGCCGAGCACAACCGTGTCGAGAAACTGCTATCCGAAGGAGCGCATCGCCCTTGACGATCATATTCTGGCTGATTGCATCGACCATGACCCTTCTTATCCTTGGCCTCCTGTTGTGGCCGCTGCTGAAGCGCACAGTCAAGGCTGCAACGGGAGAGCAGGAGAAGACACTGTCTATTTTCCGACAGCAGTTTGCGGAACTAGGGCAGGATCGGGCAAACGGCGTGCTCACCGACGAATTGTATCAGCAGGCGCGACGTGAGCTCGAACGCCGTCTGTTGGAAGAAACCGGCACCACAGAGACGACGCCCACAAGGGCACAACGACAGATAAATAGCAGGCCGGTGGCTTTTGCACTGGCCGTCATCGTCCCGACTGTCAGTGGGTTGCTCTATTGGGAGCTTGGAAATCCACTCGCCATGACGCAGCCAACTGCGGCTCGTACTGTCTGCGCAAGGAAGTTCAGAAGGTGCGCATCCGTCCGCTGACTCGCTCGAAGGCATTGATCGAGCGACTCAAACAGAAAATGGAGCAGAATCCGAATGATGGTGTGGGCTGGGTATTGCTCGCGCGTTCGTATGTGGGAATGGGACGCAACGCCGAGGCCGTGCAGGTCTATCGAGAAAGCCGTGGCTCTGATTCCTGATGATGCCCAGTTACTCGCCGACTATGCCGACACCTTGGGGGTCGTCCATGGTCGCAAGTTGGAAGGGAAGCCAGAAGTCTTGATTCAACAGGCGCTGAAGATCGATCCACGTAACGTGAAGGCGCTGATGCTGTCAGGGACCGTGGCGTTCAACCGAAAAGACTTTGCGCGGGCGGTCAAGGACTGGGAACAAGCTCGTGCGAACCTTCCTGCGGACGTAGACCCGGAGATGACACAGCAACTGATGGCTGCAATCGAAGAGGCCCAGAGCCAACTTGGTGGTGGCCGAAAGACATGATGTCTGCGCTTACGGAACCGGCAGCACCGGTCAAACCAACTCGGCCAAGCCGGACAGCCGCGTATGATCAAAGGCACGGTGACGATGGCGCCCGGCTTGGCCGGCAAGGGATCTCCGACGGACACATTATTTGTATTTGCACGCGAGATGAATGGCCCACCGATGCCGGTGTCGATCGTACGGGCGACGAGAAAAGATCTACCCTTTACGTTTCAGCTCGATGACTCAACCAGCCCAATGCCGTCCAGAAAACTCTCCAGTGCAGGACCGGTGGTGATTGTGGCCCGTCTGTCGAAGTCCGGCCAGGCGATGCCGCAAAGTGGAGATCTAGAGGGGACGAGCCAGCCGATACAATCTGGAGTGGATGGGATCACCGTCGTCATCGATCGTGAAAGACCATGGATAAAGAATCGGCAGCGCCGGCTCCAGCCACCAGGCAGACCGGACAACCGCGTGCGATCAGAGGCACAGTGACTATGGCGCCGGGCCTAGCCGGCAAAGGATCCCCGACAGACACACTATTTGTATTTGCACGCGAAATGAGTGGTCCACCCATGCCGGTGTCGATCGTGCGGGCGACGAGAAAAGAGTTACCCTTTACGTTCCAGCTCGATGACTCAACCAGTCCGATGCCGTCCAGAAAACTTTCCAGTGCAGGACCGGTCGTCATTGTGGCCCGTCTGTCGAAGTCCGGCCAGGCGATGCCACAAAGTGGAGACCTGGAGGGGACGAGTCAGCCGGTACAATCTGGAGTGGATGGAATCACCGTCGTCATCGATCGTGAAAGACCGTAGCGCCGGGAAGCCCACAAGCCTCTCTCTTCTCACCGCCCCAGTGCTCGTGGCTACAGTTGATCCTTCCAAAGAATTCTTAGGCCGCATATTTACGACGGCTCGTCGTGAAAACGCGCAGAACTTGCTTGTTGCAGTCAGCCATTAAACGTACTGCCCAAATCTCCTTGACATTTTCCGATGTAGGCTGAGATACATGTGCGCGGTTCGCGAACGATCGAGCATACTAAAGACAATCAGAAGAGTCTTAACAAACGGGAGTACGCACATGGTCCACAAGTTTTTGATGAGATGCGTACTGCTGGTCTGTGGCGTTCTGCTTGCTTCAACGGTGCCCGGATATGCGGAACCGACGGTGACGGCTCAGTTGGCTGGACAGTCGCTTGCGATTACCGGCAAGGTAGTTATGGCGCCGGGCCTGGCCGGCAAGGGGTCTGCGACGGACACGTTGTTTGTGTTTGCGCGCGAGACGAACGGCCCACCGATGCCTGTCGCGATCGTGCGGGCGACGAAAAAAGATTTGCCCTTCACGTTCCGGCTCGATGACTCGAACAGCATGATGCCGTCCAGAAAACTCTCCGATGTCGGAACCGTGGTCATTGTGGCTCGTCTGTCGAAGTCCGGCCAAGCTATGCCGCAAAGTGGAGACTTGGAAGGGATGAGTCAGCCGGTGAAGCCTGGAACGGATGGGGTCACCATCGTCATCGATCGTGAAAGACCATAGCGCTAAAGAAATCTGCATGGCGCGCTCTTCCTTAGCACCATGCTATATGCCATCTCCCTCTGTTGCTGCGAACACGAGTTATTGAGGCATTTATCTTGCAGAAGGTTGGTCGAGAAATTATTTTAAACAAAACAATGATTTCATTATCCAAATCTATTGACATCCGAGATAGGCAGAGATATAAAGGCGCACATTACAGCGTACTAATGCAGGACTGAAAATTATATGTCGTCAAATACAGTTAGATTTCGCATATTTTTTTTAAGAGTCGCATATTTTTAACGGAAGGAGTACAGGCATGAAGTCTAACCTCTTGGCAAGCTGCGTCCTGGCCCTGAGCGGCGTTCTGCTCGCTGGGACAGCGCAGGCGGATTTTCCCACCGTCCCCAAGGAAACCTACGAGGCGCTGAAGCTCGATAAGTCAGCCAGCCCCAAGCAGTTGCATGAGGCGTTGCTGAAACGCTACCTGGATCCAGCCGAAGGCTTTGGAAAAGGGAAGTACGGCCAATATTGGGAGCCGCTCCCATTCAGTAAGTATCTCGACCCATGCCAGCTTTTACAAGCCACCGACATCAGTCAAGGATATCGCGACCCGCGAGCAATGTGTGAAATGCCACACCGATGAGTCGCCAGGCTGGGTGGCCATGTGGAAGAAAAGTACCCACGCCAATCTGGACAAGATCCGTAAGCTCACCCCGAAAGATGATACCTACTACAAAAAAGCGAAGCTGGAGGATGTCGAAGCGAACCTGCGTTCACTGGGTAAGCTCGGTGCAACCGAACAATTGAAGGAAGTCGGCTGCATCGATTGTCACGTTGACATCAATACCAAGAAGAAGGCCGATCACCGCGCAGACATCAAGATGCCTACCGCAGACGTCTGCGGCAACTGCCATCTGCAGGAGTTCGCCGAGCGCGAATCTGAGCGCGACACGATCACTTGGCCTAAGGATCAGTGGCCGAAGGGCCGTCCGTCACACGCGTTGGACTACAGAGCCAACGTCGAGGTGGAAGTCTACGCCGGGATGTCGCAGCGCGAGATTGCAGACGGCTGCACCATGTGCCACGTCCAACAGAACAAGTGCGACGGCTGCCATACCAGGCACGAATTCTCGGTGGCCAACTCGCGCAAGCCAGAGGCCTGCGGTACCTGCCACAGTGGCGCCGATCACAACAACTGGGAAGCCTACAACAGGTCGCAGCATGGGCTGAGGAGTACGAGAGCCTCTAAGGGGAAGAGCTGGAATTGGAATCTACAGCTCAAGGACGCGGTTGCCAAGGGCGGACAGGATGCCCTACCTGTCAGAGCTGTCACATGGAGTATAACGGTAAGTTCACGCACAACGTTGTGCGTAAGGTCCGCTGGGCGAATTATCCCTTCGTGCCTGGCATCCGAGAAAACATCAAGACCGACTGGGCCGATAAGCGACTGGATTCGTGGGTCAAGACCTGCACCCAGTGCCACTCAGAGCGCTTACGCTCGTGCCTACCTGGAGTTTATGGACAACGGTACCTACTCTGGGCTCGATAAATACGATGAGGCGCACGACGTAGTCCACAAGCAGTACGAGGCTGGTCTCCTCACAGGACAGAAGACAAACCGACCAGCGCCTCCGAAGCCGGTGCCGGATGGATTTGAGCAGTTCTTCCAAATTTACTGGTCGAAGGGCAACAATCCTGCGGCCATCGAGCTCAAGCTCTTCGAAATGGCTGAAGACCATCTCGTGCAACTGCACGTGAGTCTGGCCCACCAACATTGGGGCTTCACCTATACGTCGGTTGGGCCGCGATTGAACCGGGCTTATGTCGAAATCATGGATGAGGACACCAAGCTCAAGGAGAAGCTGGCCTTGATGGAACGGGTGGCCAAGCTGGAGGCACAGCCGCACTAGCAGCCTGCTTGACTTCGATAGCACGGACGGGAAGATTACGCTCGGCAGCGTGGGCGGCGGCATGCTGCTGACCGGCACGCTCGCGCTCGCCGGATGGAGCAGACGCAAGAAGAACCAGGCGGTGACAACAGGCGCAGCGCAGACGATGGAAGCAGCGCTGACGCGACCAAGTAGTAGAGTCCTCCCGTCGCTAGGAATAATCCTAGTGGCGGGAGGTCTTCTTGTGCTTGGTTGGCTCGCGTTTATGTGGCTCGGTCCAGGACAGCGCCCTATCACTACCAGTTAGTGGAAGAGGGTGGTGTAGATAAGTTCAGCAAGCTTGGACTCGATGCCTGGCCTGACCTCGGCATCAGTCAAGCAAGAGATTCAAGTTGAGGGTGTGGATCAACCGGTGGCTGTGGCCTATCTTGCGCGCCGTGGCAATCCAGAGCCCTGTCATGCTCGCCTGGGAAAACCGCAGCGGCGAACCATTGGTCTTCGTCGACGGCAAGCTTTCCGAGCTGACCGCATTGGCATCAGCGATTGCGAAGCATGTGCCGAAAGACGCTGCCATCCTTGCTTGGTGGGACACCTCGCGTCAGATTCAGACTCTTGACGGGGTACGAGACGGTGTTCACTTCGCATCTCGGCGAACCCCTTATCATGCCGTCGCTCTGGCGCACGTAAACTTGGGGCGATCGAAAAATACGAGCGCGAGTTCTGGGGTGCTTCGGCAAGCGCAGAAGAGAGGCAGAAGTTCCAACGATTCGCAGACGCACTGGTGGCGAGTCCGAAAGAGGGCGTCGCGATATTGCGAGAACTGACTGGCGGGCGCGAAGCCTATGTTGCGGTTCACCTCTCGGACCTCTACAAGCTCGGGCTGATGCGCCCCGATCGCACTCGGTGCCGCCTACAAAGATTTCCCCTTGAAGGGCGGCGATGTGCATGGACTGAGCGGGATGGTGAAGCGCTGGCAGATCGGACAACAACTACACTTCCTATTCGGTGCATGGGCTCTCGGAGAACTTGGTGCGCGCCTACTTCCTGACCGATGCTAAGAGTGGCAACACGCTGCTCGCACAGATGCTGCCCTTGACGAACGTCGAAGCCTCTTGAGTTCCAAGCCGTCCAGCTGGTCTATCAACAGGGTGGCTATTGGGTGTATAAGATTCCGTCTGCGCAGCCGTCGAATAGCTGATTCTTTGTGTGGCCGAAGTGGAATGGCCCATTCTTGTAAATCTTTGAACTCGACGATAAAGTAACGCGATAGTTGATTTTTCATAGTCACGACCACGAATAGTTTTTCTGAGAAAGGAGGTACCCGTGAAGCATCCCATGATATTTGCACTTGCCGCTGTGGCGTTATTCGCGGTCTTAGTCGGAACCGCTTCCGCCGAAACCGCATTTGAGGGGCGAAAGAAATGCAGTAATTGTCATAAAAGTGAGGCCGACTCATGGCTCAAGACCGCCCATGCCAAAGCTATCGACTCGCTCAAAGCCGACAGGGACAAGGACAAGAACAAAGCCATGGTCAAGGCGAAACTCGACCCTAAGAAGGACTTTACGAAGGATAAAGATTGTATCGGCTGCCATGTGACTGGGTTCGGAGTCAGAAGGTGGGTATGAAATTACGGAGCCGGACAAGTTCTTGATCGGTGTAGGCTGCGAGTCCTGCCATGGGGCCGGTCCAGATTATCGCAAGGTTCATCGCAAGGCAGGCGAGGCCTTTGAAAAGTCTAAAAAAGTCACGCCGCGCGAGTCACTCGCGGAAGCCGGACAAGAGTTTGAGTTCATTGAGAAGTGCAGCGCCTGCCATCTGAACTACGAGGGTTCTGGATGGAAGGGCACCAAGAAACCATACACGCCGTTCACCCCCACAGTAGACAAGAAGTATACGTTCGACTTTGAAAAGATGATCCGTAACAACAAAGCCATGCATGAACACTTCAAACTAGTGGGCACGTTTGAAGGTCCGCCTACCCCGAAGTTTCATGAGGAGTTCCAGAAAGATGCTAAGCCGGCTGAGATAGGCAAGGAGGAGTAATGACAGAGTGGGGTAGGGTATCGGTCGGTGCCCTGATTCTCGGCGCAGTTATTGCCGTTGGATCGATTATCGTGGTATTCGGCGGCGAAGCCGCGATATCCAGGACCGAGTTCTGCGTGAGTTGCCATTCAGAGACCTACCCGTATGAGGAGCTGAAAAAATCTTCGCACTGGGGGGCACTCGGTGCCGATCCTGGGTGCAAGGATTGCCATGTCCCTCAGGGATTGTCCAACTTCCATCTGGCGGTGTGGACGCACGTGATGGATGGAGTGCCGTTCTTGATCGATGAGTTTACCAAGGACTACTCTACGATCGAGAAATTCAACGAGTTCCGGCCGGAGGCAGCCTACAGGGCACGCATGAAGCTGAAGGGCTGGGACAGCATGACCTGCCGGGCCTGCCACAAGAATACGAAGCCTCCAGGCGCATCGGCTAAGGCGGCGCACAAGAAGATGGAAACGGAAGGCGCAACCTGTATCGATTGCCATCAGAACCTGGTGCATAAGAAGGTCCCTGAGCATGACCTCAATGCCAGTCTGGCGCAAGGCAAGATGGTGTTGAAGGAAGAGAAGAAAGAGAAAGACTGATCCACGCAGTTCTCCTCGAACTGTTACCCTGACTTCGTCATTCTTGGCGGGAGGCTGCATACAACGGCAGCTCTCCCGCCAATCTCCTGCTTGCGAACAACTCAGTACTTTTCATCAATACATCTGGCTCAGTCTTGATCATCTAATCGTGAAGGGGTATCCTCACGCTCGCAAAAGAGCCGTGAAATCTACATGAGCGTTGAGTGATAGCAGGAAGCTTGCTCTTGTCGCGCACATAGGCCGGTGCCGCATTGTCCTTAGAGAGAGAATGCTGTCACTAGGTTCACGCGTTCCTATTGATTGGATAGGAGAGGCGGTGTGAGCACGGGTGGTTCCTGATCATTTTTCCATAACAGATTAAGAAAATTGAATCAGTTAGGTCGCTCATGGTTTCGACTGATTCCAGTTGAGTTGACGAGAGACCGGCTACAGGTTAGATTTCGGTTGCGAAGAGCCTGTGCCTCTATCTTGTATATCAAATGTATCCATGGTGGATCCCTGTTCTCTGTCACGTTCCTCTATGACCGACAATCGAGCAGAAGTAATAGACCCAAGAGAGATTGACATTCAATGAGGTCGAGATTGCTACGCCATTTCCCGGAAATTAATGCCACCTATGCCCATAGAAAACGGGATTACGTGATAGCGGCATTTACGTTTTTCTGTGTGGCGGTCTGTATGACTTTTGAAGTGAGCGGGAGCTTGGGAAGGCAATATGCCCTAGGGTTCATCGCGTTCGTATCTCTTTTGGTGATGTTGCTCGGTGAAAACAGAGAAGTAAGAATGCAGGTTGTAATTGCTGTCGCCTTTACCACAATCGGCGAATACGTGGCGTCTGTTTGTATGGGTGGCTACACCTATCGCTTCGATAATGTACCGGCCTATGTGCCGCTCGGTCACGGAATGGTGTATTTGACCTCTATCGCGTTGGCGCGTTCCGGGCTGTTCATTAAACATGCAAGAGCAATTGCCTCAACAGTGATCGTGGTGTGCGGCGCATGGTCGATTTGGGGAATCAGCGGGTTTGCAGAGCAGGGCGATTCAGGGGGTGCGTTGCTGTTTTGTGCGTTTGCGATCTGTCTATTTAGAGGCCGCTCCCCATTGGTATATCTCGCTGCCTTCTTTATTACTACATGGCTGGAGCTAGTTGGAACGGCAGCTGGGGCCTGGAAATGGGCGGCAGTAGATCCTGTCTTTGGACTGTCTCAGGGAAACCCGCCAAGTGGTGTTGCGGTCTGGTATTGTCTCGTTGATGCGGTAGCTCTGAGCGGCGGCCCTCGATTGTCGCGCGGCCTGAAGTATGTCAGTGAGTGGTTTAAATCCAGGGGCTATTCCCCCGAACGAATGGGCAGGCTGTCAGCCTTTTTTGGTTTCCGAGAGCATGTACGTGAGGATTTTCAAGTGCAGATACGCCTTACTTCCCAGGCCATAAGCACGTCATTGAAGAATTCCGATCTTATTGTTGAGCCCCTCGATAAAACGTAATCCAAGTTCCACTTCAATAATATGATTGGTAGCCCTAGGAGCTGCACGACAGCTGAGGCCGAAAGTCTAAGTACGAAAGAAGTATCGAATGGCAATTGTGTGATGGGAAGACCTGGCCATTTTTTCTGTGGGTCACAACTACGGGCTGCATGACATACTCGCATCGCGTATCGGGTCGTCATATCCATGACGATCATTTGATGGCTCCTTAGTGTCGCAACAGTCCTTTGAGCAGGTCTTGGCCCTGTTGCTTTAAGTCTTCCGGTTTCGTCGTCCCTTTCAGCAGTCCATTGATCGCTTCCTCAACCTTCTTCTGCACCTGTTCCTGAACTCTCCCCGTTAGGCTCTTCATATCTAATCCATACGATGGTGCCTGTGCTGTTCCGGTAATCACCAGCGGAAGACTCATGCGGCCGTCTTTCATCGCAAGCTTGGCGACAGGCGATGAACGTGCGATCTTCTGACTTATGTCCTGCGACAGGTTGAGGTATACGGTGAGGTTCAGCGTCTGATCGAATCCGATGGTGCCGCCTCCTGTGGCCTGAAAGTCGTGGCTATCCATCAAGAGCCGTTGGACGTGAATGATCCCTTGACTCACGGCAAGGTCGGTCTCGATCGTTGAAAAAGCCGTTGCCTTGGCGTTATCAAGTGAGAGACCGACAACGTTGAGGATAGAGATGGCCTCCTGAAGCAAGTTCACACCTTCGATCTTGCCGTCTTTCACAGCCACGTGCCCTATGCCTTCCAAGGATTTCATGAGGTCCGGCATGGACAATCCACGGCCTTGCACGCCGAGGTCAGCTCCTGCCGTTCCGCTGATCGACACCTGGCTGGTTGCCAGGGCGCTGAGCGCCGGACCGAGCTGCATCCCTTGAATCGTCATCTTGCCAGTGAACGGTGGTGTATCGTGGCCGGATGTGACCTTTCCCTGTGCCGTCACCTGTCCATCGAAGAGCTGGAAGGAGAGGTTCTGTAACAGCACGTCTTGGCCTTGTACGTCAGCGGCAATCTGAAGATGTTTCACCTCAAAAGGTTTCTGAAATGGTAGGGCGAACGGCAGATTGGCCGTATTGATGACCGGCGCACTGATGTTTAGGCTGGCGTTTTGCCCGACTGTTTTCCCGGTGATGGTGAAATCTGTTTTTCCCAAAGCGAGTTGGAGATTGATTGCATCGATGTCCGTGGATGCTTTCAACGGGCCAAAGGTACCGTCGAGGCTCACCGGGAGGTTTAATGGTTGGACGAGCATTCCGATATGGAGCCTGGGGGTTTGGCCGAGCCAAACGGATTGGAGGAGGAGCTCCATATCCTGCAAGATATACTCGGTCGGCTCGGGAGCAGACAGATCCCGATAGGTGAGCGTTCCGCCCGCGATGGAGACTCGGTCTACGGCCAGGAGTGCCAGGATTTTGAGAGGACCTTCAGCCGATGGAATGGGTGCCCGCGAAGGAGTATTAGGCAGTGTAGTGCCTGTACGACCGATGGTCGAAACGTTCAGGACGCCGCTCTTGTTCTTGATGACTGTGATAACAGGATCACGGAGTGTGATGTCTTCTACCTCGATTTTGCCGCTGAATAAGGGCAAGAGTTTGACCCCGACATCTAGCGATGTGAGAGAGGCAAAGGGGTTTGAAGCGAATGCCGGGTCGTCCAGCACCACGAACCCGGCCACCCGGGCACCGATCCGCGGCCAGATAGTCAGACGGATGTCTTGCAGCTGAACCTTGCGATTGAGCGCGTCTTCGATGATAGGCTTGTATTGGTCTTGATACTTGTTGAGATCAATCAGGAAGGGAAGCGCCAGGATGCCTCCGACCACCAGGGCGACGACAATAAGTAGACCTATGACGACTTTCATCAGCGCGCCTCCGTACGATCTCCTGTCAGTATAGGAAAGGGCCAGACCATGGTCAATGTGAGTCAGTTAGCTCCTGGAACACAAAGGGAGGACAGATTATGATCTATTTAACATGCCAACACTTCAGGCCCTAATCGGTTACGGTGTTGCACGTGGAGTGAGAACTCAAGGGTTAAGGATCCTTGCAGATGGAACGACCATGACGCAGTTCGGCCGCGTCACCGGAGCCTTATCCATGTGAGTCCGATAAGGTGGGTACTGTTCAGCATTGCGGAGGCAAGGGATGGGCTTAGTCGATCTGTCTAGACGGGAAGAGGATCCGTGACGGTCGATACTTCACCTGAGCAGGCGCTTTCTAGACCGTTATAGGCACTGACCGTAAAGTAGTAGCGGGTATCAGGCTCAAGGTTGGTGATCGTGGCTGACGGAGAGGAAACGTGCATGGAATGTTCGTATGAGCAGCTACCTGAATGACCTGGTGAATGCCGGCCGTAGTGGACAAAATAGGCAATGACTGAAGGGTCTTCAACCGGGTGCCATGCGAGAGACGCGGTGACTCCTACCGGTTGCGCTGAGGGTACGCTGTCGGACCCTCTCCCCTCCGCCGCATCCGGTTAGTAGAAGGGGCATTATCGTAAGAAGAAGACCCGCAACGATGGCCGGCAGGCGTAGGGGTATGCAAGCGGTTCCTGTGAACCTGGTCCGGGGAAAGAATTGTTTCTTGGTCAAATCGTTCATGTGCTGCCCCATAAGAAAAGAAGCGGGTAATGGTTGCGTTGATTTAGGTTCGGTCAACTTCGTGCGTGATGCTAGGCAAGAAGATGAATGTGATTGAACCACGAGCAAAGCGTGTGCCATGACACTATGTTTTAAATAGTTGATTTATTGATATAAATTTATGATGCGTGGTTGATTAAAAATGTTGGAGTTGCAGAACATGAAGGAGAGACCATACAGATTATGTCCGGCTCGAAGAGTGTCGCCCCCTCCCGCGCCCTGCTTATCCAGCTGTGAGTTTCTATGAATGAGCATGAAAGTCCGATCGTGGATGTGCTGTGAATGGTTATGGTTAAGACTCTACAGTGTGGAATGGGCAGGTTTGAGTTCCGGATGTGGGCGTGCAGAGCCCGTAGGGGGAGGAGAGAGGTATTAGGGACTTGATTCAGCCTGTGCACTTGAGTCTGCCAGGTGATGGTCAGATTGAAGGGTTCGGTGTGACCATGCAGTTAACTCTCGCCGATTGGGAAGGATAGATCAATGAACATGCGACTATTGGGTGGGGTGGTACTGGGCAGGGTGAGCCTTGCTTGCAATTGTGCCAGTTGTTGCGCAGGCGGCGGACGATGATGGATCGCAGCCTATTAATGACGGATCCGGAGGACGGCGCGGCGGTCGCTGGTCAGGCCGGTATTTCTTCTCTCCTCCCTTATGGGACGGTCCTGTCCCGGAAAAAATCGAAACAGTAAGTAGGCATTAAGCATCGTCACGATCGTGAGGATACTGTATGTGGTGAGCGCGGTGGCCAGGTTCAATTCGATGAGCACCCGCGACAACCCGAATGTGACGATCAAGGCATCGAAGGCCATGCAGATCCGCCTGAACGTTTCAGGGTCCATCAAACGAATGAGATAGCTCCCGAGAGGAATTCCCAACAGGACGCTTGGGATGATATACGGAATGATCTCCATGCTGCCGGCGCTATAGAGTCCAATGAAATAGTAGGCGATTCCCGTCATGACCGCTTCGCCTACTCGGATGACGCCAAGCGCTGCCCGGAAATCTTGTTTGGCATAGCCTTGATTGTTGAAAAGGAGCGCAAGAGGAGGGCCTGAGATGGTGGTGACGGAATACAGGGTTCCAATTCCCATTCCGAAGGGAATCGCGATGGCTTTTTCAGCTTGGATGGGTTTTCTGATACCGGCAGCTTGGAGCAGAATTAACGGCAACAGCATGAAGTAGGTCACAAATTTTACCCAGGACGGATGAACGAGGGAGAGAATATAGCTACCGATCACGACACCGATCAGGAGGCCGATCAGAATGGGTGCCACGCGCCACCAAATGTTCGGGATGCTCTTGCGGTTGATGAAGAGGACGTATCCATTGATCACCAATTCCACGAGCACCAACGCCGGATTCAGAATACGATTGGTGTAAAACAGCAGCGCGACGGGAACCGTAATCGAAGAAAAGCCGTACCCTAAGGCGCCGTTGACGGTGGCCGCTACGAATGTGATCAGCACGAGTACGATTAGATCCACGATTATTCTTTTCGATGGCCGGCGGCGAAGTCGTCGAGCGTGTAGTGGTCCAGGATGCCGGCAATGGCATCACGCACTGAACCCATCACATGTTGCACCGGACATTGGGCGTGTTCGGCATAGGGGCAGTCCCCGCACTTCTGATAGGCCGTCTTGCTTACACATCCGATGGGAGCGAGGGGGCCATCCAAAATACGAATTACTTGGCCCAAGGTGATCTCATTGGGTGACTTAATCAGCGTATAACCGCCCTTCATCCCACGGCTGCTCGCGATCAATCCGGCGCGCTTCAGCGAGAGAAGAATCTGCTCAAGAAACTCCACAGGAATATGTTGGTGTGTAGCAATCTGGTGGCGCTGTATCGTTGATTTGCCATGGAAAAGTGTGAGTTCCAGGAGCGCACGCAGTCCGTACTCGCTTTTTTTTGAGAGTTTCATCCAAGATCCTGTCAGTTGTACAGTGACTTAATCAAGTATTACTACATTAGGGTACTGCGAACATCATGTCAAGGGCTAGTGTGCAGGACGTGAATGGGTTAGTATCCCAATCGTCT
This sequence comes from uncultured Nitrospiraceae bacterium, assembly GCA_963742465.1. Classification (GTDB taxonomy): domain Bacteria; phylum Nitrospirota; class Nitrospiria; order Nitrospirales; family Nitrospiraceae; genus Palsa-1315. The sequence goes on along the minus strand of CAVUMA010000001.1, from coordinate 96,968 downwards.
GTCTAGATCGATGGCTGATATGGCAGGAGAGTTTCGATGCAACTCCTTGATGATAGAGGGATTGTTTCTTGACAGTTTCCACGCGTTCCTGGTAGCTTCTTCACTCATTCCCGGGCACTAACTCCGCAATTTCACCACCTCTCAGGGCTGTTTGTGACCTTCCAGAATCTCATTCTCACGTTGCATCGATACTGGGCCGAGCAAGGCTGCGTCATACATCAGCCCTATGACCTGGAAATGGGAGCGGGCACCTTTCATCCAGCCACGTTCCTCAGATCCCTTGGCCCGGAGCCCTGGCGGGCTGCCTATCCCCAACCATGCCGGCGCCCCACGGATGGACGATACGGCGAGAACCCGAATCGCATGCAGCACTACTATCAGTATCAGGTCGTGCTGAAGCCGGCGCCGGACAACATTCAATCGTTGTATCTGGAGAGTCTGGCCCAATTGGGGATTAATCCGAAGCAGCACGACATCCGGTTCATTCAAGACGATTGGGAGTCCCCCACGCTGGGTGCCTGGGGCCTGGGCTGGGAGGTGCGTCTCGATGGGATGGAGATCACGCAGTTCACCTACTTCCAGGAAATTGGTGGGATCGAACTCAATCCCATTACCGTCGAAATCACATACGGGACCGAACGCATCGCCATGTATCTGCAACAGGTGAATAACGTGTTTGACCTGGCCTGGAACGATTCCGTCACCTATGGAGATATCCACCACGAAACCGAATTCCAATTCTCGACCTATAACTTTGAAGAGGGCGATGTGGCGATGCTCATGGCCACGTTTCAATCGTTCGAAGGCGAATGTAAGCGGCTGCTGGCGAATCGCGACAAGCGGTTGACCCTCCCGGCCTACGAATTCTGTATCAAGTCTTCGCACCTCTTCAATCTGCTCGATGCTCGCGGGGCGATCAGCGTGTCGGAGCGCACGGGCTATATCGCCAGGGTCCGCGCCCTTGCTCGTCAATGTGCCGAACACTACATTGAAGAACGGGCGGCGATGGGGCACCCGCTGCTCAATCGCGGGCCGGGGCGTGATGGATTGAAGGTATCTGGTCCGCGTTCCAAAGTTGCGGCCCGCCGCTCATAGAACCGCAGAAGGATCTATGCCAAAGACCCAGAAACCTCGTCGCCTTTCCCCAGTGACCGTTGCTGAGTTGTTGCTCGAGATCGGCGTCGAAGAACTCCCCTACCAATTCATCCCTCCTGCCCTGGCTGCTCTCAAAGATTCGGCTGAGCAGTTGTTAAAAGACCAACGGCTTGCATTTCAATCAGTCCGCACGATGGGCACTCCTCGACGATTGACCCTGGTGGTTGAAGGCCTCGCAACCAAGCAAGCTTCGATGATCAAGGAAGCGATGGGGCCTTCGAAAGCGGTGGCATTTGACCCCACCGGCCAGCCGACCAGAGCGGCAACGGGATTTGCGGCGGGGCAAGGAGTCGCGGTCCAAGATCTGCAGATTCGCAGCACCCCGAAAGGCGAATATCTTTTTGCTGTGAAGCAGGAAGAGGGGCGGCCTGCCAACGTCGCCCTTAAAGAACTCCTCCCTCAGTTGATCGGGAAACTTTCTTTTCCGAAAGCGATGAAATGGAATAGCACCGGTATGCGGTTTGCTCGGCCGGTACGGTGGCTGGTGGTCTTGTACGGAGGGGCTACGCTTCCGATCGAAGCTGCCGGGATTACCGCCGGAAATCGAACGGAAGGCCATCGCGTATTAGGGAGTGCGAAGGGGATTGCGGTTCGAGACTCCGAGACCTATCTGAAGGGGCTGGAACGTCAGGGGGTCATTCCAGATCCACAGCGCCGCCGCCGCATGATCGAAGAACAGATCACCACATTGTGCAAAGAAACCGGTTTCCTGTTGAATGTGGACGGAGACTTGTTGGATCAGGCGGTCTACACGACTGAATGCCCCAATGCCATTATCGGATCTTTCAAGTCGGTCTACCTGGATGTGCCGCAAGAGATTTTAATTACCTCCATGAAAGAACATCAGGGGTTCTTCTCCTTGATGCACAAAGAGACAGGGAAGCTCGTTCCCCATTTCATCGCGGTGACGAACAATCGAGCCAAGGATATGGGATTGATTCGCGAGGGCAACGAGCGGGTCCTGGCTGCGCGTCTGGCAGATGCGAAATTTTTCTTCGACGAAGACCGGAAGATCAGACTCGAAGATCGTGTCAAAAAACTTGCGGGCGTGACGTTCCATCAAAAACTTGGGACGATGGCGCAGAAACAGGAGAGGCTCGAAAAACTAGTCACCATCATAGCGCCCCTTCTCAATCCTGGTGCGGAAGATTATGAGACCATCAATCAATGTCGTAGAGCGGCGAAACTGTGCAAGGCTGATCTCCTTACCGGCGTGGTGGGCGAATTCCCGGAGTTGCAGGGAATTATGGGAGGGGAATATGCCGCACATGATAAAGAGCCGGAGTCGGTGAGCCTCGCTATCGGAGAGCAGTATCTCCCGCGATCGATTGATGGAGCATTACCCAAGACGGTAGCTGGTCAGGTGCTGTCGTTGGCTGACCGGCTGGATGCTCTCGCGGCGTTTTTTCACATCGGGCTTGTGCCGACGGGGTCCGAGGATCCCTTTGCGCTTCGCCGGCATGCCACGGCGATTGTCAGGATTATTCTTGAGGGCGGTCACAGATTGGATTTGGGGGAATGTATCCGTCATGCAAGAAAGATCGTGATTGATGACGGATTTAAGGGAGTTGCAGGTACCGAAACAGAAGGAAGTCGCCGCATTGCCGAATTCATTTTTGAGCGGGTTCGACACTATAGCAAGGTTGTACACGCCTTACGGGATGATGTCATTGAAGCGGTGCTCAAGTCAGCCCAAAATAAGCCGCTGGACCTTGTGGATCTTGTTCAGAGAATGAAGGCACTTGAATCTGTGACCGCAAAACCGGAATTCGATCCGTTGATCATCGGATTCAAACGGGCTCACCGGCTCGTCGAGAAAGAGCAGTGGGATCGTAAGTCGGTGGACAGAGAGCGGTTCGAACATCCCACGGAGTCTGCGCTCTACCAGGCCATTGCTGAAGAACGGCAGAAGATGATATCGGCGATGACCCGTGGGGAGTATGGCCAGGCCTTGGACGCGCTGGTGCGTCTGAAACCTGCCATTGATGCATTCTTCACAGCGGTCATGGTGAATGCGGAGAATCCAGACGTTCGGAGCAACCGGTTGTCGTTGCTGAAGGAAGTGGATGACTTCTTCAACTCATTCGCGGACTTTTCACAGATTGTGGTACAAGGGAGTTAGGCAGGATATGTAATCATGGGACAACATCCCCCCATGGATATCGAGACCACGGCGACCGGTGATGTGGAGTCACGCCAGGCGCTGGTTCGGCGATTCGCCAGGGTGGTGTCTCTCGCCATGATCATTCTCTGCAATGCGATCGTGTTGGTCGGGTTATGGGCCAGTGGGATTAATCTCGATGAGCTGGCAGCGACCCCCGACGTATTCAACTCCAAACAGGATATTTGCCTCCGGCTCAGCTGGCAGTCCGTTACGGGAGGGACGGAGCCGGTGCGTCTTTGCTCGGAGTGGATCAATCTGTCCGATCGGTCCGGTAAGACTCATCAGCTGCAACAGGGGATCAAGCTTCGGCATGGGCCGGACGGGCAGTATTATGTGGATCGAGGGGACCACGCCGACTATCGGTTGCTCATATTGGTGCTGGTCGTCATAGCAGTCATTGCGTTCGGGCTGGTGGCGAAATGGTATCTGGTGGGCTGGTATCGGCTGCGTCTCGAATCTTCCGCCGGCCACGGAGCGTCGCTTGTCCATTGAATTGAACTGAAGTCAACGCGAAGGAGAGGACAGCGTGGTAAAAAAATACGTGTACTACTTTGGTGACGGCAAAGCCGAAGGCACCTCCAACATGAAGGAGCTTCTTGGCGGGAAGGGCGCCGGACTTGCCGAAATGACGAATCTCGGCATCTCCGTTCCGCCCGGCTTCACGATTTCCACCGAGGCCTGCGTCGAATATTACAAGAACGGGAAACAGTATCCTCCCGGCATGTGGGACGCCGCGTTGAAATCGCTCAAGCGAGTCGAGCGGTCGATGGGCATGGGGTTCGGCGATCCTGAGCGGCCGTTGCTGGTCTCGGTCCGGTCCGGCGCTAGGGCCTCGATGCCCGGCATGATGGACACGGTGCTGAATGTCGGTCTGACGACTAAGACGGTCGAGGGGCTGGCGGTTAAAACACGCAATGATCGATTTGCCCAGGATAGCTATCGGCGCTTTGTGTCCATGTACGGCAGCATCGTCATGGGCGTGCCACGTGAACATTTCGAAGCGATCCTCAAGCACAAGAAGGCCGAGGTGGGTGTCGCGCACGAAACCCATCTCGATGCGCGGCACCTCCGTGAATTGGTATCCAGCTTTAAGGCGCTCATCAAGGAAGAGACGAAGAAAGAGTTCCCCGATGAGCCGCTCGAACAGCTTCGCTTGGCCGTCAACGCCGTCTTTTCGTCCTGGTTCGGCGCGCGGTCCGTCACCTATCGGCGCCTCTATGGTATTCCCGACTCGTGGGGCACGGCCATCAATGTGGTGGCGATGGTATTTGGGAACATGGGGGAAACGAGCGGCACCGGTGTGGCGTTCACGCGCGATCCGGCATCTGGCGATAAGAACTTTTTCGGCGAGTGCTTGATGAATGCCCAGGGCGAGGATGTCGTTGCTGGCATCAGGACTCCGCTTCCGGTGAATGCGCTCGCGAAGAATGTGCCGGAGGCATATAAAGAACTGGAACATACCTACAAGAGGCTCGAAAAACATTACCGGGATATGCTCGATTTGGAATTTACGATCCAAGAGGGCAAGCTCTACATGCTGCAAACCCGGGTCGGCAAACGGACCGGTATCGCCGCCGTGAAGATTGCCGTCGACATGGTCAGAGAAGGCCTTATCTCGAAGCAGGAAGCGGTTCAGCGGATCGGGCCGGAGCAATTGGCGCAATATCTCTATCCGATTTTCGACACGAAAGAAGAGACGAAATCTAATCCACTAGGGAAAGGGCTCCCGGCCGGTCCTGGCGCGGCAGCTGGGAAGATCGCCCTCACTCCCGATCGGGCTGTGACGATGAAAGCGGCCGGTACCCGTGTGGTGTTGGTCAGACAGGAAACGAGCCCGGACGATATTCATGGGATGAACGCCGCGGCGGGATTCTTAACGGCGCGGGGGGGAATGACATCTCATGCTGCGGTGGTGGCCCGGCAAATGGGCAAGGTCTGCGTGGCCGGCTGCGATGCGGTGGAAGTGCTGGACAGCCAGTCCGTTCGCATCGGGGCCAAAGTGTTTCGCGAGGGGGACTATCTGTCGATCAACGGTTCGACCGGCAATGTGTACGAGGGGGACCTGCCTGTCGTCGAATCTGAAATCATTCAAGTCATCCAGGGCAAGCTGGATGGGAAAAAGTCTGACAAGTACCAGCGCTTCGCGATGATTCTGTCATGGGCCGACCGTGTGCGGAAGCTCCGTGTCCGCGCCAATGCGGACGTGCCGGATCAGGCGAAGATCGCGCGCGGCTTCGGTGCGGAAGGGATTGGTCTGTGCAGGACGGAGCATATGTTCTTTGCCGAGGATCGCATCCCGATCATGCAGAAAATGATCTTGGCGCGGACCAAAGAAGAGCGGGAAAAATTTCTCGATCAACTTCTGCCGCTGCAAAAACAGGACTTCATCGGGCTCTATCGCGAGATGGCGGGCTATCCGGTCACTATTCGTCTGCTCGATCCGCCGCTGCACGAATTTCTGCCGAAGCGTGAAGACTTGATGGTGGAGATTGCGCAGCTGGAGCTGACCGGGCGCGACGGAGCCAGGCTCGAAGAAAAGCGGCGGTTGCTGGCCCGCGTCGAAGAACTCCACGAGTTCAATCCCATGCTCGGCTTACGCGGCTGCCGGCTCGGGATTACGATGCCGGAGATTACCCGCATGCAGGCGCGGGCCATCATGGAGGCCGCGTGCGAGCTGGCCAAGGAAGGGAAGAAGATCGTTCCGGAGATCATGATACCACTGGTAGGGATGGTCTCGGAAATGAAGGCGCAGAAAGATCTGGTCCGCGAGGCGGCGCAGGAAACGATGAAGCGGTATAACGTCAAGCTTTCCTATCTCGTGGGCACGATGATCGAATTGCCGCGTGCTGCCGTAACGGCCGATCGCATTGCGACAGAGGCGGAGTTCTTTTCATTCGGGACGAACGATCTCACCCAGACCACGTTCGGTTTCTCCCGCGACGATGCCGCGAAGTTCATCGATTTTTACCGAACGGCGAACATTCTTGAGTCCGACCCATTTGCTGTGCTCGATCGAGAGGGAGTAGGCGCTTTGATGAAACAGGCCATCGTCGGAGGCCGGAAGACCCGCCCTGGGATTAAGCTTGGCATCTGCGGTGAGCATGGCGGCGATCCCAGTTCCGTGGAGTTCTGTCATGAACTGGGATTGGACTATGTGAGCTGTTCGCCCTATCGTGTCCCCATTGCGAGGCTTGCGGCGGCACATGGAGCCTTGGCCGAAGCCGGATCGACCGGTTCTCGCCCTCTGCACAAGGTGTCAGGGTCTCGTGCGAAGGCAAAGAAGACGACGATAGAAGACCACGAAGACGAAGTCGGCCCAGCGGCCTCGCAGCCGATCGCGCGTCACGCGCAAGACACGGTGACTGCCGCTACACCGCACCGCCACTTCATGACCCTGGCACTTCGTCTCGCGGCGAAAGGCCGGGGCAAGACCAGCCCGAATCCCATGGTCGGTGCCCTCGTGGTGAAGAACGGCCGCATCGTGGGCCGTGGGTATCACCAGGGTCCAGGGCAACCTCACGCAGAAATTCTTGCACTCAAGCAGGCGGGGCGTCGCGCCAACGGCGCGACGCTGTACGTCACGCTAGAACCCTGTTGCCACCTCCTTAAACGAACCCCACCGTGCGTACCGGCAGTGGTTCAATCCGGTGTACAACAGATAATGGTGGCTATGACTGACCCTAATCCCATGGTCAAAGGCCGAGGGATCGCTGCTTTGCGTCAGGCTGGGATCGCGGTGACGACGGGTATGGCACAAGAGGAAGCAGCGCAGTTGAATCGCGCCTATCTCCACTGGATGAGGACCGGCCGCCCCTATGTGATCCTGAAAGCCGGAATGACGTTGGATGGAAAGGTGGCGACAGCCAAGGGGGAGTCTCGATGGATTACGGGTCTGCGCGCACGGCAAGACGTGCACCGACTCCGGAGCCAGGTGGATGCGGTGATCGTCGGGGTTGGCACCGTGCTCAAGGATAATCCCACCCTGACCGCCCGGCTGTCTGGTCGTCCCCTCAAGCTGGCACCGCGGCAACCGTTGCGTGTCGTGCTCGATAGCCGACTCAGGACGCCACCGGCGGCGACGGTTTGTGCCAAGCAGAACCGAGCGAAGACGTTGATCGTGACCACGAGTCGAGCACCCCGGTCACGCCGCCGTCCATTTGAACAGGCCGGGGTAGAGGTCGTATCCCTTTCGACGAAGAACGGGCCTGTCTCCCTCCCTGCGCTGATGACGATGCTGGGCAAGCGCGGGATCACCTCTGCGCTCATCGAGGGAGGCAGCACCGTCAATGCCTGCGGCGTTACGCGCAAAACTGGTCAATCATGTCGTGCTCTATCTCGCTCCGACTCTGATGGGAGGACAGGATGCCAAAGCGGTGATCGGCGGCCGTAGCCCGGCTCGCTTGGCTCAAGCGCTCTCCTTACGTCACTTGACGGTTCGCCGCATCGGGGAAGATTTGGTTGTGGAAGGAGATCTGTGATGCGCGGGCTCCTATTCGGTGTCCTTGTCACGATCTTTGCGTCGCTTGCCGGTCATGAAACGGGCGCGGCGGCTGCGCCCCTCACTGTTGATCTCAAAACGCAGATCTTTCGCTATTTGGATAGTACGGAGGCTGACGAGGCAGCCCGTGCCTTTCAGGCCATACTGTCCGATCCATATGTCACGATCGACCAGGCTATACGGATCATCCAAACTGAGCGGGACTATGCCCTGCAGCCGACCGGAACCATTCCCGACGAGCGAGTCGATGTGCAGGGGTATGCCCACAACGTGGCGCTCTCCGTTCCTCCGACCTATCAGCCAGGGAAGGGCTATGGATTGGTCGTCTGCCTGCATGGCGCGGGATTTACCGGCGAGGCCTACCTGGAACGTTGGCAGGCTCGATTGGGGGAAGACTATGTCTTGGCCTGTCCGACTGATCCGATGGGCGCCTGGTTTACGAGAGGGGCGGAGGAGCTGGTGCTGGCGACGATTCGTTCCGTACAACGGCGCTACCACATCGATCCCGACCGGATCTTTCTCACCGGCATGTCCAACGGCGGGATCGGCGCTTGGGTGATCGGCATGCACGACGCGCCCCTATTTGCCGGCATTGCACCCATGGCCAGTGGCCTCGACAACGTGCTGATGCCGTTTCTGGCCAACCTGCGCTCCACGCCGATCTATATCATTCACGGAGCCAAGGATCAGGTCATGCCGGTGGAACTCAGCCGCACGATTACGAATGAATTGACCAGGCTGGGCTATCCCTATGTCTATCGAGAGCACGATCGCGAGCATCCCATGGCGGGCGGGCACTATTTCCCCAGGGAGGAATTGCCTGAGCTGGTAACCTGGCTCAACGCTCAACGGCGCAATCCCTTGCCGACGAGCGTGACAGTGGTGCGTGAGGCGAGTCACTTTCAACCGTTTGGATGGGTGCGCATCGACGCGACCGATGCCATTGCCGCATTCTCCGAAGATTTGGTCAGCAAGCGAGACGACCTGATCAAGTGCCAAGAGTATGCGAGACTGGATGCCTCCATCGTGGCGTCGAATCGCATTGAAGTCCGGACCAACCGAGTCCAACGCTACAGCCTCTTCCTGAACGAGCAGCTCATCGATTCTTCCAAACCGCTCATTGTGCTCACCAATGGGCAGGTATCCTTCGAAGGTCTCGTGACGCCGTCGCTTGAAACCTTGCTGCGGCAGGCGCGTTTGCGGCAAGATTCCCGGCAACTCTTTCCGACCCATCTCACCATCCAGGTTCGAAAGCTGCCGTGATGATCTCCAGATCGTTGGGCCTGCGGGGTGCCAACGCGCTGTCGTTGCTCGTCGCGATCGGACTGAGCACGGCCATTTACTCAAGCCAGGCCCAGTCGGAGACCTGCTCCTTGCCATCCGAGCATGCAGGGATGACCTTTCCTGTTGAGCAGGTTGAGGCAGGCTGGGCCTGCCGGCTGCAACCGATCATCAGCCACTACACAACGGCGAACAAGGTCGGCCCACTCCGAACCGATCTCCCCGAATCACTATTTCGCAACTTGTTGGATCGTCCACCTTTGGCAGCGGCCTTGATCAATCGCCTGGACCTTGGTTTGTATAAATCGGAGGCGAGAGGCCCAGGCCGTTATTGGGGCTACGATGGCGAGGGGACTGAGGGGATCGTGCAACTCGTCTACCAGGACCGCACTTCTCGAATTTACTATCTTGAAGGATCGCACGACAGCCGGTTGCTTCCGAACATCTCTGGCAAAGCGGCCTTGTTTCTGAGGATGAATCCGGTGAAAGACGCCGACGGGATGGACGCGATGGACAGTACCATGGTCTCCTATACGAAGTTGGACAATCGCTTCCTTTCCGGAGTGGTCTCCTTGCTGCGCCCGTTTATCGGTGGGACTGTGAAAAGGAAGTGGAGCAAAGGGGTCGACACTGTCAATCGTTTGAGTCAGCTCATGCGGCAAGATCCCGACCGTGTGCTGTTTGAAGCCATGGACCCGCCGGCCTTGCCGGACGATGACGTGGCCTTCGTGAAGCAGGCATTGGAGAATCTGTCGCATCCCAACGGCGCGACCCTATCCAGGACACCGTCACCATGACGACGTCGCGCAGCTTTACGTTGCTCTGCACCGTCGGCGTGTTTTGCTTTATCAGCTACAACATGGTTCGGATGCCGGTGTTGGCGCTGTTTGCAGAATCCCTGGGGGCCGGTCCTGAACGGATCGGGCTCATCGTGTCGGTCTCCACCCTGACCGGGGTGTTCCTCAAGCTGCCGTCCGGTGCGCTCTCCGACATCTACGGTCGGCGGTTCCTGCTTCAGATCGGTGTGGTAGCGTTCGGGCTTCCGCCGTTTCTGTACCCCTGGGTGACAAATCTCGATACACTGACCGCCTTACGCTTCTTTCATGGACTTGCCACCGCTATCTTTGCGCCGAGTGCGCTGGCAACCGTGGCTGATCTCTATCGAGAACGGCGAGGCGCCGCGCTCGGTACCTACACGGCCTCGACGCAATCCGGTGCGTTACTCGGGCCGCTTATCGGCGGCTATCTGATATACGTGTCCGGCTTCTCCGCTGCCTTTGTCACAGCCGGAATTTTTGGCTGCATCGCCATTGCCATATTCTATAGCCTGCACCTCACACCGCCTCCCCCGCGTATTCAAGAGAAGGGGATGGCCCCGCTGTTGGCGGAGATGTGGAAGGGCTTCAGGGTGGTCGCCAAGAATCGCAAGGTTCTCATTACCAGCTCGACCGACGCAGCCAAGATGGTTGCGAACGGGGCCTTGATGGCATTCCTCCCGCTCTATGGTGTCTCGGCGGGATTGAATCCTGGAGAAGTCGGGTTGCTGTTTACGGTCCAGGCCCTCACGTCGCTTGTCTCCAAGCCGATTATGGGCCGGGTGTCCGACAGCATCGGGCGTCAGCCACTCATCATCATCGGCCTCGTGACCTGCGCCGCGACCTTCGTCTGTATCCCACAGGTATCGATGTTCTGGCTGTTATTGCTACTTTCGGCGGGCTTCGGATTCGGCGAAGCCGTCGTTTCCTCCTCGTCGTCCGCGCTGGTCGCGGACAGTTCCGAGTTCAAGACGCTCGGAGCGGGGATGGGCATGCAAGGGACGATCGGAGACATCGGTCATGCTGCCGGGCCGCTTCTGGCAGGGATTCTGATCGCACACCTGAACTATGCCAACGCCTTTGCCATCATCGCAGGCCTGCAACTTCTCGCGGCGGTTGTGTTCTGGGTGACGATGAGACGGGCGTAGTCTTCCTTCGGGCGAGAGGCCCGGGCCAGGAGCGATTAGAAGGAATGTCTTTCCTCTCGCCTCGTGCCACTTGCCCCTCGCCAGGTTTCTACGCGATTTCGTAACAAACCGTCATGAATAATGCAGGCTGGTGCTATATAATGGACCGGTGATGAAAGTCATTGCTACAGAGAACATCGTCATTGGCACGCTGGCCGGCATCGGTGTGGTTGTCCTGCTCGTGATGTTTGTCTATATCGTGAAACGGATCATGCGGGAAGAGTAATGTTCACAGGCATTGTCGAAGAACTCGGCGCCATCATCTCGATCGACAAGACTCTCGCCGGAACGAGGATGACGATTTTAGCCTCAATGGTGATGGGCGACCTCAAAGTCGGGGACAGCATCAGCGTTAATGGCACCTGTCTGACCGTGGTGAACAAGGATGAGCACAACTTTTCCGTGGAGGTCTCTCCCGAAACACTGTCCGTGACCACCCTCGGGCAGTTCACCGCCGGCGCACCTCTGAATTTGGAACGGGCGATGAAGCTCAACGAACGGCTTGGCGGACATCTCGTGGCTGGTCACGTAGACGGCATCGGCACGGTTCGCAATCGCCGACAGGATGGGAACGCCACCCTGTTCATGATCGAGGCCTCGCCGGAGATTCTGCGCCACTGTATCGTGAAAGGGTCCGTCACCGTTGACGGCATCAGCCTGACGATCAACCAGGTGACAGATCGTGGCTTCTCCGTCTCGATTATTCCGCACACGGCGAAGGTTACCACCCTGGGCCTCAAGCAAGTCGGCGATCAGGTCAATCTTGAATCGGATCTGATCGGGAAATACGTCGAACGTCTGCTGCAGGAGAGGGGACAGCTCCCCGCCAAACCCAACCCCGTCATAGACAAAGACTATCCTCCAAAAGCGCGGACTCCTCTAACAGGATGCCCCAAAAGTCCGCCAGCTTCGTTCTCGGTTCATCGAAATCCTCAACGTACCCCAGAGGGTACGCCTCCGGTTTCGATTTGCCTGCGGCCTTGCTGAACGAACTTTTTGAGCATCCTGTGGTAAATAGTTTTTCCGCAGTTGATAGCAGGATAACCGAGCGAGATTCGCGGGACGGGGGAGACGAAGTGGAAACCCGATCTGTCCACGTCGCGCTTTTCTCGCCAGTCTCGCTCGTCCCGCGCCAGGACTGAGGCCTCTATGTCGTCTAAACGTCTCACCGTGGATCGACTGCTCTCGAAGCTTGGCATTGCCTCCCGTGGAACGAGCCAGGAATGGATCCGTGCAGGGCGAGTCCAGGTCAATGGTCGAGTCATACGCGATCCTGCCACGTGGGTCTTGTGGCCGAAAGATGCTGTCTCGATCGATGACAAACCGATTCAAGACTCGGTCAAACGATTTGTCCTCTTTCATAAACCCAAAGGGGTCGTCACGACGCACAGCGACGAAAAGGGCCGTAAGACGATCTTCGATGTGCTGCCACCGGACCTGGGATACATGCATGCCGTCGGGAGGCTCGATCAGGCGACCAGTGGCCTCCTCCTGCTCACCAACGATTCGGTTCTGTCGAGCTATCTCACCGATCCGGTCCATAAAGTGATGAGGACCTACCTGGTCTCCGTGCGAGGAGAATTCACTGAGGCACAAGCCACAAAGGCCGTAGTCGGAGTGGTTGAAGGTGGCGAGCGCCTCCAGTGCCACAGCGTGAAGATTCAGAAGAGTTCCGGACGCGAATCGCATCTGGAAGTGGTGCTAGTCCAGGGAAAGAACCGTGAAATCAGAAGACTGTTCATGGCGCTGGAGCATGAAGTGACCAGGCTCAGGCGTATTCAATACGGTCCCTTCAAACTTGAAGATCTCTCGTCAGGTGCATGGCGCGAGATTCCGATCCAGGACGTGAGGAAGGCGCTCCGACAGCCCTAACGCGTCGCTCGTCTGTCTGGTCTCTCTGGCCCATCTGGTTTGTGTGATCAATTCAATCAGTGAGGCGAAAGACAATTGGGTGCAGGATTGCAGGAACGGAGTTCTCGCTCACTCCTACCGGAGAAATCTAGAAAACAAAATTTTACTCGTTGCACAAACTCTGCTATACCACACATGTACTGATTAACATTTTGACATCGAAGGGGGGTGGCGTTCTCATGGCAGCGAAGAAAGCAGCAGCAAAGAAGCCCGCAAAGAAGGCGGCTAAGAAGAAGTAGTAGTAGTCGTCGCACTATGAGGAGGCGACGGCCACGTCGCCTCCTCATGGTCCCTCTTCCAGATTTCCCTCAGATCCAAGCCGCATCTCACAGAGTGCTGACTTATAGGAGTCAGCCCCGCAGAACTTCCTGCAGGATTGACCAGCCGATACAGAACAGATCACGGGTAGAAACTGTATTCCAAGACTAGACCTTCATCAGTATGGGAAGGCAGGTGTGCCTGGATGCAACCAGAGTGGCTCAAGCCGACAAGGACGTTGTGTTGACAGGGGGTAGCCGTGTCGCCTGGAGAAACCAGTGGACAGGCACCTCGGATTCGCTGTCCAGATGAGGAGTCAGCCAAAGCAGTAGAAGACGTCCGGCGGGCTTAGGTCACCAAAACAAGAAATCAGAGAGGCAAAAAAATGGGGAGGTGATGGCCACATCACCTCCCCGACTTCCTCTGCATAGGGAGAGCCCATAGCGTGAGGAAAGCAGCGAGGAAATCTTACCATGAACATTCCCATGAAAGAGCAACTAATATTTCAGCGTAATCAATGACTTGTGAAAATGTTCTGTCGGAATGCTTGGCCGATGAGAGGAGACAACAGATCCTTGCAGCACAAAATATGGGATGTTGGCGACAAAGGAACAGCACGATAAATAGGGAGGTATGGACAGGCTGGTCGTCGTCCTGCTCGTGGAACGCGCTCCTTCGGAAGGGCCTCTCTTAATGCGCGCATTTAGAGGATCGACCAGGCTGCCCTTGAAAATGAAGTAGGGGATTGAGAAGACGCACGCAGAGAAAGATCAATCAACCCCCATCCCTGAAGAGATAATGAGCGAGCTTGGAAGGGAGAGGGGAGTGGCCAGTTGCCCTTCTTGCTCGCAGCGTCCCCACGATGAAACGTCATGAATAATGTGGGCTAGAATGGAAAATTATCGAAGATTGTATCGCGACCACTCGCGCGCCAACGTTTTTCAAGGAGATTCTTAAAGCGCTCCAGATCTCCCTGGAGGCGCGAGGACACCACTCCCACCGCATCTCCTGCATTTTCGACGACACGCTGAGGATCGTACTCTAATTGCAGCATGACCTGTGATCTGGCATCCGAGAGCTGGTGAAATGTCGCAACCCATCCTGTGATGGCGCCGCCTCGACTCGTCCACGCGAGGCTCTGATCCGCTATTTGCTCTGTGATCTCCGTATCCCACTCTTTGTCCTGACCCGCGATCTCTGCTTTCCAATGAAACCGTTTGACATCCAGCCGTGTGACTTCTTTCACACCTTCCATGAACTGGGGAAATTCTTCAAAGCGGGTCCATTGGCTGTAGGCGGTATACACAGGCACGTTGACTTCAATGGATTTCTCAATGGTCGACATGCGTTCCTCTTTTACGGAATTTTGGAGGGTCATGGTTTGGGTTGGTCCCATATAGTAGGCAAACTGGTCAATGTGATCTTGCCCGGATTTTCATCGCTGTTACCTGTTCCGAGAAGTTGGCCCAGGATGTTGTTGAGCATGTGGACCTAAAGTTGAAGCTCCTTGTAACGGATGGGAAAACAAGATGCAGCAGCCGTCGCCGGTGTGCCGGAGAAGTAATCGTGATCTTGCGTTGTTCTTGAATAGTCGCCTGCGTCGTCTGCTCCGCGACACCCGTAGGCAGCAAGATGTCCTGACGACAGTGCGATTGAGCCGCAATGTTAAGAATGTTACACGAGGGAAAAGAGGGCTAGCAGGCTTCGTAAAAACTATTGTGGTACGCCAAGGCTTCGCTTGTCCGCATGTCTAGGACAAGCCAGTTTGTCTGGTTATCTGTCCTATCTGGTCCATCTGGTTAGTCTCATGGAACCAAACAAACGAGACAAACCAAACAAACAAAAACAACGGTCTTCTTACGCTGGCGGGCTTTTTCAGCATCCTGCTATTGAATGCCTGCCTGGCGTTGCAACCACCGCACATACTTTACGATCTGATCGACATCTGCTGGAGTGACGGCATCGATTTTCGGCATGTTGCCGAACTCCCAATGGTGCGCCTTGACGCCGTTGGCCGCAGCATGTTGGAAGGCCGGATCCCCATGATGGTTCGGTTCGTAGACCTTATGCACCAACGGAGGTCCGTGGTCGGTTCCCGCCGCTTGTTTTCCATGACAAACTGCACAGTTTGCGTTGAATGTGGTTTCGCCAACTTGGAATTCGGCCGGCACAGGACCGCTTGCGGCTGTCGGCTTGGGAGGTTCCGAGGAGTCGCAGGCCGTGAGGAGACCTAGCCCCAACAACCACACTCCGATCTGAAATCTTTTTATCATCGGGATTTTCATGGAATCAGGATCACTGGTCCCGGCCATCATGTCACGCATCGTAAAAGGTAAGATGTGAAACGTGAAAAGTAGGACTACCGAGTGCTTTTTCTTCGAAACCTTTCACGTTTGATGTTTCACGTCTCACGCCTTATATCGCATATGCGATGGGATCCACAACCCCGGCTTTCGCAAATCCCTCTCGCCGAATCACGCAACTATCGCATTGCCCACAAGCCTGGTCCCCCACCGGATCGTAACAACTATGGGTCAAATGAAAAGGGACATGTAGGTCGATCCCTTGCCTGATGATGTCCGCTTTCGTCAGCATCAGCAAGGGGGCTTTGACAAGGAGTGGGTTCCCTTCCGTGCCGGCTTTCGTGCCTTCTTTCACCGCCGCTTCAAACGCGCGAATGAATTCAGGCCGGCAGTCGGGATAGCCGGAATAGTCGAGCACGTTCGCGCCAAAGTAGATGAGAGACGCCCCTACGACCTCCGCATGCGCTGCCGCAATCGAGAGAAAGATGAGATTCCGTCCCGGCACATAGGTGACAGGAATGGTCCGGCTGCGCTCGGTGCCTGGCCGGTCCTTGGGCACTGTCGCCGGACCGGTGAGGGCTGAACCGCCGATGGCGCGAAGATCCAGATTTACTACCAGATGACTCGCTACGCCCAAGGCGGCTGCGACCTGCCGCGCCCGCTCCACCTCCACCGCATGCCGCTGTCCGTAGGCCATCGTGAGGAAGAAGAGTTCGCAACCATCCCGCTTGGCAATCGCTGCCGTGACGGTGGAGTCCAGCCCTCCACTCGCCAAGACGACCGCTCGATGACTCATTGGCTTCATCACACCCGTTCCCACATGCGACGCAGGGTACCAAGCGCGGTCACAGAACGCGAGCCTCGCCTGACGAGGGAGGAGCCAGGGTCATAATTGACGGGATGTGGATTATGTGAGGGAGGAACTAGATCGATCGAGCGGAGGACCATCTAGTCGCGATCTTCTTCTCGCTCGATTTTTTCCAGCAGCTCTTCTTTCGACTGACACTCAACGCAGAGCTTTGCAAAGGGCACGGCTTCTAATCTCCGCTCGCTGATCTCTACGCCACACTCCGCGCAGATGCCATAGGTGCCCTCGTTGAGCCTCGTCAACGCCTCATCGATGGCCTGCCGGCGGCGATTGCGCATTTCCATCAAGGAAATACCCAGTTCGCGATCGAGATCCATGAGGGCTTGATCGCCGACGTCGCGTGCAGATTCAAGCCGCCGCTGTTTATCTTCAATGAGGGATTGGCCCAGACTCCCTTCAATCTCTTTGATAATCTCCTGGCGCTTCCGCATCAACATCTGATGGAGGGCTTGGCGGCGGCGCTCCCGGTCTTCGCGTTCTTTCACCGATTCTTTCGGTTTGGCAGCCAGGGGTGAGACGGCCATGCTGATAGGCTTTTCGATAACCACAGCTGGAGCGCGCTTTGGTTTGCTCGCTGGTTTCTCGATCTTCGCCCGCACCTTGGCCTTCGCTGCCGGTTTCTTCTTGGCGGGGGTTTTTGTTGCCATGACGGGTCCTGCTCCTGGGTGAACGTCGAATAGCCGAAAAAGTTCGGCATTCATAGCACGGCGCTCTCGCCTTTGACAAGAGGTTGTAGGGAAGAGGCTGAGAATCGTTAGGGATAGAGGATTGTCGAATGGATGGGGTGGCCGTCCAGCTTCTCTCGACCCTTAAGGCCCTGGAGCTCAACGAGAAAATCGAGCCCGACGATCTCGCCTCCCAATTGCTGAACGAGAGACACCGTTGCGGCTGCCGTGCCTCCTGTAGCCAGCAAGTCGTCCACAATCAGCACCCGTTCTCCTACAGCGATCGCATCGCGGTGGATGGCAAGGGAGTTTGACCCGTATTCAAGGCTGTATTTGACCTCAAAACTATCGGCGGGCAACTTGCCGGGCTTCCGGACTGGAACGAACCCGGCGTTCAACCGGTTCGCCAGTATCCCGCCGAAAATGAACCCGCGCGACTCGATGCCGATGACTTTGGCGACCCGTTGTCTCTGGTAGTAAGCGGTCAATTCATCGGTAATCGCCGCCAGGGCGTGGGCATCTTTGAGCAGCGTGGTGATATCGTAGAAGAGAATACCGGGCTTAGGGAAATCGGGGACCTCGCGAATGAGGGCGTGATAGTTGACAGGGGGCATCGATCAGAGCAGGTCGGCTTGTGTCATGGTTCTGCGTTCAATGGTATGGCGCAAACGCGCCAAGGCGGCCATCTCAATCTGTCGGACCCGCTCACGGGTCAACCCCATCTCCCGGCCGATCTCCTCCAACGTCTTGGCCTCGCTCCCATCGAGTCCGAAGCGCGACATAATAACAGTTTGCTCCTTCTCGGGCAACTCCTGGACCCAATCCATCATTTCCGCCCGGCGCATCACTCCCTCGGCCGTATCGGCAGGCGAGACGCACGAGGGGTCCTCAATCACATCGCGCAAGAACGTATCTCCGCCTTCATTGATCGGACTGTCCAACGAACAGGTCGTACGGACCACTTGCTTGAGATCCAACACCGTTTCTTCCGTCGTCTTCATCCGTGCCGCCACTTCCGATGCAGTCGGTTCTCGCCCGAGTTCCTGAACGAGCCGCTCCACCTTGGCGAGATAACGATTCAGCCGCTCCACCACGTGCACCGGCAACCGCACGAGCTTTCCCTGATTGATAATAGCCCGTTCGATATACTGCCGGATCCACCAGGACGCATAGGTGCTGAAGCGAAATCCGCGCTTATAGTTGAATTTTTCTACGGCTTTGATCAGCCCAAGATTGCCCTCTTCGATGACATCGGAGAAGGGGAACCCTCGGTGCATATACCGCTTCCCGATACTGATCACCAGACGGAGATTCGATTCGATCATCTCTTGGCGCGCCTGCTCGTCTCCCGCCATGACCCGCTTGCCCAGCTGCTGTTCCTGCTTAAACGTCAGCAGAGTCGAGTGACGGATCTCGCGCAAGTAGCATTTGAGGGTATCCAATCCTTCGGAGCGGCGGCTTGACTTTTCCTCGCCGACGGACGATTCGTCCGCTCTTGACGACGCGGCGGTGTCCTCGTCGTCATAGTCGACGACGTGTCGGCGCGCTTCGCCCAAATCATGTAACTCCTCGCCTCCTCGCGCCATACGTTCCGTCGCTCCTACCCGGTTACTCTCAGTACCACACTTGAAAATCGAAAAATCGCCCTGTTGCTGGACGCCACTCCACTTCAACGGCTGCCACTCGTGATGCCGGTGGCCCAGTCTTTACGTCTTCGATCAGGATCAGAATCTGGTCTTTGGGGCCTTCAACGTCAAGTTCGACTCGTCCATCATCGAGATTCCTGACACCGCCGCAGAGTCCTCGTTGCGATGCGACGCGAGCCGCAAACGCTCGATACCCGACTCCTTGGACCTTTCCCTTTACAATCAGCCTCGCTCGGTGCGCTGGCCGGTTCAATCGGTTCGGCCATAGACTCAGACGGATCGCGTATGACCAACGATGCCTATCCAACGAACGGATACTCTCACACCTCCGCAGAGGCGTCACGCGTTTTGCGATTCCGCGCGAGTGAATTTCGTCCAACGGTTCCGGAGCGAAAAATGGAAATACCAGAGGAGGTTCGATACACGCCGACTGGGCGCAGCAATTCCAATGCACGCATCCGGAAACTTCACGAATATTGACCGGCGAGATGGTTTAGACCCGTGGTCCGATCAAGCTTGGATTAGGGAGAAACGAAACATTGGAGGGACTGATCCCGTCGCCTCAATATTAGGAATAGGCTCCGGGTCGATCAAGCTCTGTTTGGTATTGAAAGAGAAGACTTTGAAGGGGTTTATCCGCCCGCATCAGATTCGATAAAGCGAAAATGAGCGGACGGCTCGAGCAAGCTCTGTTTGGTCGGGGCGAGAGGATTTGAACCTCCGACCCTTGCGTCCCGAACGCAATGCGCTACCGGGCTGCGCTACGCCCCGACAAAATTAACAGAACCTCAAAGCGAGGGAGGATTGTCTTACATCAGGGGGTCGAAACGCAAGCCATGGGTGTCGGCCACTGCTCGACAGGTAATCTTACCGCCAGACAGGTTCACTCCTTTTGCCAGTCCAGCGTCTGCCCGCACGGCCTCCTCCACTCCCTGAGAAGCTAGACGCAGCAAATATGGAAGCGTGGCATTCGTCAACGCAGCAGTCGACGTACGAGGAACAATCCCCGGCATATTGGATACACAATAATGGAGCACCCCGTCCACCACATAGACCGGGTCCGAATGGGTCGTGGGCTTTGTGGTTTCGAAGCAGCCGCCTTGATCGACCGCGACATCCACGACCACGGCTCCCGGCTTCATGCGCGCCACTAGTTTCCGCGAGACGAGTTTTGGCGCGCGAGCCCCAGGAACGAGGACGGCTCCGATGACAAGATCTGCAGCCATCACTGTTTCCTCAATCGCAGCTTGTGTGGAGGCACGCGTCACAATTCGACCACAGTACAATTCGTCGAGCACCCGGAGCCGTTCGAGGTCGAGATTGATTACCGTCACTTGAGCTCCAAGACCGACCGCAATCCTAGTCGCCGCGCTTCCCACCACCCCAGCGCCCAGCACGACGACCTTCCCTGGCTCCACGCCAGGCACACCGGCTAAAAGAAGCCCGCGCCCGCCTTGCGTTTTTTCCAGATAGCGCGCACCGACCTGCACCGACATCCGCCCTGCGATTTCGCTCATCGGCTTGAGCATCGGCAACGTGCCGTCTTTCGCCTCGATCGTCTCGTAGGCAATCGCCGTGATCGTGGTATCCAAGAGGGCCTTCGTGAGATCTGGCAAGGAAGCCAAGTGTAGATAGGTAAACAGGGTCTGGCCCGGACGGAAGAAGCGGCATTCAGAAAGCAGGGGTTCCTTGACCTTCACAATGAGCGTCGCCTGCTGAAACAGCTGCTCTTTTGATTCTGCCATGGTAGCGCCGGCACTCCGGTAGTCCTCATCCGAGTATCCACTGCCGACTCCGGCCGATGGTTCGATCCAGACGTCGTGGCCGGCCTGACGCAACGCCCGCACTCCATCAGGGGTGACACTGACACGATACTCATGATCCTTGATTTCTTTTGGGACCCCGATGACCATGGCCTCTCCCTCCTTGCGCAATCGATTCTGGAATTTTGCGCTCATTATATACGACGGCTGTGAAAATGCACGGCTCGGCTCTCGAGGATGTTCTCACCAAGTAGACAGTGCGCGCAGGCCTGGTGTAAGATTCGCCCGTTCTTCAGCTCATGATCGGCAGAGGGAGGCTCTATGGATTCCGCAGCTGGGTCCTGCAATGCCTGCGGCGCCGTCGGCACCGCGCTGATGAAGTTATCGCTCGGGAAGGATTTTTTCGGCCGGACCTACGACCGATTGTCTCCTTCGACCGATCAAAGCCCTAAATGGTACTGCGAAGGCTGTTCGATGCAGAAGAATCTCCAACGAGACTTTCGAGACATCACCGCCGAGATCGACAAGCTTGGGGCCGGACAGACCTCTCAACTATCGACATCCGATGAATTCCAGCGTGCCACGTTGCGTCTGAGAGAAATTGCCGCCCTGCTCGATGCCGCACAGAAGCGCTCACCGTTGCTCGCGAGTGGCGAGGTCAACCGTGTACTCGAACGACTCAATACCATCACTATTCCGGCCTAAGCCGCAACCAATCATGTCTGGTTACAAACGACACATCTTCGTCTGTACGAATCAACGGAGCCCTGACGATCCTCGTGGGAGTTGCTCCAAGCTCGGATCTGAGGCGCTCCACGCCCGCTTCAAGCAGGAAGCGAAACGGTTGGACCTGAAAGACGTCGTCCGTGCCAATAAAGCGGGGTGCCTCGATCATTGCGCGGAAGGGCCAAGCGTCGTGATCTATCCCGAAGGCGTGTGGTATCAAGTCAAATCCGAAGCCGACGTGACGGAAATCATGGAACGCCACGTCGTTAAAGGCGAGGTTGTGACCCGTCTCGTCATGCCCGATCATCCAGCTCCCACGACACTCCCTCCGCTCACATCGTAGCGTCGCACCACAAGGATCATAATGGCCGTCGAAGAAAAGTGGAAAGCCAACCTGGAAAAGGTGGCCTTCATGAAGCAGTTTCCGGGGTTACTCGGCAACTGGGAGGCCTTGGTGGGAAAAACCATTAAGGCCGTCATCCCGCTCAAGGGGAAACAGGGGGCTGCTGTGTTGGTGTGCACTGATGGTACCTTTACCATCGTGCCCGCGATGGCGTCGGAGCCGTACGAGTTGGGCGAGGCCCTGGCGGTGGCACGGGCGCTCCTTGAGCCGACGCATCAGGCGGCCTACGTGGAGTATGATCGACTGGTCAAGAAGGACAAAGACGCCCTCAAGTCTGCCAGGGTCGAGAAGATTCTCGGAGCGATTCACAATAATCTGGAGCAGCATCCTGAACTGAAAGATCGCTTGAAAGAACTTGTGAAGGAGTGGAAGTGAGTGACAGCCTCCCCGACAGAAACATGTTCGACATCTTTTCCCAAGGTCTCTTTGAAGGAGTCAAACCTATGATGGTCATTCGCGATCACCTTGTCCGCCATCCCGACCGCTGCACCCATCAAGCCATCTGTGTTCCGATCTGCCCGACCGGCGCCTGGCTTTCGACTCCTCCCTACAAGTTCGATGCTTCCCGTTGTCTGGAAAGCTGCCGCCTCTGTCTGGATGCTTGTCCCTCGCAGGCGATTTTCGCTGTGTTCAAGAAGGGCGAGAAGTTGCTGGAGCCGCAAAAAACGACGGGATAGCCTGGCCGTCCCCTGCGCTCGCGCAACGCGCGGCCTTAGAAGGCCCTCGTTGGACGCATGCAGTCGGGGACGGCCAGCCCACCCCTGACCCGTGTTGTGCAAAATCCTCCTAGGGCTGCTTCCCTCTATAAGGCTTCGCCTTGGCTGATATAGCAAAGAAATGAGTATTATGATCTATTTCCAGACGAGACTGTCATGAGTGCCTGTGTCAAAAATCGTCCAGTATGAGAAGCCGCCACTTTCGCCACCTGTTCCGGTCGTCCTTCTGCCACGATGTGTCCGCCTGCTGCGCCGCCTTCCGGTCCTAGGTCGATAATCCAATCGGCGCACTTGATCACATCGAGGTTGTGTTCCACCACCACCACGGTATTGCCGCTATTCACCAGCTTCTGCAGCATCGCCAGGAGTTTCTTGATGTCTTCGACGTGCAGCCCGGTGGTCGGTTCGTCCATGATATAGAGCACATTCTGCTCGGCGGACGCCAGAGGTCTTCCCCTTGGACAGTCCCCTGCCGCGTCCCGCGCGATTTTCAACCGCTGGGCCTCGCCGCCTGAGAGTGTCGTCGCGGATTGGCCGAGGCGGAGATAGCCGAGTCCGATGGACGAGAGGAGGTGGAGCTTTTCGCTGAGCTTGGGCGAGCCGCTAAAAAATCCCAGCGCCTCTTCAGCCGTCATTTGCAACACATCGTGAATCGTTTTCCCGCGATAGCGAATGGAGAGGACGTCCGGTTTGAATCGTTTTCCGTCGCAGGCTTCGCAGGTGGCATAGATATCTTCGAAGAAATACATTTCCAGTTTTTCGACGCCGCTCCCTTCACATCGGTCGCACCGGCCCCCGGTGGTATTGAAGGAGAAATGGCCCGGCGTGAGCCCGCGCCGGAGCGCATCGCGCTCAGAGGCGAAGAGAGAGCGAACTTCATCGAACGCTTTCAGGTAGGTGATCGGATTCGAGCGTGGCGTTCGGCCGATCGGTTCCTGATCGATGAGCTTGATGCCGGTCAGATGTTCGATGCCCTTAATTGCGCGAAACTTTCCCATCGGCAGCGACTCGACACGAAAGGCACGGGCGACGGCCCGGTAGAGCGTGTCTTCGACCAATGTGCTCTTGCCGGACCCCGAGACGCCGGTGACACAGATCAACATGCCGAGTGGAATACGGACGAACAGATCTTTGAGGTTGTGTTCGCAGGCACCGGCGATGACAAGAACTTTTCCGTTTCCTTTTCGCCGAGATCCGTGGGAGTTGCAATTTCGTCTTCGCCGCGCAGGTAGCGCGCCGTGATCGACCGCCGGTCTGCGATGAATTCCTGCTGTGGCGCTGCACAGATCACCTCGCCGCCCTTTTCGCCCGACAACGGTCCCAGCTCGACAAGATAGTCGGCTGCCTGCATCATCTGGCGGTCGTGTTCAACGACGACCACCGTGTTGCCCTGGACTGCCAGCTCTCGCAGAATGCCGGCGAGCGTTGCGGTGTCGCGCGGGTGGAGACCGATGGTCGGTTCGTCGAGGACGTAGAGCGTGCCGACCAGGCGGGCACCGAGTTGGTTGGCCAAGGCTGCTCGCTGGGCTTCTCCTCCCGAGAGCGTACGGGTTTGGCGGGAGAGTGTGAGATAGCCGAGGCCCACGCGGAGGAGAAAGCCAAGCTTGGCCGTCAGTTGTCGGAGAATGTCGCGAGCGACCTGCTCTTCATAGGGAGAGAGGGTGAGGGCTGTGACCCAGGCGGCAGCCTGCTTCGATCGTGAGTACAGACAGCTCATGAATATCTATGCCCGCGATCTTGACATAGCGCGCGTCCGGTCGGAGACGAGACCCGTCACAGCTCGGGCAGGGGACCGGCGTCCGGTAGCGGCTGAGCATCACGCGCACATGCAACTTGTAGCGCTTCCCTTCCAAGTATTCGAAAAATTGTTGTACGCCCTCCATCTTGCCTTCTCCCTGCCAGAGCATCTGCTGGATATTCTGCGGCAGGTCCTTGTAGGGGATCGGTGAGGTCGACCCCACGCCGCTTCATGGAGAGCAACATTTGTTTCTGCCACCAATCGCCGCTGGGTTTGCTCCAGGGTTCGATTGCGCCTTGGGCCAGCGACTTGCTGTGGTCGGGAATGACGAGGTCGGGATCGTAACGGAGAATATTGCCGAACCCTTTGCACTCCGGACAGGCGCCGAGCGGATGGTTGAAGGAAAAGAGGACAGGACGAATCGGTTCGAACGTTCTGCCACATTGTTGGCAGCGAAAGTCTGTGCTGTAGGTGCGGAGGCCCTGGTCGATGACCTCCACGCGGCACAGGCCCTCGCCTTCGCGAAACGCGGTTTCGATCGCTTCGACGAGGCGGGATCGGTTGTCTTCCCGGATCACCAGCCGATCGAGGATCACATGAAGATGGTCCGGCCTGGTTTTGGGAAGGGCTGTCGGATCTCGTGGAGATCGAGGACTTCTTCGCCGCACTGCACTCTGGTGAACCCGCGCAGCAACAGCGATTGGAGAAAGGCCTGGTCCTGTTTCGGTGCCGGTGGCTTTGACTGGGAAAGAGGATCATCGCTCGTGCGTCTGTGACAATGGTTCAAGAGGTCGTCGGCGACGCTGCTCGGGTGAAAGCTGCGCGCATCGATGGCGCAATCGGGGCAGACCGGATGGCCCATTTTAGCGAACAGGAGTCGCAAGAGATCGGCGATCTCAGTCGTGGTCCCGACCGTCGAGCGGGCGGTGCGGATGGGGTTCTTCTGTTCGATTGCAATGGCGGGGCGGACGTTGATCAGCCGGTCGACATCGGGCCGATTGACCTTGTCGAGAAACATGCGGGCATAGGTGGAGAGCGATTCCACATAGCGCCATTGGCCTTCGGCGAACAGGGTGTCGAACGCGAGAGAGGATTTCCCCGAGCCTGATACGCCCGTGATGGCTGTGACCTGATTGTGCGGGATGCGGAGCGAGATGTTCTTGAGATTATTCTGCCGCGCGCCCTCGACGATGAGGTCTGTAGACTGGTTCTGAGGCAGAGGGGTGGGTTCCACGAGCGCGCACTCCAGGCGAGACAAATGCATGATCGTAGCGCGGACCATCCACGAATATCTACTCCAGCGTCCGGTCTCTTCCCGGCAGGGTGTGTGTCGTTCAACTTTCTCGGAATCGGGGGATTCGGCGAAAGGCTTGGCGGTTTCTTCCAATGGTGAGAGGATGGGGCGTTCAGCGGGAGGGGAATATGATTCTATCGACAACACCGAGTATTGAGGGAAAGAAAGCCGTCAAGTATTTGGGATTGGTCTCCGGAGATGCCATCCTCGGCGCGAACATCTTTCGGGATTTCTTCGCATCGGTTCGTGATATCGTGGGCGGCAGGTCAGCAGCCTATGAAGCCGAACTGCGAAAGGCCAAAGATATAGCGTTGGGCGAAATGCGCGAGCAGGCTCGGAATCTGGGCGCCAATGCCATTGTCGGCATCGATATCGACTATGAAACGATCGGCGCCAGCGGAAGCATGTTGATGGTCAGCGCCACCGGCACGGCGGTCGTCTGTGGAACCACAGTAGGATCATGCAGCGCCTGCCTCAGGCAGAGTATCTTGGGCTCGGTCGCCAGTTGGCCCGCTTGCTGGGCTCATGCCTTGAAGGAGCGTCGGGTGACGTGTTGCGGGAGCTGGCCCGAGCCTACGATCCTTCCGCGAACGAAGCACGTATCAGCGCCGAGGTGTTCCTCTTTCACAAATATCTGCTCATGCAAGCTTGTGTCGGCGTGTTCCCGGAATCGGAGGTCGAACACGTCGTCGGGGGACTCTTTGCCGCGCTTAACGAACGAGCCAGCGGGATGGAGTTCAGTCCTGAGCGACAGAAAGCGATGGAGCAGATGTGGCGGCAGCGGGCTGCGCAGTTCGATCAGCCCTTCTCGCATGATCGAACCCAATTTCTTGCTGCAGGGTCAGATCCCACCCACTGGAAACAGACGATCGGCCGGTTCTGTCAGAACGTGCGAGAGATCGAAAATCCTCCCAATATTTGGGCTGGGGCCGATGGCCCATCCCAAGCAGCGAGCCGCTCTGTCACCGCAGCTATCGATCACATGGTGTCGGCCCTCGGAGAAATGAATCGGCTCCATTTCAGCGAAGCGGGTTAGTCCCGTTTTACAAGAACATCAAAGGCTAGCTTCCCAGACTTTAAGTGACCGGATTCTTCAGAGGCTGGTCTCTACGAATATTTCTTCACCGGAGAGCCGGTAGCACTTAAGCTTGTCAGCGGTTAGGTCTACTTTAGCACCATCTTCACCAGCCCCACGCAGCCCAGATACAGCACGAGCGAGCCGATCATGGAGGGCCAGAAGCCGAAGCGAGGGACGCCCGCTATCATGGCAACGACGTAGAGAATCCAGGGTGGGACGAACCACAGCAAGTTTTTTGCGTAGCTGACGATTGCCTCGTTGCCGCCGTTCAGATAGATCAGCACGAACGTGGCGCCGGTAATGGCGGGGAAGGTGCTGGCAAATGCGGCAAGAAACGAGCGGCCCTGAGAGCCTGAGATACGTTGAGAGGCTGACAATCGTCCCGCCTAGCAGAAAGTATAAGGCAAATTTCACGAAGTCGTTCACGTGTTCGTCCTCCTCAGATTCCTTGACACGCTTCCATCGCTTCCCGTTCCAGCGCCTCTCCCTGACCTGTATACCGTGGCGAGAAATGAAATACAACGAGGTTGCGCACTTGGGCCTTGCGCGCCATCAGTCCTGCTTGCCTTGCGGTCAGATGGTAACGGTCGCGGGCTTTTTCAGCATCAATATCCAGGTAGGGCGATTCGCAGTAGAGCACGTCTGCGCCACGAGCGAGGGAAATAATTTTCGCTTCATTCTCCTCATCGTATCGAGCATCGACCACGTAGGCGATCTTTTGCCCGCGTGAGATGGTGCAGAATCGTTCTTTGATCTCGCCTAAAACAAGCTCCCGCTCCTCGCGGTGGTGCTCGTCATAGAGTGTGGCCGTGAAGCGGAACTCATCTGGTCGACCCTGCCAGATGTACTGTTTCACGTCTTTGAGCCAAGAACCGACCGGCAAGTCCGCCTCGTGGAGCTTCTGCTTGTTCACATTGATGTGGAACTGTTCCTCCAGGGAATAGGCGAACGAGGGAACACGATGGTTCAAGGAGACCGCGCACACTGTGAACATGGGATCGTTGAAGACTGTGAATTGGCCTGTGGCTGGTTCCGGTACGAGAGGGCGAGTCAGTTGTTCAACCTGACGGAACCCGTCGGTTGCGCGGAAAAGTGCCCGCTGAATTTCCCGAGAGTGAAATTCCTGGACATCGAGGGTCAGTGGGTAGCCATCGACCAGATTCCAAGTGTAGCCCTGTAATTTGCCACGCACATTGTCGATGAGTCCGGGAGGGCCGAATAGTCGGACGGTTTTGCCTCGCCCCAAGGCCACTCGCAATACTGCATCGAAGCCGATGAAGTGGTCCAAGTGTGTGTGGGAAATGAATATGTCGCTGGCACGCAGGAGCCTTCTCGGCCCCAGCATATCATTGCGGCCTAGGTCAAAAAGCAGCGCCCGCTTCGACCAGCGGACCTCCACATAGACTCCGGGGTCACCGAAGACATCGTTGACGAGATAACTGGAGAAGGAGGGATTCATTGAAACTAAACCATTAGGTCAATGGATCATTGAGTTATTTCAATACCTCAATCATCAAGGAAAAAATGAAACAATTGTTATCCAATTGCCATTCTCACCGCACTATACATCGCAATGACTTCGACCGCGTGCGCGACGATCGTGATGTAGAGATTGCGCGTGCGTAGCCAGATGATTCCCCAGATGAGACCGTCCCACAGGGCGATCCAATGGAGGTGTTGGAAAGTATTCACCATGAAGGGATCGAAAGCAAATATCAGCGCGCAAGTGATGAGGGCGAGGGGCGAGAGGCGTTGCGCCCATCTGGGTCTCCATAGCCCCGACTCAAGCGCGGCTAGCCGTCCGAGGAGAAATCCACGAAAATTTAGTTCCACAAGGAGAGCGATGCCACAGATGAACCAGGGGACCATGACCAAGAGGGGCAACTGGCCATGCGGCGTAGTCTTGAGGAAGCTGATGTCATAGCCCAGATGCGGATAGACCGAGAGAATCACGAACGTATTCAGGCAGCCGAGAAGCAGGCCTGTCAGGAGTCCCCAGCGCAGGCCATCCCGGACTTTCCCTTTCTCCAGACCAAGCCGAGATACAATGTCGCGGTTGCGCGTGGCCCAAACGCCTAAGGCGAGGTAGGCAACGATCTGTGGCACGAACAGAACCAGTGTCTGTTCTTGGAGCGAGGCGGGCAGGGCGTAGAAGCCGAGTGTTGCGGCGATGGGGAGCAGCGCAAGGGCTGCTCCCTGTTCTTCGGCCTGAGTCGGTGCCGCGCGCGGACCGGGCTCAGGCGCCATCATGGAGGTCAGCCCTCATTATTCATGAAGGTTCGTCGCGAAAGCGTGCAGACGCGAAGCGAGACGGGCACTCGGAGGCGTGAAGCCCTGAGGCATACTCGTGCAGTATGTCGAAGGGCTGAACGGCGAGACTGCCCGGCACAGCCGCGTATCCACGCTTGTAGCAGAAGCTTCATGAGTAATGCGGGCTAGTTCAGTTGGAGATTATAACGGTCGAGTGTGGTGGCTTTGTGCCGCGCGAGGTTGGAGAGTGATTTGTTGTAGTCGATCGTGGCGCGTAACTCGTTTCCTTGGGCCGTCGCCAGATCTCGTTGGAAGTCGAGCACAAAGCGCGTGGTGCTGAGCCCCACTTTTAGGCGCTCTTGTTCCGCCTGCAACTGCTTCTCTGCCATGATTCTGGCCGATCTGGTCGTTTCGATCCGCTTGAAATCCGTCTGGACGCGCCGAACCGCTTCGCGGACTCCCACGATGATCTGCTGCCGCACGCTCACGAGCGACGCTTCGGCGTTCTTCTCCTCCAGCTGCCGTTTGTTGTAGGTGCTCCAGGCTGAGCGGTTGCCGAGTGGGTAGCTTAAGACGAGGCCTGCTCCATAATTATAGTAATCTCCGCTGAAGTTATTGTTTACCGAGTTGCTGTAGTCTTTTCCGAGCCCTGCCATTCCCATCGTTCCTTGGAACGAGAGGGTCGGGAGAATCTGATTTTTCGCAAACTTGGTGTTGAGATCGCTCGTCTCCATATTCTTCTTCGCTTGGACGATTTCCGGCCGCTGCTCGATGGCTATGTCGATGGCCTCCTGCAGGCTGATGGGTTCGAGGGACACGACTGGTTGGTCGAGCGGGGTCAAGCGCAAATCTTGACGCAGATCCTCTTCCGCAGGATTGAGCAATCGGCGCAGCTGATCTTCCTGGTCTCGAATCGTTTTATCCGCGACCAGTACTTGCTCGACCCGCGATGCGACGGCCGCTTCGGCTTGCAAGACATCGACGATCGACATGATGCCGGCCTTCGTCTTCGCGCGGTTGGTGGCCAGGAGCTCTTGCGCCGCTTTCAGTGCGGCCTCGGCCACTTTCAAATTCTCATTGGCGAAGACGACTTCCCAATAGGTCTGCTCCACTGTGGCCAGGACGGTGAGGACGCGATCGCGAAAGACATGTTCTTCCACGGTGGCATTATTCTGTGCGACGCGGATGAAAGTTTTGGTGATATCAATTCCTGCGTTGCGGAGGAGAGGTTGCGTGAGGGTGAGTACGAGACCACCTGTATAGGCGGGGTTGAACAGGAACCCTGTGGCCACATTCTGGTTTACATTGGTTCGAGTAGGGCTATAGTTCAGATCGACGTTGCCACCGGTAAGTAGGTTTGTCGTTGCATCTAAGCGTGACGGACTGGGTGCGTTGATCAAAGGTGGTAATCCCGGTCAAGGCGCCGCCGGTTCCGCCGAATACCGGGCGATTGAGCGGACTCACGATCCGGTTGTATTGGCCGTTCACGCTCAGAGTCGGGTCGAACTTGGCTTGTTCAACAGTAATGTCGGCCAGCCGGCTGTTCTTCGTCTGGCGGCTGATGCTGATGTCCAGGTTATTGCTGCAGCGCGCGAATAGCCGCGTCGGCGAGAGAGATGGTTTCGCGTCGTTCGGCAGGTGGGGCCTTGCTCGATCTCCAGCCCCCAGCTGAGCCCGGGTGATAGGATCAGGCCAATACCGACGGCATAGCCACATGTGCGCCGCCATCCATTTATTCCGGTACCGTGCTCCATAACGCCCCCTTTGATCGACAAGGAATCTTTCTGCATACTATAATGACCTTATGCGAACCTGTCATGGACTAACTACAATGAGATTTCAGGGCCATCGTGTCAAGCAAACTATTCTGCAGGTCTCGGTGCTTCCCGTGGCGCTGTCTGTGCTGGTCTTGCTCCTGGTTACGCTCCCGTCGTTGGACTCGCGAGTGTGGGGCCAATCGATCTCCAGCGTTCGTTCATTCGATGGAGGGGTTACGCCGCTGTTCAAGCAGCCCGGCATAGGGAATCTCTATATCGACAATCAGGGCACGCAGGGATTTCTGTACGCCCCCGGGAACAATTTCGAATCGTATAGCTTTCGGAATCCCACGACCGGTCAGGCATGGAGCGGGGCTCTGACCACGCTCGGGCCGCAACTCTCGATCGGACTGATCCAAGGCGCTAACCAGAGCGGTTCAGGGCTTGTCCTTCCCGGTCCTCCCCGCCAAACCGCGCCTTTGCCATCGATCCAATCCACTATTCTCGACGAGATCCCTTAAGGCGGGATGCTGAAAAAGCCCGCTTTTCTCACCCGCTCGACCCTGGCGGCTACCGCACCCGCCCACCCTGAGTCGTGCCAAGACAGCCTCTTTGCCCAGGGACGCGCCTGTTCCCATGCATCATTCTCGCTTCGCTCTCAAGGACCGTAAAAGGTAAAAGGTGAAAAGTGGAATTGCCGAATGCTCTTCCTCCGAAACGTTTTACGTTTAACAATTCACGTCTCACGGAGCATTTGCCAGTTGCCAGGTGAGGGCAAGAACATACTGAGCCACGGTCTGCAGAATCTCCGGATTGATCGTGTCGGCGGTATCGGTGGGTTGATGAAAGTGCGGGTGGACGCCACCGCTGACGACGGTGACAGTCGGGATACCCGCCTCTTTGAAAGGCACGTGATCGCCACCGGGAAAGAATCCGAAGAGATCGAGCTTCTCAGCAAGACCGACGGTCTGTCCTGCTTCTGATCGCCACGCTCTTCTCGAAGCCCGTTACACCGATCGTCAGCCGTCCATTCCCGATTCCCGCATGGTCGATGTTGATCATGGCTTTGGTTGAACTGATCGGCGCGACTGGTCGTTGGAGGTAGAGGCGAGATCCGACGAGTCCCTGTTCCTCTCCGCTAAATGAAACGAACAAGACGGTTCGTTTGCCCCGTAAGCCTGCCTCGGCCATGAGCGCGGGCGACTTCCAACACCACGGCTGTGCCGGAGGCGTTGTCATCGGCACCGGGAAATAGTAAGCCGGCCTGTCGTCCGAAGTGGTCACGGTGCGCGCCGATCACGAGGATCTCCTGTGTCTTCTGCGGATCGTTTCCAGGCAAGAAGGCGAGCACATTCATGAGGATGCCTTCCTCCGGACGAGTCTGCCAATCGAGTGAGCCATAACGGCCGGTGCTGATTGATTGTGCGGTAGGGGATCGATTTAACTTCTCTTGCAACTCATACAGCCGACTCGGTTGTGTATGATCGGTGTCGGCGAGGATCTGCTCGGCCAGAGTGGTGCTGATCCAGGCGCCTGGGAGGGCTTCTGATTCGGAGGAGAGCCCATAAAATGCGCCGGGTTGTCCAGTGACGCCGCGGCGCGCCTCATAGGGGCTGAGCACTGGTCCTGTGGCAGTGAGATAGCCGATCGCGCCGTTCTGGCGTGCGAAGCGCACCTTGTCCGCGTGGCTGACGGTTCCCTTGTAGTGCGTCGGTGTGCCGCGGAGAAACAGAATAATGGTGTTGGTGGTATCGACTCCGGCGTAATCGTCGATGCCCTGCTGTCGCGTCTACGATTCCGTAACCGACAAACACAATCGGCCCGCGAACTTCAGCGGAGGGCGAATCAAGGATGGGGAGGTAGTCTGTCCCGAGCTGCTTGATGAGCGAGTCACTGGCTGTTGAAATGCGGAGCAACGGGGTCTGGTGCAATGTTCGGCACCGTGACCACTGTGGTCATCAATCCGGTTCGCGCATTCAGGCGCCTGGCTTCCATAGGACTGGTTGGATCGAGGCGAACGCCCGCCAATGAGAGGCCGGAAGTCCTGAAATCGATCCGCGACCCATTTCGCTGAGCTGGCATCGTCCGTTGTTCCTGTTTGACGTCCGTTGAATGCAGGGCTGCTGAGCGTCGTTACGTCGGCGAGCATACGTTCGCTTGACAGGCTGTCGAGCGAACGAAGCCATGCACGCTGGGCTTCTTCCGATTGCGCGAAGCCTTGGGCTCCGAGGGGGAGCAGAACCAGGATGATCTCCAGGAGAGCGACCACAACAAGGAAGGGAGAGCCGTTGCGAGTCGAGCCATTCATGCAGTGAGCCTTTCGATATGCCGGAGAACTATAGCATAGACGGACAGGTCCGTTGCAGAGCGGCTGCGGGCCAAGGTACTATGAGAAATTGTGAGGATGAAGAGTCGATGACAGATCCAACAACACAAGCAGGCCGTTTCCCGAACCGGCTAGTCACAGAAGCCAGCCCCTATCTTCGGCAGCATGCGGAGAATCCAGTGGAGTGGTATCCATGGGGTGAGGAAGCCTTGTCGCGGGCTAAAGCAGAGGATAAGCCGATTCTGTTGTCGATCGGCTATTCGGCCTGCCATTGGTGCCATGTCATGGCCCATGAATGTTTCGAAAATGTCGAGATTGCCGCACTCATGAACCAGGACTTCATCAACGTGAAGGTCGATCGAGAAGAACGTCCGGACCTGGACGATATCTACCAAAAGTCTGCGCAGGTGTTTCTGGGACGGGGCGGCGGGTGGCCCCTCACGATGTTTCTGACGCCTGACCAAGAACCGTTTTATGGGGGGACGTATTTTCCGCCGGCGCCTCGCTACAACCTGCCGGGATTTCCCGAGGTCTTGCGCGGTGTCGTCGAGGCCTATCGGAATCATCGAGACGATGTCCGCAAGAATGTGGAGAAGGTGAAAGCCGGATTGCTGCGAGTCGGAACGCCGCAGCCGTCGGACGATCCTTTGACGGATCGTTTGCTCGATGAGGCAGCCAAGAATTTAGGGCAGTTTTTCGACCCGGTCCACGGCGGATTCGGTGAAGGGCCAAAATTTCCGACGGTCCCTCCGCTCAACTTATTGCTGCGTCAGACGGCCAGGACGAAAGATGTCTCTCATCAAGAACAGGTGCTCTTACAGCTGAGAACCATGGCAGCCGGAGGGATCTACGATCATCTCGGTGGGGGATTCCACCGCTACTCGGTGGACGGCCAGTGGTTGATTCCCCATTTCGAGAAGATGCTCTACGACAACGCGCAGCTGGTGCGGATCTATCTTGATGGATGGCGTCTCACCAAAGAGAATCGGTTTCGTGAAGTTGTGGAAGAGACCTTGGAGTACGTTCGTCGTGAACTCACGCATCCGGACGGTGCGTTCTTTGCTGCGCAGGATGCCGACAGTGAGGGGCATGAGGGATCCTACTTCGTTTGGGAGAAGGGAGAGATCACCACGGTGCTGGGCGCCGAAATGGCTGAGGAGTTCTGCCGGCACTATGGTGTGACGGAGAGCGGCAACTTCGAAGGTAAAAACGTGCTGAATCGGCTCGGTGGGATTCAGCTCGAGCCCGACGCGCAAGAGGAGGTAGAGTCCTTGTTGCGGCCTGCCAGGGTAAAGTTGCTTGCCGCACGCGAGCAGCGGATGAAGCCGCATTTGGATGATAATATTCTCACGAGTTGGAATGCGATGATGGTGTCCGCCTATCTGGACGCCTATCACGCGTTCGGGGTTCCCGCGTATTTGGCGGCAGCGGAACGGGCGCTCACATTCCTGCTGGACTATGCGGTTGAGCACGGGCGAGTTTATCGTACAGTCAGGGGCGGGAAGGGGCGCTTGAACGGCTATCTGGACGATGCAGCCTGTCTTGCCGCCGCCTTGCTGGACGCGTTTGAGGCGACGTCGCATCGGTGGTATCTGGATCAAGCCCGCGAGGTGACGGATCATCTGCTGGAGCGATATTGGGATGAGGCGGCGGGTGGGTGTTTTTATACCAGCCGGGACCATGAAGCCCTCCTCCATCGCATGAAATCCGGGACCGATAGTGCGATTCCATCCGGTAACGCCATTGTCGCCTTGGTCTTATTAAGGCTGTTCTCTTTTACAAGAGAGCAGAGGTATCATGACCGGGCCGAGCAGCTGTTCCGGGTGTTCAGGAGCGCGATGGAGCACAATGCCTATGGATCATCGGCTATGCTCTGTGCGTTGGATTGGTACCTGACGATGCCACAAGAAATTGTTGTCGTCGGGACTCGTGGCGATGCGATGACCGAGTCGTTACTCTCAACAGTCCATCGACGCTATCTGCCGAATCGTACGGTGCTGGTGGTCGAAGCTTCTCGTCGTGCCGGGGAATCCGACTTGGCGCCTGCCGTAGGGAAAGTGAGCGTGAACGGGCAGCCTACGGCATATGTTTGTCAACGGCAGACCTGTTCGCCTCCTGTGACGGAACACCACCAATTGGACCTGTTATTGTAGGGAGGATGCCGTGGGCGCAGGCGATTCAGGCAAAGGGCTGTACGATCACCTCTATCGCAGATTCTTCGAGAATCGCGCGCGGCACAAGGGCTACGATTTTCAACATGCACCCGGTGGAAGCGCTCCAACACCGGGCGTCGCGTTTCGAGATCGTCTTCGATGGTGGAGTTGGGGTCGGTGGCAACGTCGAAAGACGATCATGGCCGCTCGCGACCGCTTCCAGCAAGACATTCTCGATATCAAGAAGCGGCCACCGAAGTAAGGAGAGATTGAGAGGGTAGACGCGCGTGATTGCATCGTCGCTTGCATTTGAAAGGGCAGAGGAGTAGAGTACCCTCCGTGTATCATCGCGAAAGGCCTGGTGGTGATATCACGAGAGAGACAAGGCCTAAGACAGATGTTGTTTTGGTTCTGCCCGGGAATTTGATCGGAAGCCAGCCTTGAGCCGCCATGGTGTTTGCATCTTCGGCCCACTCCTTCCTCACTTTGTTCTCGAGTCCAAGACAACACATATTCTCAAAGGAGGAGCCCAATGGGTTCGAAGATCTATGTCGGTGGTTTGCCGTATTCCACAACTGAGCAGCAACTGAGCGATTTGTTTGCTGTTCATGGAGCGGTGACTTCATCCCGGATTATCACAGATAAGTTTACCGGACAGTCTCGCGGGTTTGGATTCGTGGAGATGTCCTCGGATTCAGAAGCGCAGGCGGCGATCACCGCGCTGAACGGCACTGAGTTGGGTGGTCGCACATTGACCGTCAACGAAGCGCGCCCCCAGGAGCCACGAACTGGTGGCGGTGGCGGTGGTGGTCGCGGCGGTCGTGGCGGTGGCGATCGGTACTAAGCTGTAGCGAGTGTTTCACACGTCGGGGCTGCCTATCAGGCAGCCCCGCTAGTTCCTTCCTAGAATTGCCCATCATTTCGATGCGTTTCTCGGACCTCTGACCAGGCCGGATCGTGCAGTCTCAGGAAGTGTGCCCCATATTAAGGAGTCTTATGTCTACGTTTGCTGATATGAATTTGCCCCAGTCCCTTGCCCAGCGCCTGACACAGGCGGGCCTGACGACACCCACGCCGGTGCAACAGGCTGCCATTCCACTGGCGCTGAAAGGCCGGGACATTATGGCACAAGCCAAAACCGGGAGCGGAAAAACACTGGCGTTTTTGCTGCCGATTATCGAGCAGGTCATGCGACGGGAGGCCTCTGCGCCCGAGCCTGGCCCCTATACCAAGTCCGGACCAAGCCACGCTTCCGGACCGAAGTTTTTGGTGCTGGCGCCCACGCGGGAATTGGCGCTCCAGATCGAAACGGAGCTACGCAAGTATGCCCCGATGTCCGTGACCTCCTTGTCGGTGTACGGCGGGACGCCGATTGAGCGCCAGTACCGGGCATTGCAACGCCCGCCGATGGTGGTGGTTGGTACGCCAGGGCGGTTGCTCGACTTGGCCGGATCCGGTCACTTGAAGTTGGGTGGGGTGACGTTTTTCGTGATGGATGAGGCCGATCAGATGTTGGATCGCGGGTTCCTGCGGGACATTCAACGGATCATTCGTCTTCTCCCGGCTGAGCGCCAGACGCTGTTGTTCTCCGCGACGTTTTCGGGGGACATTCAGACGCTCGCTCAGAGCATGCAGCGCGACCCCGTTCGCATCTCTGTCGACCCTGGGATCAGCACTCCGACCACGATCGTGCATAGCTACTATGTCGTACCGGGGGATCAGGTGCGCACGCAACTTGTGCATACCTTGCTCCAGACCATGAAGGGTGGGGAGCGGTCGATGGTGTTCTGTGATCAAAAGTATAAGGTGCGACGCTTGGCGGCTCATTTGGGTGGAGAACCGGCTTCGGTCGGTGCGTTGACCGGTAATCACAGCCAAGCGCAGCGGGAACGGACGCTCGGTGCCTTTCGGGCCGGACGCATTCGCTCGCTTGTGGCGACCGATGTGGCAGCCAGAGGCCTCGATATTCAGGATGTGGTCCAGGTGATTCACTATGAATTGCCGACCAATCCGAATTCGTATGTCCACCGGACAGGGCGGACAGGTCGCGCAGAGAAGGAAGGGTCGACTTTCCTGATTCTGTCTCAGTCCGAAGAGCGAGAGTATCTTCGAATGGTGAGACAGTTGAAAATCGAGACGACGAAACTCGCGCTTCCCGTATTTGCCGCTCTCCCCGCTCCGGCCCCTATGCCGGTCAGCGACTATCAGGATCCTCGCCAGCGGTCCCGCCGAAGCGCGGAACCATCTGGTCGACGACTACGTGGGGGTGAGAATCGTGGATCTGCGCATAGACCGGGAGCCCCGGTTGGCGCGACCAGGCATTCACGCTATTAAGAAACTCCGATGCCACCGGACCCCGGAAGGGGCCGGTGGTATCTCGTGGGCATGTCACTGTCCGGCTTGCGCGTGCTCTGTGCCCCGCGCTGTGTTCGATGGTAAGATAACGGCCGAAAGGTCGTCCCATGCCGCCGTTTCAACTCAAAGCCCCATTCAAGCCCTGCGGAGATCAAGTCCAGGCCATCGATAAGTTGGTGGCCGGGATTACGGCTGGCCGGAAGCATCAAACGTTGCTTGGCGTCACCGGATCCGGCAAGACCTTCACCATGGCCAATGTGGTCGCGCAGGTGCAGAAGCCCACCTTGGTTCTGGTCCATAACAAGACGCTGGCCGGTCAGCTCTATCAAGAGTTTAAGCAGTTTTTCCCCCACAACGCGGTGGAGTATTTCGTCAGTTACTACGATTACTACCAGCCGGAAGCCTATATCCCTCAAAGCAACACGTACATTGCCAAGGACGCATCCGTCAACGACGCGATCGATCAGATGCGGCATGCGGCGACGTCCGCGCTGCTCCAACGGAACGACGTGCTGATAGTCTCGTCGGTCTCCTGCATATACGGCCTGGGGTCCCCGGAGGTCTATCACGAGATGGTGGTCTTTCTCGAAGAGGGGATGGAGATCAGGCGGGAGAAGATTCTGGCGAAACTGGTCGAGATTCAATATGCCCGCAGCGATATGGATTTCCACCGAGGCACCTTCCGTGCCCGCGGCGACGTCATCGAAATTTTTCCGGCTTCGAATGACGCAGTGTCCGTCCGGATCGAGCTGTTCGGCGATGTGGTCGATGCCATTCACGAAATCGACCCGCTTACGGGGAAGTCGCTCGGGAAGCTGCCGAAAGTCGCGATCTATCCGAACACGCACTATCTCATTGCGCCGGATCGGTATGAGCGGGCGATTACAGGCATCGAAGAGGAATTGGACGAACGTGTCGCCTATTTCAAGAAACAGAATCAACTCGTAGAAGCCCAGCGGATCGCGCAACGCACCAAGTTCGACCTTGAAATGATTCGGGCGATGGGGTACTGCCACGGCATCGAGAACTACTCGCGGCATCTTAGCGGTCGGGCGCCCGGTGAGCAGCCTCCGACGCTCATCGACTATTTTCCCAAAGATTTTTTGCTGATCGTCGACGAATCTCATGCGACGATTCCCCAAGTGGGGGGGATGTACGAGGGCGACTATTCGCGGAAGCGCACATTGGTCGAGTACGGATTCCGGTTGCCGTCGGCGATCGATAACCGGCCGCTCAGATTCGCGGAATTTGAGCGCTGTCTCACGCAAGTGGTGTGTGTCTCCGCGACGCCAGGCCCCTATGAGTTGGGGCATGCGGCGGGAGAGGTGGTCGAGCAGATTCTTCGCCCGACCGGTCTGATGGATCCGGTCATTGAGGTGCGACCGGCCAAAGGGCAGGTAGACCATCTCCTCGGCGAAGTGCGGACTGAAGTGGCGCAAGGGGGGCGTGTGTTGATCACTACCTTGACCAAACGCATGGCGGAGGACTTGAGCGAGTACTACCACGATCTCGGCATTAAGGTGCGGTATCTGCACTCCGACATCAAGACGTTGGAGCGGGCTGAAATCATCCACGATCTTCGGCGCGGGGTGTTCGATGTGCTGGTGGGGATCAATCTTCTGCGCGAAGGGCTGGATCTTCCCGAGGTCACTTTGGTGGCGATTCTCGATGCGGATAAGGAGGGGTATCTTCGATCCTATAGGGCGTTGATCCAGACGGCTGGACGGGCAGCCAGAAACGTACGGGGCCACGTGATTCTGTACGGTGATGTTGTCACCGATTCTATGCAAATGGCGATCGACGAGACTGGGCGCCGGCGCACGATTCAGGCCGACTATAATGTCAAGCACGGCATTGTTCCTACGAGCATCAAGAAGGATGTTTTGTCCCTCGAATATGCCATGGCTGAAATGGATTACGTTCAACTGGATTTGGCCGCGGAGTCGCCGGCCGTCTATGGAACAGAGGAAGTGACCGAGCAGATCATCAAACGGCTGGAAACGGAAATGAAGGCCGCCGCCAAAGAGTTGGAGTTTGAACGGGCCGCAGCGCTACGAAACCGGATTCGAGCGTTGAAGATGAGAGAGTTAGAGTTAAAGCCAGATGGCTAGGAGGGTGTGGAGAAAGCATCCGAGCGCAGCAGAACTGTAATGACCTGCAGGTTTGGGACAAGAGGAAAACGCCCCAGTAGGATACTCAAAAAGGCCGTTCAGCAAGACCGCAGAGAGTGAAGAGCTAAGGAGTATCCTAAAGAAGACGTTGAGTGGCTGAACGATGCGAGAACGAAGCTGGCGGGTTTTCAACATTCTGCCAGCAGCTGGCTAGACGTTCTTGTACAAATAGATGCCAAGAAACATCCCGAGGAGACTCAGGAGGTTGATTTTCAGTTCAAAGCCTAGGGTGAGCTTGAGAAGGACCAAATCGATGGTGAGCGGTGGGTTGATACCGGGGGTAAAATTGCTGGCGAAGACCGTTTGAATTGTGCCATGTGGGGCCATGACCCGGAGGATTTCTCCGAGTACTCCGCCCAATAGCCCGCCGATGAGCACGAAAATGAGCAGAACCCAGTATGATTTTCTCACGGCAACCGCCTCGCAACTCTCATAACTCTCTGTGTAGTCTCACGGAAACAAGGGTAGGACTATTTGGACCATAGCGAAAGGCCTAGGACATGTCAATAAAATGTACGTCTCCCTTTCCCTTGACTTCATCTTGCCTCGTCCTTTAGACTCCCCGATGCTCTTTTGCTAGAATTTTCGAGGCGATCGGAGATTTAGGGATAAGGCTTCGATTGCCTTTTTCTTTGTGGCGCTATGCTGGATTCTCTCAGCGAAAAATTCGAAAAGATTTTAAAGAAGCTGCGCGGTTCCGGGGTTCTTACCGAGCAGAACATTGCTGAAGCCTTGAAAGAGGTTCGTCTTGCGCTGCTCGAAGCCGACGTCAACTTCAAGATCGTCAAGGACTTCATCGAGCGGGTTCGCGAGAAAGCTGTTGGGCAGGAAGTCCTCCAGAGTTTGACCCCTGGGCACCAGGTCGTCAAGGTCGTGTGGGACGAGCTGCGGGAGATGATGGGCCGTGAGCGAGCCGGTCTGGCTCTGGCTTCGAATCCTCCGACCGTCGTCATGATGGTGGGGCTCCAAGGCGCTGGAAAGACGACGACCTGCGGCAAGCTCGGGCGGTACTTCAAGGCACAAGGGAAACGGGTCCTTCTGGTTGCGGCAGATCCTCGTCGTCCTGCAGCCGGTGACCAGTTGGCGAGTCTGGGGCGTGATCTTGCGATCGATGTGTATCGAGCCGATCATGCACAGGCCGTCCAGGCTGATGTCGTCCGCATCTGCCAGGCTGGTGTGGAACGGGGACGAGACCAGGGGTACGATCTCGTCGTGCTGGACACCGGCGGGCGTCTCCACATCGACAATGAGTTGATGGGGGAGTTGGTGGCGGTGAGAGACGCTGTACAACCGCACGAAACCCTCTTGGTGGCAGATGCCATGACGGGCCAAGACGCGGTCACGATGGCGAGCCAGTTCGATCAACGTATCGGGCTGACCGGCGTCATTCTGACCAAGGTTGAGGGCGATGCTCGGGGCGGGGCGGTGTTGTCTATCCGGGCGGTGACCGGCAAGCCGATCAAGTTTTTGGGCGTAGGCGAGAAGCTCGATGCGCTGGAGTTGTTTCATCCCGATCGGATGGCCTCGCGGATACTCGGAATGGGCGACGTGCTTTCGCTGATCGAAAAGGCCCAAGAGACCTTTTCGCGTGAGCAGGCAGAGGAAACGCAAAAGCGGCTGACCAGCAACACGCTCACGCTGGAGGATTTCCGTGCTCAGCTGGGGCAAGTTAATCGCCTGGGTTCGATGGATCAGATTTTAGGCATGCTGCCGGGCGGTCAGAAGCTCAAGGGAGCGATGGAAGGGCAGATGCCTGAGCGAGAGATGAAACGAGTCTTGGCGATGATCGACTCGATGACTGTTCGCGAGCGTCGTGATCATACGCTCATCAATGGAAGCCGAAAAAAACGGATTGCCCGCGGAAGCGGGACGAAGGTGGAAGAGGTGAATCGGTTGATCAAACAATTTCTCTCGGCGAGAAAAATCGCCAAGGTTATGGCAGGGTCTGGGGGGCGCCGACAGCTTGCGCAGCTTATGCGCTCCAGGTAAGAGGCAAGAACTATCATCACGGGTGTGTATACAGGAGGAGGAGTCTAGTGGCTGTTCATTTGAGATTGACGAGGACAGGACGACACAAGCGACCGCTCTACCGTGTTGTGGCAGCGGATTCCCGGAAGCCGCGCGATGGGCGGTTCCTGGAAATTCTCGGGATTTTCGATCCCTTGAAGGAGCCGGCTGTGCCGGAGCTGAAGCAGGAACGGGTGTTGAGCTGGTTGCACCAGGGGGCCCAGCCGACCGTCACTGTCAGGACGTTGCTCCGCCGATGTGGTGTGTGGAAACAGTTTGAGGCGGAGAAAGCGGCGAAGAAGAAGGGCGCCTAGTACGTGACAACGGCTCAGGCAGATCTAGTGACGATTGGAAAGATCGAGCGCCATTTTGGCGTGCGAGGCGAGTTCAAGGTGCGATCGTTGAGCGATGTGCCTGGCCGGCTGGACCATCTGAAGCATGTTCAGGTCTTGGAGCCGACGGGACAGATGGTCGATAGGACCGTGACTCATGTTCGGCGCGCTGGCTCGACCTACATCATGGGTCTTGCGGGTGTGACGACGCCGGAGGAAGCCGGCCTGCTGCGCGGGGGATTGATCCAAGTGCCGCGTTGCTCCAGCGGCGACATTGTCGGCGGACGTCTATTTTGAATGTGACCTTATTGGCATGACGGTTGAGAACGAGCGGGGCGATGAGGTCGGTGTGCTTGAGACGATTTTGGAGATACCGGATAATCACGTCTTCGTTGTTCGCAAGGGGACGGAGGAAGTCCTCATTCCGGCCGCGAAGAGCTTTGTGACCTCGGTGGATCTCGCGCACCGCCGGATGATGGTTCGCGGGATTGACGACTTGATTGAGGGTCGCCATGCGGTGTGACATCCTGACCCTGTTTCCCGACATGGTGACGCCGGTGCTCGGTCAGAGTATTCTCAAGCGAGCACAAGAAAAAGGTCTGTTGCACGTTCATGTGCGCAACTTGCGCGACTATACGCTTGATCGCCACAAGGTGGCGGATGACGTACCCTATGGCGGGGGGGCCGGGATGGTGATGAAGGCCGAGCCCATCTTGCGCGCTGTGGAAGAGATTCAGGCCGACTATGATCGGGCCGGTGAACGGATTAGGTTGCTGTTTCCGTCACCGCACGGTCGTCCGTTCACCCAGGCCTATGCGAAAAATCTGGCGGCCGACCCACGCCGGCTCGTCATTCTCTGTGGCCACTACGAGGGAGTCGATGAACGAGTGCGGCTCGCCTTGCATCCGGAAGAAATTTCCGTCGGGGATTATGTGTTGACCGGAGGCGAGTTGCCGGCGCTGGTGCTCATTGATGCCGCAGCCCGTTTGGTTCCCGGCGTGTTGGGTGATCCCGAGTCGATTGTGGAAGAGTCGTTCACGGATGCGTTGCTCGAATATCCGCACTATACGAGACCGGCGGAGGTTCGAGGAGTGCCCGTGCCAGAGGTGTTGCTTTCAGGACATCACGAGGCCATTCGTCTGTGGCGTCGGAAGGAGGCCCTGCGAAGCACCTATCAGAGACGGCCGGATCTATTGCAGGATCGGGTCTTGAGTCTCGAAGATCAACAATTGCTAGACGAACTTACTCGTGAAGGCGTGCCGGGCACGCCTGTTCGATGTGGGGAGGAGGGAGTAGTCTCATGAATCGGTTGGAACGGTTACAACAGTCTTTCAGGAAGAAGTCGACGCCCAGTTTTGAAATTGGAGACACTGTCCGCGTGCATGTGAAAGTGGTAGAAGGGGAAAAAGAGCGCATTCAGGTGTTCGAAGGTGCCGTGATTGCTCGTAAAGGGTTGTTGAACACGGAGACCTTCACGGTGCGCAAAGTCTCCTACGGCGTCGGCGTGGAACGAATTTTCCCTCTTCATTCGCCGATCGTCACGCGAGTCGAGGTCATGCGCCAGGGCAAGGTGCGTCGGGCCAAGCTGTATTATCTTCGAGGGAAGAAGGGCAAGTTTGCCAAGGTCGAAGATCGGGAGTTCGTTGCGAGTGTGAAGGGCCAGCCCGGGGCTACCCGCAAGACTGAAGAGCCGGCCGGAGTTGTTTCGGCTTCAAAGCCCTAGTCTCATTTCCTGGTTCCGTCGACCACGAATGTCGGGTGCCCTTTCAACGGATGCATCGCGGGGCCACATCGTGGGACCTACCGACGAATTTGAATTAGAAGCCCGGCGGCGTGGCTATCGCTGTATCGCTGGTCTGGATGAAGCCGGACGGGGCCCTCTGGCTGGCCCTGTCGTCGCGGCGGCGGTGATCTTGCCCACTCGTTGCCGTTTGGTGGGTGTCGACGATTCCAAACAAGTCTCCGAATCGAGCGCGCGCAGGTCTTTACGAGGTGATCGTCCGGAGGGCACGCGCGGTCGGTGTAGGGGTTGCCACAGAGCAGGAGATCGACCACCTCAATATTTTAGAAGCGACTCGCCTGGCCATGCGTCGCGCGCTGGCATCGTTGACTCCCCCGGCGGACTGCCTCTTGATCGATGCTGTCACATTGTCGCAGCTCGCCATTCCTTCACGCTCTATCATCAAGGGTGATACGTTGTCGATTTCGATTGCAGCTGCGTCGATTGTAGCCAAAGTCACGCGCGATCGTATAATGGCGGTGTACCATCAGACCTATCCCAACTATAATTTTCTTTCCCATAAAGGGTATGGGACGGAAGAGCATTTGCAGCGGCTCGCTCAACATGGCCCCTGCGTGATTCATCGGCGCACGTTCGCTCCAGTCGCACAGCTCTTGAGTGGGAGTCGCGGCAGGTGGCCTCTCTCGCGTACTGGCCTTGGCGAATCTTCACGGATGAATCAGTGACCACTCTTGACCCCCGGAAGATTTTCGGCCAAGCAGGGGAATCAGCGGCAGAGGAGTATCTGCGGCACAAGGGGTATCGGATCGTGGCACGCAATCTGCGTTCGCCGGTGGGGGAGCTGGATTTAGTGGCTGAAGACGGTCAGGTACTGGTGTTTGTCGAGGTGAAGGCGCGTCGAACCGACGCGTTCGGCGGAGCGATTCATGCCGTTCATCAACGGAAGCAGGAGAAGTTGATCCGGTTAGCGGCTCAGTACT
This sequence comes from uncultured Nitrospiraceae bacterium, assembly GCA_963742465.1. Lineage (GTDB taxonomy): Bacteria > Nitrospirota > Nitrospiria > Nitrospirales > Nitrospiraceae > Palsa-1315. Next base: position 52,427 of record CAVUMA010000001.1, on the reverse strand, counting down.
TGGCCCGCCACCACATCAAAGATCGGTTATGCAGGTTCGATGTCGTCTTGCTGCAAGGCACGGACGCTGTCGGATCGAGCATTCAGAACGCCTTCGAAGTCTCCGGAGACGATCTCGTGGAGCGAGCCTGTCCGGTAATCCTTCGTGGCGAGGCGAAGGAGATGCGGGCGCAGGTTCGAAACCGGAGGCGTTCGCTGAATTCGCCGAGAACGATCGATCCAGTCGTTGGTAGAGGCTCGACGATGATTCAATTAATCCACGTTTCGAAACAGTATGATCAGCGGCCGGCGCTCTCGGACGTCACCTTCGAGATCGGTAAGGGAGAATTTGTCCTGCTCATGGGGCCCAGTGGAGCGGGCAAGTCGACGTTGTTGCGGATGCTCATTGGGGCTGAACGGCCCGATGAAGGGCAGATTTTCGTCCACCAGAAAAACGTGACGAAGCTTAAGCCGTCTGATATTCCGTATCTGCGCCGCAAAGTGGGAACGGTATTTCAAGACTTTCGGCTGTTGCCGAAGAAGTCCGTTTTCGACAATGTGGCGTTGCCCTTGCTGGTACAAGGAATTTCTTCCGCCGACATTCGCCGGAAAGTCACAGAGGCGTTACGGGCGGTTGGCGTCGAACACAAGCGAGATCAGCTTCCTGCGGGTCTCTCGACAGGAGAGCAGCAGCGGGTCTGCATTGCGCGCGCGATTGTCAATGGTCCGGTCGTCTTGTTGGCTGATGAACCGACTGGAAATTTAGACCCTGCCTTGACGTCCGAGATCATCGAACTGTTTAAGCTCATTAATGCGCGCGGCACCACTGTCGTGGTGGCGACGCATGATCCTCTGGTCATGGCGCAGGTGAATCGGCGGGTGCTCACATTGTCACAGGGCCGGTTGTTGCCGGAACAGCGGGTGATGGGGTGAGGACGCTCTCGTATCTTCTCAGAGAGTCTTGGGTCAATATGTGGACCAATCGGACAACGACGATGGTCGCCATCTTGACCACGGCCTTTACATTGGCCTGTGTCGGCATCTTCTTGCTGCTCTATGTCAATCTGCGGGCGGCGGCTGGATGGCTCCAGGACGATATCAAGATCATGGTGTATCTTGATGAGCGGCTCGCCTCCGATTCGGTTGCTGAGGTGGAGCAGCATTTGCGGGGTGATCGTGCTGTCGCCTCACTGCTGTTTATCTCGAAAGAGCAGGCGCTGGGAGAATTCAAGGCGCAATTCCCTTCGGAGTCTCACCTGCTTGAGGGGCTGGGCCAGAATCCCTTACCGGCCTCCTTTGTCGTGGCACTCGGTCCGTCGTTCCGTTCGCCGGACGCGGTCAAGCGATGGGCGGAACGGGTCAGGCAGGTCGCCGGCGTCTCCAAAGTTGACTATAATCAAGATTGGATCGACGCTCTCGCGACGGTGATTCGATCGATTGAGCTGGTCGCCATCGGCATCGGCGTCATTCTCTCGGCAGCAGCCGTTACCATTATCGCCAATACCATTCGCCTCACACTGTTCGCCCGGCGGGATGAGATTGCCATTTTGCGTCTCATCGGGGCCACGACCAGCTTTATCCGCATCCCATATCTGTTAGAGGGCGCGGTGCTCGGTGCCTTGGGCAGCACACTTTCGCTGGTCATGCTCAAGTTCATGTACGAATTATTTCGGCAGCAAATGCGAACGACGGGACGATTTGCCGGGCTCGATAACCTCATTGCATTCTTTCCCCCGTCAGTCTGTCTTGCCCTGGTTGCGGTGGGGATGGGGCTCGGGTTTGCAGGCAGCTTCGTGTCGATACGGCGTTTCGGCGAGGCCAAGGCATGAGGTATTGGACGGAGATCAGGGTCGGAGTCATGATCTGGGGGCTGCTGGGTCTTTCCTGGCCGATGGTTGCGGTTGCCGATCCGATCACCGACAAGATTGAGAAAGAACGCAAGGCCCTCGATCAACTCAAAGATCAGATCGAAGAGACACGCAAACAGGCCGATCAAGCAGGGAAAAAGCGAGAGTCTCTCTTGCAGGGGATTCAGACGCTCGACGAACGCGTGTTGCACTACCGACAAGCGCATCAGGAGATTAGCCGAAAGTTGCGGAAGAAAGATCAAGAGATCGAGGCCATCAATATGCAACTATCCGGTTTGCGTGTGAGTATACGAGAACGTCAGGATGCCATTCTGGCTCGACTGCGAGTTCAGTACATGGAGGGGCGTTTTGGGTATTGGAAAACCTTGCTTGCCTCTGACACCTATGGTGATTTCCAGCGCCGGCTCCAATATCTCTCGGCCGTATCCGAACGGGATTATGCCCTCATGGGCACGTTCCGAGCCGATATGACCCGTATGGAGCAGGCGGAGCGGCAGCGGGAAGAAGCGCGTGTCGGGATGTTGTCGTATAAGCAAAGTACCGAAAAGCAGCTGGCTGAGATGAAATCGGTCAAGAAAGAAAAGAAGATCTATCTCACCAAGATCACTCATGAAAAAGAGTCCTACGAACATGCCCTCCAAGAGTTAGAACGGTCTGCGTCGCGTATCGACAGTCTGTTGCGAGAATTGGAACAGCGCCGCCGCGCGGCCGCAGTCCGGCCTCCGACCGGGGGGATCGTCCCTCGTGGGGTGAAGGGCGCACTGCCGTGGCCGGCTGATGGGAGCATCGTCTCCTTCTTCGGCCGTCAGAAACATCCGACTTTCAACACGTATGTGCAGCGCAGAGGCATCGAAATCAGGACGGCCGAGGGGAGCGCTATTCACGCGGTGATGCCGGGGTCCGTCGTCTATGCGGACTGGTTGAAAGGATACGGACTCGTTATAATCCTAGATCACGCCAATGGATTTTTCTCGCTGTATGCCCATGCTTCTAAGATACTGGCGACAGTGGGGGCGCAGGTGGGAGCCGGGCAAGCGATCGGCGAAACAGGCGACACAGGCATGACGGGTGAAAATACTCTATACTTTGAGTTGCGCCAGGGGGCAGAGCCGCTTGATCCTCTCCAATGGTTGGCGAGGCGGTAGGGAACGGGAAGAGGAAAGGACAATATATTATGGATCAGTATCCCCAACGACGATTCTGGATGTTAGGCCCGATGGTGGTGGTGGCGTTGGTCTTGGGCGTGCTGCTCGGCAAGGGGTGGGAGCGGACGGGGCATGCCACGGAAACCTACGAAGAGTTGAAGACGTTCTCCGAAGTGTTGACCCAAGTTCAGAAGAGTTACGTCGATGAAACGAAAGTGAAGGACCTCGTTCAGGGGGCCATTCGGGGAATGCTCTCGACCCTCGATCCGCATTCAGCCTACATGACGCCGGAAATGTATAAGGAAATGCAGGTCGAAACGAAGGGTGAATTTGGGGGCGTGGGCATCCAGATCGGGGTGAAGGAGAACCGTTTGGCCGTGATCGCGCCCATCGAGGGTACACCGGCCTACCGAGCTGGGATCAAGTCGGGTGATTTCATTACCAAAGTGAACGACGAGACGACCAAAGACCTTACGTTGATGGATGCGGTTCAGAAGATGCGTGGCCCCAAGGGCTCGAAGATCAATTTGACGATTCAGCGGGATGGGACTCCTGATCCGCTCCAATTTACGCTGGTTCGCGATACCATTAAAATCGAAAGCGTGAAGTCGAAGGTGTTGGACAATATCGGGTATGTCCGGCTGACGCAATTCCAAGAATCGACGGGGCGAGATTTGAGCAAAGTGCTCAAACAGTTCAAAGAGCAGAAACTCCAGTCGACGATTCTCGATCTCCGCAACAATCCCGGCGGACTGCTCACCGCGTCCGTTGAGGTCTCCGAGCAGTTTCTCCCAGGCGGCAAGCTAGTGGTCTACACGAAAGGACGTGAAAGCAAGAAGGACGAGTGGATCGCCAAGGGGAAAGATCAGATGGACGATTCGCCCATGATTATTCTGATCAATGAAGGATCGGCGAGTGCGTCTGAAATTGTGGCCGGTGCATTGCAAGACTACGGGCGGGCGGTGATTGTCGGCACGACCTCGTTCGGCAAGGGATCAGTGCAAACGATTCTCCCGCTGGGGGATGGGTCCGGGCTTCGTCTCACGACAGCGAAGTACTACACCCCGAAAGGGCGCTCGATCCAATCAACCGGCATTACACCCGATATCGTCGTGAAACCCCAACCGCCGACCACTGTCGCCAAGGCAGGTGAGACAAAGCCTGGCGAAAAAGAAGGGGAGTCGAAGCAGGCCAAGCCTGCGGTCGTGCCGGGGAAAGATCAACCGGCTCAGAATGGCAAAGGACAGGAAGATGGCGCTCCGAAGAACGGTGCCGTGCCTCAGACTCCCCCGGTCGAGGCTTCTGGCGATCCTTCGCTCGAGCAGGATGTGCAACTCCAAAAGGCGGTCGAGATGCTGAAGACCTGGAAGATCTTTAAGGAGCTTCCTCGGGCTTCCTAATGGTGGGCTGCTGCTGTGAGGCGGTGATCGCCTCCAGCAGTCGTTCTTCCGATCCTGCGAATCCTGGCACGGTGCGCAGCAGGTGTGATCGCACCAGCTGTTCCAGATCGGTCAATGTGGTGATGCAGAGGCGGGTGTAGAGGTAGGCCACGAGCGATTCGGACAGTCCAGGAAGCTGAGTCCAGGCCTTCACCGCTTCCGGGAGAGGCGTTCTCAAGGCTTCATAGGCCTGGATCGTTCCAGTTCTGAGAAACTCTTCAATCTTGTCCGCCAGGTCCCGGCCGATTCCATCAATATCTTCCAGCGTCCTGCCGTGAGGCGATGTCCGCAATGTCTTCCTCCAAGGCTTCGATGGTATCCGCTGCCTTCCGATAGGCTCTGACCCGATAGGGGTTTGCCCGCTGGGCGGCTAATCGTTCCGCGATCGACCGAAAGATGGTCGCGACTTGCCGGTTGTATTGAGGGGTAGACATCATAGGCCGTGGTGTCGTCATTCTGACGTGGTCATGGATGCGGAGGCAAGGGGATAGGTCCGGGCTTGTTGACAACCAGATTTCTGGTCCCCTAGGATGATGAACAATGGCAGAGACGATTCAGATTCAGGTGAACGGCGAACAGCGGGGCTGTCGGGCCGATGCCACCGTTGGGGATTTGCTGCGTGAACTCGCCATCAAGACCGAGCGTGTGGCGGTGGAGCTGAATTTGGAAATCCTGGACCGCAAGGACTTCGATCACCGAAGTCTGAAACAAGGGGATCGAGTGGAGATCTTGAGTTTCATTGGCGGCGGTGCGCCAGTGGATGTTCAGGGCAAAGGGAGGGGTTTCGTCCATGCAGAATGATCGGTTGATCATTGCCGGTCGTGAGTTTACGTCTCGGCTTTTTGTGGGGACCGGAAAGTATAAGGACTTTGCCGAAACCAAAAAAGCCATTGAGGCGTCGGGAGCCGACGTGGTGACGGTGGCGGTGCGGCGTGTCAATATCACCGATCGCTCCAAAGAGAACCTGCTCGATTATCTCGACCCGAAGAAGTACACCATTCTTCCCAACACTGCCGGTTGTTACAACGTGGAAGATGCCCTGCGCTATGCCCGCTTGGCCAGGGCCGCCGGCGTATCCGATTTGATCAAGCTGGAAGTGCTCGGTGACGAGAGGACCCTCTTCCCCGATACGGCTGGATTGATCGAAGCGGCGAAGATTCTCGTCAAAGAAGGCTTTATCGTGCTGCCCTATACGAATGACGATCCCATCGTGGCCCAGAAGCTCGTCGACATTGGGTGCCCCGCCGTCATGCCGTTGGCCGCGCCGATCGGGTCGGGACTCGGCATCCGCAATCCCTATAACTTAAAAATCATCATGGAAATGGTCAAGGTGCCGATCATTGTCGATGCCGGCGTCGGGACCGCGTCCGATGCCGCTCTAGCGATGGAATTAGGAGCGGACGCTGTACTCATGAACACGGCCATTGCCGGGGCTCAAGATCCCATTGCCATGGCCGAGGCGATGAAGTATGCGGTGTATGCCGGCCGGTTGGCGTACAAGGCCGGGAGAATTCCGCGAAAACTGTATGCGACGGCCAGTAGTCCCATCGAAGGTATGCTCTAGCAGGATGCTGAAAAATCCTCCAGCGGCGTTCTCGCATCGCTCAGAGGCTCAACGTACCGAAACGTACGCCTCGCCTCTTCGCTCGCTGCGGTCTTGCTGGACAGCCGTTTTGAGCATCCTGCTCAGCACTCAGTACTCAGCACTTCGAATCAGTGCTTCGCTAATGCCGACACTCTCCAGCCGACTTCTTGTCGTCACGGATCGCCATCAGACCAATGGGCGTCCGTTGGTTCCCCTTCTGCAGCGGGTTCTCGCAGTCGGGACGCCTGCGATTCAACTCCGTGAACGCGATCTCTCAGCCAGAGAACTCATGACGCTTGCGCGTGAGGTGCGGGCCGTGACGGCCTCGTGCGGGTCTCAACTCCTCATCAATGATCGGATCGATGTCGCATTGGCGCTGGAAGGAGTCGGCGTCCATTTGCGCAGCAATAGTCTGCCTGTGTCGCGTCGCACGGCAGTTGCTGGGACCACGGCGCCTCTTGGGTATTTCCGTGCATTCGGTTGAAGAGGGACTGTCAGCACAGTCGCAGGGGGCAGACTATATCGTCCTTGGTCCGGTCTATGAGACGCCATCCAAACAGATGTTCGGTCCGCCGCTCGGCATTCACACCCTTGAGAAGGCGTGTCGGGCTGGTCCGCATCCCGATAATCGGGATCGGTGGAGTGACGGCGGCGCGTGCGCGTGAAATGCGGTGTGCCGGGGCATTCGGTGTGGCGGTGATCACGGCGATTCTCGGCGCGGCCGATGTTGAGTCGGCGACGCGCGAGTTGCTCGATGCGGTGACGTTCGTGTCGTGATGTGCGTCACGCACGGCTATCACGCTGCAGGATGCCGTCGTCCGGTTGACCACCCTAGGAACGGGTGATAGAATCCGCGCAGACAAGGACTTCTCGATTCAGCAAGGGGTTCCGCTTTTTTCGAGTAGGGCATGGACGGCAAGAAAGAAAGTCCGAGTCGATTCCGGTCTCTCCGAGATTCCGTCACGCAGATCACGAAGCGGTTGACTGAAGGAGAAACGGACGTGGCACAACGCAACGACGAGCATATTCGCGAGGTTGAGAAACTTCGTGTACAGATTCAGTCGATGGAAGAAGAAATCCGTCGGCTGTACCAGTCTCGCTACCAGCTTGATCAAGCCACCAAACAGAACGAAAAGCTTGTCTCCACGCTCCAGGAAGCGAAGACGCAGATCGAAGCGTTGCGAGCCGAAGTTGAGAAACTGACCGCGCCTCCCTCAGCCTATGCCATCTTTTCCAGCCTCAATGCCGACGGAACCGGAAATGTCTATGTCTCCGGACGAAAAATGAAAGTCAGCGTGCACCCGTCGATCAATGGGAAAGCGATGCGTAAGGGGCAGGAAGTGGTTTTGAACGAGGCGTTGAACGTCATCGAGGTCAAGGGCTTCGATATTCAGGGCGAAGTGGTGCGGCTCAAAGATGTGCTGGAAGGCAATCGTGCCCTGGTGACGCTGCATTTCGACGAAGAAAAGGTTGCGGAACTCGGCGACCCGCTATTGGTCGAACGCTTGAGTGTCGGGGACCATCTGCTCTACGATCCCCGCTCCGGCTATGTCGTCGAAAAGTTGCCGAGGTCCGAGGCGGAAGAATTGGTATTGGAAGAAGTGCCCGATGTCGACTATGAGCACATCGGTGGGTTGCAGCATGAGTTGGAGCAGGTCCGGGATGCGGTGGAGTTGCCATTTCTTCATCCGACCCTGTTTTCAGAGTATAAGTTGAGCGCGCCCAAGGGCGTCTTGCTCTACGGACCGCCGGGTTGCGGGAAAACTTTGATCGCCAAAGCGGTCGCGAATTCGATCGCCAAGAAGCTCGGCCATCTCACCGGCAAAGAAGTGCGGAGCTACTTCTTGCATGTGAAGGGCCCGGAGTTGCTCAATAAGTATGTCGGTGAGTCCGAGCGCCAAGTCCGAGAGGTCTTCAAGAAAGCAAAAGAGCGGGCGGCGGACGGTAATCCCGTCATCGTATTCTTTGACGAAATGGATGCACTCTTCAGAACGCGAGGCACCGGGATCTCTTCCGATATTGAGTCGACGATCGTCCCGCAGTTTCTCTCGGAAATCGACGGCATGGAACGGCTTCGCAATGTGATTGTGATTGGAGCCAGTAATCGCCAGGATCTCATCGATCCGGCCGTCCTCCGTGCCGGACGGTTGGATGTGAAGGTCAAGGTGGGTCGTCCCGATGCGGTGGCGGCCAAGGATATTTTCTCGAAGTATTTGAGTATCGATCTGCCGTTTGCCGAGGAAGATTTGAAACGCCATGGTGGAGATGCCAAGGCCCTGGTCGAACAGATGACCGATCTCACGGTCGGGGCAATGTATGCTTCTTCGGAGGAGAATAAGTTCATCGAGGTCACCTACGCGAACGGTGAAAAAGAAGTGCTCTTTTTCAAGGATTTCGCGAGCGGTGCGCTGATCGAAGGCATCGTCTCGCGCGCGAAGAAGTTTGCCGTCAAGCGGGCGATCGCAAAGGAAGGCCGTGGCCTTCGGTCCGAGGACTTGATCCGCGCCATTCGGGAGGAGTTTAAGGAACACGAAGATCTGCCCAATACGACCAATCCTGACGACTGGGCGAAGATCTCCGGGAAAAAAGGCGAGAAGATCGTGCATCTTCGGACGATCAGCGGAGGCCCGGGCGAGTCGCGTCAGATCGAAACCGTTACGACAGGGCACTATCTCTAAGACGTCACACCCATGCAGGAACCTACCTCCCCGCCGACTCCCCGCGTACTGGGAACAGAAACAGAATTCGGCATCGCGTCACGCGATCCTGCCGCCGCCGACCCCGTCTCCAATTCAATCGCCGTTATCGGCCACTATCCTGGCCTGACGGCTCCGTTGGCTGTCTGGGACTATGAAAATGAGAACCCGCTGCTCGACGCGCGGGGCTTCGAGGTCGAGGGGGAGCGGGAGCGGCCCAATCCCGAGTACAATCGTCAGCTGAATAAGGTGCTGGCGAATGGGGGTCGCCTCTACGTCGACGGCGCCCATCCGGAATACTCCACGCCTGAGTGTACCAACCCGCGAGAAATAGTGGCATTCGAACGAGCAGGGGAACGAATCCTTGCTCAGTGTCTCGAACAGATGGCGAGAGCCACCGGGCGAGATCATTGCGTCCTGTACAAGAACAACTCAGACGGTAAGGGGAACAGCTACGGCTATCACGAAAGCTATCTCATGTCTCGCGCAGTTCCCTTCGAACGCATCGTGAAGGTCTTGGCACCGTTCTTTGTGACACGGCCAATTTTTGCAGGGGCAGGCAAGGTCGGCGCAGAGAATCAGACTACCCCAACGGACTATCAGATCTCGCAACGTGCGGACTTCTTCGAGTGCCTTGTCGATCTCAATACGATGGTCCGGCGCCCAATCGTCAATTCACGCGATGAGCCGCATGCGGAGTATGGCAAGTATCGGCGGTTGCACGTGATTGTCGGAGATGCCAACATGGCGGAACTGTCGACCTACCTCAAGGTCGGCACGTTGGCCATTGTCCTGGACCTTCTCGACGCCGGTGCAGATCTTCCGCAGATTGAGTTGGACGATCCGGTCCAAAGCATCAAGCAGGTATCGCGCGATCTTGGCATGAAGGAGACGCTTAAACTGACGGGGGGGCGCTCGACGACGGCGGTGGCGATTCAACGAGCCTATTTGAAGGCCGCCATGGGATACTATGCCTGTCACGATCTCTCCCAGGTCACGAAAGATATTCTCGTGCGCTGGGAAGACGTGTTGGATAAGCTGGAGCAAGATCCTCGGCTTTTGGTGCGTGAGTTGGATTGGGTGGCGAAGCGCCAGATGATGGAATCCTATATGGAGCGAAAGGGCTGTGGGTGGGGTGATCCTCGCATACGGCTGATGGATCTTCAGTATCACGACGTTCGTTCTGACAAGGGCCTCTACTTTACGCTCGAACGCAGCCACCTGATCGAGCGAATTGTGCAGGAGGCCGAGATCGCGCGAGCGGAGTTCACTCCGCCTCCGGGGACGCGCGCCTATTTCCGTGGACGATGTGTCAGCAAGTTTGCGAAGTCGCTCTATGGGGTTAGCTGGACCTCGGTCCTCTTCGATGTCGGCAACAACCAGGTCAAGCGAGTGCCCTTAATGGACCCGCTCCGAGGCACAGCCTCGCTGACGAGCGATCTCCTCGATCAGGTTGAGACCGTCGATGCATTGCTGGAGAAGCTCAAGGCCTGATGAACAAGGTCCCTCGCGAGTGACACAATGAAATTGCCATTTCTTCCCAACCATGACGATCCGAGTTTCTTCGACTTTTTGACCGAGCACCATCCCACGCTGACACCGACAGGCCGGAGCGGATTTTTGCAGGCCCAGGCCGCGGTCGAGCCGATGCGTGGGGCCGGCTCGATGAGCGTGCCTCATGCCACCACCGTGCTGGCGATCAAGTATCAACAGGGTGTGGTGATTGCCGGAGATCGGCGAGCGACGGAAGGATTTCAAATCGCCGAGCGACGGATCGAGAAAGTGTTCAAGATCGACGAGTATTCCGCGATGGCGATCGCGGGCGCGGCTGGTCCCTGCATTGAAATGGCCAAACTGTTCCAAGTCGAACTGGAGCATTACGAAAAGTTAGAAGGTGTGCAACTGTCCTGTGAGGGGAAGGCCAACAAGCTCGGACAGATGGTCAAGGCCAATTTGCCGATGGTCTTTCAAGGACTGGTCGTCATGCCGCTCTATGTCGGCTACGACTTGAAGCGTGCAGAAGGCCGCATCTTCAAGTACGATCTCGCCGGCGGCCGGTACGAAGAGTCGGATTACCATGCCATAGGGTCGGGCGGGAAAGACGCGCGCAATACGATGCGCGAGCATTTCCTCAAAGGCCTGGCTGAGCCTGACGCGCTGAAGTTGGCTCTGCTGGCTCTCTACAATGCGGCAGATGATGACGTCGGCACCGGGGGGCCGGATCTCGTGCGAGGGATTTACCCCACCGCGAAGATCGTCAACGCGACCGGCATTACCGATGTCTCCGACCAGCAGATCCGTGGCATCTATGACGGGTTGATTGCCACTCGTCGTTCCAAGGAGAACTAAGCATGCCGATGCCCTATTACGTCTCGCCTGAGCAGATGATGCAGGACAAGGCGGAGTACGCCAAAAAAGGCATCGCCAAAGGCCGCTCCATCATTGCCATCGAATATGTGAACGGGATATTGCTCGTCGCGGAAAATCCCAGCGCCTCGCTGTATAAAATCTCTGAGATCTACGACAGCATCGCCTTCGCGGGGGCCGGCAAGTACAGCGAGTTTGAAAATCTCAGGAAGGCCGGCATCAGGCACGCGGATCTCAAAGGATTCATGTATAGTCGTGAAGATGTGACAGCCCGTTCTCTTGCGAACGGCTACTCTCAAAGCCTAGGCACCATTTTCAGCCAGGAACTGAAGCCGCTGGAGGTGGAAATCCTGGTGGTGCAGGTCGGGCACAACGGCCAGGCTAATGAGATGTATCGTATCTCTTTCGACGGCAGTATCATAGACGAACGTACCTTTGCGGTCATCGGAGGCAAGTCCGAGGCCGTGCAAGCCCTGCTCAAGGAGAAAGGGTTGACCCAGCCCCCGGAACTCCAAGCTGCCCTCACCCTCTGCATCGCCGTACTCGAACAAATCGGAAACCAGAAGCTCTCGCTGGAGAGCCTGGAGGTGGCGGTTCTGGATCGCACCCGCGACGGCAGAAGGTTCCGCCGTCTAGCGCCCGCTGATACCAAACAGCTCCTCTCTTCCTAATAGAATGCTGAAAAAGTCGCCCTTCTCACCCGCCCAACCCCGGCGCGCCGAGACGCGCCTTTTCCCATGCTTCGTTCTCGGCTCATCGAAATCCTCAACGTACCTTCCGAGGGTACGCCTGCGGCCTTGCTGACGGCCTTTTTGAGCATCCTGCCATGACTTCTCCCATTCGTCAGACGCACGGGCCATTGAACTTCATCGTGCCACGATAGTTTCTCCACAGCCGCTAGTCTCTCATCATCGTTGGATCGTGTCCTTCTGTTGAAGAAGGCGGGGCTGGCTGGTATTCTGGTCATACGCGCATGTTGCAACCCAGCCCCCTGAGACGACGGATCTTCGGTTTGGAGAATGAGTACGGTCTCATTTTTTCTCCGAACGGACGAGTCTATCTGCCGATGGAGAAGGTGCTGGGGTATATTTTTGAAGGTCTCATTCCGAACAGCTGGCCCTCCAACGCTTTTCTGGTAAACGGCGCTCGGTTTTACCAAGACACCGGCTGCCATCCTGAGTATTCCACCCCCGAGTGCGATAACATTCTCGATCTCGTCATCCACGATAAAGCCGGTGAGCGGCTTCTTGAAGCCTGTCTGCCTGCTGCTGAAGAACGGTTGCGGGAAGAAGGTCTGTCCGGGGAAATCTACATTTTCAAGAACAATACGGACTCGCTCGGCAATACCTACGGGTGCCATGAAAACTTTCCTCATGCGCCGCGATGTCGATTTCTGGAAAGTCACGGAGCAACTCATTCCCTTCTTCGTCACGCGGCAGATCTATAGCGGAGCGGGAAAGGTCTTGAAAGTATCGGGCAAACCACAGTACTTCATCTCGCAACGAGCGCAACACATTCACGAGAAGACCTCCTCCTCGACGACCTCCTCACGCAGCATCATCAATACCAGAGACGAACCGCACTCCGATGCGGAACGCTACCGGCGGCTCCATATCATCGTCGGAGATTCCAACATGTCGGAGTTCGTGACTTATTTGAAGGTCGGTACGGCGACGTTGGTTCTGTCCATGATCGAGGAAGGGTATGCCGTTCAGGGGATGGAGTTCGAGGACCCAGTCAAAGCCATTCGGGAGGTGTCGCGCGATCCAACCTTGAAGCGCAAGATGAAGCTGGATGATGGCCGTCAGATGACGGCGGTCGAAGTTCAGCGGGTCTATCTAGATCGAGCGCAGACATATTTGGCCCAACAGGAGCACGATCCAATCCTTGACGACATTTGGCAAAGATGGGCCATGGTGCTCGATAAGCTCGAAGAGGACCCGATGCAGCTCGTGCGCGAAATCGATTGGGTGACCAAGCGCCATCTCATCCAGTCCTATATCGACAAGAAGGGTTGCGGCTGGGATGATCCACGGGTTTTCCTGCTCGACCTTCAATTTCATGACGTCAAACGAACGCGCGGGCTGTACTATCTTATGGAGTCCCGTGGGCTGATCGAACGGGTGGTGGAGGAGGAAGCGGTGCAGCGGGCCATGTCGACTCCGCCACAGACCACGAGGGCGAAGGTGCGCGGCGATTTCATCCGGTTTGCCCGCGCGAAAAATCGTTCCTATACGGTCGACTGGACCTATCTGAAACTCAATGGCTACTGGGAAGAAACGATTCTCTGTATGGACCCCTTCAGCGCCGTGAACCGGCGTGTCGATGAGTTACTCTCGCAGGTGGCTGGGCTACGGTTCTACCGATGATGATGACGGCGCTCAAACAGACGCGTGCGCGGATCTCACGGCTGGACCGAGTGCTGATTATGGCCGTTGTGTTGCTGTCCAGCATCTTTCCCGTCGAGTTGTTTTCCAATACGCCTCCAGCGCCGAAGGGCTTCGATGGGCAATACAGCGGCAAACAGGGGCAGGTGCTGGTGGTCAAGGTGAAGGGTGAAGAACAAGCGACCGAGGTGAAGGGGACATTTCTGAAGCGGACGATTCCATTTTTCCGTGAATTTAGACCTGGGGAGCCGTCCGGCTATATCGGATTGCTCGGGATCGATATGCAGGATGAACCGGGGACCTATGACCTTGCCGTTGAAGTGAAGCAGGGCGAACAGGCAAAGCAGTTGAGCTTCAATGTTCTGGTGGCCAAAGAGAATTTTATCGTCGAGCATCTGAAGCTGCCGAAAGAAAAGGTCGATCTGGACGAGAAGAGCGCGGCACGTTGGAAAGCCGAGCAGGAACAAGTCGAAGCAGGCGCTCGCAGAGGACTCACGTCTGAAATTATGGCACAGTAACTTCGTGGAGCCGGTGAACGGCAAGCGCACCGGCATTTTCGGCAGTGTGCGGATCATGAACGGTAAACCGCGCAATCCGCACAATGGAGAGGATATCGGCGCGCCGATGGGGGCCGATGTCGCGGCGACGAACGACGGGATCGTCCGCATCACCGTCGATCATATTTTCTCCGGCAAGGGCGTCTTCGTCGATCACGGATTGGGCTTCTACTCGATGTATTTTCACCTGTCGGAGATTCTGGTCAAAGACGGAGATCTGGTCACAGCGGGGCAAATCATCGGCAAGGTCGGGGCGACCGGCCGCGCCACCGGCCCGCATCTCCATTGGGGCGTCAAACTCAACGGCGCCCGCGTGAATCCCTATGCGCTGCTCGATTTGCCCTTCAAGAACGGTGTAACGCCTCCTACTACTGCGACGATTCCCACTCCTGAAACCGCGCCAACTCCACAAGCTGTTCCTGTCAGAGAATAGTCTAAGAGACAGGTGTGCCAGGGCTCAACCGCTCTCGCGCCTTCCGTAGTGACCCTTGCGGACGCGGCTGGGGACTCGATATTATCCTGGAGCCTAGACCCAAGACCAACCACGCAGCCTAGCGTTAAGCTGCCGCGCGCTACGAGTTGATTATTCGGGCAGGCGGGTTAGCTCTTTGCGCGAAGCTTGGCGGTAAGATTCTCATAGATAGATTGGCGATGGCAGACGGCCATGAGGCGAATGACCATGCCTTGGGGTCGATCGCGTAGACGATTCGAAAGCGGCGAACGCGATATGTCCACAAGCCGTCGAGTTCGCGCATGAGCGGCTTCCCGTATTCCGGGTCGGTCGCAATGCCACGAACAGCCGCTTTGATGGACCGTTTCAGGTCAGGATGAAGCGAGCGGATCACCTCAGCCACATGCAGAGGGATACCAGGACGGAATGGATTCACGGAGGGCGGCGCTTCTTGAACAAACGGACTGGGACATTCTGCTTTTTTTGAAGGTCACGAGGTGACAAGTTTCGTAATTTTACACTGCGCGAAAGGGCGAGTGGCACAGCACTCCACTTGTTACTGTGGTTGTCCGGTCATCCCGCCGAGGAGGTCTTGGAGATTTTCACCGTTGGGACTGTTCTTTATGGAGGCGTTGATCTCGTCGAGTAGATGGCCGGCTTCCGGGTTAATGGATTTGATGGTCTGCTGAAGATTGCCCGACATCAATTCACGTTGAATTTGGGCCTCGGTGATTTTTCCCTCATTGATGTCTTGCTGTAGCATTTGGGCTAGTTGCTGGGTCTTGGCAAGGACATCGGGGGGCAGCGCATTCAGGGTGCCTGCCATGCTCTGGGGCGGATGGCTGCCGGGAGCCATTTGCGCGTCGGCCTCTGCAACGAGAAATACACAACATGCGATTGTCAGTATTGCATTCCATCTTGTCATAGCCTGCCTCCGTATCTGTCCTGTTTGTTTGGTTGAGCCAGACTAACCAATTAAACCAAATCAACCAGATAGACCAGACAAACCAGATAACCAGACAGACCAGGCTAGTAATTCGACTCGAGGCTCGAAGGGGTTTTATTGAGTACTGTGGCCGTGGCGCGCGAGAGGGCTTCGTCGTGCGCGTGGTCGAGGGTATAGACGCGGAATTGGACCAAGCGGGTCGGCAGCAGGTCGAGGAATTCTTCTAACGGGTCAGTCGAGATGCCTTTGGTGCTTGGGTCATACACATAGAGGGGGCTGCCGCGCCGGTCTTTTGGGTCTGGCCGTGGGTCGAGCGGGGCCATGTCGACACGGAACTCCACTTTTCTGAGCTTCGCCGGCAATTCATTTTTGATCTGTTCTTCGAAGTGCTCGTGGCTGGGAAAGTCCATGCCGCGTTCCTGGCCCTTTTCCTTGAGCACGGCGCTGTAGGCCATCTTCCATTTGATGTCGCGGCCGAGAATCCGCTGCCATTCCGCACCCAGGCGCCGCTCAGCGGCATGGCGCGAGGTCTTCCATCCCCGGACCTGTTCGAGCAAGGACCAATCGGTCAGCGTCAGGTACTCGTCCATCTTCTTGCGAGGATCGTGGGGAAACAGGAGCTTCATGGTGTCGCCGAAGATGTCGCGGAGGTGGATGTCGATCGCGCGCGTGGTCCGGTGATAGTAGACGTTGGAATAGAGATACATGCGGGTATTGAGGAACATCTGCAGGGCAGGAAGGCCCGTCTTATGAATCGTAAATCCCTTGTCCGTGATGATCGTGTAGTGAATGAGTCTGGAGAGATCGACCGGGCCGACCGCCACGCCGCACATGTAGGAGTCGCGCAGGACATAGTCGAGGTTGTCGGCGGTATAGCTGCCGGAAATGACCGGCTGGAGCATGTTGAGCCATCGCGGAATGCGGGAGTTGTCTTTGCCCTTTTCCTTGAGAATTACATGCGCGATCTGATCGGGGTTGAGTTCCTCGCCTTTGGCGAAGGGGCCTGATGGGCTGCGCCGGATCTTGCGGATGATCGGACCGAGATGGTCGCGGATAATGATCTGCCCGAGTTTTTCGTGACTGGCGCCGAAGGCGTGCAAATAGTTGTCGTCGAAGAAATGGCAGAAGGGGCCATGGCCGATGTCGTGCGCGAGCGCCGTGACGCGGAGAAATTCTTCGACATAGTTCGCTGACGGGACATCTTTGACCGCTTTTTTGAGAAAGGGATAGAGATGCCGTGCAAAGCGGCCTGCCACGTGCATGGTGCCGAGCGAGTGGACGAAGCGGGTGTGTTCCGCTGAGGGGTAGACCCAACGGGCGCTTTGGAGTTGATAGATGTACCGGAGGCGCTGGACCCAGGGGGAGTCGATCAGATCCTTTTCCGTCCGTTCGTGCGGGTCCGAAATGGAGAAGGGCACGGTGAAGGAGACGTATTGGTGGATCGGATCGGCGATCAGCGCTGACCCATCATACGGAGCATTGGATTGATGTCCGAATTCAGACATGACGCGTAATCATCTTAGCGTACATCTTGAGGGGGCGGCAATGGTTCGGTCTGATCCAGCGGATGCGACTGCCGATACTTGGCCACGAAATAGTAGGCGAGTGGATAGGCGAGTGCCGCACCGAGGAGGCTCAAGACGAATCCACCAAGAAAGAAGGGCATCGGCGTAGGGCATGATTTGTTCATAGATCGCGCCGAAACTTACATCATTGCCAGTCGAAGGAGGGGCTGTCCGATCGGCCGAGCAAGAGTGCACCGACCCAGTAGGTGGCGCCGAGGATGGGGACCACGGTCCAGGGGTTGTTGAGAAAGGCGCCTGCCAGGAGTGCGAGAAAGTTGAGGCCCAATGCCCAGGCGAAGAAGAACACCATGACGGTGTGTAATCCGTAGGCCGGGGAAAAACAAATGAAGACTCCGATAGCGAATGCCAGTGCCGTTCGCTGCGGCGATTCGCGTAAATGAAGAACCTGTTTCAGCAGCGATCGAAATGAAGGGATCTTGGCCATGGCCGTCGTGGATGAGGTTGGTTAGGTGAAATGTTCGTAACTGCGGTTCGCCAACCGGTGACGTTTACCGTGAGGGGACAGAGCCTGCATCCCGAAGCGATGGGGGTGAATGTTCCCAATATAGGTCAGGGAGAATCCTTGCTTGAGGGCTGTCAGTTCGAGTCGTGGACGTTGTCGTGGCGATACGGTAAAGAGCAATTCATAATCCTCGCCTCCGGTCAGCGCGAGGTCCACCGGATCGAGGTTGCGAGATGCTGCATAGGCGCGGCAGGCCGGCGATAACGGGAGCGTGCCAAGGTCCAGCTCCACCCCGACATGGCTTTCTTCGCAGATGTGGCGGAGGTCGCCTGAGAGACCGTCTGAAATATCGATCGCAGAGGTGGCGAAGCGATGGGCACTGAGCCACTGGCCTTCCGCGACGCGCGCGGTCGGACGCAAGTGCCGTCCGATCAGAAATTGCCGGTGCCTGATCGAGAGTGCCGCTGTGCGTGGATGGTGTTTCGCACGGGCCGGTGGTTCGTTCAAGAGTTTCAAGCCGGCCAATGCATCGCCGATTGTGCCGGTTACGTAGAGGTAATCGCCGACTCGTGCCCCGCTCCGAAAGAGGGCCTTGCGGGGAGGGACCACCCCGATCAGCGTCAGACTGAGAAACCATCCGCCGTTTGAGGCCGACGTGTCGCCGCCGATAAGCCTTACGTGATGTTGGCGGCATGCAGCCATCATCCCTCGGTATAGCTGATGAACATCACGGCTGGTTCCGGTGCGTGGAATAGCCAAGGTGACGAGCACATATTGCGGGGTGGCTCCCATCGCTGCGACGTCGCTGAGATTCGCGACTGCAGCACGGAATCCGATATCAGACATCGTGGCGGTTCGGAGATCGAAGTGGACCCCTTCTGTTAAGAGGTCGGTCGTCAGCACCGTCCATTGGCCGGCCCGTGATGTAATGATGGCGGCATCGTCGCCGATTCCTCGAATCACCGAGGGAGTGTGCCGGCTATGGCGTCGGTGGAGGGCTCGAATGAGATCGAATTCGTGAATCGTGGAGCGGACCTTCGGATGGACCGTGGAGGCCATGCTAGTGGAGTTGTATCGGGAAGCGTTGCCGTGCTGGTTGCATGCACCGGCAGGGAGCGAGCGGCTCGCCCTGTCTTCGCGCGCGTGGTCGTGTTTTCTTGAGTGTGGCTGCGGTGTATGGGGTTTGCCCGTTGGGTGTGTGGATTTCGATCCCCGCCGGAGCGCCACCTTCATCACGTCATCCATCGTGTCGGCAAAGACAAGGTGGATGCCCTTCAAAATGTGCTTGGGAATTTCGTCGAGATCCTTCTTGTTGCGTTTCGGAAGAATCACGGTCGTGAGTTTGGCCCGTTTGGCCGCCAAAATTTTTTCCTTCAATCCTCCGATGGGGAGGACTCGGCCTCGAAGGGTGATCTCGCCTGTCATAGCCAGGTCACGGCGTACCGGGATTTGCGACAACGTCGAGGCAATGGCGATGGCCATCGTAATGCCTGCCGAAGGCCCGTCCTTTGGAATCGCTCCGGCCGGCACGTGGATATGGAGGTCCTGAGTGGTGAATACATCGGGATCGATGCCGAGGGTGTGCTCGCGCGACCGGACGTAGCTCAAGGCTGCTTGCGCGGATTCCTTCATGACGTCGCCCAGTTGGCCGGTGAGAGTCAATTGCCCCTTGCCCTTCATCGCCGTGGCTTCGATGTAGAGCACATCGCCGCCGGACTCCGTCCAGGCTAATCCCGTTGCCACGCCGATCTCGTCCATCTTCAATTCTTCTTCGGGCACGAACTTCGGGACGCCGAGATATTTGTGCAGGTTGGCGGGATCGACGGGGAATCCCACGCCTTTGCCTTCCGCCACTTTCTTCGCCACCTTGCGCATGACGTTGGCGATCTCGCGCTCGAGGTTCCTGACACCGGCTTCACGCGTATAGTTGGCGATGATTTGACGCACCGCCGGTTCGGCGATGCGGACATGCTTCTCGGTGATACCGTGTTCGGTGAGTTGCCGAGGGATCAGGTATTTCTGGGCGATGCCTAACTTTTCTTCTTCGGTGTAGCCGGGGATCCCGATCACTTCCATCCGGTCGCGCAAGGCGGGCAAAATGGGGTCGATCAGATTCGCCGTCGTAATGAACATCACGTCGGTCAGGTCGAAGGGCACGCCCAGGTAGTGGTCCGTGAACGAGTTGTTCTGTTCCGGGTCGAGCACTTCGAGCAAGGCTGCGGAGGGATCGCCGCGAAAATCCATTCCGACCTTGTCGACCTCGTCCAGCATGAAGACCGGGTTGTTGGTGCCGGCTTGTTTCATGCCTTGGATGATGCGGCCGGGGAGCGCACCGACGTAGGTGCGTCGATGACCGCGGATTTCGGCTTCATCACGGACGCCGCCGAGACTGATGCGGACAAACTCGCGGCCGAGCGCGCGGGCGATCGATTTCCCGAGCGAAGTCTTTCCGACGCCGGGCGGTCCGACGAAGCAGAGAATCGGACCCTTCATCTTGTCTTTGAGCTTCCGCACGGCGAGATATTCAAGTATCCGTTCCTTCACCTTCTCCAGATCGTAGTGGTCTTCGTTGAGCACTTTGGCGGCAGCCTTGAGATCGAGGTTGTCCTTCGACCTCTTGGACCAGGGCAGTTCCACGATCCACTCGATGTAGGTCCTGACGGTCGCAGATTCGGCGGTATCCGGGTGCATTTTCTCAAGGCGTTTGAGCTGCTTTTCGGTTTCCTTCAGCACCTTCTCCGGCATCTTCAGTTCGATGATCCGTTTGCGGAACTCGGTGATTTCTTCCGCGCGTTCGTCGAGCTCACCCAGCTCTTTTTGAATCGCTTTGAGCTGCTCGCGCAGGAAGTATTCGCGCTGGGTCTTGTCCATCTCCCCCTTGGCTTGCGCTTGAATCTTCTGTTGCATGGAGAGGACTTCGATCTCCTTGCCGAGGATCTCGCTGACGTGCCGGAGCCGCTTGATCGGATCGATGACTTCCAGGACTGCTTGTGTGACTTCGACCTTGAGGCCAAGATTGGATGCCACCATGTCGGCAAGACGTCCGGGGTCTTCGAGGTTCTCAATGACGATCATCACGTCCGGGATCAAGACTTTGCCGAGACTCACGATCCGTTCGATCTGTTCCTTGACCGTCCGCATGGCGGCTTCGGTTTCAAGGGCGGCACTCGCCAGCTTGTGCTCGGTGAGTTTGTCGATGCGCACGGAATAATAGGGCTCGGTCTGAATGTAGCTGGCAATCTTGGCTTTCGAGAGTCCCTGCACGAGAATTTTGATGCGTTCATCGGGCAGTTTCAGCATCCGCATGATGATGCCGACCGTGCCGATGGTATGGATATCCTCCGGTGAAGGATTCTCGACGTCCAAGGCCTTTTGAGTCGACAAGAAGATCATTCGATTGCCGGCTAACGCGGCTTCAATCGCTTTGATCGACATCTCTCGCCCGACAAACAAGGGGAGGACCATGTAGGGGAAGACGACGATGTCCCGAACCGGCAACAGCGGAAGCTGGTCGGGGATTTCGACGTTCTGGGGCGGCTGCAGGTCTGGTTCGATCGAGTCGTTCATCGGTGTCGTCTCATGGTTGTGTCTCAGTTGGTGCTATGAGATGGTGCGATCGTGCTTTCGTTGAGCGCCGTGACTAGGTTTTGCGCGATCGTGCCGTGCGGCGTTCTCCGGAAGGCCGCATCCGATTCCGCAGATAGTCGTTGAAGTCCGCTCCCAGAGAGGGATTCTTGAGTGCGAATTCGACGGTCGCAATGAGAAATCCTAATTTGTCCCCCGCATCATATCGCTGCCCCTGTACTTCCAGCGCATACATCGGGGATTTCATTGCCAACTCCCGAAGTGCGTCGGTCAGTTGGATCTCGCCATTTTTACCGGGCTGGGTCTTTCGCAGGATGGAGAAAATCTCCGGCGGTAACACGTAGCGACCGATCACCGCCAGATTCGACGGGGCTTCAGCCGGTGCCGGTTTTTCAATGAGGCCCTCGACTCGATGCAACCCGGCAGAGACGGTTCGTGGCGACACGATTCCATAACGGTTGACTTCATGGTGGGGCACTTCCTGCACTCCGAGGACCGCACCGTGTCGTTTCTTGTAGACATGAATGAGTTGTGCGAGTCCGGGCACCGGGGCATCGATGATTTCGTCGCCGAGAATGACCGCAAAGGGTTCGTCACCGATCAGCCGTTGGGCGCAGAGGACCGCATGGCCGAGTCCGAGGGCCTCCGACTGACGGACGTAGCAGAAATTTGCGAGCGTAGAGATGTGACGCATCTGACTCAGGAGCTGCCCTTTGCCGCTGCCCTTGAGATTTTCCTCCAACTCGACGGACCGGTCGAAATGGTCCTCGATTGCGCGTTTGCCACGCCCGGTGATGATGATAATGTCTTCGATTCCGGAGGCGACCGCTTCTTCTACCGCATATTGAATCAGTGGTTTATCGACGAGCGGCAGCATTTCTTTGGGAGATGCTTTTGTCGCGGGGAGGAAGCGAGTGCCAAGGCCTGCAGCGGGAATCACGGCTTTGCGCACTTCGAGGCGTGACATATTTCGATACTATGTGATGGGGTAGGCGATGTCAAGGAATGCAGAACCTTAGCTCGCATAGTTCATGAAGGTTCGTCGTGATAGCGTGCAGACGCGAAGCGAGACAGGCACTCGGAGCCGCGAAGCCCTGAGGCATACTTGTGCAGTATGTCGAAGGGCTGAACGGCGAGACTGCCCGTCACGGCAGCATATCTGCGCGTGCAGCAGAAGCTTCATGAATAATGCGGACAAAAACTGCGTGAGACGATTACGCAACCGAGCCGTTGCCCACGTGATTCTATGACGTGCTTGCTGAATGTGCAGATCTCTTGCTCAAGTGAGACGAGCGAGACTCGCCTGAATGCCACGTCACGTAGGGGCAGAGGTTTGCACGTTACGCGAGTCGTGCTCCTTGCGTCCGACGCGCTCCGACTTGCCAGTTGGTGACGAACCTGCGCGAATAATATGGGTTATCAGCTTTACATTCAAATACTTGCCCAATATAATCCGAGAGTTTTGCACGCATGTTACCGTGAGAGTCACGCGTTCGCTGACCGCATGAACCTCTCACGCCAGCAACTTCCGCTTCGCTATCATCACGCGCGCCCCGGGTGCGGCGTGCGTGAGTTTGAGGTAGCGGCCCAGAGTGTACGGTCACGGCTAAAGTTAGGGTTGCCCATGATGCCGGCATTATTTTCCCCTCCTTCTTATGGGACGCAGGGCCAGTGAGGGGAGTTTGCTGTTCAGCCGGGCTTCACTGGCTTTTCGTCATAGTGCTCGTCACCCTCGTCTGCGGCCTGCTGCCGGTGTGTGCGGTCGCTGCGGAGCAGGCCGGAGTCAAAGTGACGGCGATTGAGATTCGAGGGAACAAGCGGATCGAGTTGCCGGCGATTGCCGGCCGATTGACATTGAAACCCGGCGATCCCTATACCCCTGAAAATGTCCGTGGACAGATCAAGATTCTCTACGACAGCGGGTTTTTTGAAGAGGTGCAGGTAGAGACGGAGTCGGGAGCGGGAGGGGTGGCCCTGGCCTTTCTGGTCCGCGAGAAACCGTTTATTACCGAGATCGTGTTCGACGGGAATAAAGCGCTCAGCGACGATAAGCTCAAAGAGAAGATCACGATCAAGAGCCAGGCTTTTCTCGATCAACAGCAGGTCAAAGAGAGTGCGGAGAAGATTCGCCTTGCCTACCAGGGGGACGGCTACTTCAATTGCGGGGTGATTCCGGTCGTGCAGTCCTTGGACGAGGATCGGAAGCGCCTGACGTTTTTTGTGAAAGAAGGGGACAAGGCGCGTGTGAAGACGGTCTATTTTGACGGCCTGCATGCGGCGACGAAAGACGAGATGTTCAAGGTGATGGCGACGCGGGAATGGGTTCCCTGGTATGGTATGTTCACGCAGCTGAAGTTGCCGTCGTTTGTCTCGGATGCCGGCGTCTTGAAGCGGGAGGAAATGAACAACGACGTCGAGCGGATCAAAGAGATCTTGCTCAATAAGGGCTATTTGAACGTCCAGGTCGGGATGCCGACCGTGGAGCTCAGCGACGATAAAAAATGGTTCATCGTGACGTACACGGTGATGGAAGGGGAGCCGTTCACCGTCGGCAGAAGTCGGGTTCCGCGGAAATACCGTGTTCGAAGATCCGGAACTTCGCGAGGGGCTCAAGATTAAGGACGGGGAGATCTTTCAGCGTCAGAAGCTCCGTGACGAGATTACGCGGTTGAAGGATGTCTATGGGAGCAAGGGCTATGCGTTTGCCGATGTCTCGCCCAATGTGATTCCGAACACGGTGGACCGGACCACGGCTATCATCCTGACCATCAAGGAAGGGGAGTTGATGCGGATCCGTCAGATCAACATCAATGGGAATGAGAAGACCAAGGACAATGTAATTCGTCGTGAAGTCCGTCTCGATGAACAGGACGTGATCGATACCCCTGCGCTGAAGCGGAGCTTTCAGCGGCTTAATAACTTGAACTTTTTCGAGACGGTGGAAATTCTTCCTGCACAGGTAGGCCCGGATAAGGTCGATCTGAATGTCCGCGTGAAAGAAAAGCCGACCGGTCAGTTCAGTATCGGCGGAGGATTCAGCACGTTGGACCAGTTGGTCGCGATCGCCGATATTACGGAAGGAAACATCGGTGGGAATGGTTGGATGGGACGAATCCGCGGTCAGTTGGGACAGCAGCGGACATTAGGGTTGGTCACGTTTCGTAACCCCTATTTGAACGACTCCTTGACGTCGATGCAGGTGGACGTCTTTAAGAGCGCGACGAATTATTTCACCTACTACGAGAGAAAAACCGGGGGCAGCGTGACCTTCGGCCGGTGGTTCTCCGAGTATGTATCGGGGACGATCAGCCCGGTTGCAGAGGATATCAAATACAGCAAGCCGTCGTCCACGGCGCCGGACATCATCCGTAATCAAATCGGGCATCAGTCGACCACGGGGTTTCGGGCCTCGCTGACGCGTGACACGAGAGACTTCAATATGGATCCCCGCACCGGTTGGCGAACCTCAGTCGCTATTGGTGTCGGCACGCCGTACCTGGGAGGGAGCAACGATTTCTTTAAATACACCTTCGATGTCATGAAGTATACCCCGCTCCCTTGGGATACGCGGCTCTCGGTCCGTGCGCGCTACGGTGTTGTACAGGGCCTCAATACCGGGAGCCACCATGAACCGGTTCCTCTTACCGAACTCTACTTCGTTGGAGGCATTAATACCATGCGCGGGTTTGTCTTCGGCAAGGCGGGACCAGTGACGGAAAATAACACGCTCCTAGGCGCGGCAAGTGAGCTGATCTTCAACTTTGATTATATTTTCACGATCTCTGCTGAGGCAAAACTCAACGGCGTGATTTTTTTCGACTATGGGAAAGGATTCGCCGGTGATAGCGTCTCGTTCCCCTTGCGGTCAGCGGCCGGTTTTGAGGGGCGATGGGTCTCACCCTTTGGCCCACTCCGCGCCGCGTACGGGATTAATCTGGATCCCAACCCAAACGAACGCAAAGGAGTGTTCGAGTTTACCATCGGTTCTATATTCTAACGGGGCAAGTCTATGACCAAGAGTGAGAGGTAACGGCGTGATCCAGATTGATATCGTCATGCGGAAGATGGTCTGCACAGGAGGTCTGTTGATGGCGCTCCTCGCTGTCTCCGGCTGTGCTGCCGGTGGGGTCAAATTTGAAGGGAAGGTGGGAGTCGTCGATCCAGCCCGTGTCCTCAACGAGACGATCGCCGGCAAGAAGGCCAAGGATTCCTTGAGCGTATTTTCCAAGAATCGCCAGGCGCTGATCGAGATGGATGAGAAAGAGCTCCGTCGTATGGAAGAAGATTTTGGGAGGCAGGCCAGTGTGTTGAGCGCGGTTGCGAAGCGGGAGCGCGAAGAGCAATTCCGACGTCGGGTGGCGGAGTATCAGCAGAAGGCGGGCGAGATGAACCGGGAGGTTCAGGAAAAGCAAAAAGACGTGCTCGAAGGGTTCCGTGAGAAGGTGGGACTCATCGTGGGAAAAGTGTCGAAGCGCCTCGGATTACAGGTGGTCATAGACAAGCAGAAAGGCGGCCCCACTTTATATAGCGATGAGGGGCTCGATATTACTGGTCAGGTCATCGATGAATTTAATCGTGAATATCCGTAACCGGCGCGAGGAGCGAGACCCGCGAGAATAGCGGGACGGGTGAGGTGGATTGAAGGATGAAGTATCCGGAATTTCGAACTTCAAGTCGCGCTTTTCCCGCTCGTCTTGCCCGTCTCGCATGGGTCAGATATTGAGGAGCAGAGGAGGATTCGATGGAACGAATAAGAGTGACTAAGCCTGATCGGTGCAGTGGCATTGTGGCTGGCGATGGTGTCGCCGGCGTTGTCGGATGAAACCTTCAAGGTTGGGGTGATGAACCAACAAGTGGTGATTGAGCAGTCGAAGGCCGGCAAGCGGGCTATGGAAGAGCTCAAGGCATACTCCATGACCAGGCAAAAGATTATCAATGCCGACGATCAAGAACTGAAGGATTTGCAACAGGCAATTCAAGACGGGAAGTTGACCGACAGTGCGAAGCAAGAGAAGCAAGGTCAGTTCCAGGCCAAGATGGAGGCCTATCAACGCCGCCTGGCCGACTTCAATCGCGAGATTCAACAGAAGCAACGTGAAATGGTAGTGGAGTACTCGAAGAAGGTTCAAGCGGCCGCGCAAGCCGTGGGGGAAAAGAACGGGTGTGTTGCGGTCATCGACAAGGGGAGTGAGGCGGCAATCAAGATCGTGCTCTATCATCAGCCTGCGTTGGACTTGACCGATCAGGTGGTGAAGGAGTTCGATCGACAGAATAAGTAGAGCGGGAGGGCGTGCTTCTGGCTCGCGAACGCGCCTGAATGCTCGTTGACGCGCGCAGTGAAGCATGCCCCACGATGAAACGGTGGTCGTTCGACGTGCGAAGTAGGGGGCCAAACCAGCCGCCCCCTGAGAGAAGAGAAGGGAGCAAGGTTGGAAGGATCATTTGAAGTCTTGCCTATGAGGAGGTTCCGCCGATGTCTGTGATGGAACAAGCTGAAATTCAGTCCCTTTTGCCTCACCGGTATCCCTTTCTTCTGGTCGATCGCGTGCAGGAGCTGGACCCCGACCGGCGGATCGTGGGAATCAAGAATGTGACAAGTAATGAACCCTTCTTTCAAGGGCATTTCCCCGGACGCCCGGTCATGCCGGGGGTGTTGATTCTCGAAGCCATGTCCCAAGTTGGTGCGATTCTGGCGCTGAAGTCGCTGGGGCACGCGACGCGTCCGGTGGTGTATCTGACCGGTATCGATGGCGCGAGGTTTCGAAAACCGGTTGTGCCCGGTGATCGGTTGCGGTTTGAGGTCGACGTGGTCAAGAAGCGGGCGCCGTTCTGGAAAATGCAGGGTAAGGCTTTTGTCGAGGAGGAGCTCGTCTGTGAAGCCGAAGTGACCGCGATGGTGACCGAGGAGAAAGCCGTGAAACGTGAAGCGTGAAACGGAAAGTAATGATGGGACAGCACTCACATTGACGTTTCACGAATAACGATTCACGGATTCCGTCATTACTGGAGGTGTGTCTGCAGATTCATTCAACAGCGATTGTTCATCCCAAGGCGAGTCTTGCCGATGACGTGGAGGTCGGGCCGTTCTGTTTGATCGGTGAGCATGTCACGATCGGAACGGGGACCAGATTGTTGTCTCATGTGACGGTCGATGGATGGACGGAGATTGGCGAGCGGAATGAGTTGTATCCCTTTGTCTCGATCGGCGGACCGCCTCAGCACCTCGGATATAAGGGGGAACCGACCAAGGTCATCATCGGCCATGACAATATCCTTCGCGAGTATGTCACGGTCAACCGCGCGACGGTACAAGGCGGTGGGGTGACATCGCTCGAATCAAAGAACCTTCTGATGGCCTATGTTCACGTGGCGCATGATTGCCGGCTCGGCAACCATCTCATTCTGGCCAATGCCGCCAGTTTAGCCGGCCACATCACCATCGGCGACCATGCCATCATCGGCGGGCTGACCGGTATCCATCAACATGTGCGGGTTGGGTCGTACTCCATGGTTGGCGGCTGTTGCGCCATCGGGCAGGACCTTCCGCCGTTCATGCGGGCGGCGGGTGGCTATCGCGCGAGGATGTATGGACTCAACTCGGTGGGGTTGCGCAGGCAGGGATTTTCGACCGACCGGATTTCGGTACTGAAACGGGCCTACGACATGCTCTTCCGATCGGGCCATCGCACCGCTGAAGCAGCCAAGCTTGCCAAGGTCGAGTTCGGAGACCAACCCGATGTCATGACGGTTCTGAAGTTTCTGGAGGGGACGAAGCGGGGCATCTGCCGGTCGGTCGGCAAAGACCAAGAGGATGAGGAGTAAGCACCGTGGCATCACTACCTCAGGTCACTCATGGTGAGCGGATTGGGCTCATTGCCGGCAACGGTCGATTCCCGATCATCTTCGCGGACAACGCCAGGAAGCTCGGCTATCACGTGTCGGCTGTGGCGCATGAAGGCGAGACGGAACCGGAGTTGGCCGGCCATGTGGATCGGATCCATTGGATCAAGATCGGTCAGCTCAGCAAGCTGATCAAGGCGTTCAAGGAAGACAAGGTCCACCAGGCTGTGATGTTGGGCGGGATCAAGAAGACCCATGTCTTTACCACCGTGCGGCCGGATTTTCGCACGTTGGCGATGGCGACGCGGTTGGCGCTCTGGAAAGACGACGACATTCTGCGCGAATTTGCGAAGGAGCTTGAGCGAGAAGGAATTGCCATCTGTGAGTCGACCTTCGGACTTGAGGGGATTCTCGTGGAAGAAGGGACATTGACCGCGCGGGCCCCATCGGAAAAAGAGTGGGAGGACATTCGTTACGGGTGGGAAGTGGCGCATGACATCGGACGTCTCGATATCGGGCAGTGCGTGGTGATCAAAGATCGTGTGGTCGTGGCCGTTGAGGCGGTCGAGGGTACCGATGGAGCTATCAAGCGCGGCGGCGATTTAGCCAAGGAGGGTGCGGTAGTGGTCAAGCGATCGAAGCCGCAGCAGGACATGCGGTTCGATCTCCCGGCGGTGGGACCTCGAACCATCGAGGTGATGGCCTCGGTCAAGGCCTCTGTGTTGGCGATCGAGGCTGGTCGGACCATCCTGTTGGATCGAGAGATCATGTTGGAGAAGGCTAAGTCTGCCCGCATTGCCATTGTCGGGATTGCGAAACTCGAACCGAGCAAGAAATGAGCCTTGCACATGACACCGATTAGGGCAGGCGTTATCGGCGTCGGACATCTCGGTCAGCACCATGCGCGCCTCTATGCCTCCTTACCCGGTGCGCAGCTCATTGGTGTGGCGGATCAGTCGGGTGAGCGTGCGCAGATGGTCGCAGACCGGCATGGGGCGCGCGTCTTTCGCACGGTTGATGAATTGCTGCCGCACGTCGACGTCGTCAGTGTGGCGGTGCCCACGTCAGTCCACTATGCCGTTGCAAAAGCCTGTCTGCAGGCGGGCAAGCATGTCTTGGTCGAAAAGCCGATTGCCGTCATGCCTGGAGAGGCGCAGGAGTTGGTGCAGCTGGCCAAGCTGAGGGGCTGTTGTTTACAGGTGGGTCACAGTGAACGGTTCAATCCGGTGATGGGGTTGATGCGTCCCCATATCGGGCAACCTGTGTTCATCGAATGTCACCGTCTCAGCAGTTTCAGTGAACGGGGGACGGACGTGGACGTGGTGTTGGACCTGATGATTCACGACCTGGACCTCGTGCTATCGTTGAATCCCGGTCCTGTTGAAGAGGTGCGTGCTGCGGGGGTGGCGGTGTTGTCCTCCTCGATCGATATTGCCAACGCCCGCATTCAATTCCGGAGCGGTTGCGTGGCCAACCTGACCTCCAGCCGCGTGTCGACGAATAAGATGCGCCGGCTGCGCCTCTTTCAGCGAGACAGCTACGTATCGATCGATTTCCAGACTCGCCTAGGCATGATTTCCCGACGCCACGCTAAGGCAGGGGATCGGCCGACCGTCGAGGTCGAGCAGTTACAGGGTGGAGACGAAGAACCCTTGAAGCTACAACTTGAATCATTTCTTCACGCCGTCGGCACTGGCTCGAGGCCGGTGGTGTCGGGTGAGGATGGCGCGGCGGCAGTGGATGTAGCGCATCAGGTCCTTCAGGCCATTGCAACCTTTGCAGCTCGCATTGAAGAAGGGTGTAGCGTGGGTATAAAGGGATAGCGGGTAGCCTGGGTAACGGGATAGAAGTCGCAGACCCTCTACCCCCTTATCCCGCTATCCCCGAACCCCGTCCCCGAAACCATGAGGATTCTTATCGTAACAGGCGAAGCCTCGGGTGATCTCCACGGGGCTCATTTAGCCAAAGCGATCATGGCGCTTGACCCGACGGCCCAGCTGGTCGGCATTGGTGGGTCTGCGATGCGCGCAGCGGGTGTGAGCCTTGTATCGGGTGTCCCGCAGCTGGACGTAATGGGCTTGATCGGGCTATCCGCTATCCGAGGCGTGGTCCAGCGCGTGCGCGCTATCCGGCGGGTACTGAAGGCAGAGGCCTGGGATCTTGTCGTGCTGATCGATAATCCAGGGCTGAACCTTCATTTCGCCCGGGTTGCCAAGGCCGCCGGTCGGCGTGTGCTCTACTACATTGCCCCACAAGTGTGGGCCTGGCGGCCGGGGCGCATGAAGTTGATTGAGCGCCGGGTCGATCATGTCGTCGTCATCCTCCCATTCGAGCCGGAACTCTATCACCGGGCAGGAGTTCGGTGCACGTTTGTCGGCCACCCACTGCTTGATTCGGTGGCGCCGCAGTATGATCGTGCGGCAGCTTCGTGGAGAGTTCGGGTTGGAGCGAGTCCGCCCGAGTGGTCGGATTGTTGCCGGGGAGTCGAAAGAGCGAAGTCGAAATGCTCCTGCCGGTGCTCCTCAAGGCGGCTGCTCAACTGGTCGTGGCCGAACCGGGAACGCAGTTTATCCTGGCGCAAGCCTCCTCAATTGACGATAATCTGATCCAGACCCTGCTGCAGCACAGCCCTGTGCCGGTCCGAGTGGTGCACGAGCAAGCCAGTGAGGTAATGGCCCTGTCCGATGTGTTGTTCATTGCGTCGGGGACCGCGACCTTGCAGGCGGCGGTGGTGGGAACCCCCATGGTGTTGCTGTACAAGACGTCGCCGGTGACGTATCGGCTGGCGCGTTGGCTGATCAATGTGAAATGGATCGGGCTCGTGAATTTAGTGGCCGGCCGGTCGATCGTGCCGGAACTGATTCAGGATGAGGCGACGGAGGAGCGGCTGTGTCAGGAAGTCTTGCACCTCTTGCGCGATCCGTCGGCGTATAATGACATGAAAGAAGGGCTGCGACAGGTTCGGCAATCGTTGGGAGAACCTGGCGCATCCCGCCGGGCTGCGCAGGTGGTATTGTCTGAATGTCGAATCTAGATCGCCTGATACGATTGGTCCGCTATCTGAAGCCCTATCGGGTTCGGTTGGGTGCGGCGTTCGCCTGTTCGGGGTTGGTGGCGGCCTTCTCCGGCGCCTATGCCTGGCTCGTCAAGCCGGTCCTCGACGAGATTTTCATCAACAAGAACGAAAGCCTCCTGCTCGTCCTCCCGCTCGCGCTCTTCGCCGTGGCGGTGCTCAAGAGCGTCTTCAACTACGGGCAAAACTATCTCATGAACTACGTCGGGAATCAGGTGATCACCGACATTCGACAGGAGTTGTTCGGGAAACTCATTCGGCTGCCCGTTCCCTATCACGATGTGAATACGTCGGGGCGGTTGGTGTCCCGTGTGGTGAACGACGTCACGTTGATGGCCAACGCGGTGGCGGGAGTGTTGAAAGATATTTTTCAACAGGGACTCACGTTCCTGGCCATGATGGGCGTGATCTTCTATCAGAATTGGCGGCTGGGCGGTCTCTCGGTGATCGTCATTCCCTTGGCCGTGTTCACGATGGTGCGGATGGGGAAGCGGTTGCGGGCGCTGGCGGCAAGCGGCCAGGAGCGGATGGGGGATATGGCCTCCACACTTCAGGAAACGTTATCCGGCATTCGCATGGTGAAGGCCTATGGACGTGAAGAGTCGGAGGCGGCGCGATTTCAACAGAGTAACCGCTCGTTCCTCAGCACGACGATGAAGGCGATTCAGGTCTCCTCCCTCGGGTCGTCGCATATGGAAGTGATCGGTGTCGTGGGGGTCGCGGCGATTATTTGGTATGGCGGATTTCTCGTGATCAACGGCTCGATGACGCCGGGAGAGTTTTTCTCATTTCTGACGGCGATGTTCATGGCCTATACGCCGATTCGTAAACTGTCCGGTTCCAATAATCAGATTCAACAGGCGCTGGCCGCGGCGGAACGGGTCTTCGCCGTCTTGGACCTCAAGACCGAGCAGGATGCGGAGAAGGGCCGGTTGGAGTTGTCGAGGATTGCGCAGTCAGTGACGTTCGACGATGTGACGTTTCATTATGAGAGCCAATCGGTGCCGGCGCTCAACGACATCAACCTGACGATTCGCGCCGGAGAAATGGTGGCCCTTGTCGGCAGCAGTGGCAGCGGAAAGACGACGCTGGTCAATCTGATCCCGCGCTTTTACGAGCCGACAGCCGGCCGCATTCTCATCGACGGGGTCGATATTCAGTCGTACACCCTCCGCTCGCTCCGATCGCAGATCGGCATGGTGTCGCAAGATGTGGTCTTGTTCGACGACAGCATTCGCAACAACATCGCCTTTGGACGGGAGGACGCGACCGACGAAGACATTGTTCAGGCGGCGCGATTGGCCTATGCCCATGATTTTGTCGAGCGCCTTCCGGAAGGGTACCAGACGATCGTGGGAGAGAAAGGGGTGAAGCTCTCCGGCGGGGAACGGCAGCGCTTGGCCATTGCCCGCGCGATTTTACGCGACCCTCCCTTGCTCATTCTCGATGAAGCGACGTCGGCGTTGGACACCGAGTCCGAACGGGTCGTCCAGCTGGCACTCGCCAATTTGATGAAGAATCGAACGACCGTCGTCATTGCCCATCGGTTGTCTACGATTCAACAGGCCGATCGGATCATGGTCATGGCCCGAGGCTCGATCGTCGAAGTGGGGACGCATGACGAACTGCTTCGCCGCGGGGGACAGTACCAGCGGCTCCATGCGATGCAGTTCCAGGATGTGCCCGATGCGTAGCCATGCCATGAAGCGAGTCGAGAAGTGGCTGAAGCTCTCTGTGCTCCCTCCGATCGGGGCTGCGGTAATTCGAGGGCTGGGACGGTCGATGCGGATGGATTCGCAGGGCCACGAGCAGGTGGATGCGTTGTATCGTCAGGGCCAGCATATCATCCTCGCGTTTTGGCACGCGCAGCAGCTCATGGTCTCGTTAGAATTAGACTATCGTACGACAGAGGCCAACGTGTTGATCAGCCAGCATCAGGATGGTGAGATCATCGCGCGCATCATCTCTCGATTCGGGCATCGGGCGGTTCGTGGATCGAGCACCAGGGGTGGGGCGCTTGCCTTACGAGAATTGATCCGCCTTGGGCGATCTGGTGCTGATCTTGTGGTGACTCCCGATGGACCCAAGGGGCCTTGCCAGGTTGCGAAACTCGGAGTGGTTCAGTTGGCGAAGGCAACCAGGCTTCCGATTGTGCCGTTGGCTTTTAGCTGCTCAAAAAAAAACTCTTCGCGAGCTGGGATCGGTTTATGGTCCCGTATCCATGGTCTCGGGGCCTCTATCTGTGGGGCGCCCCCATCTGGGTTCCGCGAGATTCTGATGAACAGGCGTTGGAGTCGGCACGCCTGGAGCTTGAGACGGTCCTGAATCGACTGACGGATCAGGCGGAAGAGGCCGTGAAACGTGAGACGTAGAAACGTTAAACGTAATGAGTCTAGGGGCTTCGTTTCACCTTTCACCTTTCACGTCTCACGTTTAACGTGCAAAGCCATGTGGCGTCTCTTCTACAACATTATATTGCTGGTCGTTTCTCCGCTCATCGTGGCGGTCCTGCTGGCCAAGCAACGGTGCCGCCCCGGGCTGCTTCAACGACTGGGACTAGAGGAAGGTTCATCTGGTTTGTCTCGTTTATTTGGTTTGTTTGGTTCTTTCGAACCAAAGAAACGAAATAAACCAGACCAACCAAATAAACCAGATCAGCCAGTCATCTGGATCCACGCCGTCTCTCTGGGTGAAGTGGTGGCGGTGACGCCACTCGTCAACGAGCTGCATCGCCGTCACCCTGCGTACCGACTGGTGGTCTCGACTGTGACCGAGACTGGACGAGAAGCCGTGGAACATCGGTTGGCCGGCGTGGCAGACCACTGTTATGCGCCGCTCGATTTTCCCTGGGTCGTCTCCCGTTTCATCGAACGACTGCAACCCCGCCTCTATCTGTTCGTCGAGACCGAACTCTGGCCGAATCTCTTGTGGCACCTGCGTCGGCGCGGAGTGCCGACCGTCCTCGTGAACGGCCGGCTCTCGAGCAGGTCTTTTGCGCGGCAGCAGTGGGCACCCGTGCGATCCTTCTACCGGACGATGTTGCAGACGCTCAGCCTCTGCCTGATGCAGTCGGACCGGGACGTCGACCGTATCGTTGCGCTGGGAGCAGAGGCCTCGCGAGTCAGGCGAACAGGGAATATCAAGTTCGACCAGCCGATACCGGTCGTCGTGGAGAGTAGGACGACCAGGGCTCATCTTGGGCTTCAGGACACGGAACAGCTGTTTGTGGCAGGCAGTACCCACCCGGGTGAAGAAGAGATCCTCGTGGAATGCTATCAGGCGCTCGTGGCACGCTGTCCCTCAGTGGTCTTGCTGTTAGCTCCTCGACACATTGAACGAGCGGAATCGGTGGAGGCGATGATTCGGGCGCGCGGGCTCGCCGTGCAGCGACGCAGCACCATCGGGCAGGCCGGCGCGTTGCGGTCTGTCGGCCCTCGTGTGGTGGTGCTCGATTCGCGGGGCGAATTGGCTGCGATCTACAAGGAAGCGGTGGTGGCATTTGTCGGAGGCACACTTGTTCCGATTGGCGGACATAATTTACTGGAGCCGGCTCAGTGGTCTAAGCCGTTGTTGTTCGGTCCCTACACCGACCACTGTGCGGAGATTGCAGACCTCTTGATTCAAGCGGGAGGGGGCCGTCGGATTCTCCAGGCAGAGGACCTCACGCAACAAGTCATGGCCCTCTTTTCCGATGACGAGGAACGGGAGCGGATGGGCCGATCGGCTCGTCAGGTGGTCGAACAGAATCAGGGAGCCTTGCAACGGACGCTGGAGGCCATCGATAGGCTGTTGACACCGCAGCAAGGCGCCAGCGGGTCTCCTCTCGCTGACCAGTCGCTTTCCCTCATGGCTGAGAAAAGCGGTACCTACTCAGGTAGATAGGCTGAAGGCTGTTAGGGGTCAATCATGCGTGATCACACACAACTTCGGCATCTGAGTCGGCTTATCGTAATCACTCAGGGCAGATAGACTGAACGTTTCAGCCTTCAGCCTTCAGCCTGAACACCTGAGTGGCTACGAACAGTGTTGAATCCTGGGACAAAGGTCAGATGGTGGCTGATGTGGGCCGCAATCCCTTATGGGGTGGTTGCGCGGCTGCGCGCGCTTCTGTACTACTGGGGCTGGTTCGCTCAGCGGAGATTACCGGTTCCCGTGCTGAGTGTCGGGAATCTCACGCTGGGTGGGACGGGAAAAACGCCGGTGGTCATCTTGCTCGTCGAATGGCTCCTGGCACAGGGGAAACGGGTGGCGATTCTCAGCCGGGGCTATCGACGGACAAGTACGGATCCAGTATCTGCTCGTGTCGAATGGCGAGCGCCTGCTGGTTGGCCCGAACGAGGCAGGCGATGAGCCATTCTTGATGGCGCAGCGTTGTCCCAAGGCGATCGTGGCCGTCGGCGCCGATCGCTATGAGCTCGGGCGACTGGGTCTTGAATCGATTTCCGATCGATTGTCTGGTACTCGACGATGGATTTCAGCACCTGGGGCTCTATCGCGACGTGAATCTCTTGCTGGTCGATGCCACAGATGCGGAGGGACTTGCGGCACTGGTGCCGGCCGGTCGACTTCGGGAGCCGCTGCAGGCGGCGGCGCGCGCGACCGCGATCGTGGTCACGAGAGCGGACGTGCCGGCTCAGGTGACAGAGGTCTGCCGCAGGCTGCAGGCAACGCTCGGTACGATGCCGGACCCGATCCAGGTGGTCTTTCGTCCGGAGAGTCTCGTGTCGGTGATGACCGGAGCATCGCAGCCGCTTTCCTGGTCCAAGGGAAAGACAGCGCTGCTCTGTAGCGGCGTGGGTCATGCCGGATCGTTTCGCTCCCTCGTCGAGCGAATAGGGATCAGGATTCTGGATGAAGTGGTCTATGCCGATCACCATGCCTATACGAGTCAGGATGTCGAGCGACTGAGCGCCAGAGCGACTGAGCTTCAGGCTGAGCTGGTTGTGACGACGGAGAAAGATGCCTGCAAGTTGGCTGCGCTGCTCCAACCCACCGATAGCTGGTGGGCAGTCCGACTGACCACGGACGTGACAGTCGGGGAAGATCGATTGCAAGCGGTTGGTGCTCGGGATGGCTGAAGGCTGAAGGCTGAAGGCTGAAGGCTGAATCTCGTGCGGAGGTCTGTGGATAAAGAAGCCATCAAAAGAATTCTTGTGCGTGGACCCAACTGGCTTGGCGATGCGGTGATGTGCGAGCCTGCGCTCCGTGGATTGCGGAGGCTGTTCCCCGACGCTCAGATCGCGCTGTTGGTGAAACCGGCTGTGGCTGATTTGTTCACGGGCCATCCGGCATTGACGCGTGTGCTGACCTACGACACCAAGGGGCGTCATGCGGGGCTCTCCGGTAAGTGGGCGCTGGCTGGGCAGTTGCGGCGGCAAGGTTTCGATCTGGCGGTCTTGTTTCAGAATGCGTTCGAGGCGGCTTTCCTGACGTTCCTGGCCGGTGTGCCTCGGCGCTATGGGTATGCGACGGACGGACGAAGTCTGCTGTTGTCCGATCCAGTCGCTGTGCCGGATCGCCGCGCGCTCGTCCATCAAGTCCATTATTATTGGGATCTGCTGAAGCCGCTGGGCCTCACAGGCGATCCCACCGCACCGGAACTCGTCGTCTTTCCCGAGGAGGAACAGGCGATGGCTGGGCGATTTGCTCAGGGTGGATTGACCGCTACGGATGTCGTCGTCGGAATCAATCCCGGTTCGACCTATGGCGGGGCTAAGCGCTGGTTGCCTGAACGGTTTGCCGAGGTCACGGAACGACTCGTGCCGCACGATTCGCGAATCTCGTGGGCAACAGGTCAGCGTGGTGATTTTTGGAGCCAAGGGGGAAGAGCGTTTGGGTCAGGAGATTGCTGCGCGTCTGTCGTCCCGATCTCTGGTATTGTCCGGGGCGACGACGATCCGTGAATTAATGGCGGCGGTGAAACGTTGTGCCACGCTCCTCACAAACGATACAGGTCCGATGCACATCGCCTCCGCGTTCCAGGTGCCGGTCGTCGCGATCTTCGGGCCGACCGATTGGCGCACCACATCGCCCTTTGGGAGTGCTCATGCCATTGTGCGGCAGCAGGTCGATTGCGCTCCATGCCTGATGCGTGAATGTCCCATCGACCATCGGTGCATGACGCGGGTGACGGTGGATCAGGTCTATGATGCGGCAACGAATCAGGTAGCTGGTCTCTCTGGTTCATCTAGTTTGTCTGCTTCATCTGGTTTATCTCGTTCGAACCAAACAAACCAGATCAGCCAAATAAACCAAATGAACCTGCTGGAAGGTGTCACCGTGTTTCTGGATCGAGATGGAACCTTGAACTACGATCCGGGTTATCTGAAAGTTGCCGCTGATCTGAAGTTGTTGGCGGGGGTCGGGCCGGCCCTGGCACGATTGAAAGCGGGCCGGTGCGAAATTAGTCGTCGTAACCAACCAATCCGGTGTCGGCCGTGGAATTGTGACCCTCAAGGATCTGGAAGCGATCCATGCCCGCCTGCAAGGTCTTTTGGAACAGGAGGACGCGGCGCTCGACGCGATCTATTTCTGCCCGCACCATCCTGACGATGGCTGCCGCTGTCGCAAACCGAATGTCGGGATGGTGGAGCGGGCTGTGTCGGAGTTGCAACTGGATCTCCGTCGTTCCTATTTGATCGGTG
Organism: uncultured Nitrospiraceae bacterium; assembly: GCA_963742465.1. Lineage (GTDB taxonomy): Bacteria > Nitrospirota > Nitrospiria > Nitrospirales > Nitrospiraceae > Palsa-1315. Next base: position 14,838 of record CAVUMA010000001.1, on the reverse strand, counting down.
ATCACGCGCGCGACATACAATTGGCACACAGGGTGGGCGCCAAGGCTATTTTGATTACGACCGCGCTGGTGGACGCGCAGGCGTTGGATAGGCTTAAGGTCTGAACAGGCCATGCCGGATGCCGTGGCGAAGTCTATGGCTGAGGCAGTCGACTGGATTCTGGAGGATGCGAAGACACGTAACAGGTAGATAGGCTGAAGGCAATTAGAGGTTAAGCATGCGAGATTACACAAAACGAGGATGCATCCTTTATGAGATAATTCATAACCTTCAGCCTAGTCTAACACCTGAGCCCGCTCATGCCAGACTATCGCCACATCTTATTGATCAAGCCGAGTTCACTGGGCGACATCGTGCATGCGATGCCGACTTGTGCGGCAATTCGCCGGGCCTATCCCAAGGCTCGACTGACCTGGCTGGTCAAGCGCGAATGGGCTGGTCTCGTCGAGCGGATCGACGGGGTAGATCGGGTCTGGCCGGTGGAATCGACGCTCAAGGGGTGGCTTTCTCAGGTATCCCCTCTTCGTGCAGAGCGCTTCGATCTCGTCGTGGACCTTCAAGGTCTCTTTCGGAGCGCCGCCATCGGGTGGCTCAGCGGATCTCCTCTGCTTGTGGGATTTGCCAATGGGCGAGAGGGGAGTCCCTGGTTCTATTCGAGGCGCGTGCCGGTTCCACAATCGGAGATGCACGCGGTCGATCGCTACCTGCTTGTGGCCAAGGCTGTGGGGGCGATGGAGTCCGGTGCGCCGGAGTTCCGTTTTCGCATCCCGCAAACCGATCATGAGGAGGTCGATCGCCTGTTGAGCCGATCCGGTGTAACGCCTGGAACGAGTTGGGTGGCGATGAATGTTTCTGCCAGGTGGCCGACCAAGCGGTGGCCGGCTGCGTCGTTTGCCGAAGTCGCAGATCGGCTGCAGCAAGAAGGATATGGTGCGGTGGTGATGATCGGCGGTCTCTGACGAACGAGCGGATGTTGCTGCGGTGAGCGCGATGATGAAGACCCCTGCTATCGATCTGGCCGGAGCCACGACAGTGGGGTTGCTGCCGGCGCTCCTGAGCAGGGCGTCGCTGCTGATTACGAACGATTCAGGCCCGATGCATATTGCGGCGGCGGTTGGTACTGCGGTGGTGGCTCTGTTCGGGCCGACGAGTGCGGTTCGGACCGGTCCCTATGGGGTGGGCCATGATGTATTGACGGGGAAGGTACCCTGCAGCCCCTGTTTCAGTCGGACGTGCCACAATACGCTGCCATTGGAGTGTTTGAGAACGGTGTCGCCACGAACAAGTACTGGCGGCGGTTCGAGCGCAGCGGTCCCTTCGGATGGTTCCCCAATGAATGTCCTCCTAGTCCGGCCTGACGGGATTGGCGATGAAATTCTTGTGTCTGCCGGTCGCCTCCGCCTTGCGCCGACTCCTGCCGGAAGCGCGGATTACCTTCTTGTCCAGCGAGTATGCAGCCCCGCTCTTGGCTCACCATCCGGATCTCGACGAGGTCTGGACGGTCACGGGCCGGGAATCCCTGCGCGAGCTGATGGCGTTGTTTCGCCGGGCCGTCGATGCCGTGGTGTTTCTCAAGCCGTTCAAGCGTTTGATGTGGGCGGCGTTCCTGGCGCGGGTTCCGATTCGAGTGGCGACAGGCTACCGCTGGTATAGTGTGTTGGCGAATCGTCGGATCTATGAACATCGGAAAGATTTTTCCAAGCATGAAACCGCGTATAACGTCGGCATGCTTGCGGGGCTTGGATTGCAGCCTGGCATCGTATCTCCACCGAGTCTTGTGCTGACCGATGCAGAACGAGCGAAGGGGCAAGAGCGGTTGCGCGGCATGCCGACACCCAGGGTGGTGCTCCATCCTGGCGGGTTTGCGGCCCGGCGCTGGCGCGTTGAGCACTATCATTCGCTCGTGCATGAGTTGCATCGAAAGGGCGTGGGGGTGGTGCTGACCGGAAGCCAGACGGAAGCAGACATGTTCAACCAGCACAGGAACAGTGACGCAGCCGCTTCCTGCCTCGGTCCTGAATCTCATGGGGCAGTTATCGGTGCGCGAGTTGATGGCCGTGATTGCGGCGAGTCATGCGGTGGTCTCCGGAGCCACAGGTCCGGCCCATATTGCCGCAGCCTGCGGGGTTCCGAATGTCAGTCTGTTCGATCCGCGGCGCAACAATCTTCCGACGCGTTGGCAGCCGCTCGGCAAGGGAGTCGTCCTGCGTCCTGATGTGCCGACTTGCGAAAAATGTATTTACGAGGCCTGTCCCTATTGGGACTGTCTCGACCGGCTGACGGTGGACACGGTGGCACGACAAGTAATGGAGGTCACCCAACAGCCTGCTCCGCTCAAGGTCGTGCATGTCTAAATTGTCGGTCTACGTCATTGCCTACAACGACGAACCCAATATGCGGGCCTGCCTTGAGTCTGTGGCAGGCTGGGGCGATGAGTTGATCGTCGTGGATTCCCACAGTACGGATCAGACGGCCGCAATCAGTCGTGAGTTCACGGAGAAGGTCTATCAAGTCGACTTCAAAGGATTCGGCGATCTACGCAATCAGGCAGTTGCACTCACGACCCATGAGTGGGTCTTCAGTCTGGACAGCGATGAGAGGATGACGCCCGAGTTGCGGGAAGAGATTCGGTTGCTGCTCGACCGCGGACCGGAAGCGGATGCCTACTTTGTTCCAAGAAAGAACTATTTTTTAGGCCGGTGGATTAAACATTGCGGCTGGTATCCCGATTATCGGCAGCCGCAGTTGTTTCGAAAGGGACGGTTTCGTTACCGCGAAGAACTGGTCCATGAAAGTTTTGACTGTGACGGGCCGGTCGGGTTTCTCAAGAGTCCCGCGCTGCAGTATCCCTTTCGGGACATCGATCACTACCTCGCGAAGCAGGGTCGCTACTCGGATTTGATGGCCCGTCGCATGGCGGAGCAGGGCCGGCGGTTCTCTCCCCACCAACTGATTACCCATCCGCTCGGCGCGTTTCTCAAGATGTATGTGCAGCGGGCCGGTTTCCTTGACGGCATGCCCGGATTGATTCTTTCCGGACTCTATGCCTATTACACCGTCATGAAGTACGCGAAATTCTGGGAACTCACAAAGGACAGAGCGTCTAGTTTGAGGTCTAGGTTGATCCGGTAGGTTGGAAGTTTCAGGTTGTAGGTGAGCAGCCGTGGACCATGTCCTTGCATCAAACCTCAGACCTCAAACCTCCAGATCCTTAGCCTCAACCTCAGCCTGAGCGAATATGAAAGTCAGCGGATTTACATTCGTGCGGAATGTGGTGAAGTACGACTATCCCGTCGTGGAGTCGATCCGTTCCATTTTGCCGGTGGTCGATGAGTTTATCGTGAACGTCGGGCGGTGCGACGACGGCACGCTTGAGCTGATTCGCTCGATCGGTGACCCGAAGATCAAAATCGTGGAATCGGTCTGGGACGAGACTCTGCGAAAAGACGGACTGATCTATGCCCAACAGACCAACATCGCGTTGTCACACTGTACCGGAGACTGGGCGTTCTACATTCAAGCCGACGAAGTCGTGCACGAAGACGATTTGCCGGTCATCCAGGAAGCGATGCGCCGCTATCTCGGCAATCCCGAGGTGAAAGGGCTTTTGTTCCGGTATCTGCACTTTGTCGCGGACTATTGGTCGACGAATCCCTGGTTCTACCACAAAGCCGTGCGGATCATTCGAAACAACGGTGAAGTCGAGTCCTGCGGCGATGCCGTGGGGTTCCATCTCAAGGCGACGCAGCAGTATCTCCAGAGCGGCTCCAAAGAAGGAATCCCCATACTCCGGCGCACATATCTTTCACTACGGGTGGGTGAAAGATCCAGAAACCTTATTGGCAAAAAAAAAGGAACAGGCTCAGAAACACCACGGAGACAGTCTGCCTCCTGACCAAGTGAAACAACTCGCTCAGTCGACCTTTCAGTTTGAGGACTATGCCATGTTGAAAGAATTCGGTGGATCGCATCCAGCGGTGATGGCGGATCGTCTCCGATCTTCCCGGCGCTGGGCTACCGCGCCGTAATCGCTGGCTGAATCTTCAGTTTTATCGCGAAGTCCTACGACGCGGGTTTCGCGGGTAACATGAAAGGTCGGACGAGTGTCTCTGCTGAGAGACGGTCAGCCGATTCGCTGAGGCATGGGGAATGATCGTGCCGCACTCTAGATTTGCCTGAAGGAACCGATATGCATCAAACGATTTCTTGCGCGATTGTCGTGTTCAATGAAGAAAGGAACATTCGCGAAGCTCTCGACTCGGTAGCGTGGATGGATGAAATCATCGCAGTCGATTCCTATAGTACCGACAATACCGTTGAGATTTGCAGGGAGTTTACGCCGCATGTCTTCCAGCGCAAGTGGAATGGTTTTGGTGAACAGAAAAACTCTGCGATCGACCGTGCCACATCAGACTGGGTGTTTATTCTGGATGCCGATGAGCGAGTCAGTGACGATCTTCGGGCAGAAATCCAACGCGTGCTAGAGGATTCCGGCCAAGCAGGTCCGGTGGCCTATTCGCTTCCGAGGAAGAATTATTATTATGGAAGTGGATTCGATGGGGAGGGGTCTACCCGGACTATCAGCTCAGATTGTTCCGACGTGGCGTCGGTCGGTTAGATGCCAGCGAGCCTCACAACCGGTTTCTGTTTGAGGGACTGCACGGATACCTGACCCATGCGCTTGATCATTACACGGAACGGACGATTGAAGACCACTTCAAGAAGTTCAATAACTTTACGACCCTGGCAGCAAGAGAGCGCGGAAAACGAAGAACACAGTTCGATGGACGGATCTGACAGTGCGTCCGCTGTTTACGTTTTGGAAGTATTATTTCAAAAGGCAGGGGTTTCGCGATGGAGTGCACGGACTCATTATCTGTGTATTCGCCAGCATGTACACCTTTGTGAAATATGCCAAGCTGTGGGATGCAACCAGGCAGGCCGCCTCTCACCTGGACGCCAAGTAGTGGGCACGCGAATTCTGTACGTGCATGGGATCGAAGCCATCGGTGGCGCGGAACGTGATCTGATCGCGCTACTGAAGACCCTTGATCGTCAGAAGTGGGAGCCGCATGTGGTCTGTCCCGGAACGGGCCCGTTCCGAGAGCAACTCCACGCGATCGCAGTTCCCACTCATGCGCTGAGCCTCCCCCCCTGGAGAAAACCCCTCGCCGTTTTTCAGCGCCGATCGGCGGTCGGGCGTCTGGAGGCTCTCGTGAATCGACTCGATCCAGCCACTGATTCATGTGAACGACATCTGGTGGGTGCCCCATACTGTGAGGGCGGTCGCGAGGCTGTGTGGCTAAGTCCGTGCCGATCGTGGCCCATGTGAGACAGGAAATCGAGCCGGCGAAGGTGCGACGCTATGAGCTTGATCGAGTAGGGGCTGTCATTGCGATCTCTCGGCAGATTGAACAGTCGCTGATTGCCGGCGGGGTGTCGGCGAAAAAGGTCCGGACTGTCTACAGCGGCATCGATCTTTCCGAGAGACAACTCACTCACAATGACCAGGCAATTCGTCAGATGATCGGGCTCCCGAACGAGGCCGTCTTATTGGGCACTGTTGCCAACCTGTTTCCACGAAAAGGCTATGAGGTCATGCTTCGGGCTCTTCCGGCTATCGTCCGTGCGGTACCCACAGTGCATTACGTGATCGTAGGCAGTGACGATCACGACTATGCCGATCGATTGAAGCGGCTCGCGCAAGAGCTGAAGATTGCCGATCGCGTGCATATTGTTGGTTTTCAGGACCCGGTTCAGCCGTTCTTGGCTGCTCTCGATCTGTATGTGCATCCGGCACTCATGGAGGGGTTTGGGATTGCGGTGGTCGAAGCGATGGCGATGGGAAAAGCCGTGGTTGCGACCACGACAGGGGGGCTTCCCGAAGTCGTGGCGCAAGGAGAAACCGGCTTGCTTGTTCCTCCAGGAGATGTCGAATCATTGGCCACCACAGTGGTCTCGCTCCTGGAAGACCGAGCCCGACGAGAACAGATGGGGATCTGTGGGAGGGCGCGTGCGCAAGAGCGATTTAGTCTCGACGTGTCCGTTGCGCAGATGGAACAGCTATATGGCGAGGTACTGGCAACCAGAAGGGGAGAGGATGAGAATCGGCATTGATGCCAATCCGATGGTGGGCGATATGGGTGGGGTGGGATGGCACTGCTACCACCTGCTCCGTACGATGCTGGCACAGCAAGAGGGAATCGACTTTGTGGCCTATGCCAAACCGGGCGCTGAGCAGCCTGATTCTGTGAAGGCGTGGCCGGGCGTTGAGCGGCTTCAGTGGATGAACTCGAGCCGATGGGGGATGGCGAAGCGAGGCTCGTCCGATCGGTTGGATCTCTACCATGGGACCAACTTCAAAATGCAGACCGTCGGGCGCTATGGCGGAGTCGTGACCATTCACGATCTCTGGCTGGATCGCCATCCGGAGTACTCGAAGAAGATGTTGGGCCAATGGCCCTCGTCGTTCAAGACGAGACAGACCGCGCTACGAGCCAGAAAGGCCATCACGGTGTCCGAGTTTTCGGCCAGAGAACTCGTGGAGCTGTATGGCTTGAAGCGTGAGCACATCGTGGTCATTCCCAACGGAGTGTCGGAGGATTTCGTGCCACGTCGGGATGATCAGGCGATGGCGGAATTGCGGAAACGGATTGGTCTGAAGGCCGAGCATTATGTCTTATTTATTGGAGGGGCAGACCCGCGCAAGAATCACCAGATATTTCTTGAAGCAGCGGAGATGGTGCGGAAGAAACTGGGGCCGAGAATGTTGGTTCTTGTCGGCTCGCCTGTCCATCCGTTCGGGAACTATGAGGAGACGGCTCGAAGGCGTAGCTTAACGGAAAAGGTGCTCTGCCCGGGACGGTTGTCCACGAACGATCTGCAGCTGTTGTATTCTTCTACCGATCTGTTCGTCTTCCCCTCGTTGTACGAAGGGTTTGGGATGCCTGTGTTGGAAGCGATGGCTTGTGGGGCGCCGGTGCTCACGTCCAATTCGACCGCGTTGGCGGAAGTGGCCGGCGATGCGGCGGTGTTGGCAGATCCTCAAGACGCGCGGGCGCTCGGAGAGGCGATGATCCGTGCGCTTGAAGATGAGCCGCTTCGAGCCGCCTTGAAGGTCAAAGGATTCGATCGTGCCAAGCAGTTCTCCTGGGAGCAGGCCGCGACGAAGACCGTCGCGCTGTACGGAGAGTTGTGCCGCGATGACCGTTAAACGTCAATCGTTAAGCGTTCAACTGAGGAACGTAAACCGGTTGGTTTTTGCGGTTCAACGATTCACGATGAACGAGCATGCATAACATTTTGATCATCAAACTCCGCTACATCGGTGACGTCTTGTTGGCGACACCGACCGTGCGTGCCATCAAAGCTGCGCGACCGGATGTCCGGGTCACGATGATGGTGAATCGCGGGACGGAGGACGTGTTGTCCGGAAACCCGGACCTGGACGAGATCATGGTCCTCGACAAAGGATCTCTGACAGCACAATCACAGCTCATCGCCGGGCTGCGTCGTCGGCGATTCGACACGGTGATCGATTTGACGGATGGAGACCGGTCTGCGTTTTTGAGTTGGATCAGCGGAGCGCCGGTTCGCATTGGATTCAACGACGAGCAACGGTGGCGCGGGCACTACTACACGCAGGTCGTCCAGTCTGTGTCAGGTGTGCGGCACCGGATTGACCGGGATCTGGAGGCCCTTAAACCCCTGGGCATCCAAGCCGGCTCAAAGATATCCTCAACTTTGGCTGACGCCGGAAGAGGTGAACAGTGCGGATCACCTGCTGGATCAACTCGGCGTTCAGCGATCGCAGTCGATGGTGATGCTCGCAACCCGGCGCCCGATACTGGTTTAAAGCGTGGCCCCCTGAACGGTTTGCGGAGCTGGCCGATCGTCTCACCTCCCAGTATGGTTGCCAGGTGTTGATCGGAGGCAGCGATCAAGATATCGATCTCGCCCAGCAGATTCGACAGATGGCGAAGAGTAGTCCTATCAACGCAGCGGGCCGTACAACTATTAAACAGTTCGCGGCCATTGCCAAAAAGTCAGCGCTCTTCGTAGGAAGCGATAGCGGCGCGATGCACATTGCTTCCGCAGTCGGCGCTCCCGTGGTGGCGTTGTTTGGCCCGTCGAACCCACGTGAGTGGGGTCCTCGTGGTGGCCCTCTGGAGGTGCTCTATAAGGAGCTCGATTGCCGCAGTTGCTTTCATCCGACCTGTATAAGAGGCGAGGAGAATTGCATGAGGTTAATTACGGTCGACGAGGTGTGTGCTGCCGCTCAGCGGCTTCTTCTCGTTGGGAAGCAGGGCTGTGGGACAGCTTAAAACGGCTCTTCAGATCGCTGATAGTGAAGTCTCCCTTGTCCGGTTTCAGTCCCACCTGTCGCATAGGAACCATGGTCTCTCGATAAAACCCAGGCGACATATTTTTTGCTTGACAGAAGAGGTCTATCTGTTCATGTTGTGAACGGCTACATAATTTATCCGTATAAATCATGGATTTACAAGGTCAACGAGACCTTCTGCTCCTCAACGAGCTCGATCGAGATGGCGGGGCCACTCAGCGTATCCTTGCCATCAAACTTGGCGTGGCGCTCGGCCTGACCAATCTCTATCTCAAGCGTCTGGCCCGCAAGGGCTACATCAAGATCACGACCATCCCGCGCAATCGAATCAGGTATCTCCTGACGCCACAGGGCTTCATGGAAAAGTCACGCTTGACCTATCTCCACATGCAGTACTCCCTCTCGTACTACCGTGACATGCGTACTCGGCTAAAAGAGATGATGTCGCCGTTCAACGGCTCTCATGGCCAGCGGGTTGTGATCTACGGGACGAGCGAGCTAGCCGAATTGGCCTATCTGTCGCTTCGAGAGATGAATATCGACTGTGTGGGATTCATTGATGGAAGCTCGCGTGATTCGTTCCTCTCTTGCCCGGTTTCTTCGCTGGAGGGGATCGCTGGCTGGCAATTTGACCGGGTGTTGATTACTGATCTCGAGCATGCGGCAGTCTGTGAAGAACGGTTGGTACAGTCGGGAGTGCCACGAGAAAAGCTACTGAGACTCGGCCTGCCCGGATAAGGCGTGGCGCCTCCGCGTCTGGTCGACATTTTGTGTGGTGTGTGCGATTTGGATCTGTAAGTGAAAGGGCGGAGCTGTGCCCGCAGGGCTGGTTTGTTTGGTTGAAGAGGTTTGTCTAGTTTGTTTGGTTTGTCTGGTTGAAAGAACCGGCCAACCAAATAAGCGAGATTGACCAGATAAACCAATTTTGCCATGAAATTAACTCGTTTTGAGGATCTCGATTGTTGGAAAGAAGCTCGACAGCTGACACGGCAAGTCTATGAAGCCATCGAGCAGGACTCTGCATGGAAAAGAGATGCGCGCCTCTGTAGTCAGATTCAGAGCGCCGCAGGCTCGGTGATGGCTAATATTGCGGAAGGGTTTGTGCGTCGCTCGAACAAAGAGTTCGTGCAGTTTCTGTTCATTGCCATGTCGTCATCTGCCGAAGTTAAAAGCCATCTGTATATCGCGGTGGACCAAGGATATTTGTCCAAGGACGCATTTGAGTCGATTTATGCACAGGCCGACAAGTCAGGTCGAATCATCTCTGGCCTCATCAAGTACCTTCGCACCAAACAAACCAAATCAACGAAATGAACCAGACAAACAATCTTCGTTGGTACGCTCTTCGGACGCGGTCGCGTCATGAAAAGATCGTGCGCGACCAGCTTGCGAATCAGGGCATTGAGCCGTTATTGCCGACGGTCAAGCGTCTGAGTCAATGGAAGGATCGAAAGAAGGAAATCGAAGTCCCGCTCTTTTCAGGGTACTGCTTTGTCCGCTATGGATCGGAGCAAAAGCTGCCGGTGCTCAAGACGATCGGTGTGGTCGATATTGTCGGGGCCAGCCATTGCCCGGAGCCGATCCCTGACGAGGAGATTGCGGCGATCAGGACCCTGATGACCAGCGTATTGCCCTACGATTCTCATCCGTATCTGCACGAAGGCATGCAAGTGGAAGTGGTCCGAGGTCCGCTGCAAGGAGTTCACGGGATTCTCTTGCGCAAAGAAAAGCGCCACCGCCTGGTGCTGGGTGTTCGCCTGATTCAGCAAGCGGCGGCTGTCGAGATTGATGTGAACGACGTAGTGCCAGCGTAATGAGAACGCAGTGAGCTATAGGAACATCGCCGTGCATCACTATGAAGAAATCGACTGGAGATTGCCCGGATCGCCCTGAACCACTGAGCGATTTCAGCGAATTCGCCAAAGTCATTGCCTCTAGATTAGCCCGATGACCGCTCGTCAAGACCTGAGAGTGGTGAGCAGACAGAGATGGTGCGAAGGCCGTTGAGGGAATAAATGGGATTTTGATTGCTCTATTTGGTTTGTTTGGTTGAACTAGAGTAACCAGATGAATCAGAACAAACCAGACAGACCAGCCAAAACAGTCCGCCAGTCTCGCCCGGCCATTCTGGGTGGTCTCGTCACGATGAACCTCCTCGCTGTGCCCCCGCAGCTTTCCCAGTCACCGTCTCTCGGTCAGAGAGCCATGCTCAAGAAGCAGGCCATTCGGGAACGATTCGACCGGTTGGCATCGGAGCGAGAATCTTGGCAGCAGCGGGCGTCCTACTATTACAACGATCAGCGGCGCTATCTCCAGTTCTTGATACCAGAGGGCCTGAGCATTTTAGAAATTGGATGTGGGTTGGGCGATCAACTCGCGGCGCTCAAGCCACGGAGGGGAGTCGGTATCGATCTGAGCGAGGCCATGGTCAAGGAAGCCTCCAAGCGCCATCCGGAATTGGAGTTTCTGGTCGGAGATGGAGAAGCGCTGGCACTCGATGAGACGTTCGATGTCATCCTGCTCGTCGATCTCGTCGGGCATGTGCTCGACGTCGAAGCCACGCTGAAGCAGCTCCGCTGCTATTGCACGCCCACGACCCGCGTCGTCATCGCCTACTATAACTTTTTGTGGGAGCCCTTCTTAAGACTGTTGGAGCGGGTGGGCCTGAAAATGCCTCAAGATGAGCAAAACTGGCTTTCGCCTGCAGATATCAGGAATCTTACCCGGCTGGCCGATTATGAAATCGTGAAGGCGGAATGGCGCTTGTTGATGCCCATGGGCATCCCAATCCTTTCGACCATCGCAAATCGACTATTAGCCCATCTGCCCGGGCTGAATCGTCTGTGCCTCTGTCACTATGTGGTGGCTCGAATGCGAACTGCGCCTTCAGATAACTTGCAGACGGTGAGCATCGTGATCCCTTGCCGCAATGAGAAGGGAAACATCGAAGCGGCAATGGCGCGTCTTCCATCCTTTGGCGGTCATCAAGAGGTCATTTTTGTCGATGGTCATTCGACTGATGGAACCCCCGATGAGATCCGGCAGGTGATTGCGCAATACCCCGAGAAGGACATCACATTGCTCGTGCAGGACGGAAAGGGCAAGGGTGACGCCGTCCGCAAAGGCTTTGCGCATGCCACGGGAGACATACTCATGATTCTCGACGCGGATCTCACCGTGCCTCCTGAAGACCTCCCTAAGTTCTACGATGCGATTGCAAGCGGCAAGGGAGAGTTCATCAACGGGAGCCGGTTGGTCTATCCGATGGAACACGAAGCGATGCGCTATCTGAATCTATTGGGGAATAAGTTTTTCAGTATGGCGTTTTCCTGGTTGCTCGGCGAACGGATCAAGGACACGCTATGCGGAACGAAAGTATTGTTCCGAAGAGACTACGAACGCATCGCAGCGAATCGATCGTATTTCGGCGAGTTTGACCCATTCGGAGATTTCGACCTGCTATTCGGGGCCTCCAAGCTCAATCTCAAGATTCTTGAAGTGCCCATTCGCTATCAGGAGCGGACCTACGGAGTCACAAATATCCACCGTTTCACGCACGGCTGGCTCCTGCTGAAGATGACCCTGTATGGTTTCTTCAGGCTGAAGGCCGTGTGATGTCGGATGAAATCCTACGGCGACATCAGCTCGTGTGGCAGAAGAAACCCGTCCTTCGGTTGCTCTACAGAGAGTGGTATCAGGAAATTGCCGGGTGGCTTCAGCCGGGGCGGACACTCGAAGTCGGTGGCGGGACAGGGAATCTCAAGGAGTTTGCGCCGTCCGTGGTCTGTACAGATATCGTCAAGTTGCCGTGGCTGGACGCGGTCGTGGATGCCCAGCAGCTCCCATTTGCCAAGAGCAGCCTTGCGAACATTGTATTGTTTGATGCCCTGCACCATCTTGAGAACGTTCGGTATTTCTTCGATGAGGCACTTCGCGTCCTGCAGCCTGGAGGCCGCGTCATCATCATGGACCCCTACATCTCGGTCAGCTCGTGGCCTATCTATCGTTTCCTGCATCCTGAACCAGTAAATTTCGACCAGGATCCTCTTGCTCTAAGGCCTATGCAACCGGGACGAAAACCATTTGACGCGAACCAGGCCATCTCGACAATTCTGTTCGAACGATCGAGCCGGCGTTTTCATGAGTTGTATCCAACCTTGAAGAAACTCCGGCACCATCGACTGGGATTTTTCGCCTATCCGCTCAGCGGCGGTTTTGAGCGTTCTTCTTTGATACCGACCTGGATGATGCGTCCTATCCTAACCGTTGAACGTTTATTGGGCGCATTGAGCCGGTATCTCGCCTTTCGCATACTCGTCGTGTTGGAGAAGAGATCTCCTTGAGGGGACCCGTCACGGCCGCAGCGAGCGAAGAGGCGAATCGTACTCTAGGCCGAACATTGAGTCTCTGAGCGACGCGAGAACAAAGCTGGCGGACGTTTTCAGCATCCAATTAATACGGAGAACACGGGGATAGGAGGGATAGGGAGTGATTGTAGTAACAGGAGGGGCCGGATTTATCGGTTCAAATTTTGTGCTGGACTGGCTGTGCCGGAGCGACGATCCTATTATCAATCTCGACAAGCTCACCTATGCCGGTAATCTAGAGAACCTTGCCAGCCTGCAAGGCAACACACGGCATACGTTCATACGTGGTGACATTGGCGATGCCAACTTGGTAGCCAGTCTGCTCAACGAACACAAACCTCACGCCATCATTAACTTCGCCGCTGAAAGCCATGTGGACCGTTCCATCCACGGCCCGGAAGATTTCATCCAGACCAACATCATCGGTACCTTTCGGCTATTGGAAGCCGTGCGCGGCTACTGGAGCGGGTTGAATAATGAGATAAAACAGCGCTTCCGTTTCCTTCACGTTTCGACCGACGAGGTGTATGGCTCCCTGGCCAAGGGTGAACCAGCTTTCAGCGAAACCCGCCGCTACGAGCCCAACAGCCCGTACTCGGCCAGCAAAGCGGCAAGCGATCATCTGGTGCGCGCCTACCACCACACCTATGGGTTACCGGTGCTCACCACCAATTGCTCTAACAACTACGGCCCCTACCATTTTCCGGAGAAGCTCATCCCGCTGATGATCATTAATGCCCTCGCAGGCAAGCCGTTGCCGATATACGGTGACGGCCAACAGATCCGCGACTGGCTGTATGTAAAAGATCATTGCAGCGCCATCCGCCGGGTGCTCGAAGCCGGCCGGGTAGGCGAGGTCTACAACATCGGCGGCTGCAATGAAAAACCCAATATCGAAATCGTCCACACGGTGTGCGACATTCTCGACGAACTGCGCCCCTTGAATCCAGGGAGTGGTGAGTGGGCAGTAGAAAGTAGAAAGTGGGAAGTGGGGAGTGGGGGCGAGTCTTTACCACTGCCTACTCCCCACTCCCCACTTACGACTTACCACTCCCTCATCACTTATGTCGCCGACCGCCCCGGCCATGATCGCCGCTACGCTATCGATGCCGGCAAGATCGAACACGAACTGGGCTGGAAACCTGCTGAAACTTTCGAAACCGGCATACGCAAAACCGTGCAGTGGTATCTGGACAACCAGAGCTGGGTCAGCAATGTGCAATCGGGTGCATACCGGACATGGGTTGAGAAAAATTACCAAGGCCGCGGCTGATGCAAATTCTGTTGTTCGGTAAAAGTGGCCAGGTAGGCTGGGAATTACAGCGCAGCCTTGCGCCCTTGGGCGAGCTGATCGCGCTGGACGTTGATAGCCGGCAGCAGTGTGGCGACTTCACCCGTCTGGACGATATTGCCCACACCGTGCGCGCAATCGCTCCGGATGTGATCGTCAATGCCGCTGCCTATACCGCTGTAGACAAGGCCGAGAGCGAACCGGAGCTAGTCCGCACCATCAATGCCCTGGCTCCAGGCATACTCGCCCGGGAAGCGCGGAAGCTGGGTAGCTGGCTGATCCATTACTCCACCGACTATGTATTTGATGGCAGTGGCAGCAAGCCCTGGGTGGAAACCGACTCCACGGGACCCTTGAGTGTATACGGCTCGACCAAGCTGGAAGGCGAGGAAGCCATCCGCAGCTTCAGGCTGTCATCATCTGATCTTCCGCACCAGTTGGGTGTATGCGGCACGTGGCGGCAACTTCGCCAGGACGATGCTACGCCTTGCCCAGGAACGCGAGCGTCTCACCGTCGTCGACGATCAGATCGGCGCCCCCACCGGTGCTGACCTGCTGGCAGATGTCACCTCCCACGCCATCCGCACGGCCCTGCAGCAACCGGAATTGTCCGGCCTGTACCATCTGGTTGCCGGAGGTGAAATCTCATGGCACGGCTACGCCTGCTTTGTCCTGAATTTGGCTCGTCAAGCCGGAATCGAACTCAAAGTCGCTGCGGAAAATGTTATCCCGGTGCCAACCAGCGCATTTCCTTTGCCAGCCAGGCGACCCCTGAACTCGCGTCTGAACGCCAGCAAACTGCAAACGACCTTCAATGTGCACCTGCCGTTGTGGCA